>NZ_JBEZVL010000009.1:0-436302 GCF_040636975.1 Streptomyces sp. NPDC032198 | reverse complement strand
TACTGCAGGGGGGACCCTGTGGGAGAGTAGGACGCCGCCGAACTATTATTAACGGGAAACCCCCGCACCCTCTGGGTGCGGGGGTTTTCTGCGTTCCAGGCCCTTCGAAGCCGTCGAAGGGCCTTTTTCTATTTCTCTGTCCAGTCTCTCCAGTCAGAGGCGGCCGGCTGCCTTTAGGGACAGATATGCGTCTGCCAAGGCGGGGGCCAAGTCGGTGGGGGTGGCGTCCACGACGGTGACTCCGTGGCGCATGAGTTGTTCTGCCGTGCGGTGGCGTTCCGCGTGGGCCTGGGCGGCGGCAGCAGCGTCGTACACGGCTTCTGTTGTTCCGCGGGCCTTGGACATTTCCTCTATGTGAGGGTCGGCCACCGATGCCAGGAGGACTGTGTGGCGTTGGGTGAGCCGGGAGAGTACCGGGAGCAGGCCTTCCTCGATGGGGGCTGTGTCCAGGCTGGTCAGCAGCACTATCAGCGAGCTGCGGGTCGCGGTGCGGAGAGCTGTTGAGGTCAGGCCTCTGGCGTCCGTTTCGACGAGCTCCGGTTCCAGCGTGGCCAGGGCGTTGACGACTGAGGGGAGTACGTCGCCTGCTGCCCTGCCCTGAACCAGGGCGCGTACGCGGCGGTCATAGGCGAGGAGGTCCACTCGGTCTCCCGCTCGGGAGGCCAGGGCCGCGAGGAGCAGGGCCGCGTCCATCGACGCGTCGAGGCGCGGGGCGTCGCCGACGCGGCCCGCCGAGGTGCGGCCCGTGTCGAGGACCAGCAGGATGTGGCGGTCGCGTTCGGGGCGCCAGGTGCGGAGGGCGACCGTGGACCGGCGGGCGGTGGCGCGCCAGTCGATGGAGCGGGTGTCGTCGCCGGGGACGTAGTCGCGGAGACTGTCGAATTCCGTGCCCTGACCGCGGGTCAGGACGCTGGTGCGGCCGTCGAGTTCGCGGAGGCGGGCCAGCTTGGACGGGAGGTGCTTCCGGCTGGTGAAGGGGGGCAGGACCCGGAGCGTCCACGGGACCTTGTGGCTGCCCTGGCAGGTGAGGAGGCCGAGGGGGCCGTACGAGCGGATGGTGATGCGGTCGGCCTGGTGGTCGCCTCGGCGGGTGGGGCGCAGGCGGGTGGTGAGGCGGCGGCGCTCGCCCGGAGGGATCGTCAGCCGGTGCCGGGAGGATTCGACTTCGGTGCCGGGCTGCCAGCTGCTGGGGGGCCAGGCGTCGCGGAGTTGGGCGCGCAGGGGGCGGCCGGAGGGGTTGGTGACGGTCAGCTCGACGTCGGCGGATTCTCCGAGGCGTACGGAGGTGTCGCCTGCGCGGGTCAGGCCGAGGCGGCGTACGGGGGCGGCCAGGGCGAAGTCGCAGGCGCAGGCCAGGGCCAGCGGGGCGTTCACCGCGAGGATGCCTGTCCAGCTGGGGTCCCAGATGCCCACGGGGAGGCTGCCCAGGGCCGCAAGGAGCGCTGTGCGGCCGGTGAGGGCCATCAGCGGGGGACCGGGACGTGGGCGAGGATCGCGTTGATCACGGAGTCCGCTGTCACGCCCTCCATCTCGGCCTCCGGGCGGAGTTGGACGCGGTGGCGGAGGGTGGGGAGGGCGAGGGCCTTCACGTCGTCGGGGATGACGTAGTCGCGGCCCGTCAGCCAGGCCCAGGCGCGGGCCGTCGAGAGGAGCGCGGTCGCGCCTCGGGGGGAGACGCCGAGGGTGAGGGACGGGGATTCGCGCGTGGCACGGCAGATGTCGACCACGTACGCGGTGATCTCGGGGGAGACGGATGTCTTGGCGACGGCGGCGCGGGCGGCTTCCAGCTCGGCGGGGCCTGCCACGGGGCGGATGCCGGCGGCGTGCAGGTCGCGCGGGTTGAAGCCTTCCGCATGGCGCGTGAGGACGTTGATCTCGTCCTGGCGGGAGGGGAGGGGAACGGTGAGCTTGAGGAGGAAACGGTCCAGCTGGGCTTCGGGGAGGGGGTACGTGCCCTCGTACTCGACCGGGTTCTGGGTGGCCGCGACGAGGAAGGGCTCGGGGAGCGGGCGCGGGGTGCCGTCGACCGTGACCTGGCGTTCCTCCATCGCTTCGAGGAGGGAGGACTGGGTTTTGGGAGGGGTGCGGTTGATCTCGTCGGCGAGGAGGAGGTTGGTGAAGACCGGGCCGGGCTGGAACGAGAACTCGGTGGAGCGGGCGTCGTAGACGAGGGAGCCGGTGACGTCGCTCGGCATCAGGTCGGGGGTGAACTGGACGCGCTTGGTGTCGAGTTCGAGGGATGCGGCGAGGGCGCGGACGAGCAGGGTCTTCGCCACTCCGGGGACGCCTTCGAGGAGGACGTGGCCGCGGCAGAGGAGGGCCACGACGAGGCCCGTCACCGCGGGGTCCTGGCCGACCACGGCCTTGGAGATCTCGGTGCGCAGGGACTCCAGGGAGGAGCGGGCGCTGCCGGAGCTCCCGGCGTTGTCAGTGGTCGGGTCCATCATGAAGTACGTACCTCTCTTTCGAGGGCGTCGAGTTGGTCGGTGAGGGTGATGAGGGCTGCGTCGTTGGCCGGGGGTGGGCCGAAGAGGAGGGGGTGCAGGTCCTGGCCGGGGGTGCGGAGCCTGGCGGACAGGGCGGGGAGCAGGGTCTCGGGCGCGTGCGCCTGGGCGGGGGAGACGCCGATGAGGGGGGCGATGCGGGTGCGGGTGGCCGAGCGGAGTGCTGCGGCGGCGCGGTCGCGGGCGTTCGCCTTGCGGTAGAGGCGGGCGCGGCCTTCGACGGTCTCGGAGGCACGGATGGCCACGGGGAGGCGTTCGGGGACCAGCGGGCCGAGGCGGCGGGCGCGCCACAGGGCGGCGAGTGCGGCGGCGATGGCGAGTTGCAGGGTGCCCCATCGCCAGCCGGCGGGGATGAGGTCGAAGAAGCCGCGGTCGGCGTTGTCGTCGGTCGCCGCGTCGTCGGAGAGTGAGGGGAGGTACCAGACCAAGTGGGGGCGGGAGCCGAGGAGTTGCAGGGCCAGTGAGGCGTTGCCCTGCTCGTCGAGGCGGTCGTTGAAGAGGATGTCGGGGGCGCCGAGTACGACGGTGTCGCCGGGCCCGTCGGCGGCCGGGAGCTGCAGCAGGCTGGGGAGGCCGTCGCTGAGGTAGCAGGCTTCGGCGTTCGGGGCGAGGGTGTCGTAGCGGAGGCCGCCCACGTCCGCTGAGCCCGCGCGTTCGGCGGCGGGCAGGGAGCAGCGGGGGGAGAGCGTCGAGTCGAGGCTGGGGGTGGCGTCCGCGGTGACGCCGGGCGCGAGGGTGCTGACCGAGGGGGTGCCGGGGGCGAGGAGCACGGTGCGGCCTCGGGAGCTCTTGGTGGCTTCGCGGAGGCGTGACTGCTGGCGCTCGGTGAGCCGGTCGGGGGTGGTCACCAGGAGCGTGGTGTCCGGTCCTGCCGCTGCCCTGGCCTCTTCGGAGGTGGTGACCACGCGGGTGGATACGCCGCGGTCGGCGAGGAGTTCGGCGACCGCGCGGCTGCCGTAGGTGTCGGCCGAGCGCGGGTCGAGACGACCGTGCTGGCCGCTGGAGCGGACGGCCGCGAGGGCGATGGCGGTGGCCAGGAGGACGACCAGGGCGAGGAGGATGCCGCGGGTCTTGGTCCAGAGCTGGCGGGGGGTGGGGGCTGAGGAGGTGGGAGCGGGGGACCTTGGGGCGGGGGACGGGGAGGGGGAGCCGTTGGTGCCGGTGCCGTCGTTGCTGTTGCCGTTGCCGTTGCCGTTGCCGCTGCCGTTGCTGTTGCTGTTGCCGCTGCCGTTGCTGTTGCTGTTGCTGTTGCCGCTGCCGCTGCCGTTGCCGTTGCCGTTGCCGCTGCCGCTGCCGCTGCCGCTGCCGCTGGCCAGGGTGTTGTTGTCGGCTTTGGCTGTTCTGCTGGTGGTGCCGACGTTGGGTTCGGGCCGGTGTGTGTTCTCGGTGGGGCTGGGGTCGGTCTCGTGTTCGTTCTCGGTTGCCCTGTCGACTGTGCGGGGGGTGGTCTCGCTCTTGTCGTCGGTCGCCCTGGTGCTGGCGTCGGGGTCGGCGATGTTCTCGGCCCTGTAGGGGTCCTGGGGGGCCGTCAACTCGGGGCTCCCTGGGGGCTCAGGGTTGGTCTTGTTTGGGTCAGGGAGGTGTCCAGGGTGGTCAGGCGGTCGTACATCGGTTGTGTGGCGGTGCGGGCGCCGTACGTGATGGCGTCGAACGCCTGGGCCGCCGCGTGGAGTTCGGAGGCGTGGGCCGGGAAGGGGAGGGAGGCCTCCGCCGCAGCTTCGTCCGCTGTGCGGCCGGGGCGGGGGTCCAGGAGGGCGCGTTCCTCCAGGGCGCGGACCATCGCCCGCATGCGTTCCTGGACGGCTTGGTTCCAGTGGCCCTGGGCGGCGTGTGCCTCGGCGGCGGCGCGGTGTTCCGCCGCGGTGCGCGGGCGGTCGTCGAAGAGGGCGGGGGCCGACGAGGTGGGGGCGCGGTGCGGGGTGCCCAGGCGCCACCAGAGGGCCGCGGCGAGGGCAAGGACCGCGATGACGATGACCAGGAGGCCGAGGGTGCCGCCCGGGGTCGCCCCCGAGGCGGCGGTGAACAGTCCGTCGACCCAGTCCCAGAAGCCGTCCAGGGCACGCTGCAGGAGGCCGGGGTCGTTCTCGTGGTACGGCGGCTTGGATAGTTCGCGCTCGGCCGCCTCCCGTGCGGGGTCGCGCGGAATCGTCACCGGCGGGTCGTCGTCGCTGCCGGTGTGTCGTGTCAGTTGTGCGAGTCGCGTGAGTTGTGCGAGCGGCCCTGAGCCGTGCAGCACTGACCCCGTCACCGCATCAGCTCCCGGGGGTGCCGGGGGCGTTGGAGCCGTTGTCGCCCTGGAGGCCTGCCGCGCGCGCCAGTTCGAGGTCGAGGGCCTCGCGGCGGATCCGCTGGTCGATGTAGAGGAGGACCGTGACGCCGGCGGTGATCGGGAACGTCAGCATGGAGCCGATGATCGAGCCGATGCCGCTGACGATCAGGAAGGTCCAGCCGAGGTCGCCGGAGCCGCTGTCGAGGAAGCCGGTGACGCCGTCGCCGCTGAGCGCGCCCGCGATGAGGGTGAAGGGGATGACGATGATCGACGCCACTACGTTGGCGATGACCGCGGCGAGCAGCTGGATGCCGAACACCCGCCACCAGGAGCCGCGGACCAGCTTCACCGAGCGGGTCATCGACTTCTTCACGCCCTGCTTCTCCAGCATGAGGGCGGGCGAGGAGAGCGAGAAGCGGACCAGCAGCCAGATGGCGACGACACCGGCCGCGAAGCCGCCGAGGACGGCGAGGCTGATGCCCGCGTCGGACGCGCCGGCCACCGCGATCAGTACGCCGGGCAGGGTGCCCGCGGCGACGATCGCCATACCGATGAGCGGCAGCAGCAGCGTCAGGCCGATCAGCTTCGGCAGCCGAGGCCTGGCGTCCTGCCAGGCCTCGGCCGTGGTGACCGACTTACCGAGCACCGCGCGGCTGGTGACCATCGTGAGCAGGGCGGTGGCGACGATCGTGCCGAGCAGGGTGATCAGCAGGAGCACGCCGGAGCTCAGCAGGGTGTCGCCCAGGGCGCGGGTCAGTTCGCCGACGGTCGCGCTCGGGTCGTCCAGGGCGTCCGTGGAGGCGCTGTCGTCGAGGACGAGTCCCTGCAGCAGGATGACGATGATCTCCGTGAACACGGCCACGGCGAGGGAGATGCCGAGCACCGTGCGCCAGTGCGTACGCATCGTGGAGACCGCGCCGTCCAGGATCTCGCCGACGCCGAGGGGCCGCAGCGGGATGACACCGGGCTTGGCGGCGGGCGGCGGGCCCTGCCAGGCGCCCCAGCCGGGGTAGCCACCCGGCCCGCCGGGTCCGCCCGGCCTGCCGGGTCCACCGGGACCGGGGCCGCCGGGGCGTCCGCCGCCCCAGCCACCGCCGGGCGGAGGCGGCGGAGGCGGGGTCTGACCGGGTGCCGACGGGCTGGGGGCGGACCACTGGGCGGGCGGCGGCTGCTCCTTGGACCACTTCGAGGCCGGACCGTCGGGCCGGCCGGCGGCCGCGGGGGGCTCAGAGGGCTCGGAGGGCTCGGCGGGTTCGCGCTTGCCGGAGTCCTGGCCGTCGTCGGAGGGGGCAGATCCGGGCGAAGCCCAGCCCGGAGTGTCGTTCATCGTCGCTCCTTCACGGTGCCCGTCCGCGGTCGCGGCGGCAGGTTGCCAGCCATCGTGCCACGGCACACCCGTGCGGTGACCGGGCGGCGTATGGGCTGCACACCTTCAATTGTCCGTCAGGTAAGGGGCAGACTGGGCGGATGGCTGATCAGTACGCGCAATCAGGCGAGGACATACGGCCGACCGACACCCCGACGAGCTCACTGAACGAGGGCAAGAACGAGGGCAGGAACGCAGGGAAAGCGGCGCCTCCGGTGATTTCCGTGATCCGCTGGGCCGAGCCGCCGGAGGGCCCCGTACTGGTCCTCCTCGACCAGACCAGGCTGCCCGGCGAGGAGACCGAGCTGGTGTGCACGGACGCGCCTGCCCTGGTGCAGGCGATCCGCACGCTGGCGGTGCGCGGTGCGCCACTGCTCGGCATCGCCGGTGCGTACGGGGTCGCGCTGGCCGCCATACGCGGCTTCGACGTGGAGGAGGCGGCGGGCGCGCTCGTGGGGGCCAGGCCCACCGCGGTCAACCTCGGGTACGGCGTACGCAGGGCCCTGACGGCCTACCGCGCGGCGCTGGCGGGCGGTGCCGACCAGGAGCGGGCGGGCGCCGCGGCGCTTGCGGCGGCGCGGGAGCTGCACCGGGAGGACGCCGAGGCCAGCGGGAAGATGGCGGCGCACGGTCTGGCGCTGCTCGACGAGATGCTGCCCGGCGGCGGCCACCGGATCCTCACGCACTGCAACACGGGGGCGCTGGTCTCCGGCGGTGAGGGCACGGCGTTCGCGGTGGCCCTGGCGGCGCACCGGCAGGGACGTCTTCGCAGGCTGTGGGTGGACGAGACGCGTCCCTTGCTGCAGGGTTCGAGGCTGACCGCGTATGAGGCGGCGCGGGCCGGAATGGCGTACACCTTGCTTACGGACAATGCGGCGGGGTCGCTGTTCGCGGCGGGTGAGGTGGACGCCGTGCTGATCGGCGCGGACCGCATCGCGGCCGACGGTTCGGTGGCCAACAAGGTGGGGAGCTATCCGCTCGCGGTGCTGGCCCGCTACCACCACGTGCCGTTCATCGTGGTGGCGCCGGTCACGACCGTGGACCCGGACACCCCGGACGGAGCGTCCATCGAGGTGGAGCAGCGGGCGAGTCATGAAGTGACGGAGGTCACGGCACCCTATGTGCTGATGGCCGGGCTTGAAGCAGGAGGCGGGATCGCGGTGGCACCTCTGGGGACCCAGGCGTACAACCCCGCGTTCGACGTGACACCACCGGAGCTGGTGACGGCGATCGTCACCGAGGAAGGCGTCGTGTCGCCCGTGACAGCAGGGGGCCTGGACGAGCTGTGTGCCAGGTCACGCCAGGTAACGATGAGCTAATGGGATGATGTCAGGCATGAAGGGACGAGTCCTTGTCGTCGACGACGACACCGCACTGGCCGAGATGCTCGGGATTGTGCTGCGTGGTGAAGGTTTTGAGCCGTCGTTCGTAGCTGATGGCGACAAGGCGCTGGCCGCTTTCAGGGAGGCAAAGCCGGATCTTGTACTGCTGGATTTGATGTTGCCGGGCCGTGATGGCATCGAGGTGTGCCGCCTGATCAGGGCGGAGTCCGGGGTGCCGATCGTCATGCTCACGGCCAAGAGCGACACGGTGGACGTGGTGGTCGGCCTGGAGTCGGGCGCCGATGACTACATCGTGAAGCCCTTCAAGCCGAAGGAGCTCGTGGCCCGCATCAGGGCGCGGCTGCGGAGGTCCGAGGAGCCCGCGCCGGAGCAGCTGACCATCGGTGACCTGGTCATCGACGTGGCGGGGCACTCCGTGAAGCGGGAGGGCCAGTCGATCGCGCTGACCCCGCTGGAGTTCGACCTCCTGGTCGCGCTGGCCCGCAAGCCGTGGCAGGTGTTCACGCGTGAGGTGCTCCTGGAGCAGGTCTGGGGCTACCGCCACGCGGCCGACACCCGTCTGGTGAACGTGCACGTCCAGCGGCTGCGCTCGAAGGTCGAGAAGGACCCCGAGCGCCCGGAGATCGTGGTGACCGTCCGTGGTGTCGGTTACAAGGCCGGACCGAGCTGACATGTCCCGGGACAGTTCCCCCGCACCGCCCGGGGCTCCGGCTCCGGGCGGACGCCCGGGGCGGACTGGAGGACGGCGCAGCACCACGTTCGGGCGGCTGCTCGACGGTGGTCTGCTGTTGCAGGACGGGGTGCAGGGCAGCCCCGTCCTGCGGCTCTTCGTGCGCTGGGTGCGGCGTCCGCTGCTGCCCGCCGTGCGGTTGTGGCGGCGCAACATCCAGCTGAAGGTCGTCGTCACGACGCTGCTCATGTCGCTCGGCGTCGTGCTGATGCTCGGCTTCGCCGTCATGAGTTCCGTGAACAACGGCCTGCTCAAGGCCAAGGTGAAGGCCTCGCAGAGCCAGGCCGACGGTGGATTCCGGGCGGCCCAGGACGAGGCGAACTCCGCGCGGCCGCGCTCCGGGCAGGACAGCGGCACGACCGACGGAGGGACCACACCGCCCACTGCCATGTGGATGTCGGACCTGGTGGAGCAGCTCTCCAGCGGTGGTCAGAGCGCGTTCAACGTGGTGACGCTGAGTCCCACGTCCACGCCGGGCGGTGCCAGCGTGCGCGGGCCGCGTGCCTCCGGGGGCGTGGACCCGATCCAGAGCGTGCCCGAGTCGCTGCGCGACAGCGTCGACAAGGGCACCAGGGCGTATCAGAGCAATACGCGCATCGTCTTCAACGACGGCCGTGACGCACAGCCCGGCCTCGTCATAGGCAAGCGTCTGAACGACCTGAACGGCGATCCCTACCAGCTGTACTACCTCTTCCCGCTGACGCAGGAGGAGGAGTCCCTCGGCGTCGTCAGGACGACGCTCGCCACCGCGGGTCTGTTCGTCGTGGTGCTGCTCGGTGCCATCGCCTGGCTGGTGGTCCGCCAGGTCGTCACGCCGGTACGGATGGCCGCGGGCATCGCCGAGCGGCTGTCCGCCGGGCGCCTTCAGGAACGTATGAAGGTCACGGGAGAGGACGACATCGCGCGGCTCGGCGAGGCCTTCAACAAGATGGCGCAGAACCTCCAGCTCAAGATCCAGCAGCTGGAGGAGCTCTCGCGGATGCAGCGGCGGTTCGTCTCGGACGTCTCGCACGAGCTGCGTACGCCGCTGACGACCGTACGGATGGCGGCCGATGTCATCCACGACGCGCGCGTGGACTTCGATCCGGTCACCGCGCGGTCGGCCGAGCTGCTCGCCGACCAGCTGGACCGGTTCGAGACGCTGCTCGCGGATCTCCTGGAGATCAGCCGGTTCGACGCGGGCGCGGCGGCCCTGGAGGCCGAGCCGATAGACCTGCGTGAGGTCGTACGACGGGTCGTGGGCGGCGCGGAGCCGCTCGCGGACCGCAAGGGGACGCACATCCGGATCGTCGGGGACCAGCAGCCCGTGGTCGCGGAGGCCGACGCACGCCGTGTGGAGCGGGTCCTGCGCAACCTCGTGGTCAACGCCGTGGAGCACGGCGAGGGCCAGGACGTCGTGGTGCGGCTCGCGGTGGCGGGCGGTGCGGTCGCCGTCGCGGTGCGGGACTACGGAGTGGGGCTCAAGCCCGGCGAGGCGACCCGCGTGTTCAGCCGCTTCTGGCGGGCCGACCCGGCACGCGCGCGTACCACCGGGGGTACGGGCCTCGGGCTCTCCATCGCACTGGAAGACGCACGGCTGCACGGCGGCTGGCTGCAGGCGTGGGGCGAGCCGGGCGGCGGCTCGCAGTTCCGTCTGACACTGCCGCGCACGGCGGACGAGGCGCTGCGGGGATCGCCGATACCGCTGGAGCCCGACGACTCGCGGCGCCACCGCGGCCTGAACGACGCGGGTCTGCCGCTCGGCGGCGCGAACAAGCTCGCCACGGTGCCCGCGCAGCCCACGGTGTCGGAACGGGTGCCGCCGCCCGTCCCGGCCCGGGCGCCGATCGCGCCGCGGCTCGCCCAGGCGGCCACGACGGCGGACCCCACCGCGTTGCCGGGCAGCGGTTCGCGGGTCGTGCCGCGCCGGCCGCTGGACGACGACATGCCGCGCCAGGAGGAGCCCGACGGCCCCCGGGCGGACCGGAGCTCCGATGAACGGGCGGCGGACGCCGCGACGGACACGGATCGCGCGAACGGGACGGAAACGGATCCCGCCAGGGAAACGGATCCCGCCAGGGAAGGGGAGGCCTCTCGTGGGCGCTGACCACGATCGCCGCGCCCGTCGGCGTCCACTGCGGGCCGGTGTGCTGTTCGGTTCCTGCGGGGTGCTGCTCGCGGGGTGTGCCTCGATGCCCGACAGCGGGAACCTGAAGGCGGTCGACGCCTCCCAGCGGCCCGACTCGCAGTCGCAGGTCCGGGTCTACGCGATGCCGCCGGGTGACGACGCGGGCCCCGAGGAGATCGTCCAGGGCTTTCTCGAGGCGCTGACCAGTGACGATCCCGAGTTCGCGATGGCGCGCAAGTATCTGACCAAGGAAGCCTCCAAGGGCTGGAACCCCGAGGCGCAGACCACGGTCCTCGAGAGCGGGCCGAGCACGGGTACGGGCAGTGTCGGGGACGGCGGTGATACCGGCCGTTCGTTCCCGCTGACCGGCCGCAAGGTCGCCACCGTGGACAAGGAGCACGCCTACCAGCTCGACAACGCCGCGTACAACCAGGTCGTCCACCTCACCCAGCAGGCCGGCCCCAACGGCAAGGAGTGGCGGATCGACGGGGTGCCGCAGGGGGTCGTGCTCGGACAGTCCGACTTCCAGCGCATCTACTGGTCCGTCAACAAGTACTACTTCGCGACGCGTTCCTCCGGTTCGACCGGTGGCGGCCAGGAAGGGCTCGTCGCCGACCCCGTCTACATACGCCAGCGAATAGACCCCGTGACGGAGACCGTCAAGGCGGTGCTCGACGGGCCCACCACCTGGCTCAAGCAGGTCGTGGGCACGCGCTTCCCGACGGGTACGCGGCTCAAGGCGGACACCAGGACGCTGGCCCCCGACGACCAGGGCAAGCTGACGGTGCCGCTGAACGGGAAGGCCGATGCCATAGGGCAGGAGCGGTGCACGGAGATGGCCGCGCAACTGCTCTTCACGCTCCAGGACCTGACGTCGTCCGGCGTCGAGGAGGTGGAGCTGCAGCGCCGCAACGGCTCGCAGCTGTGCGTCCTGAGCAAGGACCGGGCCGAGGCCGTCGCCTCGCGCCGCACCGCGGAGCACCCCGACTACCAGTACCTCATCGACGACAAGCGGCGCCTCGTGCGGATGCGTGCCGGCGCCGGCGGCAAGGACGATCCGCAGCCCGTGCAGGGGCAGTTGGGCAGTGGCGGGCAGCCGCTGCGTTCGGCCGCCGTGTCGCGGGACGAGGAGCGGGCGGCCGGGGTGTCGCTCGACGGGCGCTCGCTGTACATGGGGTCGCTGGTCTCCGAGGGGTCGCTCGGCAAGCCGGAGGTACGCAGCAAGGCCAAGTCGGAGAAGGACGGTCTCTCGACGCCGAGCTGGGACGGCCGCGGCGACCTGTGGGTGGCCGACCGTGACCTGAAGCGGCCGCGGCTGCTCTGGCTCGCGCAGGGCGCGGGAGAGCCGCTGCCGGTCAAGATCGCGAACCTCGACGGACGGATCGAGGCGGTGCGGGTGTCGGCCGACGGGGTGCGGATCGCGCTGCTCGTGAAGAAGGACGGCAAGACGACCCTGCAGATCGGCCGTGTCGAGCGGACGGGCGCCAAGGGTGAGCAGCCGCAGATCTCCGTGGACGGACTGCGCCAGGCGGCACCGCAGATGGAGGAGGTCACCGCCATGTCGTGGGCGGGCGGCAGCCGCCTCGTGGTGGTCGGGCGCGAGTCCGGTGGCGTGCAGCAGATGCGGTACGTCCAGAGCGACGGTTCGGTGCCCGCCGGTGCGACGCTGCCCGGCCTCACCGGCGTCAAGGAGATCGCGGCGTCCGAGGACGAGAGGCTGCCGCTGGTGGCGCACTCGGACGACGGGATCGTGCAGCTGCCGACGGGTGCGCAGTGGCAGACGGTGGTCAAGGAGGGGACGGCTCCGGTCTATCCGGGGTGACGTCGTCCCTGGAGCAACGCCTCCAGCTGTGCCGCGGAGTTGTCCACAGGCGGTTGTCCACAGGGGTGGCAGGGCCGCTCGCGGCTTGGCACAGTGGTGGGCATGCCGGGGTGGTGGCAGGACCTCACCGATCTGGTGCTGCCGGCCGAGTGCGGAGGCTGTGGCAGGCCTCGTGCGGCGCTCTGCGCCCAGTGCCGCGAGGCCCTGTGCGGGGCCGCGCCGTGCCGGGTGAGCCCTGATCCCCGGCCGCCGGGGCTGCCGGTGGTGCATGCGGCGGCTCCGTACGGGAACTCGGTGCGGTCGGTGCTGCTCGCGCACAAGGAGCGGGGCGCTCTGGGGCTCGTGGTGCCGCTGGGCGCGGGGCTGGCCGGGGCGGTGCGTGCCGCGCTGCGGGAGAGTGCCGGGTTGCCGGACAGTGCTGATCGGGGTGGTGGTGACGCTCCGGTACTGCTGGTGCCCGTGCCGTCGGCTCGCGGGGCCGTCCGGGCGCGGGGGCACGATCCCGTACGGCGGATCGCGCTGGCCGCTGCGGGTGAGCTGCGGCGGGGCGGGATGCGGGCCCGGGTGCTCGGCGTGCTGCGTCATCGGCGTGCCGTGGCCGACCAGGCGGGGCTCAACTCCCGTCAGCGGCAGGCGAATCTGCGGGGCGCCCTGGAGGTGACCGCGGGTGGCGGGCGGCTCATCGCCGGTGGGCGGGTCGTGATCGTGGACGACCTGATGACCACGGGCGCGACTTTGGCGGAGGCGGCGCGCGCAATACGTGACGTACGCACGGAAAGTAAAGGGCCGACCCCTTTGGTAACAGCCCGTGAAATTACCTGCGAGAACACGATCTCCGCAGCTGTTGTCGCCTCCTCACCGGATTCTTTCGGAATAAACCGGAACTGACTGGGAACTTGCATCGTTGCAGGTAGTGAGAGGGTCAATGCACCTGAATGGAGGTATGCGGCGGTAGAGGGTGACGACATCCGTCCGGGCGAGATATGTTCGGTTGTGAGGAATGGCGGACGCCGACCCTCGCATATCGGAATGCCGGTCGCCGGGTTTTTCGCAATCACCCGGGCCGGTCGGGGTGGAGATCTTGTTCGCGGGGGAGGAGGAGGTGGAAGTCACCGAGTCCGAGGCTCCGGGAGTCACCGGGGCCTGGTGCAAAAGGGAGATGCTCCGCCGCCGAAGCGGAGCGATCCGGGAACGGAGTTCTGCGTGGACATCGTCGTCAAGGGCCGCAAGACCGAGGTGCCCGAGCGGTTCCGCAAGCACGTGGCCGAGAAGCTGAACCTGGAGAAGATCCAGAAGCTCGACGGCAAGGTGATCAGCCTCGACGTCGAGGTGTCCAAGGAAGCCAACCCGCGGCAGGCCGACCGTTCCGACCGCGTGGAGATCACACTCCGCGGACGGGGACCCGTGATTCGCGCGGAGGCATCGGCGACCGATCCGTACGCGGCGCTCGACCTGGCCACCGCCAAGCTCGACGCACGGCTGCGCAAGCAGCACGAGAAGCGCCACAACCGGCGCGGCACCGGCAGGCTCTCCGCCGCCGAGGTGGCCGAGCGGGTGCCGGACGCGGCCACTCTCAACGGGGACGGCTCGCTCGTGCGGGAGGAAGAGCCGGACGGCGTGCCCGTCAAGCGGATCGGCTCACTGGAGATCCAGGGCGAAGGCCCCCTCGTGGTCCGCGAGAAGAGCCACGTGGCAGCCCCGATGACGCTCGACCAGGCGCTCTACGAGATGGAACTCGTCGGGCACGACTTCTACTTGTTCGTCGACTCGGAGTCGAAGGAACCGAGTGTCGTCTACCGGCGCCACGCCTATGACTACGGCGTCATCCGCCTCAACACCGACCCCATGGTCGCGCGGGCCGAGTCCGCCGGCGGTGGCGGTGCGCTCGGCGGCTGACCCCTGGTCGGCGGAGGTCCGAGATGGTGCCCCTGGAGCGCGTGTGCGCCCCCAGGGGCATCATCATGCGACCCCTGCGGGCACCGCGCGGCGGCCCGGGCATGAAATCATGGGCGGAGCCGGCCAACCGGTGTGCTGCTGCCTCCGGTTGGCGGCAGCGGACGCACAAAGGGCCATGGCCTTCAGGGGGAGGGAACGATGGCGGACAGCTTCGGACCGATGCGGGATGCCGATGACGACGACGGCATCGGCATCGGCACGGACATGGGCGCACCACGCAAGGAGCCCATCCGGGTCCTTGTGGTGGATGACCACGCGCTCTTCCGCCGGGGCCTGGAGATCGTCCTCGCGGCCGAGGAGGACATCCAGGTGGTCGGGGAGGCGGGCGACGGCGCCGAGGCGGTGGACAAGGCAGCCGACCTGCTGCCGGACATCGTCCTGATGGACGTACGCATGCCCAAGCGCGGCGGCATCGAGGCGTGCACCTCCATCAAGGAGGTCGCGCCGAGCGCGAAGATCATCATGCTGACGATCAGCGACGAGGAGGCCGACCTCTACGACGCGATCAAGGCGGGCGCCACGGGCTATCTCCTCAAGGAGATCTCCACGGACGAGGTGGCGACGGCGATTCGGGCGGTGGCCGACGGGCAGTCGCAGATCAGCCCGTCCATGGCGTCGAAACTGCTGACCGAGTTCAAGTCGATGATCCAGCGCACCGACGAGCGCAGACTGGTGCCCGCGCCGCGGCTGACCGACCGCGAGCTCGAGGTGCTGAAGCTCGTCGCCACGGGCATGAACAACCGCGACATCGCGAAGGAACTGTTCATCTCCGAGAACACCGTGAAGAACCACGTGCGCAACATCCTGGAGAAGCTGCAGCTGCACTCCAGGATGGAGGCGGTCGTCTACGCGATGCGGGAGAAGATCCTCGAGATCAGGTGAGGGCGCGGACCAGCTCGGCGGTCAGTTCGGGACGGTCCACGCGCTCCACCCGTACGGAATCGCAGTTCACCCACGTCGCCGCTTCACGCAGGGCCTGGGCCACCGCGGGCACGGACCTGGGGCCGTCCAGTGACACCTGCTTGGCGACCAGCGTGCTGCCGTCGCGGGCGGGGTCCACGCGGCCGACCAGCCGGCCTCCGGCCAGGACCGGCATCGCGAAATAGCCGTGGATCCGCTTCGGCTTGGGGACGTACGCCTCCAGGCGGTGGGTGAAGCCGAAGATCCGCTCCGTGCGGGCCCGCTCCCAGATCAGGGAGTCGAAGGGCGAGAGGAGCGTCGTGCGGTGGCGGCCGCGCGGGGCCGTCGCCAGCGCCGCGGGGTCGGCCCAGGCGGGCTTGTCCCAGCCCTCCACCGTCACCGGGACCAGGCCCGAGTCCGCGACCACCGCGTCGAACTGCTCGCCCTTGAGGCGGTGATAGTCCGCGATGTCCGCGCGCGTGCCGACGCCCAGGGCCTGGCCCGCCAGGCGGACCAGACGGCGCAGGCACTCCCCGTCGTCCAGGTCGTCATGGAGCAGCGTCTTGGGGATCGCGCGCTCAGCGAGGTCGTACACCCGCTTCCAGCTGCGCCGCTCGGTGCAGACCACCTCGCCGTACATCAGCGCCCGCTCGACGGCGACCTTCGCGTCCGACCAGTCCCACCACTCGCCCTTGTTCTTCGCGCCGCCCAACTCCGTCGCGGTGAGGGGGCCTTCGGCGGTGAGCTGCTTGATGACCGTGTCGTACGCACCGTCCGGCAGGTCGTGGTGCCAGTGCGGGCGGGTGCGGTAGGCGCGGCGGCGGAAGGCGAAGTGCGGCCACTCCTCGATGGGCAGGATGCACGCGGCGTGCGACCAGTACTCGAAGGCGTGCGGCCGGGCGGGGCCGGTGCCGGACGCCCCGTCCCAGTACGCCGCCTCGATCCTGTCGCGGCCTACGGCGCCGAGACGGGCGTACGGAATGAGCTCGTGGGAGCGGGCGAGGACCGAGATCGTGTCGAGCTGGACCGCGCCGAGATGCCGCAGCACGCCCCGCACACCGGACCTGCGGTCCGGCGCGCCCAGGAATCCCTGGGCGCGGAGCGCGATGCGGCGGGCCTCGTCGGCGGACAGGTCGATGGCGGGGCGCGGCAGGCTCGTCATGCCGGAAACGATAGGGGGCGGCACTGACAATGCCGCCGGATCCCTCCGGCCGGGGCGGACGGCGGACCTCAGCCCTTGGCGTCGCGGCCTGCCTGGGCGTCCCTCGCGGGCAGATACGGCTGGATCGACGACAGGCCGATGTCGCCGGGCAGCAGGGCGCCCACCCAGCAGTCACGCAGCGTGGCCTTGTTCAGGAGGGCGCCGCGCAGGGTGCCCTCGAAGGTGAAGCCCGCCTTCTCCGCCACCGCGCGCGATGCGGTGTTGCCGACCTCGGCGCGCCACTCAAGGCGGTTGCAGCCCAGGTCGGTGAAGGCCCACCTGGCCAGGGTGAGGACGATCTCCGTCATATAGCCGCTGCCCCGGTGCTCCTTCGCCGTCCAGAAGCCGACCTCCCAGGCGCCCGAGCGCGGGTGGTGGAGGCTGGCGGCGGCGATCAGGGGGCCGCCACCCCGGGGACGTACGGCAAAGGTGTACTCCGTGTCGTGGCGCCAGCCGTCCGGCACCATGCGCGTGACGAAGCCCTCCGCGTCCGTGCGCGCGTAGGGCGAGGGGATCGTGGTCCAGCGCTGGGTGTCGGCGTCCTGGCAGGCTTCGTACGTCTCGTCGATGTCGGCGGGCGTGAAAGCGCGCAGGACCAGGCGTTCGGTGGTGAGAGTGACGGGCTCCATCCGGTGATTCTGCGGGGGCCGGGCTCGGCGGGCCAGTGTTTTTCGCCGAGCATTCCCCCGTATTTCGCCGAGCGCTGATCGGCACAACCCGGCACCTTCCAGGCCCCCCGCCCGTTGACGTATCGGCAGACCTCCCGGCGCGGCCCGCTCCTCGCTTACGATGGCCGTTGCCCTATGAGTAAACCGACCATGCCAGGCCCGACCGGCAAGGAGACCAACCCTCGTGTCCGTCCTCTCGAAGATCATGCGTGCAGGCGAAGGCAAGATCCTGCGCAAGCTGCACCGCATCGCGGACCAGGTCAAGTCCATCGAAGAGGACTTCGTCAGCCTCTCCGACGCCGAGCTGCGCGCCCTGACCGAGGAGTACAAGGAGCGTTACGCCGACGGCGAGACCCTTGACGACCTCCTCCCCGAGGCCTTCGCCACGGTGCGTGAAGCCGCCAAGCGCGTCCTCGGCCAGCGGCACTACGACGTCCAGATGATGGGCGGCGCCGCGCTGCACCTCGGCTACGTCGCCGAGATGAAGACGGGTGAGGGCAAGACCCTCGTCGGTACGCTCCCCGCTTACCTGAACGCCCTGTCGGGCAAGGGCGTGCACCTGATCACGGTCAACGACTACCTGGCCGAGCGCGACTCCGAGATGATGGGCCGCGTCCACAAGTTCCTCGGTCTGTCCGTCGGCTGCATCATCGCCAACATGACGCCGGCTCAGCGCCGCGAGCAGTACGCCTGCGACATCACGTACGGCACGAACAACGAGTTCGGATTCGACTACCTGCGCGACAACATGGCGTGGTCGAAGGACGAACTGGTGCAGCGCGGCCACAACTTCGCGATCGTCGACGAGGTCGACTCGATCCTGGTGGACGAGGCCCGTACACCGCTGATCATCTCCGGCCCCGCCGACCAGGCCACCAAGTGGTACGGCGACTTCGCCAAGTTGGTCACCCGCCTCACCAAGGGCGAGCCCGGCAACCAGCTCAAGGGCATCGAGGAGACCGGCGACTACGAGGTCGACGAGAAGAAGCGCACCGTCGCCATCCACGAGTCCGGTGTCTCCAAGGTCGAGGACTGGCTGGGCATCGACAACCTGTACGAGTCGGTGAACACGCCGCTGGTGGGTTATCTCAACAACGCCATCAAGGCCAAGGAACTCTTCAAGAAGGACAAGGACTACGTCGTCATCGACGGCGAAGTCATGATCGTCGACGAGCACACCGGCCGTATCCTCGCCGGCCGCCGCTACAACGAGGGCATGCACCAGGCGATCGAGGCGAAGGAAGGGGTGGACATCAAGGACGAGAACCAGACCTTGGCCACGATCACCCTTCAGAACTTCTTCCGGCTCTACAAGCGCCACGACCACGACGGCAAGGAAGTCTCCGGCCTCTGCGGCATGACCGGTACGGCCATGACCGAGGCCGCCGAGTTCCACCAGATCTACAAGCTGGGCGTCGTGCCGATCCCGACGAACCGGCCCATGGTCCGCGCCGACCAGTCGGACCTGATCTACCGCACCGAGGTAGCCAAGTTCGCCGCCGTCGTCGACGACATCGCCGAGAAGCACGAGCAGGGCCAGCCGATCCTGGTCGGCACGACCTCCGTCGAGAAGTCGGAGTACCTCTCCCAGCAGCTCTCCAAGCGCGGGGTGCAGCACGAGGTCCTGAACGCCAAGCAGCACGACCGTGAGGCGCCGATCATCGCCCAGGCCGGCCGCAAGGGCGCCGTCACCGTCGCCACGAACATGGCCGGACGAGGCACGGACATCAAGCTCGGCGGCAACCCCGACGACCTCGCCGAGGCGGAGCTGCGCCAGCGCGGCCTCGACCCCGTCGAGCACGTCGAGGAGTGGGCCGCGGCGCTGCCCGCCGCCATGGAGAAGGCCGAGCGTTCCGTGAAGGCGGAGTTCGAGGAGGTCAAGGAGCTCGGCGGGCTGTACGTGCTGGGCACCGAGCGCCACGAGTCGCGCCGCATCGACAACCAGCTGCGCGGTCGTTCCGGCCGTCAGGGCGACCCCGGCGAGTCCCGGTTCTACCTCTCGCTCGGCGACGACCTGATGCGTCTCTTCAAGGCGCAGATGGTCGAGCGCGTGATGGCCATGGCGAACGTCCCGGACGACGTCCCGATCGAGAACAAGATGGTGACGCGCGCGATCGCGTCCGCCCAGTCGCAGGTCGAGCAGCAGAACTTCGAGACGCGTAAGAACGTCCTGAAGTACGACGAGGTCCTCAACCGGCAGCGCGAGGTCATCTACGGCGAGCGTCGCCGGGTCCTGGAGGGCGAGAACCTCGAGGAGCAGGTCACGCACTTCATGGACGACACGATCGACGCGTACATCGCGGCGGAGACCGCCGAGGGCTTCGCCGAGGAGTGGGACCTGGACCGGCTGTGGGGCGCCTTCAAGCAGCTCTACCCGGTGAAGGTCACCGTCGAGGAGCTGGAGGAGGACGCGGGTGACCGCGCGGGTCTGACCGCCGAGTTCATCTCCGACTCCATCAAGGACGACATCCACCAGCAGTACGAGGCGCGTGAGGAGCAGCTCGGCTCCGAGATCATGCGTGAGCTGGAGCGGCGGGTCGTCCTCTCGGTGCTCGACCGCAAGTGGCGCGAGCACCTCTACGAGATGGACTACCTCCAGGAGGGCATCGGCCTCCGTGCCATGGCGCAGAAGGACCCGCTGGTCGAGTACCAGCGCGAGGGCTTCGACATGTTCAACGCCATGATGGACGGCATCAAGGAAGAGTCCGTCGGCTACCTGTTCAACCTGGAGGTCCAGGTCGAGCAGCAGGTCGAGGAGGTTCCGGTGACGGACTCGGCCGAGGGCGGGGCTTCCCTCCAGAAGAAGGACGCCGTGCCTGCGGGCGGTGGCCGTCCCGAGATCCGCGCCAAGGGGCTCGACGCCCCGCAGCGACCCGACCGTCTCCACTTCCAGGCGCCGAACGCCGAGGGTGGCGTCGACGAGGGGGACTTCGAGACCGAGGACGCGGGTGTGCGGTCGGAGTCGGACGGGATGACGCGGGCGGAGCGGCGCAAGGCTCAGAAGGGTGGGCGTCGCCGTAAGAAGTAGCGCTGCGTTGGGCTGCGCTGGGCTTTGACAGTCGGCGTTGGCGGCAGTTGCTTTGACGAAGGGCCGGGCACGGGTTGTGTCCGGCCCTTCGTGTTGTCCGGGGCCGGGGCCTCTCTTCGTGGTCTCACGGGGTCCGGTTGCCGACCTCCACCGCCGTGCAGCGCCAGCGCTGGTCCTCGCCCAGGTGCAGGCGGAACGCCAGGGCCCTGAGGGCCGGGCCCGCGCCGATCCTCGCGAAGACCTCGTAGACGCCGGGGCGTGGTTCGTAGTGGCCGATCCGGTGGATCGTGGGGCGCCGGCCGTTCACGTTCAGGGGGGTCTGCTCGGCGAGGCGGGTCAGGTCGTCGAAGGCGGTGTGGGCGATGTGGCGTGCCGCCCAGTGGACCGGCTTCTGGCCGCTGAGCACCAGGAGCAGGCGCTCCGTGAAGAGCTCCGTGGGGTGCGGAGGGGGCTGGGGCGGGGTCCTGACGGGGCGCGCGGGGGTGCGTGGTGCCGTGCGTGCCGCCGAGGGGGTGCGTGCCGCCGAGGGGCGGCGGGGGTCCGTGCGGGCCGGTGGGCGGGTGGTCACCGGGCGGGTGCGGGGCCTGGTCATTACCTTGGTCATCACCTTGTGCATGCCGTGTCGCCTCCGGCTTCGGTGTCCCGGCCGTGGTGGTACCGGGGAGTAACTTCCGTCGGAGATCTTGTACGGGGCGCGGGGTGGGGGTCGCAAGGGGCCGCGGGTGCCGGGGGTGGGGGCCGGAGGAGTCACCTATCCGGGTGGTCGGGGGTGCGGGATTCCTTGGGGGCGTTGGGGTGGGCCGGGTGAAGGGTGGGTGCCGGGGGTGACGTGGGGGGTGGGTGTGGGGCGCAGCTCGAAGGGGGACGTCCGCACGTATTCTGGGGGCCTGTTCCGTCCCCTGCGGGTCCTTCGATGTTCCCTTCGATGTGCCCTGCCGATCTGTGATTCCGATCTGTCGTTCCGACTGTGATTCCGACTGTGAAAGCGGGCCGTCATGCGCGTCTACGTTCCCCTGACCCTGAGCCGTCTCGCGGAGGCGTACAAGGCGGGCGAGCTGGCGCCGGGTCCGCTGACGGCCTATGCGGTGACGCCCGCTCTGCGTGAGTGGTACGCCACGGATGACACCGAGGAGCTGGAGTACGCGGCTCTGAGCCGCGCGGCTCTTGCCTCGCTGCGGCTGCTCGCGGGGGACTCGGGGGCGGTTCGGCGGCGGGTCGTGCTGGCTGCGGATGTGCCGGACGGGGGGCTGGAGGGGGGCGAGGCTTCGGCTTCGGACGGGGCTGCGGCTTCGGGTGGGCTGGGTGAGGTGCGGGTTGCCGGGGTGCTGGGGTTGAAGAAGGTCGCGGCCGTGCATGTGGATGCGGAGGACGCGGCGGGGGATGTCGCTGCGGGGGTGGAGGCGATGGGGGCCGCGGATCAGGGGGACGAGGAGGCGCGGCTCGCTGTAGAGGGGGTCGAGGAGCACGAGCTGCTGTGGTTCGCCACGCAGGAGATTCCTGGCTTGATCGGCTGAGGGGTCCCTGCGGGGCTGGGGCGGTTCTGCGGGGTGCGGGTGCGGGTGCGGCTTCGGGCGGTGCGGGGCTGTCCGGGTGTGGGTGCGGTGCCGTGCCGGTGCCGCGAACCGGGCGGACATACCAGCACGTCCCCTTGCGTGCGTCGCAGGCTGCGGGTGTTTGCCGGTGCGGGGCTGTCCGTGTGTGGGTGCGGTGCCGCGCCGGTATGTCCGTCCTCGCTATCGTCCGGTGGACGTGGGGTTGCTTCGGTTCCGGAGTGTCGGGAGCCGTGCTCCGGGCGGACATACCGCCACGTCCCCTCGCCTCTCGATGCCGACTGCGGGTGCTTGCGGGCTACGGGCTCTACCGGTTGTGGGTTCGGGGCCGTGCCGGTATGTCCGTCCTCGCTATCGTCCGGTGGCCGCCCGGTTTCTTCGGTTCCGGAGTGCTGCGAGCCGTGCTCCGGGCGGACATACCGGCACGGCCCCTCGCGTGCGTAGGGCGGCTGTTGCTCGGTTGTTCGTGCAGGGGTGCTGCGGGGCAATCGGGTGGGTGGGCGGGTGGGCGGGAAAGGCTTGTTCGGGCGGAGGGGGCTCTCCGGGGAAGGTGGGCGGGCAGGGGGTGCGGGCCGTGGGGGACCTGCTTGTCGGGGGCGGGGGTTTTGGAGTGGGGGGTAGGAGGGGGCGGGTACCGTTTCGGTATGGGGACCTTGCAGCGCGGGGCGCATATCGTGTGGGACTGGAACGGCACGCTTCTGCATGACATTCATGCGGTCATCGAGTCGACGAACGCCTCGTTCGCGGAGATCGGGCTGGACCCGATCACGCTGGAGCGGTATCGCGATCTGTACTGCGTGCCCGTCCCGCTCTTCTATGAGCGGTTGATGGGGCGGCTGCCCACGGACGCCGAGTGGCAGGTCATGGACGCCGTGTTCCACAAGCACTACTGGGCGCGTGCCGAGGCCTGCGGGCTCGCCGAAGGCGCCGCCGAGCTGCTCGCGGAGCGGCGCGCGGCCGGGCGTACGCAGTCGCTGCTCTCGCTCGCGCCGCACGAGCACCTGGTGCCGATCGTGCGGCGGCACGGGATCGAGGAGCACTTCGTGCGTATCGACGGGCGCATGGACACCTCGCACGCGGGCAAGGCCGAGCGGATGGTGCGGCACCTGGCCGCTCTGGAGGGCGTCGCCGCGGCCGAGCGCATCGTCGTCATCGGGGACGCCGTCGATGACGCCGTCGCCGCGGCGCACGTGGGGGCGCAGGCCGTGCTCTACACCGGCGGGTCCCACAGCAGGGCCAGCCTGGAGGCGGTGGGGGTGGAGGTTCCTGTGGTCGACAGTCTCGCCGAGGCCGTGGACGTGGCCGAGCGGTTGGCTGCCGCATAGGGGCCTCTACGCCACCGGGGCCTTCGCTCGTAGCACCGTCAGGAACTCCCTCATCCAGCCCGAGTGGTCCGGCCAGGCCCGGGCCGAGACCAGGGTGCCGTCGACCACCACCTCCGCGTCCTGGAACGTCGCGCCCGCCGTCTGCATGTCCAGCTCCAGGGCCGGGTACGCCGTGACCCTGCGTCCGCTGAGGCCGCCGATCGCCGCGGTCAGGAGCGGGCCGTGGCAGATCTGGGCGACCGGCTTGTCCGAGTCGAAGAAGGACTTGAGGATCTTGCGGAGCTCCGGGTCGTTGCGCAGATACTCCGGGGCCCGGCCGCCCGGGATCACCAGAGCGGCGTACTGGCCGGGATCGACTTCGGAGAAGGCGAGGTCCGCGGGCCACGTGTAGCCCGGCTTCTCCGTGAACGTGTCGAAGCCCGGCTCGAAGTCGTGCACCACGAACTGCAGCTTCTTGCGGGCGGGGGCGGCGATGTGGACGTCGTACCCCTCCTCGCGCAGCCGCTGGTAGGGGTAGAGGACTTCGAGTGACTCCGCCGCGTCGCCGGTCACTATCAGGATTTTCGCTGCCATCGGTGCTCGCTCCCCACTCGTGGACCGGGTCCGTCCGCCGTGCGCTGTCCGTCCGTCCCGCTCAACGTGCATCCGCCCGTCCGGTTTGCCAAGAGGGCCCACCGGTCCGCCGAGGGGGTCCGTCGCCGACAGATGGCGCGAAAGTCTCTGTGCAGAGTGTCAAAGTTCCACCCCTGCTTTTGTACACATACGGCTCATGACGGCTCCCGGGTGGAGGGCGATAGCCTTGACCCGTGATCAGCGCGATATCCCGCGGGGGCGTGTACGCCCCCGCCCTGCGCCCGGGGAACACGGAGGACATCCGTGCCCGGGACGTCGCTGACGCTTCTTGGCGGTGCGACCGGCCAACTCATCCCGGCCATCGGTCAGCGAAACCGCTGAAAATGGCGGATAACCGCCCGCCCATCTCTCACCGCGGCATAACGTCGACTTCGACCGGAGACCCCGCGTCGTGGCGTTACGTCGAATCACTTCCTTCTACGTCACGCAACGGCGCGCGACAGGAGTCAGAGGACAATGCAGACCAAGCTGGACGAAGCCAAAGCCGAGCTGCTCACCAGGGCGGCCCGGGTAGCTGAGAACAGCCCGGTCGGTGGCCGCCTACCGCATGGGGCACCGACCGGGTCGAAGGGCGACGGGGCCACTCCTGACGAGGACATGGCCCTTGCGTTCCTCCAGCGCTACTACCTGCACACCGCCCCGGAGGACCTCGCCGACCGTGACCCGGTCGACGTCTTCGGAGCAGCCTTCTCCCACTACCGGCTGGCCGAGAACCGCCCACAGGGCACGGCCAACGTCCGTGTGCACACCCCGACCGTCGAGGAGAACGGCTGGACGTGCAGCCACACCGTCGTCGAGGTGGTCACGGACGACATGCCCTTCCTGGTCGACTCGGTCACCAATGAGCTCTCGCGGCAGGGCCGCGGCATCCATGTCGTCATCCACCCCCAGGTCGTCGTACGACGGGACCTGACCGGCAAGCTCCTCGAGGTCCTCACCGACCCCGGCACGGAGCGCCCGCACGACGCGGTCACCGAGTCCTGGATCCACGTCGAGACCGACCGCGAGACCGACCGCGCGGACCTGAAGCAGATCAGCGCCGATCTGATCAGGGTCCTCTCCGACGTACGCGAGACCGTCGAGGACTGGGAGAAGATGCGCGACGCCGCGCTGCGCATCGCCGATGAGCTCCCCACCGAGCCGACCGCGGACGACCTGCGCGACCAGGAGGTCGACGAGGCCCGCGAGCTCCTTCGCTGGCTCGCCGACAACCACTTCACCTTCCTCGGCTTCCGTGAGTACGTCCTGACGGACGACGACTCGCTCTCCGCGGTGCCCGGCACCGGTCTCGGCATCCTGCGCGCCGACCCGCAGCACGACGGGGAGGAGGACCATCCGGTCAGCCCCTCCTTCAGCCGGCTGCCCGCGGACGCGCGCGCGAAGGCCCGTGAGCACAAGCTCCTGGTGCTCACCAAGGCCAACAGCCGTGCCACCGTGCACCGGCCCAGCTATCTCGACTACGTGGGCGTGAAGAAGTTCGACGCCCACGGCAACGTCATCGGGGAGCGCCGCTTCCTCGGCCTCTTCTCGTCCGCCGCGTACACCGAGTCCGTGCGCCGGGTGCCGGTCATCCGCCGCAAGGTCCAGGAAGTCCTCAAGGGCGCGGGCTTCTCGCCCAACAGCCACGACGGCC
Source organism: Streptomyces sp. NPDC032198 (assembly GCF_040636975.1). Taxonomy (NCBI): domain Bacteria; kingdom Bacillati; phylum Actinomycetota; class Actinomycetes; order Kitasatosporales; family Streptomycetaceae; genus Streptomyces; species Streptomyces sp. NPDC032198. The sequence continues at coordinate 411,267 of NZ_JBEZVL010000009.1, read as the reverse complement.
GCGACCTGCTGCAGATCCTGGAGACGTACCCGCGCGACGAGCTCTTCCAGACCCCGCCCGACGAGCTGCGGTCCATCGTCACGTCCGTCCTCTACCTCCAGGAGCGCCGCAGGCTGCGGCTGTACCTGCGCAAGGACGAGTACGGCCGCTACTACTCGGCCCTGGTCTACCTGCCGCGTGACCGCTACACCACCGGCGTGCGGCTGCGGATCATCGACATCCTCAAGGAGGAGCTCGGCGGCGACAGCGTCGACTTCACCGCCTGGAACACCGAGTCGATCCTCTCCCGGCTGCACTTCGTGGTCCGTGTCGCGCCGGGCGGCGGGCTTCCGCAGCTCACCGACGCCGACACCGACCGCATCGAGGCACGGCTCGTGGAGGCCGCCCGCTCCTGGGCCGACGGCTTCGCCGAGGCGCTGACCGCCGAGTGCGGCGAGGAGCGCGCCGCCGAACTGCTGCGCCGCTACTCGGGCGCCTTCCCCGAGGGCTACAAGGCGGACCACACGCCGCGTGCCGCCGTCGCCGACCTCCAGCACCTGGAGCAGCTCAAGCACGGCCGCGAGGACTTCGCGCTCAGCCTGTACGAGCCGGTGGGCGCCGCCCCCGGCGAGCGCCGCTTCAAGATCTACCGCTCGGGCGGCCAGGTCTCGCTCTCCGCGGTCCTGCCGGTCCTCCAGCGCCTGGGCGTCGAGGTCACCGACGAGCGCCCCTACGAGCTGCGCTGCACGGACCGTACGAACGCCTGGATCTACGACTTCGGGCTGCGCATGCCCAAGCCGCAGAACGGCAACGGCGACTACTTGGGCGACGACGGCCGCGAGCGCTTCCAGGAGGCCTTCGCCGCCGCCTGGACGGGCGAGGCCGAGGTCGACGGCTTCAACTCGCTGGTCCTGCGGGCCGGGCTCAACTGGCGTCAGGCGATGGTGCTCCGCGCCTACGCCAAGTACCTGCGCCAGGCGGGCTCCACCTTCAGCCAGGACTACATGGAGGACACCCTCCGCAACAACGTCCACACCACCCGGCTTCTCGTCTCGCTCTTCGAGGCGCGGATGTCCCCGGACCGCCAGCGGGCCGGAACCGAGCTGACCGACGGGCTCCTCGAAGAGCTCGACGGGGCGCTCGACCAGGTCGCGTCCCTGGACGAGGACCGGATCCTGCGGTCCTTCCTCACCGTCATCAAGGCGACGCTGCGCACGAACTTCTTCCAGGAGGCGGAGGGCGGCAAGCCGCACACCTACATCTCCATGAAGTTCGACCCGCAGGCCATCCCCGACCTCCCCGCGCCGCGTCCGGCGTACGAGATCTGGGTGTACTCGCCGCGCGTCGAGGGCGTCCACCTGCGCTTCGGCAAGGTCGCCCGCGGCGGTCTGCGCTGGTCCGACCGGCGTGAGGACTTCCGCACCGAGATCCTCGGTCTGGTCAAGGCGCAGATGGTGAAGAACACCGTCATCGTGCCCGTCGGCGCCAAGGGCGGCTTCGTCGCCAAGCAGCTGCCCGACCCGTCCGTCGACCGCGACGCGTGGCTGGCCGAGGGCGTGGCCTGCTACAAGACGTTCATCTCGGCGCTGCTCGACATCACCGACAATCTCGTCGCCGGTGAGGTCGTGCCGCCCGCGGACGTCGTGCGCCACGACGAGGACGACACGTACCTCGTGGTCGCCGCCGACAAGGGCACCGCGACGTTCTCGGACATCGCGAACGAGGTCGCCGAGTCGTACAACTTCTGGCTCGGTGACGCCTTCGCGTCCGGCGGCTCCGCCGGGTACGACCACAAGGGCATGGGCATCACCGCCCGCGGCGCCTGGGAGTCCGTCAAGCGGCACTTCCGGGAGCTGGGCACCGACACCCAGTCCGAGGACTTCACGGTCGTCGGCGTCGGCGACATGTCCGGTGACGTGTTCGGCAACGGCATGCTGCTCTCCGAGCACATCCGCCTGGTGGCCGCGTTCGACCACCGGCACATCTTCATCGACCCGCGGCCGGACGCCGCGACCTCGTACGCGGAGCGCCGTCGTCTCTTCGAGCTGCCGCGCAGCTCCTGGGCCGACTACAACAAGGAGCTGCTCTCCGCGGGCGGCGGGATCTTCCCCCGCAGCGCCAAGGCGATCCAGCTGAACGCCCACATCCGCGAGGCACTCGGCATCGAGACGGGCGTCGCGAAGATGACCCCGGCCGACCTGATGAAGGCGATCCTGCAGGCCCCGGTGGACCTGCTGTGGAACGGCGGCATCGGTACGTACGTGAAGTCGTCGGCCGAGTCGAACAGCGACGTCGGCGACAAGGCGAACGACGCGATCCGCGTCAACGGCGCCGACCTGCGCGTCAAGGTCGTCGGCGAGGGCGGCAACCTCGGTCTGACGCAGCTCGGCCGCATCGAGTTCGCGCGGTCCGGTGGGCACATCAACACCGACGCCATCGACAACAGCGCGGGCGTGGACACCTCCGACCACGAGGTGAACATCAAGATCCTGCTCAACGCGGTCGTCGCGAACGGCGACATGACCGTCAAGCAGCGCAACAAGTTCCTCGCCGCGATGACGGACGAGGTCGGGACCCTGGTCCTGCGCAACAACTACGCGCAGAACACCGCCCTGTCGAACGCGGTCTTCCAGTCCCCGTCCCTGCTCCACGCCCACCAGCGCTTCATGCGCCGCCTGGGCCGTGACGGTCACCTGGACCGTGGTCTGGAGTTCCTGCCGACCGACCGGCAGATCCGTGAGCTCCTGAGCTCGGGCCGCGGGCTCAGCCAGCCCGAGCTCGCCGTGCTCCTCGCGTACACGAAGATCACGGCGGCCGACGAGCTGATCCAGACGACGCTCCCGGACGACGACTACCTGCGCGGGCTGCTGCACGCGTACTTCCCCGAGGCCCTGCGGGAGAAGTTCCCCGAGCAGGTCGACGGGCACGCGCTGCGCCGCGAGATCGTCACCACGGTGCTCGTCAACGACACGGTGAACACGGGTGGTTCGACGTTCCTGCACCGCCTCCGCGAGGAGACGGGAGCCTCGCTCGAGGAGATCGTGCGGGCGCAGCTCGCGGCCCGCGAGATCTTCGGTCTGAGCAAGGTCTGGGACGCGGTCGAGGCGCTCGACAACGTGGTGGCCGCCGACGTCCAGACGCGCATCCGGCTGCACTCGCGCCGCCTCGTCGAGCGCGGCACGCGCTGGCTGCTCAACAACCGGCCGCAGCCGCTCCAGCTCGCCGAGACCATCGACTTCTTCCGTGAGGGAGTGGCCGAGGTCTGGACCGAGCTGCCGAAGCTGCTGCGCGGCTCCGACCAGGAGTGGTACCAGAGCATCCGCGACGAGCTGACGGGCGTCGGCGTCCCCGACGAACTCGCCCAGCGCGTGGCCGGGTTCTCCTCGGCCTTCCCCTCGCTCGACATCGTGGCGATCGCCGACCGCACGGACAAGGACCCGATGGCGGTCGCCGAGGTCTACTACGACCTCGCGGACCGGCTGCGGATCACCCAGCTCATGGACCGCATCATCGAGCTGCCGCGGGCCGACCGCTGGCAGTCGATGGCCCGTGCGTCGATCCGCGAGGACCTGTACGCGGCGCACGCCGCCCTGACGGCCGACGTGCTGGCCGCCGGGAACGGCGAGGACACTCCCGAGCAGCGCTTCAAGGCATGGGAGGAGAAGAACGCGGCGATCCTGAGCCGGTCGCGGACGACGCTGGACGAGATCCAGAGCTCGGACGCGTTCGACCTGGCGAACCTGTCGGTCGCCATGCGGACCATGAGGACGCTGCTGCGGACCCACTCGTAGTCCTCGCGTAATCCGTCGTACGCCGATGGGGGCGTCCCGGGCCTGATGGCCCGGGACGCCCCTTTCGCGTATCGGGACTAGGCCGATCACACCCCCCTGAAGAGCGCCAATCGGGCATTAGAGATAATTAGTAGGATGAGCTGGCATCTGACTGGAGGGACGCATGGGAGCGATAGGTGAGCGGGGGACGCCACAAGAGCGACCCGATGTGTCCGTGGTGGTGATCGTCTACAACGACGCAGAGCGGCTGCCGACCGCCGTTCAGTCGGTGCTCGACCAGACCCTGCGCGGCGTCGAGGTCGTCATCGTCGACGACTGCAGCACGGACGACTCGTACGGGACGGCGCAGCGCCTGGCCGCCGAGCACCCCGAGCGGGTGCGGGCCTACCAGCTGCCGGAGAACAGCGGCGCCGGCGGCGAACCCCGCAACGTGGGCATCGGCCACACCGTCGGCACCCATGTGATGTTCCTCGACAGCGACGACGTCCTGGAGCGCAACGCCTGCCGCAACCTCCTCGAAGCCGCCGAGCGCGACGGCTCCGACATCGTCTCCGGCCTCTGCGTCCGTCTTTCCATGGACACCCGCAACAAGAAGCGCGACCAGTGGTACCCCTGGCTCTACGCCACGACCCGCACCCTGGAGTCCGTCACCGAGCTGCCCGACCTGTTCGTCTGGGACACCCTCTCCACGAACAAGCTCTACCGCCGCGACTTCCTCGTCGAGAACGCCCTCCGCTTCCCCAAGGGCATGTTCTACGAGGACCTCATGTTCATCGCCGAGGCCTACCTCGCCGCCGGGCGCATCACCCTCATCCCCAACCAGGTCTACTACTGGCACGTCCACGAGCGCGCCGCCGACGCCGCGAAGTCCGTGACCAACCGGCGCCACGAGATGACCAACTTCGAGCACCGCATGGAGATCCACCGCCGGATCGACGTGCTGCTCGCGGAGCGCGGCCTCGACGAGCTGCGGCTCGCCAAGGACATCAAGTTCCTCAAGCACGACCTGGTGCTCCACCTGCGCGACCTGCCGTTCCGCGACGCCGCCTACCGGCAGGAGTTCGCCGGGCTCGCGCGCGGCTACCTCGGCGGGCTGCACCGCGCCGCCTACGACGAGGTGCAGCCCATTCAGGCCATCTGCGCCTACCTCCTGGAGCGGGGCGACTGGGAGAACCTGCTTCCCGCCGTCGACACCCTCACCAACCGCGACAAGATCTCCTCGCCGCTCGCCGAGCGGAACGGGCGCGTGTACTGGTGCGCCGAACACCTCGACGACCCGTTCGGCCGCCGGATCCTGGACGTGACCGAGCTCGGCTATCACAGCAAGCGCTTCGACCAGATGTTCCTGCGCAACGTCCTCACGCGGTACGAGGAGTCGGCGGGGACCGTCCGCATGGCGGGCCGCATCACCAACCCGCTCGGCATCGTCGGCCCGGGCGCCGTGCTCACCGCGGAGCTCGAGTTCAGCGCGCGCCGCCGCAGCCTGCAGACCTTCCGCTTCCCGGTCTCCGCCGTGCGGTACGAGGGCGACGTCATCGTCTGGGAGGCGACCGTCGACCTCGCGCGGCGCCTGCGCCCGCTCGGTGTCGTCGACGCCGTGTGGGACGTGCGCCTGCATCTCACCGCCGACGGCGTGCGCACCAGGACGCGGCTCACCGCGTGCGACCCGGGGCTCGCCGAGGGCAAGCTTCCGGTGCGGCCGCGGCTGACCCGCCTGGTCGCCGACCACATGGAGCCCGAGGTCTCGCAGCGCGGGCACCTGGCGTTCCGGCTCGTCACGCGGGAGACGGCGAGCGGCCGGATCCAGGACCTCGTGGCGCGCGGGACGCAGGGCGTGCCGGGGCGGCTTGCCAAGTCCGGCTTCCGCAGGGCCAAGAAGCTGCGCAAGGACGTCACCTCCGGGCAGAGCAGACTGCGCGTGTACGACGAGGTGTTCAGCCGCCTGCCCGTGAAGAAGGGCACGGTCGTCTTCGAGAGCCATCTCGGCAAGCAGTACAGCGACAGCCCCCGGGCGATCTACGAGGAGATGCGGCGCCAGGGTCTCGACTTCGACGCCGTGTGGTCCTACACGGGCAGTCCGGAGGGCTTCCCGAGGGACGCGACGCTGGTGCGGCGCTGGTCGCTGCCCTACCTCCGGGCCCTCGCGCAGGCCGAGTTCTGGGTCGACAACCAGAGCTACCCGCTCAAGCTCACCAAGCGGCCCGAGACGACGTACATCCAGACCTGGCACGGGTCGGCGCTCAAGCGCATGGGCTTCGACGAACCCGCGTGGAAGCTGCGCAGCAAGCCGCGGCAGGACGAGCAGCAGCGGGTCCTCGACCGCTTCGACCGCTTCCTGATCCGCTCCGAGCACGACGTGCGGACGCTGGCGAAGGCCCTGCGCCTCAAGGAGAAGGTGCTGCTCCGGGTCGGCTATCCGCGCAACGACGCGCTGGTGCGGGCCAAGCGGGCCGAGGACGCGAGCGGGGTGCGCGCACGCGGGCCGCTGGCGGCGGAGCTCGGCATCCCCGAGGACAAGCGGGTACTGCTGTACGCGCCGACGTTCCGCAGGCACGGCGGCCGGCACGGACGCTTTGAACTGCCCTTCGACGTCGAGCGGTTCGCGGAGGAGTTCGGCGACCGGTACGTGCTGCTCGTGCGCTCGCACTACCTGAACCACGTGGTGCTCCCGCCGTCCGTGCGGGGCCGCGTCATCGACGTCTCCGCGCACCACGACGTCACGCCGCTCTACGAGCTCGCCGACGCGATGATCACCGACTACTCGTCCGTGATGTTCGACTACGCGCTCCTCGACCGGCCGATGCTGTTCTTCACGTACGACTACGAGGAGTACGTGCACGAAGGGCGAGGCACCTACTTCGACCTGCGGGAACGGGCCCCCGGCCCGGTGGTCGAGACCGAGGACGGGCTGTTCGCCGCCCTGAAGGCGCTGGACGAGCAGGCCCTGGAGTACGCGGCGGCGCGGGCACGGTTCGTGGCCGAGTTCGGTGAGTACGACCGGGGCGATGCCGCCAGAAGCGTCGTCGAGCAGTTCTTCTCGCACTGGAGCGCCAAGTGAGTCAGACAGCGGATCCGACGCGGGACATCTTCTTCGTCTCCAACAGCGTCAACGAGCTGGGCGGGATCACCAGTTGGTCCCACCAGATGGCCCGTCTCTTCGGCGAGCGCGGCCATCGCGTGCACGTCATCGGCATCACGGAACCCGGCGTCCCGCAGGACGTCGGCACCGACCTGCCGTACCCCACCACGACGCTGTACGACGAGCACCCGCCGCGCGTCGGACCGGCGCGCGGCATCAAGGGGCGGCTCAACGTGGCCGAGCACCGGCTGCGCACGCGGCGCGAGCAGGGCATGCACGAGCAGGCCGCCAGACTGACCGCGCTGTTCGCGCAGGCCGGGCCCGGCGCCGTCGTCATCGTCACGCAGGTGTGGGCGATGGAATGGGTCGAACTCGCCGACACCAGCGGCCTGTTGGTCATCGGCATGAGCCACGAGTCGTTCGCCTACTCGCGGGCTTGCTCGCGCTTCGGGCGGGTGCGAAAGCACTACAAGGACATCGACCGGATGCTCGCGCTGACCCGCGAGGACGCCGACCTGTGGATCAGGCAGGGCATGGACAACGCGTCCTTCATGCCGAACCCGCTGCCGTTCATGCCCGAAGTGCCCTCGCGGCGCACGGAGAAGGTCGTCACGAGCATCGGCCGCCTGCACGACCAGAAGGGCATCGACATGCTCCTCGACACCTGGGCGGAGGTCGCGCCGCTGCACCCGGACTGGACGCTGCGGATCTACGGCTCCGGCGAGGACGAGGAGATGCTCAAGAAACAGTGCACGTCTCTCGGCCTCGACGGCTCCGTGGAGTGGATGGGGCGGACGAGCGATGTGCCGGGGGCGCTGCGGGGCGGCTCGGTGTTCGTGCAGTCGTCGCGGGGCGAGGGTTTCCCGCTCGCCCTGATGGAGGCGATGGCCACCGCGGTGCCGTGCGCCGCCTTCGACTGCGCGCCGGGCGTGCACGAGATCGTCCAGGACGGTGTGGACGGGCTGCTCGCGCGGCTCGGCAACACGGCCGAACTGGCCCGCAGGCTGGACACGTTGATGTCCGACAAGGAGCTGCGGGACCGGATGGGCGAGCTGGCCAGGGTGAACATCCAGCGCTACACGACGGATGAAGTCGTACGACGCTGGGAGGAGTTGTTCCTCTTCCTGGAGAGGTGAGCGCTACTTCTTGGCGCCCGTGAAGCGTTCGTACTCCTTCAGGACCTCGTCCGTCGGTCCGTCCAGGCGCAGCTCGCCGTGTTCGAGCCAGAGCACGCGCTCGCAGGTGTCGCGGATCGACTTGTTGTTGTGGCTGACCAGGAAGACCGTGCCCGCGCGCTTGCGCAGCTCGCGGATGCGGGCCTCCGAGCGCTTCTGGAAGGAGCGGTCGCCGGTCGCCAGGGCCTCGTCGATGAGCAGGACGTCGTGGTCCTTGGCGGAGCCGATGGAGAAGCGGAGACGTGCTGCCATGCCGGAGGAGTACGTACGCATCGGGAGCGTGATGAAGTCGCCCTTCTCGTTGATGCCGGAGAAGTCGACGATGTCCTGGTAGCGCTCCTGGACCTGCTCGCGGGTCATGCCCATCGCCAGGCCGCCGAGCCGGACGTTGCGCTCGCCGGTGAGGTCGTTCATCAGGGCCGCGTTCACGCCGAGGAGGGAGGGCTGGCCGTCGGTGAAGATGCGGCCGTGCTCGACGGGCAGGAGCCCCGCGACCGCCTTCAGGAGGGTCGACTTGCCCGAGCCGTTCGTGCCGATCAGGCCGATGGCCTCGCCCTTGTGGGCGGTGAAGGAGACCTTCCGGACGGCGTGCACCTTGCGTACGCCGGGGGACTCGCCCCGCTTCAGGATGCGGCCCAGGGCGGCGGTCGCGCTGCCGCGGCCCGCGGTGGCGCCGGCGCCGTGGACGCGGTAGACGATGTCGACCTGGTCGACGATGACGGTGGGGGCGTTGTCGTTCCTGGTGTCAGCCACGGCCGTACGTCTCCTCTGCCTTCCAGAAGTAGATGAATCCGCCGATCCCGGCGAGCAGCGCCCAGCCCAGGGCCCATGCCCAGACGTGGTGCGGGAGCTGGTCGGCCCGGAACGTGTCGATGAGCGCGAAGCGCATCAGGTCGATGTAGATCGCCGCCGGGTTGCACTCCAGGAGGAGCTTCAGGACGTGCGGCAGGTGCCGGTCCTTGAGGACCGCGTCGATGCTCCACATCACCCCGGACGCGTACATCCACGTACGCAGCACGAACGGCATCAGCTGGGCGATGTCCGGCGTTCTGCTGCCCAGGCGGGCCATCACCAGGGCCAGGCCCGTGTTGAACGTGAACTGCAGGAGCAGGACCGGGATCACCAGGAGCCAGGACAGGGTCGGCGGGACGCCGAAGCAGAGCAGGATCACGACCAGCGCGCCCATGGAGAACAGGAGCTGCTGGAGCTGCTGGAGGCTGAACGAGATCGGCAGCGCGGCCCGCGGGAAGTGCAGGGCGCGCACCAGGCCGAGGTTGCCCGCGATGGCGCGGGTGCCCGCCATCACCGAGCTCTGCGTGAACGTGAAGATGAAGACGCCGGTGACCAAAAACGGGACGTAGTCGGGGACGGCGTGCTTGGTGTTCATCAGCACGCCGAAGATGAAGTAGTAGACCGCCGCGTTCAGGAGCGGCGTCATCACCTGCCAGACCTGGCCGAGCTTCGCCTGGCTGTACTGGGCCGTGAGCTTGGCGGTCGCGAAGGCGGTGATGAAGTGCCTGCGCTGCCACAGCTGCCGGACGTACCCGGAGAGGGTGGGACGCGCGCCGCTGACGGTCAGGCCGTGCCGGGCGGCGAGCTCGGCGGCGTCGACGGCCGGGGCGGGCGTCGCGACCGTGGGGCTGGATGAAGCGTCGAGGACCTGACTCACGTCCGCTGCTTTCACTCGGGAGCCATGGAGCATGCTTGCGCACATACGTCGGGACGGGACCGTATCGTCGCAACGTCGAGAGTAGGACCATGCGACGTCGGAACGCAACCGTATCGTCGTCACGTTCTATGCTGTCCGTATGACGACGAGCAGGCCAGGAGATGAACAGCCGCGCCGCAGGGTGCCCGCGGGGGCCGCGGTGCTCCGCGAGGACGTGACCGAGGCCATCAGGGCCGCCGTCTTCGAGGAGCTGGCCGCGGTCGGGTACGCGCGCATGTCCATCGAGGGCATCGCGCGCCGCGCGGGCGTCGGCAAGACCGCCGTCTACCGGCGCTGGCGCTCCAAGCTGCACCTCGTGCTCGACCTGGTGTCGGCGATAGCGGTGCAGGGCCTCCCGATGCCGGACAGCGGCTCCCTGGAGGGCGATCTGCGGCTCCTGTACGAGGTGACGTCGCGCGCCCTGCGGCATCCCGTGGCCTCGCAGGTGATCCCGGATCTGCAGGCGGAGGCGGCCCGCAACCCGGAGATCGCGGAGGCCATGCAGAAGGCCCTGCGGGAGGGGCAGCACGGGGTGGCGAACGGCATCGTGCGGGCCGCGGTGGCGCGGGGGGAGGTGCGGGAGGGGGTCGACGAGGACCTCGCCCTCGACCTGGTGTCGGGGCCGCTCTACTGGCGGTCCGTGGTGGTGCGGGCGAAGCTGCCCAAGGGCTATCTGGGCAGCCTCGCCACGGCTACGGCGGCGGCGCTGCGGGCGTTGTGAGGGCGGCTGCGGGGCTGCGGGGCTGCGGGGACCTGGGGATGCGGGGGGCCTGCCGCCGAGCGACCGTGGGCATCGGCGGGTGCCGGCTGGGCCGGCGTACCTGAACAGGTCGGCCCGGCCGGGTTGTCGGTGACTCGGCCGGACCTGGCGGGTCAGGACCGCTTCTCGCGCTTGACGAACAGCGTCACGCCACAGGCGAGGGCGATGACACCGGTGCCCACGCTGACGAGGGCCTGCCGTGTGTCGTCGTCGATGACGAAGCTGGACGAGACGTTGACGAGGAGAGCGGCGGCGAGCCCGAGCCAGAGAAAGATCTTCATAGGGCAAGTGTGCGGGACCGGTTCCTGCTGCCTACTTCCGGCCCGCCTCCGGATGCGTCCGCACCCACCCCGCCCACGCCGACGCCACCATCTCGCGCACGTCCCGCTTGGCCGACCAGCCGAGCTCCGTGGCGATGCGGTCCGCCGATGCCACCACCCGGGCCGGGTCGCCGGGGCGGCGGGGTGCCACGACGGGCGGGAGGTCGAACCCCGTGACCTCGTTGATCAGGCTGGCCATCTCCAGGACCGAGACGCCCTCGCCGCGGCCGATGTTGAGGGTCAGATCGGTGCCGCCGGGCGCGGCGGCCAGCCTGCGGGCCGTCGCCACATGGGCCTCCGCGATGTCCGCCACGTGGATGTAGTCGCGTACGCACGTGCCGTCCGGCGTCGGGTAGTCCGCGCCGAAGACGCGCGGCGCCTCGCCGGCCGTGAGCTTCTCGAAGACCATCGGGACCAGGTTGAAGACGCCCGTGTCGGCCAGCGCGGGGCTCGCCGCGCCCGCCACGTTGAAGTACCGCAGCGACGCCGTCGACAGGCCGTGCGCGCGGCCCGTCGCGCGGACCAGCCACTCGCCCGCCAGCTTCGTCTCGCCGTACGGGCTCATCGGGAGGCAGGGGGTCTCCTCCGTCACCAGGTCCACGTCGGGCATGCCGTACACGGCCGCCGACGAGGAGAAGACGAAGGACTCGACACCGGCTTCCGTCACCGCCGCCAGCAGGACCCGCAGCCCCTCCACGTTCTCGTGGTAGTAGTGCAGCGGCAGCTCCACCGACTCGCCCACCTGCTTCTTGCCCGCCAGGTGCACGACACCGGTGACGGCGTGTTCCCTCAGCGTGCGGGACAGCAGCTCCGCGTCCAGCGTCGACCCGGTCACCAGCGGTACGCCCTGAGGGACGCGCTCGGCGAGGCCCGTGGACAGGTCGTCGTAGACCACCGTCCGCTCGCCCGCCTCCGTCATGGCGCGGACCACGTGTGCCCCGATGTAGCCGGCGCCGCCGGTGATCAGCCAGGTCATCGTCAGTGTGCCTTCCCTGTTCTTGCGCGTGGTCCCGCCGGTCGGCGTCCGGACGTGCAGTTCGGACGTGCAGTGTCGCAGAGCCGCGCGTACGGACCGCGTCAGCGCCCGCCGCCCACCCACCGCGCGAGGCGCCTGCGCACCACCCCGAGCACACCCCGCAGCCCCGGAGCGAGCCGCACCGCGAGATTCCCCGCCTGCGTCTTGTACGGCTGGGCCAGCAGCAGCCCCCGGCGCGACGGAAGCGCCGTGCGCCGCAGCAGACCCGGGCCCGCCACCGCCCGCGCCGTCGTCTCGCGCGCCGTCCCGTCACCGAAGTGCAGGCGCAGCCGCAGATCCCATACGCCGCCGCCGAGCGAGCCCAGGTCGAGGACGGCCTCGGTCAGCCAGGTCGCGCCGTCCGCGGCGCCGAACGCCGCCGTGCGGCGCAGCACCGGGCCCTCGCCGCTCCTGGGCACGAGCTCCACGTCGGCCGTCGTCGGGCCCGCGTCCGCCACCCGCCCGTACAGCTCGTGCAGCCGCAGTGTGAGGCGGCTGCCGCCCGCGCGCGGCCGCAGCTCCGCGTCCACCGCCAGCGGGAGGAGGCGGATCGGGCGGACGAGGAGGTGTTCCAGGGTCACCTGGGGGAGGTCCTCGGACCAGACGGGAGTGGTGCCGTCGGCCGCGAGCACGTACGGCGGTGAGAGGCGTGCGGGGCGGGCCGCCACCTCCTGGAGGCGGGTCAGGTCGCGCGGCTCGGGGGACGCGAGGATCACACGGGCGATGATCCGGCCCGGCGCGGGCGCCGCGTCCAGGTCGGCCGTGTCGAAGGCCGCGAGGTACGCGCGCGTGGCCGTCCACCACTCCTGCCGGTACTCCGGGCTTCGCGTGGTGAGCTCGCGTGTGTACATCCGCAGGCTGTGGTCGATGAACTTGGCCCGCGCGGCCCGTGCGAGCCGTTTGCCCGCGTCGCCCGACGCGCTCCGCGCCTCCCGGAGGATGTCGACCGACTGGCGGTGGGCCTCGAGACGGGCCTGCCAGTTGGCGATGCCCGAGCGGTCCAGGGAGATCGACAGCTTGGCCGCCGTGCGGCGCACGTTCCACACGTAGACGGGGTCCGTGATCAGCGCGATGCGCGGGCCCGCCGCCAGGACGCGGGCCGTGAAGACGAAGTCCTCGTACGTGAAGGGGCCCTCGGGGAAGCGCAGGCCGTGCCGGCGCAGGAAGTCGGTGCGGTAGAGCTTGTTGACGCAGAGGGTGTCGTGGACCAGGCGGGTGCGCAGCTCGGGGCGGGCGATCAGGCGGGGCTTCGTGTAGAGCATGGGCTGCCAGGCCGTCTCGCGCCCGGAGGGCAGTTCGCGGCGCACGCAGCGGCCGGTGACCACCTCGGCGTCGTGCCGCGCGGCGGCCTTGAGCAGGGCGTCCACCGCGCCCGGCGGCAGGATGTCGTCGCTGTCGAGGAACATCACGTACGCGGACGTGGTGGCCTCGATCCCGTCGTTGCGGGGAGTGCCGCAGCCGCCGCTGTTGGTGGCGCGGCGGATGGGTGTGACGCGCGGGTCCTCCTGGGCGAGCGCCGCGAGCAGCTCTCCGCTGCCGTCCGTCGAGCAGTCGTCGACGGCGATCACCTCGCGGACGGCCGGGCCCTGGGCGAGCGCCGAGCGCACCGCGTCCGTGACGTGCGCGGAGTCGTTGTAGCCGATCACGACGACGCAGACCTGGGGCGACGGGGGCGAGAGAGACAGAGAGGGATCCACGGGGGAAATTTTAGAGGTTGCTAGTAATTATCCGATTAGGGGGTCTTCGGCTGGTTCGTGTTGCGATCTCCGCCGCCTGGGCTCGTGTGCCCGCTGCTCCGGCTCGTATGCCCGCCGCCCACCCGCGCGAGCACCTCGCCCGTCCGCGGCCCCCACGCCACCACGACCGCCTCGGAGGGCACCTTCTGGTCGGGCGAGAGCAGCAACCAGCGCACGCCGTAGCGGCGCACGATCCGCTTGCGCTCCGCGCGGGTCGATTCGGGGGAGAGGTAGTCGCGCACCTCTTGGAGGCGGTGGTTGCGGGTGTCCTCGGCGAGCGAGGCGTCCGGCCAGGCGGGGGCGACGAGATTGGCGCCGTACGCAGGGATGGAGCGCGTGGGGTAGTAGCCGTTGGTCAGGACGACGTCGCCCTTGCGCATCTGACTCACCGCCCAGCCGTAGCCCGGCCAGCGCGGCGGCTGGTCGAAGCCCACCGGGTCCAGAGCGCGCGGCACGACCGCGCCCGCCTGGAGCGTGAAGAAGCCGATGGCCGCTCCGGTGGCCGCGACGCCCCCCAGGGCCATGCGCCACCGGCGCCAGGGCCGGGGTGCGGCCAGCTCGATCGCGAGGGCGAACTGGAGCGGGACGAGCGTCAGGCCCAGGATGCGGCCGTAGGTGTAGTGGCCGCTCAGCCAGCCGTACGCCACGACCGCGCAGTCCAGGGCGAACATCAGGGCGAGCGGATCGCGCCGGTTCTTGCGGAACCTCAGGGCGAGCGCGGGCAGGCCGATCAGCGCGAGCCAGAACCGCTGCGGCATCTCGGTGTAGAGCTGCCGGTGGATCCAGTCGACGCTCTCGTCACCGACGAGCGAGAAGACGGAGTAGTAGGGCCAGCTCGCCGCGACCGCCGCCGCCGTCGCGGCGGTCGCCGCCCACTTCCACAGCCCCGCGAAGGGGCGCCGGGACGAGGCAGCGAACGCCACCACCCCGATCACCGCCGCCACCGACGAGATCGGGTGGACGAGCAGGATCACCCCGCACAGCGCGCCGAGACCCACGTGCGCCCAGCCGCTCCGGGGCGCCGACGCGAGGTGACCCGCCAGGCTCCACGCCCAGAACGCCAGGCCGATCGCGAACGTCGACGGATAGGCGAGGTTCCCCGTCATCGACATCAGCCCGAGGTAGCCGCTCCACCACGCCATCCGGGTGCCCCAGAGCACCACCATCGCGAACAGGGCCAGTACGGGCGCCCATTGACGGGGTGTCAGGGCCTTCACGAACCGGCCGAGACCCGTGAGCAGCACAAGCAGGTTCAGCGGCCCCGCCAGTTTCACGACCTCCCAGCCCGCGAGCCCCGTCACGCGCGCGAAGACGCCCTGCGCCACCGCGTACGGCGAGTAGTACGGGCTGCCCGCGCCCGGCAGGTCCGCCATCGGGTGGCGCGGGTGCAGCAGATCGGACTTCAGCCGCTCGATCACCGCCGCGTGCTGCCCGAAGTCGCAGCACATCGGCACTCGCCAGAAGGCGAGCGACATGACGATCCAGAAGAGACCGCCGAACACGACGTACGGGCTGGGCCGCCACCGCCTGCGCCGGTGCAGCGCCGTCGAGCCGTGGACCTGGCGGCGGCTGACGAGGGCGGCGCCCCGCGTGGCCATCGTCATCGCATGAGCCTCTCCGCGACCCGGGCCGATGCCCGGCCGTCGTCCAGGTCGCAGTACGCCTCGCGGAACGCCGCGTACGCCTCCGCGTGCCGGGCGGTGAGGGAGTCCAGGTCGCGCAGCGCCTCGACGACCTCGCCGGTGGAGGCGAGCAGCGGGCCGGGGGCGCTGGTCTCGAAGTCGAGGTAGAAGCCGCGGACCGTGTCGCGGTAGTGCTCCAGGTCGTAGGCGTGGAAGAGCATCGGGCGCCCGGTGTGCGCGAAGTCGAACATCAGGGACGAGTAGTCCGTCACCAGCACGTCCGAGATCAGCAGGAGTTCGGCCGTGCGGGGGTGCGAGGACACGTCGCGCACGAAGGGTGCGTGGGCGCCGGGCAGGCGGCCCGCCGTCAGCGGGTGCTTGCGGACGAGCAGGACGTGGTCGTCGCCGAGCACGTCCTGCGCCGCGGCGAAGTCGAGCGCGGGTTCGTAGCGGAAGCGGCCGGGGGAGTAGGCGAGGTGGTCGCGGTAGGTCGGCGCGTACAGGACGATCCGTTTGTCCGGGGCGATGCCCAGCTCGCGGCGCACGCGTTCGGCGACCTTGTCGCGGTCGTCGGAGAAGAAGACGTCGTTGCGGGGCGAGCCCGCCTCCATGACCTCGCCCTCGTAGGCGAGCGCGCGCCCCAGATGCGGGGTCGAGAACCGGTTCGGGGACACCAGCACGTCCCACTGGCGCGAGAGCCTGGGCAGGACGTCGAGGTGGCCGTGGTCGGCG
Organism: Streptomyces sp. NPDC032198; assembly: GCF_040636975.1. NCBI lineage: Bacteria > Bacillati > Actinomycetota > Actinomycetes > Kitasatosporales > Streptomycetaceae > Streptomyces > Streptomyces sp. NPDC032198. Next base: position 395,350 of record NZ_JBEZVL010000009.1, on the reverse strand, counting down.
TAGAGCGTGTCGGTGAGGTCGGTGCCGATGCGCTTGAGGGGCGCCCCGTTCCAGGTCTGTACGACGGTCTGGCCGTCCCGCCGCTCGAAGAAGTCGGGCAGATGGCCCGCGGTGACGATGCGCCGGCAGCGGGCGAGCGCCTCGTACCAGGCCGTGCTGTGCTCCTCCACGCCCTTCGCCCCGACGGGCACCCGCGTCTGCTGGTCGCGCGTCACCCACAGGTGCTCGACCTCGGCGCCGCGCCGCATCAGCTCCTCGTGGACCGCGCGCGGGGAGTCCCCGTCGAAGTAGAGCACCGCGTCCCGCAGGGGCTGGGTGCGCCGGCCCGGATAGTGCGCGGTGCGCAGCCGGTGCTGCCGGTAGGCGCCCCGCTCGCCGCGCGTGAGGACGGACCCGGCTTCGAGCAGCAGCCGGTCGCCGAACCGCCGGTCGACGGTGAACTCCCGTCCCTCCACGGTCTGATGGAGCGGAAATCCGGCGGAGACGGAGGCGAGCAGCCGCACGGGCATGCCGTCCTGCGAAGCGCCGTGGACGGCGGCGCCGGTCCCCGCCTCCCGCAGGAACGCGTACCAGCGTCCCTCCCGCAGGGTTCCGCCGCCGGGCGTCACCACTCCTCGGAAGCGTCCGGCGGAACGTTCCACCGGCACCGTCACTTCCTCGTCCCTGCCGCTGTGCCGGAGCACGAGTTCCGCCGCGTCCCAGCTCGCGTCGGCCACCGTGCCCTCGACCGTCAGCGTGCCGTCCGTGCTCCACGCCACCCGGTCGGCGATCGGCTGCCGGGTGAGCTCGATGACGAGCTGGCCTTGGTCGTTCGCCGAGGCGCACAGCTCGCGTCCTTCCGCGCGGGAGGCGTAGCGGCCCGGGGGCAGGTCGAGGGCCGCCGCGAGGGACTTGAGCTTGCCGTCGGGCAGGACCAGGTTGGCCTGCCAGCGGTCGCCGTGCGGGGGCTCGACCTCCTTGGGGGCCAGGTGCGGGGTCGGCGCGACGTCCTCCAGGTCCGCGAGGCGCACGCGTACGTCGAAGCGGTCGTCGCCGGGCAGGGCCACGGGGTAGTCGAACTCCGCCGAGGAGTGCTTGTGCGTCAGGCGAAGGGCCGTCGGGCGCAGGTGGCTGGGCAGATGGCCGCTCAGGACCATGTCGTCGCCGTCCCGGTGATGGGCGTCGACCCGCGCCACGTATTCCTGGATCTTCAGCACGAGGCGGCCCTTGCTGTAGCCGAGGACCAGGCGGAGCCCGTCGCCGAGTTCGCGTACGACGGACTGCGCGGCCGACCCGTCCAGGGGGCGCACCGCGGCCCGCCGCACCGAGCCGTGGCCCGCGACGACCACGCCGAGCAGCCAGTTGCCGGGACGCCACCGGCCGCCCGTCTTGAGCTGCTCGGGGTCGACGGTCAGCTCGAACCCGGAGAGGTCGTAGCAGTGCAGCTGCTGCCGGGAGTTCTCGGTGGCCTGCGGGGCGGCCACCGTGCGGGTGGCGATCTTCCTGAACTGGGCCCTGCTGTGGGCCGACTTGAGGACGGCGGTCTTCAGGGAGTGCCCGGGGCGCGTCGCCTCCAGGTTGCGGATGTACGCGTAGCCGCTGATCCGCAGCAGCCCGTCGGCGCTCCAACTCGCCTCCCGGACACGGGCGATGACCGGCAGTTCGCCGCGCCGGAGCCGGGCGAGTTCCTGCGGCACCCGGATGTGGCCGCCCGGGCTCCGTGGATACGCGGCGCTGCGCCGGAGCACTCCGCGCACCTGGAAGGCGTTCTTGTTGTTGCGCTGTTCGAAGGTGAGCAGGTCGATCAGGTCGGCGGTGCGCCCCTCGCGCACGAGATGCCATTTCACCCGCAGGGACACGGGGAGCTTCGCGATCACCTCCGGATCCGCGCGACGCAGGAACGCGGCGGCGCCCTTCACGAAGGCGGCGCGGTACTCGGGCCCGCCCATCGGCAGGCCCTCCAGGAAGTACACGAAGTCGTCGCGCAGGCAGGAGGTGTCGTACGTCTTGCGCATCTCGGGGTCGTGCTCGGCGAGGAACGCGCTGACGTGCGCGCACGCCGCGATCCGGTCGCGGACGCCCTTGACGTCCGTGCGCCGCCGGGTGATCGAGCCCTCGCGCACCCGCCAGTAGTAGACGTGGTCGCTGAGCACGTCCACGGAACCCGCGAGGAAGTGCGCGGGGATCATGACGGGCGTGTCCTCGTAGAGCTTGCCCTCGGGGAAGGTGAAGCCGTGCCGGTCCCAGAAGGCGCGGCGGAAGACCTTGTTCCAGGCGACGCGGTCGGCGAGGAGCTCCAGGTCGCGGCTGATGTGCGTGCGCGAGCGCGGTTCGGTGAGCCACTTGTACTGCCAGGCCTGCTGGCGTCCGCGCTCGTTCAGGCGCCAGACGTTGCCGCTGGCGAAATCGGATCCGGTCGAGTCCAGGCTCTGGGTCATCCGGGCGTACGCGTCGTGCGGCACCACGTCGTCGCTGTCGACGAACGTCAGGTATTCGGCGGTCGGGGTCGCGTGCCGCACCCCGGTGTTGCGGGCGGCGCTCAGGCCCGCGTTCGGCTGGCGCACATAGACGAACCGTGGATCCTTCGCCGCGAACTCACGTGCGATCCGCGGGCTGCCGTCCGTCGAGCCGTCGTCGACGAGCACGGCCTCCAGGTCGGCCATGGTCTGCCCGGCGATCGACTCCAGGCACTCCTCCAGAAACTCTTCGACGTTGTAGATGGGCACGACGACGCTGAGACGGGGCTGCACGAAGACCGGCCTTTCGTACGCTCCCAGTCATGGGAGTAATCATGGGAGTACGGGCGTATTAATCCCTTTTGCCCGTTCCGGTCAATTTCTTTGCCTTGCTTCATCCCAATGAGTGATGCGCGGTCTTCGACAGGGCGTGTCCGGCTGGCTACCGTCGGTGTCCATGTCGCGCTTCTCGGTTGTCGTCCCCGCCCATCGCGTCCAGGGCTACCTGAGGGAATGCCTGGACTCCGTGCTCGACCAGAACCCCGGCGATCTGGAGCTGATCGTCGTCGACGACGCGTCGCCGGACGCGTCCGCCGCGATCGCCGCGGAGTGTGCGGAGCGCGACCCCCGCGTGCAACTCGTACGCATCCCCGCGCACGCGGGCCCCGGGCCCGCCCGCAACATCGGCGCCGACCACGCCACCGGCACCTACCTCCTCTTCCTCGACGGCGACGACCTGCTCCTGCCGGGCGCCCTTGAGGCGATCGCCGAAGCCCTGGACGAGGCCGGGGAACCGGACGTCCTGCTCTACGGCCACGACCGCGTCGACTGGTGGGAGAACGTCCGCGCGGGCGGCGACGACCTGACCGGGGACCCCCTGGGAGTCACCGTCGCCGCCTGGAACCGCGTCTTCAGGCGCGACTTCTGGCACGAGCGCCGACTGGCGTTCAGCGACGGACCGTACGAGGACGTGGTGCCCGTGCGGCGCGCGGCCCTGGCCGCCGACGCGCGCACCGCCGTCCTCGACAAGGCCTGCGTCCGCTGGCGCGAGCGGCGCGGCGGCAGCTTCGCCACCACCCCCGGCCGCGAGCACTTCGCGCTCATCGGGCGCTACGAGGAACTGCTCGCCGCCGCCGACCCCGCCGACCGCGCCCGCCTCGTCCCGCACGCGGCCGCGCATCTGCTCGCCGTCCTCGACGACCCCGGGCGCATCACGGCGGGCGACCGCCGGGACTTCTTCCGCGGGGCGGCCCGCCTCTACCGCACCTACGGGCCGGCGGACGCGGCGGCCACCCCGGGGGAGCGGGCCCTGGCCACCGCCTCGTACGCCGCCTACGCGTCGCACCGCAAGAGCCGCTCCCGCCGGAACGGCGTCACCCGCAAGCTCAAGGAACAGAAGAAGAAGCTGCGCGCCCGCGCGATGCGCCTCGCCTACCGCACCGACCTGCGCCGCCCCCTCGACCCCCACCTCGCGGTCTACGGCGCCTACTGGAACCGCGGGATCTCCTGCAACCCCGCCGCCATCCACGCCAAGGCCCGCGAACTCGCCCCGCACATCAGGGGCGTGTGGGTGGTCTCCTCGCGCAACAAGCACCGGGTGCCCGCCGGGGTCGAGTACGTCATCGAGGGCTCGCGGCGCTACTGGCAGACGATGGCCAGGGCGACGTACCTGATCAACAACTCCAGCTTCCCCGGCGGGTTCACCAAACGCCCCGGCCAGATCTACCTCCAGACCCACCACGGCACGCCGCTCAAGAAGATGGGCCTCGACCAGCGCCGCTACCCTGCGGGCACGCACGGCATCAGCTTCCAGAAGGTCCTGGACCACACCGACCAGTGGGACTTCAGCCTCTCCGCGAACCCGCACTCCACGGAGGTCTGGGAGCGCGTCTACCCCTCGACGGCCTACCAGGCCCTGGAGGCGGGCTACCCGCGCAACGACGTCTACTTCACGGCCGGTAAGAATGAAGTCGAGCGCATCCGCGAGGAGTTGGGGATCGCCGACGGCCGCACGGTGCTGCTCTACGCGCCCACCCACCGCGACTACCAGAAGGGCTTCCTGCCCCGCATCGACCTGGAGCGCTTCGCGGGCTCACTCGGCCCCTCGTACGTCGTGCTCGTGCGCGCCCACTACTTCTACGGCGCCGACGCGGGCCTGCGCCGCCACCCGCAGCTCGTCGACGTCACCGGGCACCCGCGCGTGGAGGACCTCTGCCTGGCCGCCGACGCCCTCGTCACGGACTACTCGTCGCTGATGTTCGACTACGCCTGCCTGGACCGCCCGATCGTGACGTACGCCCCCGACTGGCAGGCCTACCGACTGGCCCGGGGCACGTACTTCGACCTGCTGTCCGGCCGCCCGGGAGAGACTCCGGGCGCGGTGGCGACGAGCGAGGAGGAGCTGGCGGAGCTGTTCCGGGGCGGAGGCTGGAACTCGCCGGAGGCGGCGGCCTTGCGGGCCGCTTTCCGTGAGCGGTTCTGCCCGTACGACGACGGGGGCGCCGCCGAGCGGGTGGTGCGGCGGCTGTTCCTGACCTCGTAGAACGGCACCCCGGTGTTGGGGAACTGTTGGCAGGGCACGTGAAGATGATCAAGCGGTCGGCGGCATCGCCGGCCGCGCGAAGTGCCATGTGTTCCAAGCCATACGGGGTGTACTCCTGATGCGAATGAAGAAGACCGTCACCACTCTGGCCACGGCCGCGGCCGTCGGCGCCGCGGGCCTGCTGGGCCTTTCGGTCACGCCCGCCGCCGCGGCCGGGGTGGACTTCGACTACGGGCGCGCCACCAACGTCGCCGGGATCGACGCGTGGAAGGACAGCCGGATGCGCGGCTCGGTGACGTGGCAGATCGACGCCATGTCGGACGGCAGCAAGGGCGACACGCTGTGCGTCAAGGACCACTACCGCGACGGGGTGTACGTCGTCGCCACCACCGGCGAGGGCCACCGCGTGAGCACCAAGGGCCACGGCTCGGGCTACGTCAAGTGCATGACCAGGAACGTGCCCGAGGGCATGCCGACCACCATGCGGCTCTCCCTCCACGGTGCGAACGGCACCGTGACATCGTCACCGATGAAGATCCACGGCTGACAGCCTCCGGCTGCCGGGCCGCCTCACGTCTCGTACGGCGACCGCACGGGGAAGTACGCCGTCAGGAACGCCCGGATGGCGAGGGCCATCTCCTCGTCGGTCAGCTCGCTGTCCGGGGACTCGCCGATGCAGAAGGCCGTCTTGTTGCGTCCCTGGAGCAACTGGCCCAGGCGCGCGTGGTCGGCCCGGCTGCCGATGTCCACGAAGTCGTACGCGATGCCCGCGGGCACGGCGCGGCCGGTGAGGTACGCGTAGTGGTGGTGCAGGGACGACACCAGGGCGAGGTCGCTGTTCGAGCGGAAGCGGCTGCGCGCGGTGGCCTCGAGCTCCTCGGGGTACCGCTCGGTGAGCTCCGCGAGGACGCTGCGGTGCAGGGCGTAGGGCGCGTGGAAGAAGCTGTGCGTCGTCGTCCTGCCGAAATCGCGGCGCAGCAGCTCCCGGTTGTTCTTCGCGGCGGCCAGATAGCCCTCGTCGTCCTCCGACACGGGCAGCGCGGGCACGGACGCCGACGACCAGAAGAAGCGGGCGGTGCCCGAGCTGAGGAAGAACGTCTCCGGGGTGGTGGGGCGGCCCAGGAACATGTCGTCGTTCAGATAGAGGAAGTGCTCCGACAGGCCCTCGATGCGGTGCAGCTGGCTCTCGATGGAGTGGGAGTTGAAGGTGGGGAGCGCCGCATCGGGGTCCGCGAAGAGGTCGCGATGGTCGATCACCGTGAGGCCGGGGTGTTCGTCGTTCAGCCAGGACGGCCGCTGGCCCGCGGTGACGAGGTGGATGTGCCGGATCCACGGCGCGTACATCGCCAGGGAGCGCAGCGAGTAGCGCAGCTCGTCGCGGTTGCGGAAGCGGACGGCGCCGTGGTCCGGCGACGATCCGTCGTCGGGGCTGCCGAGGGCCGCCTCGCGGCGGGCGCGCCACTCGGGGTCGGAGTCGTCGACCCAGGTGTAGACCGCGTCGATGGGGAAGTCCACGTCCCCGATGAGGACTTGGGAGAACACGTCGAGCGTGGGGTACGTGCGGTCGGCGACGCGGAGCGTGGCGGTGGGCGCGAGCGAGGGCAGCTCGGACCCGGCCAGGGTGGTGCCGAAGGGCGCCCGGCGGGTGTCGGTGCCACCGGCCTCGCCTTCGGTCCCCTCGGCCGCGAGCCGAGGCCAGAACGCCACCGTGCAGGCCTGCTGGACGCCGTGCCGCAGGGAGAGCGTCGTCGTGGTCACCGGCTTGAAGAGCTTGACGCCCGCGACCTCGCCGATGCCGTCGAGCCGCTCGGCGAGCACGACGCCGGGGGCCGCGTCCCGGGGGTGGATCAGCTCGGCGTAGACGGGTTGGCCGTGCAGGGACTCGGCGAGTGCCTTGAGCGCCCCGTCGCGTTCGTCGTCGGCCACGGCGAGCGTGTGCGTGGTGCCCGACGTGCGGACGAGGACGTACGGGATGTCCTCCGACTCAAGGGCGGTGGCGGCGATCTCGAGGTTCCAGTCGGTCATGCCGGGCGCGAGGATGTCGTCGCGGCGCTCGGCGAGCCGGCCCACGGAGCGGATGAGCTGCCCGCTGGTGTCGGCCGCGAGGATCTCGTCCTCGCGGGCACGCTCCTCGGCGCCGGGCGCGGCGTCCAGGGTGTACGGCGTCGTCGGGCGGAAGCCGCTGCCGCCGGACGCGACGCCGAGCGCCACCCGGTCCGCACGGTCGTCGAGGCGCTCGGGGGCGTCGCGCCGCGCCACCAGCCGGGAGTACAGCTCCTGCCAGCGGGCCGTGACGTCCGTGGAGGAGAAGCGGGCGTAGACACCTTCCCGGGCCGCGTGCGCATAGCCGCGCCGCGTCTCCGGGTCGCCCATCAACTCGCTCATGGCGGCCGCCAGTTCACTGATCTCGCCGGGCGGCACGAGCAGCCCGTCGACGCGGTGCCTGACGATCTCGGCGGGCCCGGTGAGCACGTCGTACGCCACCACGGGCACGCCCGCGGCGAGCGCTTCGAGCAGCACCAGCGGGAACGCCTCGTTGTGCCCGGCGGTCATCAGCGTGAGCCCCGCCTTGGCCCACTCGGCGGCCATGTCCTGGCAGGGGCCGAGGAGTTCGACCCGGTCCTGGAGGCCGAAGCCGTCGACCAGGCGGCGCAGGTGCTGCTCGCGGTGGCCGCCGCCGAAGACGCGCAGCGTCCAGTCCGGGTAGGCGTCGGCGACCTCGGCGAAGGCCCGTACGGCGTGGTCGACGCGCTTCTCGCCGGTGAGGCGCGCGGCCATGACGATGACCTTGCTCTCGCCGTCGGCGCGCGGCCGGAAGCCGTCCGGCACGGCGTTCGGGATGACCGCGAGCTCGGGGGCGGTGGCGCCGAGGGACTCCGCGATCCAGTCGCGGGTGCGTTCGGTGAGCGTGACCAGGGCGTCCAGGCGCGGCGCGTGCAGGAGCAGGGGTTCGCCGGAGGGGCCGCGGCGCTGGGTGGGGCGGTGCTCCTGGTGCACGGTGACGACCCTGGCCGGGACGAGCCCGACGGCCGCGGCCATCAGGGCGGGCGTCGTGGTGACCAGCACGTCGGTGTCCAGGGTGGTCAGGGCGGCGGCCATCTCGATGTCGGAGAGGCGGTCGAAGGCGGACTCCCAGGAGGGCTTGATCAGTTCGCTGGGGAGCGAGGCCAGGGTGCGGCAGGCGGCCTCGTCCAGGCGCGTGCCGCGCACCGGGCGCTCGGGGGACGCCGTGCGGTCGACGAGATAGCGCACGGGGAGGCTGCGGGCCTCGGGGAAGAACGGCTCGGGGCGGGTGCGGAAGACGGAGATGACCTCGACGTCGTGCCGGTCGGCCAGGTGCTGCGCCTGGGTGTAGGTGGCCAGCTCGGTGCCGCCCATCTCGTCGCCCCAGCCGAGGAGGTACGTGATCTTCATGAGGACTCCTTCACGAGGTCTCGTTCATGAGGTCTGATCCGTGATGTCCCAGCACGTGACCGCGAAGGCACCGGACGGGGTGAAGTGCGCGTGGGCGCGGACGAGGGAGCCGCCCGGGAGGGCGAACACGCGGAAGGGGGTCGGGTAGGCGGCCGAGGGGTCGCGTACGTCGGAGAGCCAGCGGCCGAGGGGCAGCGAAGGCCCCTCAGTGTCCGCCGCGTTGCCCGTGTCCCCGGTGACGTGGAAGTCCCACACCCACTGCCCGGGGCTCGCCCCCGCCATCTCGCCCAGCGGCAGCCGGAAGCTGAAGTCGGCGCCCTCCCACACCGCCCCGACCGGCACGGTCACCCCGTCCCGCCGCCGCACCGCCTTGGCCCGCCAGCGCCGCGACGATCCCGCCCTGACGAGCCGCCCGTGCACGACGATGCCGTCACCGCCGGGTACGAACCGCACCAGCTCGGCACGTGGCCTGGACCGGGTCACCTGCAGCACGGCGCGCCCGCTGCGGCACCGGACGACGCGGATGAGCGTGCCGGTGCGGGGGTCGGGGGCGTGCCGGACGGTGGGTGTGGGCGGCAGGTCGGTGTCCCCGTCGATGCCGATGCCGCGCCGCCGGACGCGTCCGCCGCTGTCGGCGGTGACGACCGTGAGCCGCCAGACACCCTCGCCGAGATCGCGCAGGGTGGCGGTCCCGGCGAGCAGCAGACCACCGTGGGCGTGCTGTTCGAAGGCGAGCGGGATCCGGAACCGGCGATGGCCGCGCGAGACGACGAGCTGGGCCCGCCCGACCTGCTCCTCGGGGAGGGCGGCGACGGCGACGTTGAGCGTGCGGCTGTCCCGGATCGACAGATGCACGGGCGTAAGCAGCGACTGAGCCCCGCCGCCGAACCGGCCCGCGCCGATCCGGCCCCGGCCCACCCGGCCCGCGGCGGCGCGTTCCGCGCGGAAGCGGGCGGTCCGTGCGGTGGCGATGAGCCGCCGGGCCGCGGGCGGCAGAGCCGGGATCATGGCGTGAACCCAATGTGGTGCATTGGGCCACTTTGCCCCTAGTTCGCCCCAGGGGGGCGTGTGGCCGCGTACGGGTCACCCGCCTGGCGGACGGCAGAGTGACCTGAGGGGTTTTGTGTAGGTTAGCCCCTTAATGATCAGTCCCCTCGCGCAGTTCCAGCGCCGCAAGGAACCCTCCGTACCACCGGCCGAAGCCCCCTCTCCGGCCCGCAGACCGACCGCCATCGCCCTCTGCCGCCGCTGGGCCGACCCCGCGGCCGTCACCCTCACGACCCTGCTCGTCGCCTGGCGTGCGAGCGCGCTCGGCCAGTGGATCGTCGATGACGCGGCGATCACCTTCGCCTACGCCCGCAGCATCGACGAGGGCCTAGGACCCGTCCAGCAGCCGGGCGCCGACCCCGTCGAGGGCTACTCCAACCCCTCCTGGCTCGCCCTGCTCGTCATCGGCCGCAGGCTCGGCCTCTTCGACCGTGGCGCGCTCCTCGGCGTCAGCGACCTGGTGCTCTACCCCAAGGCCCTGGCGCTGCTCTGCACGGCGGGCGTCCTCGCCTGCGTCGCCGTGGCGGCGCGGGCCGTGCTGCCGGGCCGGGCCTGGGCGGTGACGCTGCTGGCCGGCGGTCTCCTCGCCGCGAACCTCTCGTACGTGGCGTGGTCCTTCTCGGGACTTGAGAACCCGCTGTACGCCCTGACCGCCGCCGCGACCGGGGCGCTGCTCGTGCGGGGAGCGGTGCGCGGCACCCTGCTGCGGCCCGCCGTCGCAGCGACCGCGGGGGCCGTCGCGCTGCTCGCCGCGCTGACCCGCCCGGACGGCGCGGTGCTCGCCGCGGCCTATCCGGTGGCCGTCCTGCTGTTCCTGCGCCGGGACGCCCTCGCGCGGGCCGGACGGGCGGTGGCGCTGAGCTGCGGCACGTTCGCGCTGCCGTACGCGGCGTTCCTGCTCTGGCGGCGCGCGACCTTTGGGCTCTGGGTGCCCAACACGGCGGTCGCCAAGGCCCAGCAGCCCCCACGACTCGGTCAACTGGCCACCTCGGGTGAGCTGTTGACGTACGGCGGCTGGGCGCTCGCGCTGACCGGCGCGGCCTGCGCCGGCATCGCGCTCGCCCGACCCGGGCCGCCCCGCAGAGCCCTGGCCGCGCTGCTCGTCCCGCTGGCCCTGACCCTGGTCGCGTACGGCGTGCTCGGCCGCGACTGGATGGCGCTGTACCGCTTCGCGACCCCGGTGTGGGTGCTCGCGGCGACGGCGTTCGCCCTGGCCGCGGGCGCCGTCTGGCGTGCGGAAGGCCTGCGCGCGCGGGCCCTGACCGGCTGCGCGCTCGCGGGCGCCCTGCTGCTCTCGGTCACCGGACAGGCCGCGCAGAACGACAGGTTCGTCCACCGCCCGACCCTGTCCATGTGCTTCGTGGCCGAGCGCTACGGCCACACCTTCAACGCGTATGCCGGGTATCTGGGCCTGCGCGATGCCACCGTCGCCCTGCCCGACCTGGGAGGCACCCTGCTGACCTCGCGACTGCGCGTCCTCGACCTGGCCGGCCTGACCGACCGCCGTGTGGCCGCCGCGTACGCGGCCCGCGACACGGCCGCCCTGCGCGACCACGTCCTGAACGGCGTGCGCCCCGAACTGCTCCACGTCCACGCCGCCTGGACCGCCAAGTCGGGCCTGACCGCGGCCCGCCTCGCCGCCGCGGGATACGTCCCGCTCTACACCGAGGGCAACGGCGGCGACTACGTCCGGGTGGACGCGGTGCGCGACCCGGACCGGATCACCGCCCTCCGCGAGCGCGTGCGCCCCACCCTGGACGCCATGGTCGCCGAGATGCGCCCGGCCGGCTGCGGCCCGGTCCTGCGCGCGGGAGAGGGGGCCCCGGAATGACGACAGCTCTCCCGCGGCAGACCCGGCCCCTCCCGGGACCCGGCCCCTCCGCCGACCCCGCGGGCCGGGTCGACTCCCTCACCGGGATGCGCTTCCTCGCCGCCTTCGCGGTGTTCGTGCACCACTTCACCGGGCTCAGCGCGTACGGCGGCGTCGCCCACGCGCCGCTGCTCTTCCCGTACTCCAGGCTGGGCGCGACCGGCGTCGACTTCTTCTTCGTGCTCTCCGGGTTCCTGCTCACCTGGGGACACCGCCCCGGCACCCGCGCCCGCCTCTTCTACTGGCGCAGGTTCGGCCGCATCTGGCCCGCCCACCTGGTGGCGACCGTGCCCTGCGTCTGGGTCTTCTACCTCTGGGGCGGCGTTCCCACGGACGCCCTCAGTTTCGTCTCCTCGCTGTTCCTCGTGCAGACGTGGTTCCCCGGGGTCACCCCGATGTTCCCCGGCAACGGCGTCGCGTGGACCCTCAGCGTCGAGGTCTTCTTCTATCTGCTCTTCCCGTTCGCGATCCGCGGCGTCCTGCGCCTGCGCACCCGCACCCTGGCCCTGCTCGCGGTCGGCGGGCTGATCGCGATGTGGCTGCTCAACTGGTGGACCGCCACCCACCTTTCGCCCTTCGCCAGCGAATGGGTCATGCGGCACCCGCTGACCCGGCTGCCGGAGTTCGGCGTGGGCATGGCCTGCGCCCTGGCGCTGCGCCGCGGACACCGCATCCGCCTCGACCCGCGGGTGCTTTTCGCCTGCCTCGTCGCGTACGCCGTCCTGCACAGCCACCGTGCGGAGCTGTTCGGCCCGTACGCGGCAGGGCAGCTCACCTGGGCCCTGCGCTCGGTCGCGGCGCTCTTCGCCGTCCTCTTCATCGCCGCCTACGTCCAGCGCGAGCTCGCCGGACACCGCGGCTGGCTCTGCTCGCGCCCGATGGTGCTGCTCGGGCTCTGGTCGTACGCCTTCTATCTGCTGCACCAGACCGTCAACCGGCAGATCCTCGACACCTGGGGCCGCCCGCAGCCGGAGAACTTCGCGGTGTTCACGCTCCTCGGCGTCGGGGTCACCGTGCTCGCGCTGTCCTGGGCGATGTTCACCTTCGTCGAGGAACCGGCCAGGAAGTGGTGCCTCCGGCGGACCCCGCGCGCATGGAGCCGTAAAAGAGCTCCGGCGGACGTGAAGTGACGGAGTGACCCTTTCGGCGAGTGGGCGTTGAAAGCGATCAGCGCCCGGAAACAACCAATCTCGGAGGATACGTGCACCAGTCCGCGTACGAACAGATGGAACTCTGTGTGGAGCAGTACATGCCCGCGGGGAAGCGCCACCGGGTGGTCGACCTCGGGGCCCGGGTCTCCGACGGACAGACCCGCACCCACAAGACCCTGCTCGAAGGGCGTGACACCGAGTACGTGGGCGTCGACGTGCTCGACGGCCGCAACGTCGACGCGGTGATGACGAAGCCGTACCGCATCCCCGTGAAGTCCCGCAGCGCCGACTTCGTCATCTCCGGGCAGGCCTTCGAACACATCCCCTTCTTCTGGGCGACGATGCTGGAGATCGCCCGCGTCCTGAAGCCGCAGGGCATCGCCTTCGTGACGGCGCCCTCGCGCGGTCATGTGCACGACGCGCAGGACTGCTGGCGCTACTACCCCGACGGGTTCCGCGCCCTGGCCGCGTACACCCGCCTCGAACTCCGCGAGGCCTACACGGACTTCCCGCCCATGAAGGGCATCCGACACGCCTACGGGAGCATCGACGCCAAGCACGCCTATTGGGGCGACTCCGTCGGTGTGTTCCAGCGGCCCAAGAACTATCCGGCCCTCACCATGGCCTTCGTGCGCTCCACGACCACCTGGTGGGCGAACAGGATCGGCGGGGTCGACGGCGTCCCGCTGCCGAAGCCCGTCGAGGGCCGCGCCGACTGCGGCAGGCCGAAGGTGGTGGCACCGCGCGAAGAGGACGAGCAGTCCGTTTCGGCCGCAAGTGACGCTAGATGAACCTATGTTGACGAAATGTGGCATCACAGGTGACTTTGCGCGTACTGTCCGCTTCCATGGCATGGCGACGCGTTGTGAATGGCGCATTGAAGCAACTGACCGGATACCAGCTGAGGCGCACCCCGGTGCCGGCCCAGCGCGCGGCGGCCCCGGTGCCGAAGCCCGCCCCGGCATCGAAGCCCAAGCCGAAGCCGAAGCCGAAGGCCCTGAACCTCCCCGCCGACTACGACGACGAGGCGAAGGAGATCATCCGTGCGGTGAAGCCGTACACGATGACCTCTCCCGAACGGCTGAACGCCTTCATCCTGGCGACCCGGCACGTCGTCCGGCACGGCATTCCCGGCGACATCGTCGAGTGCGGTGTGTGGCGCGGCGGTTCGATGCAGGCGTGCGCCAAGGCGCTGCTCGCCGCCGGTGACACCGAGCGCGACCTGTACCTCTTCGACACGTACGAGGGCATGACCCCGCCCACCGAGGAGGACCTGCGCCTCGACGGCAAGTCCGCCGAGGAACTGCTCAACGCGCAGGGGAAGGACCGCCCGATCTGGGCGGTCGCCTCCCTGGACGATGTCAGGTCCGGCTTCGAGAAGGTGCCCTACCCCAAGGAGCGCGTGCACTACGTCCAGGGAAGGGTCGAGGAGACCGTCCCGCGCGAGGCGCCCGAACAGATCTCCGTCCTGCGCCTGGACACCGACTGGTACGCCTCCACCAAGCACGAACTGGAGCACTTGTACGCGCGGTTGGTCAGCGGCGGCGTCCTGCTCATCGACGACTACGGCTACTGGCAGGGGTCCCGCCAGGCGGTCGACGAGTTCATGGAGAAGACCGGCGAACGGCTGCTGCTCCTGCGCATGGACGAGGGCCGCATCGCCGTGAAGCCCTGACCCGGCGGCGTGCCCCGGCGCGGACCAACTGAATACGTCAGGCAGGTGAGCGGGCCCCGTGCCCGGCGGCCCCGCGCCGCCGGGTACCGGGCCTGCCCGCGTGATCACCCGAATGGCTCTGTGCGGGTGACCCGGAAGGGCGGTCGTTGTTAACCGGGTGGCCCTCAGCAGGACGCGCAGCCGTGCCCGTCAGCTCTCCGGAAGGAATGTGCGCAGCGCATGACACCCCGACTCGCCGTCGTCGTCCCCGTCTACAACGTCGAGGAGTTTCTCGCCCCTTGCCTCCGGTCACTGGCCGAGCAGACCATGCCGGACCTCGAGGTCGTCATGGTCAACGACGGTTCCACCGACGGGAGTCCACGCATCGCCCGCGAGTTCGCCGCCGGGGACACCAGATTCCGGCTGATCGAGCAGGAGAACGCGGGGCTCGGGGCGGCCCGCAACGCGGGAGTGCGCGAGGCGCGGGGCACATACCTGACGTTCGTCGACAGCGACGACGTCGTCCCACGGGACGCGTACGAGCGGATGCTCGCCGCACTGGAGGAGTCGGGCTCCGACTTCGTCACCGGCAACGTCCACCGGCTGCGCTCCGCGGGCCGCAGCGAGCAGTCGCCGATGTTCCGCAAGGCGATGGAGAAGGACCGCAGCGGCACGCACGTCACCCGCGACTGGGATCTGCTCGGCGACCGCATCGCCTGCAACAAGGTCTTCCGCAGGGACTTCTGGGACAAGCACGCCTTCACCTTCCCCGAGGGCGTGCTCTTCGAGGACACCCCCGTCATGATCCCCGCGCACTTCCTCGCCGGTGCCGTCGACGTACTGAAGGAGCCCGTCTACCTCTGGCGCGACCGCGACGGCTCCATCACCACCCGCCGCGCCAAGCCCCGCGCCGTCCGTGACCGCACCGCCGCCGTCCTCGCGGCCAGCGGCTTCCTCGCGGCGCGGGCCGCCGAGGAGGCGGGCACCCCGCGGGGGGCGGTGTTCGCGAAGGCCAAGCGGCGCTACGACAGGACGGTCCTGTCCGGGGACCTGTGGCTGTTCATGGAGGCCCTGCCGCACGGCGACTCCACGTACCACGACGTCTTCATGGAGCAGGCCAACGCCTTCGCCGACACCGTCGACCCCGCCGTCGTCGCCGCACTGCCGCTGCCCCTGCGCGTGCGCTGGCAGCTCATCCGCCAGCGCCGGGTCACCGACCTGCTCACCTTCATGGCGTACGAGAAGTCCCACCCCGACGCCTTCCGGGTCCGCGGTCTGCGCGGGCGCCGCGCCGAGTTCCCCGGGATCGGCGGACTGCCGCGCGAGACCGTCGCCCTGAAACGCTCCGACCTGCCGCTCACCGCACAGCTCACGCACATCGCCTGGGACGAGCAGGGCAGGCTGCGGCTCAAGGGCTTCGCCTACATCCCCAACCTCCCCGCGGGGCGCGTCGGGGCGCGCGCCAGGGTCGCCTGGCTGCGGTCCGGACGGCGCCGCGTGCTGCCGCTGGCGCTGCGCACGGTGCGGGCGCGCGAGGCGACGTACCGCTCCAAGCAGGGCCTGCACAGCTACGACCGGTCGGGGTTCGAGACGGTCATCGACCCCCGCAGGGCCGTCACCAAGCGGCGCAGCACCACCTGGAAGGTGGAGATGGGCGTGGTCAGCGGGTTCCTGCCGCGCACCGGGCCGGTCAGGACGAGCAGCCCGCCGCGGCTCCCCGTGCGGTACCTGGAGGAGTTCCTGCGGGCGGCCGTCACCCTCAGCAAGGGGCGGCTGCGGCTGCGCACGGAGCGGGTGGCGGCGCGGCTCGTCACGCACGAGGGCTGCGGCACCGCCGTCCGGCTGCACGGGCGGCTCGCCCCCGGGGAGTCGCAGGCCGTCGACGCCCTGCGCGTCGAGAACTGGGCCACCAAGGAGGCGCACTACGTCCCCGCCCTGGTGAACGGCCGCGACTTCAGCGCCGATGTGCCCCTCGGCCTCTTCCACGCCGGTACGGACGAGCGCACCGGCGAGCCGCGCAAGGCCGATCCGTGGGGCGTCGCCCTGGTCCGCGAGGGCGACGAGCGCACCCCGCTCGCCGCCTGCCCCGACGTACCCGCGGGGCGCTACGGACTGCTGCCGGGGCGTGAACTCCTCGTCCTCGCCAACGCGTCGGGGAACCTGGAGCTGCGCGATCAGACCGTACGGCCGCTCGTCTCCACCGTGACCTGGGACGACGAGCTCCGCATCGAGGGCAGCCACCCCGACGCGGAGACCCGCACCGGGGAGCTGGTCCTCGTGCACGCCGGCCACGGCGACGAGGCCGTCGTGCCGGTGCGGATCGCGGACGGCCGGTTCTCGGCCGCGCTGCGACCCGAGGCCGTGCCCGGCCCCGGAGGCACGCTGCCGCTCGCCGAAGGACGCTGGAACCTCTTCCTGCGCGAGCGGGGTACGACGGACCCCGAGCAGTACACGCCCGTGTGCGTGGCGCCCGGCAAGGGCCGCGAACTGCCGCTCGTACGCGGCAGGTCAGGCCGTGACATCAGCCTGAAGCGGCATGCCCACGACGGCCTCCACCTGCGCTCGGGCTCCGCGCTGCCCGACGCCGACCGGGGCGGCCCGCGCCAGCGCAGACTGCGCGAGGAGTACGCGGCCCGGCGCGGCGGCCCGCTCCGGGACGCCGTCCTGTACTGCAGCTTCGACGGACGCCAGTACTCGGACTCGCCCCGCGCCGTGCACGAGGAACTGGTCGCAAGGGGCGTCGACCTGGAGCACCTGTGGGTGGTCCGCGACCAGCAGGTGGCGCTGCCCGGCAGCGCCACGCCGGTCGCCCTGTGGAGCGCCGAGTGGTACGAGGCCCTCGCCCGCTGCCGCTATGTCGTGACCAACACCCAGCTGCCCGAATGGTTCGAGCGCGCCGAGGGCCAGTACGTCGTGCAGACCTGGCACGGCACCCCGCTCAAGCGCATCGGCCGCGACCTCGCGGGCCACGCCTCCGGGGACCGCGCCTACATGGCGACCCTGCCCGGCCGCTCCGACCAGTGGAGCGTGCTCGTCTCCCCGAACCGCTTCTCGACGCCCGTCCTGCGTAGCGCGTTCGGCTACACCGGCGAGGTCCTGGAACGCGGCTACCCGCGCAACGACCTGCTGCACGCCGCCGACCGCGCGAAGGTCGCCGCCTCCGTGCGCGAACGGCTCGGCATCCCCGAGGGCAGACGCGTCGTCCTGTACGCGCCCACCTGGCGCGAGAACCAGCCCAAGCAGGCCGGCCGCTACGCCCTCGACCTCCAGCTGGACCTCGAAGCCGCCGAACGCGCCATCGGCGACGACCAGACGCTCCTCGTCCGCAGGCACTACCTCGTCGGCGGCACCGTCCCGGAATCGGACTTCGTGCGCGACGTCACGCGCCACCCCGACGTCAGCGAACTGCTCCTGATCAGCGACGTCCTGGTGACGGACTACTCGTCCCTGATGTTCGACTTCGCGCAGACCGGGCGCCCGATGCTCTTCCACACCTACGACCTCGACCACTACCGCGACACCCTGCGCGGCTTCTACTTCGACTTCGCGGCGCAGGCGCCAGGACCGCTGCTCGGCACCAGCGACGAGGTGATCGCGGCGCTGCGCGACCCGCACGCCGCCACCGCCGCGTACGCCGACGCGTACGACAGGTTCCGCGAGGTCTTCTGCGACCTGGACGACGGGCACGCGGCCGCAGGGGTGGCGGACGCCATGCTCGAAGGAGGCCGCGCATGAGCACGCCGGAACTGCACGACGTGAGCTGCGTCGTGGTCGCGGGACCGGACACCGAGGCGTTGCGCGAATCGGTGCGGTCCGTGCTCGACCAGACGATGGGCAACGTAGAGGCGGTCGTCGTCGCCCCCGGCGCGGACGGTCCCGTCCGTGCCGCGGCGCAAGAGCTCGCCGCCGAACACCCCCACCGGGTACGCCTGGTCGGCGCCGACGGCGCACTGCCGGTCGCCGCCGCGCGGAACCTGGGGCTCGACGCGGCACGCGGCCGGTACGTCATCGTGCTCGGCGAGGGTGAACTACTGGAGCGGAACGCCTGCCGCAACCTCTTCGACGCGGCCCGCTCCAGCGGGGCCGACCTGGTGGCGGGGCGCTGGACACGGCTCACCGGCAACGGCAAGAAGGAGCGGGGCCCCGGCTGGCAGGCCCCGCTGCACGCGAGGACGCGGACGGTCGGGGACCTCGCCGACGCCCCCGAACTCGTCGCCAGGGACTCCCTG
Organism: Streptomyces sp. NPDC032198; assembly: GCF_040636975.1. NCBI lineage: Bacteria > Bacillati > Actinomycetota > Actinomycetes > Kitasatosporales > Streptomycetaceae > Streptomyces > Streptomyces sp. NPDC032198. Next base: position 377,008 of record NZ_JBEZVL010000009.1, on the reverse strand, counting down.
GTCGCCGGCTTCTGCGTCCGCCGTGACCTCCTGCACCGGACACGCCTGCGGTACGCGGAGGACCTCGCCCACAGCGAGGTCCTCTTCGGCGTCGAGGCCGCCCTCGTGGTCCGCGCCATCACCCTCGTGCCCAACCTGATCACCACCCGCCGCGCGGCACCCGACCCGGCCCGCGAGACCCCCGCACTCGCCGCCGCCAACGACCGCGTCGCCGGGCTCCTCGTGAGCCTGGGCCGCCTCGACCTGGCCGACCGGCGCGAGCGGGCCTTCCTCGTCGACCACGTGCTGCCCTGCGCCCGTACGTTCCCGCAGCTCACCGCCGAGGAGCGGCGCCGGGCCACGGCCCGCGTCGCCCCGCGCCTCGAAGGCCGCGCGGACCTGCGCGCCCTGGACGCCCTCGACCCCGTGGAGCGGGTGTGCGTGCGGCTGCTCGCGGACGGCGACACGGACGGCGTGCTCGCCGCCGCGTACGCGCTGGGGCGGCCCGGGGTCGTCGTCTCGGAGCTGACCGAACGCGAGGGCAAGGTCCACTGGCGCGCGGACGGACTCGACGACCCCCACGTACGAGAAGTGCTCGACGTCACCGAACTCGGCCACCAGCACCGGCAGTTGGACGAGGTCCGGCTCCTGAACCGCCTCACCAGGTGCGACGTCGACGGCGGCACGGCGGTCCTCGAAGGGCACGTCGTGCTGCCCGGCGGCCTGCTGCCCGACCGGCCGCCGCTCACCGCCTGGCTCGACGTACGGGCGCACGGCACCGGACGCCGCGGCTTCCGCGTACCCGTGGAGGAGGTGCACTACGACGGCGGCGCGGTCCTCTGGCGGGCCACGGCGGTCCTCACCGCCCCGCTGCGCGACCTCGGCATCCGCGACCGCGCGTGGGAGCCGCGGCTGCACCTGGCCGCCGGCGGCCAGGACGTGACCACCGAACTCGTCGCCGAGCCGGAGACCGTGGGGGAGAGCCAGGGCGTCACCGTCACCGGCGCGAACAAGGTGGAGCTGCGCCTCGCGCCCCGCCACCGCACCGCCCGCACCCTGCGCGCGGCACTGCACTACGCCACGCACTTCCGCCCCGCGCGCAAGCTGAGGCTCGGACTGCGGGCCCTGCGCAAGCGGTGGGACGGGCTCAGCGGCCACGGGGTCAAGGTGCGCGTCTACCGGCGGGCGCTGCGACGGCTCCCCGTCAGCAAGGGCTCCGTCGTCTTCGAGAGCCACATGGGCAGGTGCTACGGCGACAGCCCCCGCGCCGTCCACCAGGAGATCACCGACCGGGGGCTGCGGCTGCGCTGCACCTGGGCGTACGCCACATCCGCCGACGGCTTCCCCGACTCCGCCCGCCTCGTGCCCCGTTGGTCCTGGCGCTACCTGTGGGCGCTGGCCCGCGCCGAATTCTGGATCGACAACCAGGGCTTCCCGCACGCCCTGGACAAGCCGCGGCACACCACGTACCTCCAGACCTGGCACGGCTCCGCGTACAAGCGCATGGGCTTCGACGAGGCGCGGGTGAAGACGCAGAACGCCCCGCACCGCGAGTGGCTGCAGCGGGCCGTCGACCGCTTCGACCACTTCCTGGTGCGCTCCGAGCACGACGTGAACACCCTGGCCCGCGCCTACGGCATCCCCGACGAACGGCTGCTGCGCTGCGGCTACCCGCGCAACGACCGGCTGCTCGCCGCGCGCGCCCGCGACGAGACGTCGGGCCGCTTCCCACGCCCGCCCGTGGCCGCCGACCTCGGCATCCCCGACCACAAGACGGTGGTCCTGTACGCGCCGACGTTCCGCGGTCTCCCCCCGAAGAACAACAAGGCGGTCCAACTGCCCCTAGACGTACGCAAGTTCGCCGACCGCTTCGGCGACACCCACGTCCTCCTGGTGCGCGCCCACTACATGCAGGCGGCGAGCCTCCCGGTCTGCCCGCCCGGCACCGTCGTCGACGTCTCGGCGCACCACGACGTGAGCGAGCTGCTCTGCCTCGCCGACGTCCTGGTGACCGACTACTCGTCGATCATGTTCGACTTCGCGCTCCTGGACCGGCCGCTGGTGCACTTCGCGCCGGACCTCGACGCGTACACGGCCGAGCGGGGCAGCTACTTCTCGCTGCGGGACGACGCGGGCGGGCCCGTCGTCGAGACGGAGGAGGAACTGCTGCGCGTGCTCGGCACGCTCAAGCAGACCGACGGCGCGTGGGCACAGGCCCGGCGGGCGTTCGCCGCGCGGTTCGGCGCGTACGACCAGGGGCGGGCCGCGGCCGGCGTGGTGGACGCGCTGTTCGGGGAGCGGTTCGGGAACGGGAACACGGAGACGAGGGGCGGGGCATGACCACGACGATCGCGACCACGCGGATCGCCACCACCACGACGAAGAGCCGCGATCTCTTCCTCGTGGCGAACACCGTCGACGAGCTCGGCGGCGTCACCGCGTGGGCCCACCAGATGGCCCGGCTCTTCCAGGGCAACGGCCACCGGGTGCACGTCATCGGCGTCCACGAGGCCGAGCTGAAACTGGCCCTCCCGGACGACCTCGGCTACCCCGTGACCAGCCTCTACCGCGAACATCCCGCCTCTCCGCGCCCGGCCAGGGGCCTGGGCCGCCTCAACGTCGTGGCACGCCGCCGGGAGTCGGCGCGGATCACCGCCAAGCGCCGCACCGTCGAGCGGCTCTCGGAGCTCTTCCGCGCCGCGCGCCCCGGCGCCGTCGCCATCGTCACGCAGGTCTGGCCGATGGAGTGGATCAGGGAGGCGGACACTGCGGGCCTGCGCATCATCGGCATGAGCCACGAGTCGTACGCCTACACGCGCGCCTGTCACCGCTACCGCGCGGTCAAGCGCAGCTACCCCGACGTGGACCGCTGGCTCGCGCTCACCCAGGAGGACGCCGACGACTGGATCACCGACGGCATGCACAACGTGGGAGCGATGCCCAACGCCCTGGCCCACCTCCCCGACGTGCCCTCGCCGCGCGACCGGAAGGTGGTCTGCAGCATCGGCAGGCTCGCCGACCAGAAGGGCGTCGACATGCTCGTCGACACCTGGGCCCTGGTGGCCCCGCAGCGCCCCGACTGGACGCTGCGGATCTACGGCGCCGGAGCGGACGAGGCCGACCTCAAGCGGCAGTGCACGCGCCTGGGCCTCGACGGCTCGGTGGAGTGGTGTGGCCGCACCAGCGACGTGCCGGGCGTGCTCGCCGAGAGCTCCCTCTTCGTGCAGTCGTCGCGCGGCGAGGGCTTCCCGCTGGCCCTGATGGAGGCCATGGCCAGCGCGGTGCCGTGCGCGGCCTTCGACTGCGCACCCGGCGTACGCGAGATCGTGCGCCACGGCGAGGACGGCCTCCTCGCCCCCGCCGGCGACATCGAGGCCCTCGCCGACCGCATCCTGCGCCTCACCGGCAACCCGAGGCTGCGGGACGCGATGGGGGAGCGGGCCCGCAGGAACGTGCAGCGGTTCTCCGAGGCGCGGGTCCTGGCCCGCTGGGAAGAGCTGTTCGAGCTGCTTGAGCGGTAGGGGCCAGGAGCCCGGCCCACCGGACACCGGTGGACGTCAGGAACGCCCCGAGCGCGCGAGCAGCGACGACAGCAGGCCCCTGGCCCGGCCACCGGCCCTGGCCACGGCAGGTGCCCCGGCGGGCGGCGTCCGGCCCGGCGCGTCGGGGGCCGCCTCGTCCGCGTGCCGGGACACGGGATGTGCCGGCGACTTCGCCTTCTTGCCGCTGATCCGGATCATCGGGAGGCCCGCGACCTCCTCGGCGCCGTGCCACATGTCGTCGCGCCCCTTCAGGAACACCGCGAGATCGGCGTGGATCGCGTCGTAGTCGCCCCAGGTCCCGTAGAACTTGGTGGCCGTGATGCACAGCGGTTTGAGCCCCGTGCTCGCCACGGCACCCCAGGTCGCCGCGGCCACGCCCGGACAGTGCTCGGCCCGGAAGTCGTCGAGCACGACGATCCCGTCCGGCCCGAGCACCTCCTTGGCGGCGGCGATGTCCGCGTGGACGTGCTCGTACAGATGCGAGGCGTCGATGTGCACGAAGCGGCAGCTGTCCGCCCGCACGTGCGCGGTGATCCCGGCGGACGGCTCCTGGACGATCCGCGGCAGCCCTTCGTGGAAGGAGCCGTAGTTGGCCTCGAAGGCGCGGCGCGTCAGCGTGGCGTACGAGCGGCCCATCTCCGCGGAGTTGGCCCGGTCGGGGGCGGGCGAGTCGAAGAGGTCACAGACCGTGAAGGTCTCCTCCGCGCGCAGATACGCGCCCATGAAGATGGCGCTCTTGCCCAGGTACGCGCCGAGCTCCAGCAGATCACCCCGCTGCCCCTGGTCGCGCTGGCGGCTCAGGGTCCAGTCGAAGAGCACTTGGTCGACCGGATGGAACCACCCCTTCACATCGGAGAGCCGGCTCGGCCGCGGCAGCCGCCCGGTGTCGGTCGAGGGCATGGTGGTGGAAGCGTTCTGCATCTCAGGTCCCGTGGATGGGGGAAGGCGGGCGGTGCGCACGGTGCGCCGGACACGCAGTGCCGCCAGAAGCACGGTGCGGCTAGAAGCGCGGAGTGGGCCGGGAGACGTCGGCCCGCGGCAGCGGCTCGTCGGCCACCCCCGCGGCCGGCGCCGGGTGCCGGTCCGCCAGTGGCGCCACAGACGGTAGACCCCCTGTCTCGCCGAGCACCACATGCCTCACAACACGTTCAGCGGCCCGCCCGTCGTCGTACACGCAGAAGCGGTCTCGGAAGGCGGCGCGCAGCTGTGCGGAGCGCGAGCCGCGCCAGTGGCCGGTGGCGAAGATGTCGGTGAGCTCGTCCTCGCTGCGCGCGATCGCGCCGGGCGGGAACTCGCGGACGTCGAAGTAGGTGCCACGGGCCGCCTCGTACGCCTCCCAGTCGGTGGCGTGCAGGACGACGGGGCGGTCGAGGTTGACGTAGTCGAACATCAGCGACGAGAAGTCGGTGACCAGGGCGTCGGAGGCCAGGCAGAGGGACTCGACGCTGGGGTGGTCCGACACGTCGATCAGGCGGTCCGACGAGGGCGCCAGGGGCGCCCCGTAGGAGTGGTGGGCGCGGGTCAGGATGACGAACCGGGGGCCGAGATTGTGCAGCATCCGCCGCAGGTCGAGGGAGTGCAGCTGCGAGTGGCGGTAGTCGCGCAGGGTGGGCGCGTAGAGGATGGCGACGGCGCCCCGGGGGATGCCGAGGGACTCGCGCAGGCGGGCCACGTCGGCGGAGCTGGCCCGCTGGTAGATGTCGTTGCGCGGGTAGCCGTATTCGAGGGTGGTGAACGAGGCGGGGTAGACGCGCTCCCAGACCAGCGTGGAGTGGCGGTTCGCCGACAGGACGTAGTCCCACTTGTCGGCGTTGCGCAGGAGGGCGGCGAAGTCCATGCCCCGGGCGGCGGCGGGCCGGTCCTGGAGGTCGAGGCCCATGAGCTTCAGGGGGGTGCCGTGCTGGGTCTGGATCATGACCTGGCCGGGGCGCTTGACCAGCCTGCGGTCGAAGTTGACGTTGTTCACGAGGTACTTGGAGCGCGCGAGGGCACTCCAGTACGCGGCCGTGCCGGGGCGGAGCCTGCGGGTCGCCGTGGGCAGGGTGTGGTGGTGGACGGGGTCGGCGATCCACGCGGTGCGCACGTGCGGGGCGTGCTCGCGCAGCGCGGCCTCCAGGGCGGCGGGGTTGCAGCCGTAGCCGCGCCCCCAGTACGAGGAGAAGACCGCGCGGTCGGCGCGCAGCGGCAGGCGCAGCTGGACGCGGTAGTGCAGCTGCAGCACGGCGCCCTTGGCGCGGCGGCGGGTGGTCGCCGCGTACCGCTGGGCCCTGGCCCGCAGGCGCAGCGCTGTCCACAGGGTGCGGTAGGTGCGGTGCGTGCCCAGGCGTACCAGGCCGTGGCGCACCCGGGTGCTGGTGCGGGGGCGGGCGCCGGGGACGCGGTAGCGGCGGTAGTGGGTGCGGGCCTTGCGCAGGAACGCGGCGCGGCTGGCGCGCGGGAGGCGGTCGCGTTTGGTGAAGACCGTCGTCAGGTGGTCGACCATCCGCCGGAAGAGGATGGGCCGCCAGGCCGCCGAGAGTTCGGGGTGCTCGTCGAGGAACGCGAAGACCCGCTCGTACTGGTCGAAGATCTCGAAGTGCCTGCGGGTCGTGGTGCGCAGGATGCTGCCCCTGCGGCGCTGCAGGTAGTGCACGCAGACCCGGTCGAGGGTGGCGATCGAGTCCGCCTTCATCAGGACCGGGTAGGTCCAGGGCGTGTCCTCGTAGAGGCCGGGCGGGAAGGTGAAGCCCTCGCGCTCGATGTAGTCGCGGCGGTAGGCCTTGTTCCAGGCGACCATCAGCAGGCGCAGCAGTCCTGGCCGGTCGATCAGCCGGAACGGCGCCCGGCCGTCCTCCTTGAGGAGGCTCGCGAACTGGTTGCGCACGGCGTCGCCCGACCAGAACACGCGGGCGTAGTCGTAGATCAGGACGTCCGGTTCGTCGGTCTCCTTGAGGCGGTCGGAGATCGCGTGCAGGGCGTCCGGGGCGAGGGTGTCGTCGCCGTCGACGAAGACGAGGTAGTCGCCGGTGGCGCGCTCCATGCCCGCGTTGCGTGCCCGGCCCAGGCCGACGTTTTCCTTGAGGTGGACGGCCTTCACCCGGCTGTCACGGGCCGCGCACTCGTCGATCAGGGCGCCGCATGCGTCGGGCGATGCGTCGTCGACCACGATCAGCTCAAGATCCGTGAACGACTGTTCGAGGACGGATTCGAGGCATGCGTGCAGATAGGCCTGCACCTTGTACACGGGCACGATGACACTGAACCGGGGCAAGGCACATCCATGGGTCGGCGCGGGCATACTGCCCGCAAACGCCCAGGCCGCCGGTCGGGTTACGACATATGCGGCATACGGGGGACGGACGCGAAGGAGGCGGCCCGGTGCCGGACCGCCTCACTCCCGTCCTGCTCCCGCCTCACTCGTCGAACGTATGCGCCCGCGTTGTTCGTGATCGGTTACTTGACCGCGCCCGCCATCACGCCGGACACGAACTGCCGCTGGAACGCGAAGAACACGGCCAGCGGGATCACCATCGAGATGAACGCGCCGGGCGCCAGGATCTGCACGTTGTCGCCGAAGGACCGCACCTGCTGCTGGAGCGCGACCGTGATCGGCGGGCTCTCGGAGTCGGCGAAGATCAGCGCGATCAGCATGTCGTTCCAGACCCAGAGGAACTGGAAGATGCCGAGCGAGGCGATCGCGGGCGCGCCGAGCGGCATCACGACCCGGAAGAAGAGCCGCAGCTCACCGGCTCCGTCCAGGCGTGCCGCCTCCAGGAGTTCGCGGGGGATCTCCGCGAAGAAGTTCCGCAGGAGGAAGATCGCGAACGGCAGCCCGAAGGCCACGTGGAAGACGACCACACCGATCGTCGTCTCGAAGATGCCGATCGCGCCGAAGATCTTCGACACCGGGAGCAGCGCCACCTGCACGGGCACCACGAGCAGCCCGACGACACCGAGGAACCACCAGTCGCGGCCCGGGAACTCCATCCACGCGAAGGCGTATCCGGCGAGGGACCCGATGATCACGACGAGCAGGGTCGCCGGGACGGTGATCATGATGCTGGACAGGATCGAGTCGGTGATCGTCTCGTCCTTGAGGAGGTTCGTGTAGTTGTCCAGCGTCATCTGCGACGGCGTGCTGAAGACCTTCCACCAGCCGCTCTCCGCCATGTCCTGAGAGGTACGCAGCGAGCCGAGCAGCAGCCCGACCGTCGGCACCAGCCAGAACAGCGCGACGACGACGAGGAAGACGCGTACGGCGGTGCCGCTCAGAACGGCGGCGATCCGCCCTCCGAGCGACTGCTTGGCCTTCACCACTTCGACCTGGGTGGTCATCGTCGTCCCTCCCGCCGAAGTCGCCGCATGTTGAAGAGCATCACCGGGATCACGAGGAGGAAGAGCAGCACGGCGATCGCGCTCGCCACGCCCGAATCCTTGTCGAGGAACGCGGAGTTGTAGAGCTGGAGCGCCAGGACGTTCGCGTCGTCCTTCGAGGAGTTCGGCGCGATGATGAAGATCAGGTCGAAGATCTTCAGCACGTTGATCATGAGCGTGACCGCCACCACCGCGAGCACCGGCGCGAGGATCGGCACCGTGATCCGGCGGAACACCTGCCACTCGTTGGCGCCGTCCACCCGGGCGGCCTCCAGGAGTTCACGCGGGACACTGGCGAGACCGGCCGCGATCAGGACCATCGCGAAGCCCACCCAGATCCACAGGTACGAGCCGATCACCGCGGGCGTGATGAGGGACGGGCCGAGCCAGTCCACGCCGTTGTACGGCTCGCGGAAGTTCGACGCGGGGAAGCGGAGCTGGGCCCCGTCGGCTGCCTTGGGAAGCGCGAAGGTGCCGTCGGCCGCTGCCTCGGCCGTGGCCACCACCTTGCCGTCCTTGACGGCCTCGATCGTGATTCCGGGGTAGCCGAACTCGGCCTTGTCCGGGGCGTTGATCTCGCCCCGGCCCTTGCCGCGGGTGAAGTCCTGCCAGGCCGTACCGGTGACCTTGCCGGGGTCCGGCTTCGCGGCCGCGGCGGCCTTGGCGTCGTCCGGCATGTTGTCCGGCGCGACACCCGTCAGCGGCAGCGCCACCGGGGTGCCCGCGCTGACCGGCTTGCGCGTGATGAAGGCGCCGCCGGAGGCCGGCTTCAGCGGAGACTCCGTACTGGGATGGGCCTGTGGGAAGGCGGACGACTCGGCGAAGGTGTCGTGCACCCCCACGAAGACGGCGTTGGCCACGCCCCGGTCCGGGTCCGACTCGTACACGAGCCGGAAGATGATGCCGGCCGCGAGCATCGAGATCGCCATCGGCATGAAGATGACCAGCTTGAACGCCGTGCCCCAGCGGATCCGCTCGGTCAGCACGGCGAAGATCAGGCCGAGACCGGTCGCGACCGTCGGGGCGACCACCACCCAGATCGCGTTGTTCTTGATCGCGGTGAGGATGGTGTCGTCGGTGAACAGGGTCTTGTAGTTGCCGAACGCCGTGAAGTCGCCCGACTTGTCGAAGAAGCTGCGGAAGACGGAGTACCCGATGGGGTACAGGACGAGCGCGCCGAGCAGGATCAGGGCGGGTGCCAGGAACAGCACCGCCACGCTCCTGCGGGTGCCGGTCACGCTCTTGCGCGGTTCTGGAGCCGGGGGCAGCGCCACGTTCGGCGTGCCCCCGGCGTTCGCGGACGCCACCGTGTCAGTCCTTGAAGGCCTTGGCGGCGGCCGTCTCCAGCGCCTTCTGCGTGCCCGCCACGTCCTTCGGGTTCTTCAGGAAGTCCTGCAGCGCCTTCCACTCGCCCTTGCCGGGCGTGCCGCCGAAGGCCTGCGGGGCCTGGTCGGACATGTCGTAGCGGATGTCGTCGCCCGCCGCGATGAGCGCCTTGGCGATGCCGCGCTGCACGTCGTTCGGGTACGCCGACAGATCGAGGTTCTTGTTCGGCGAGACGAAGCCGCCCGCCTCCGCCCAGATCTTCGCCGAGTCCGGCGAGGCCAGGAAGGTCAGGAGCGCCTGGGCGCCCTTGTTGTCCTTCAGGGCCACGGCCGCGTCACCGCCGACGACCGCCGGGGATTCGTCCCCGACCGCCGGGAACGGGAACACCTTGGCGTCCGTGCCGATCTGGGCCTTCGTCTCCGAGATCGGCAGCGAGACCATGTCGCCCTCGAAGACCATGCCCGCCTTGGGCTGGTCGCCGCCGGTGAACGTCTGCTTCACGGAGGCGGGGAACTCGGTCTGCAGCGCCTTGTCGGCGCCGCCCGCGACGAAGCCCTTCTTGCCGAAGAGCTCGCCGAGCGTGGTCAGCGCCTCCTTCACGGAGGGGTCCGTCCACTTGATCTCGTGCTTGGCGAGCTGGTCGTACTTCTCCGGTCCCGCCTGGGAGAGGTAGATGTTCTCGAACCAGTCGGTGAGGGTCCAGCCGTCGGCGCCCGCCACCGAGACCGGCGGTACGCCGGAGTCGTACACGGTCTGGGCCGTCTTCATGAAGTCGTCCCAGGTCTTCGCCTCCTTGGCGCCCGCGTTCTCGAAGACCTTGGTGTTGTACCAGACCAGGGACTTGTTGGCGGCCTTGAAGTACACGCCGTACTGCTTGCCGTCGACGGCCCCGAGGTCCTGCCAGCCCTGCGCGTAGTTCTTGTCGAGCTGCTTCTGCGCCTCGGCCCCGACCGGCTTGGCCCACTTGTTCTGCACGGCCTGGTCGATCGCGCCGACCTGCGGCAGCATCGCGACGTCCGGCGGCTGGCCGCCCGCGACCTTCGACTCCAGGAAGCTGATGATGGGGTCCTGGGCCGGCACGAAGGTGACCTTCGCCCCGGTCCGCTTCTCGAACTCGTCGAGAACCTTGAGGAAGACCTTGCGCTCCGAACCGCCCCAGACGGCGGCGACGGAGACGGTCTGGCCGTCCAGCTTGGGCAGTTGGACCGCGGCGGCGCTCTCCTTGCCGCCGCCCTTGCCCCCGCCGTCCTTGTCGCCGTCGTCGTCCCCGCCGCATGCGGTGACGGTGAGCACGAGCGTGCCCGCGACGACGGCCGCGGCGAATTTGGCTGTGGTACGCCGGTGTTGCGGTGCCTTGCGTGATCGAAGACTGCTGCGCATCACTGCCCCGTTTCTCTGCCCTGGCGAGTCCCGTGCGGTCTGTCTACGCCCGGGCGGGGAGGGGCGGCAAGAGCGCAAACAGTGTCAACCAGGTGATCGTGATGGCGTTGTGACGTGCCGTCATGAGGCGCGGGGCTCCACGGGGTGCAGAGCTGAAGGAAAGGTGGTGGAGAACTGGCAGAACCGGCGGAACCAGCGGAACCGGCAAAGCCGGAGGAACCAGCGGAACTACAGGAGGGACGGCACCTGGTCCGCTGCGACGGATCGGGCGGCCCGCTCCAGCGCGCTGGCCAGGAGCGCCAAGTCCGTGGGCCCATTGCCCAGTTCACGCACGGGGCGGCGGGCCGGAGGGTCGCCCATCCGCTCCCACTCCAGGGGGACGACGGTGGGCCGCACCGTGGACGTACGGGGAATCCGTCCCGTGACCCGCCCCGCCTGGAAGGGGCTCACGCGCCCCTCGGCCGTACGCAGCTCGCCCCGCCCGGGGGCAGGCTCCTCCGGCCCCGGAGTGACGGCGTCCAGCACGATCCGCAGGGCCGCGCGCCTCCCCAGCTCCGTCTCCGGGGTCCGCTCGCTGCGTGCGGTCGTGGCGATCAGGTGCACCCCGAGCCGCTCCCCGTCCCGGGCCACCGCTTCGAGCGCCCGCACGACGGACCCCGCGGCGGGACGCCCCGGCGATCCGAGCGCGGGCGAGAGCAGTGCGTCGAAGTCGTCGACGAGCACGACGAGCCGAGGCAGCGGAGGCCCCGGCTCGGTCCCTTTGCGGGCGGCGACGGGCCGCAGCCGCATCGTGGAACTCGGCGGCGGGTCGAGGTCGTCCGCGCCACCCCCGCCGTTCCCGCCACCCCCGCCGTTCCCGCCGTTCCCGGCGCTTCCGGTACTACCGGCACTTCCCGCGCTTCCGGCGCTCCTGGCACCCATGCCGCCTGCGCCGCCCCCACTGCCCGGAGGCGTCTGCGTGTGCCATTCGGCGAACCCGAGCCGCCCCAGGAGCTCGGCCCTGCGCTTCAGTTCGGCGGTCAGCGACTGGGCGAACTCCCGCATCCGGACAGGGTCGTTGGCGGCGAGATGCGTCGTGACGTGCGGCAGGTCCGTACAGACCGCGAGGCCTTCGACCAGCCGTACGTTCCCGCCGTTCGTTCCGTTGCCCCCGCTGCCCGTGGTGTCCCGTCCGTCGATGAGCACCATGCCGAGGCGGTCGGGGCGCTCCGCCGCGGCGAGCGAGGCGGCGATGGAACGCAGCAGCTCCGTGCGACCGCTGCCCGAGGGGCCCTCGGCCAGGATGTGCGGGCCCTCGGCGGCGAGATCCACGACCACGGGCCCGCGCGGGCCCGCCCCGAGCACCGTCCAGGCTCGTCCGCCCAGCGCCTCGGAATCGTCGGCGGCTGCCGCCCACCGGGCCATCAGGGAGGCGGGGGTGGCCCGGGCGAGGCCCAACTCATCCAAAAGTCGCGCCATTTGGGGCAGTGGAGCGGACACGCGCGCGTGCCCGTCGCCGGGCGCCCCGTCCGTGCGGAAAGGCGCCAGCGCGCGGGAGAACCGCTCGGCCCAGGCCTGCGACACCGCGTCCACCGAGGCGACCGTGCCGTGCCCGGCAGGCTGACCGTCCGCGGTGCGCAGCAGCCGCAGCGCCGTGGCCACGTCGCCGCTGAGCAGCGCGACGGCACCGCAGGCGCGGAAAGCGGGCGACACGGAGCAAGCGGCTTCGTATGTGGCCGACACCGGGGAGGCGGGTGACGCGGCGGGAGTCTCCGCCAGGCAGACGACATGGATCCCGGCGGCGGCCCCCTCCCGCGCCAGCCGCACCACGGCTTCGCGGAGCCCGGCGGACCCGGGGTCGCCGTCCACCACGACGACGGTGCGGGGCCCGGTGTCCGGTGCGTCTTCGGCGGTGCTGTCGAGAAGGGGGTCGAGAGGGCCGTCGAGAGCGGGTCCGGCCGCGGCGGCGGACGCCCGGTCCGCCATGTGGTCCTCCAGGCGCCGCAGCAGCTCTCCCGTGCGCGCGGCGGCCTGCTCGCGGTCGTACGCCAGGAGGAGGCGGCAGTCCTGGCCGTGGGTGGGCCGCAGGTGCGGAAGCCAGCCGAGCCAGGACCACTCGGCGGCGCGCTCCGGGGTGGGCCGTGCGCGGTCCGTGCTGAGCAGCACGATCTCCAGGGCGTCGGGGGAGTGCAGCGCCGCGAGCTGGGCCACCACGGCACGGGCGAGCCCCGTGAGCCGCTCGCGCGGACCCGCCAGGCCGAGCGCGCCCGCCTCCCGCAGGCTGACCGTCACGGGGACGGCGGGCAGCAGGCCCCGCTCGCCCGGGGTCGCGCGGTCCAGCGTGCCGAGCCGGACCGCGAGCGCCTCGGGGTGGCCGGGGCCGCGCTCCCAGAGCCGGGGGCCCGGACCCAGCGCCGTGAGCAGCAGGGCCGCGGGGTCGGGCCAGGACTCCGGGGTCCGCGCGGCGGCGGCCACCGCGAGGTCCTCCGGGGTGGGGGCCGGGGGTTCCGGGGGAGCGACGTCGCTCCCCGTCCCGTACCCGTCGTCCTCGTGCTCCGCCGGTCCGTACGCGTCGTCGCGTGCACCCGTGAGACGCCGGGCCCAGGCCGAGAGGCCGCCCCGCTTGCGGAGCGCGCGCGGCACGGTCGTCCCGCGCGCGGGGGTGCCGATACGGGTGCTCTCGGCGTCCGGGGCGCCACCCTGCTGCGGCACGAGCGGCACATCGGTGCGGGAGGTCCTGCCGTGCGCCCCGCCCTGGCCGTCCTCGCCCGCCGCGCCCCAGCTCGCGGAGCCGTACGCGTGGTGGGTGCCTTCGGAGGGCGTGCGGCCCGCTTCCGGGGGTGCGCTCCGGGGGGCGTCGGCGCTCGCCGCGACCCGTACGCGCACATGTCCCTCGCCGTCCGGGGCGGTCGGCAGCGCGCCGTCCGTCCCGTCCCCGGTGGTGAACCGCAGCGCGGACTCGCCGAGCCGCAGCAGGGAGCCGGGGGTGAGGCGCACCGGGCGGTCGGTGATCTCGCGGCCGTCCACCGTCGTGCCGTTCGTGGAGCCCAGGTCCGTGACGGTGACCTGGCCGTCCGGGGTGAGCGTCACCGCGCAGTGCAGCCGCGACACGTCCGGGTCGTCCAGCGGGACGTCCGCGTCCGCCGAGCGGCCGACGCGGATCTGGCCGCCGTGCAGGAGGTGCACACCGCCCGCGTCGGGGCCCGCGACCACGTGCAACTGGGCGGCTGCTCCCGCGAGTTCGGGTCCGGGTTCGGCGGGGGAGCCGAGCGAGAGCACCGCTCCGTCTATCAGCGGGGGCTCCCCGAGGGTGCAGCGCTGGGCGTCGAGGCGCTCCGACTCCGCGTACAGGACGACGGGTCCTTCGCCGCCCGCGACGGCGGCGGCCAGGCCCGAGGCGACGGTGGCCAGAGCGGTCCCCGCGGGGGCGGTGACCAACACGTCGCAGGCGCCGCGCGGCACGACTGGGTGGCCATGGGGCTCGGCGGTCTGGCCGCTGCGCGGCCCGAGGACGGTCAGCCGGATCTGCATCGCCGTCAGCGGTCCCTTCTGCCCTTGCCGCCGGGCACGGGGACTCGCGCTGTGATTCCCCCCACCGCACACGGCCACATCGGCCAGTAACAAGAAAGCATCCTCGCACCTGCCACTGACAACACGCCCGGCGGCCACCCGTAAGTGATCTTGATTGGTCGGCTCTGCTCGGAAAAGTGCCTGCTTGGACCGATGCGATCGCCGGTGACCTCCTCGTGACGAAGGTCAATTCGACGCCATCCGGCAACCAACGGCTCCCATGGGGCGTCTTTCCACCGAACAGCTGTCCAGTCACCCCGGCGGCCTGGTCGGAATGTGACCCGGCGGTGCCCCGTTCGGCGGCACTACAGTGGGTCGGAACACCCTCCGGCGGGTAGCCGGGTCCGGACAGACCAGCCAGATCAGCAGGGAGCGCATGACGTGCGGCCGGTAGGCAGCAAGTACCTGCTCGAGGAGCCGCTCGGGCGCGGCGCCACGGGCACCGTCTGGCGAGCCCGCCAGCGCGAGACCGCGGGTGCCGAGGCGGCCGTTGCCGGCCAGCCCGGCGAGACCGTCGCGATCAAGGTCCTCAAGGAGGAGCTCGCCAACGACGCGGACATCGTGATGCGATTCCTCCGCGAGCGATCCGTCCTGCTCAGGCTCACGCACCCGAACATCGTGCGGACTCGTGACCTGGTCGTCGAGGGCGAGCTCCTGGCCCTCGTCATGGACCTGGTGGAGGGCCCCGACCTGCACCGGTACCTCCGCGAGAACGGCCCGTTCACGCCGGTCGGGGCGGCCCTCATGACCGCCCAGATCGCCGACGCCCTCGCCGCGAGTCACGCGGACGGCGTCGTGCACCGGGACCTGAAGCCCGCGAACGTCCTGCTCAAGCAGGAGGCGGACGGGTCGATGCACCCGATGCTGACCGACTTCGGCATCGCGCGCCTCGCCGACTCCCCTGGCCTGACGCGCACCCACGAATTCGTCGGCACGCCCGCGTACGTGGCGCCCGAGTCCGCCGAGGGCCGCCCGCAGACCAGCGCGGTCGACATCTACGGCGCGGGCATCCTCCTGTACGAGCTCGTCACCGGAAGTCCGCCGTTCGGCGGCGGCTCGGCCCTCGAGGTCCTGCACCAGCACCTGAGCGCCGAACCGCGCCGCCCCTCGACGGTCCCGGACCCGCTGTGGACGGTCATAGAGCGGTGCCTCAGCAAGAACCCCGACCACCGCCCCAGCGCCGAGAACCTCGCGCGCGGCCTGCGGGCCGTCGCGGACGGCGTGGGCGTGCACGCGTCCAGCGCGCAGATCGCCGCGGCGGAGGGCGTGGGCGCCCTCCTGATGCCCGACCCGGACCCCGCCATGGTGCCCGGGACGGCCGGAGCCGCCGATCCCACCCAGGTGCTCCCGAACAACGCCGGGTCGTACGACCCGACCGCGGCGACGAGCGTCATGCAGAACACCGGCTCCGGTGACGCCGACCCGACCTCGGTGCTCCCCGGCGGCAGCCGCGGCGCGGCCGACCCGACGGCCGTCATGCCGCCGGTGCCGCCGAACCAGCCCGGTTATGACCCGAACGACCCGCACCCCTGGCAGAACCAGATGCGGGCGGCCCGCGACCGCAACGAACAGACGCAGGTCCAGTCGTACCTGGACCCGAACGACGACCCGTTGCGCCGCCGCCGTCCCCAGCGCCAGGTACAGCAGCCGCAACAGCAACAGCGCCCCCAGCAGTACGCGCCGCAGCAGCAGCGTCAGCAGCCCCAGCAGCGGCAGCAGTACGCCCCGCAGCCCCAGCAGCAGTACGCGCCGCCGCAGCAGACGCCTCCCCAGCAGCCGCCCGCGGGACGTCCGCCGCGTGAGCCCAGGCAGCCCCGGCAGCGCAGCTCGAACCCGATGAAGATCCCGGGTCTCGGCTGCCTCAAGGGATGCCTCTTCACGCTGATCATCCTCTTCGTGGCGAGCTGGCTCGTCTGGGAGCTGAGCCCGCTCCAGGAGTGGATCGGCACGACCAAGGGGTACTGGGCCCAGCTCGGCGAGTGGTACGACACGGTCTCCGGCTGGATGGGGAAAGTGAGCGGCAACTAGCCGCTCTGGAGATTTGTCGACACCTGCGGGGTGATTTCTGCTCCTGGAGTGAAGGTTGGCGTCGAGGCCGCGTAGTTTTGTCGCCAACACGCATCCGTAGGAGCAGTCTTGGCACGCAAGATCGGCAGCCGGTACACCGCCCACCAGATCCTTGGTCGGGGCAGCGCCGGCACGGTGTGGCTCGGCGAGGGACCCGAGGGTCCCGTCGCCATCAAGCTGCTGCGCGAGGACCTGGCGTCCGACCAGGAGCTGGTCGGCCGCTTCGTCCAGGAGCGCACGGCCCTGCTCAGTCTCGACCACGCGCGCGTGGTGGGCGTCCACGACCTGGTGGTCGACGGGAACGACCTCGCCCTGGTCATGGACCTCGTCCGCGGCACGGACCTGCGCACCCGCCTCGACCGTGAGCGCCGCCTCGCCCCGGAGGCGGCGGTGGCGATCGTGGCGGACGTGGCGGACGGCCTCGCCGCGGCGCACGCGGCGGGGATCGTGCACCGTGACGTGAAGCCGGAGAACGTCCTGCTCGACATGCAGGGACCGCTGGGGCCCGGCGGCTCGCACCCCGCCCTGCTCACGGACTTCGGCGTCGCCAAACTGATCGACTCCCCGCGCAGGACCCGCGCGACGAAGATCATCGGTACGCCGGACTACCTCGCCCCCGAGATCATCGAGGGCCTGCCGCCGCGCGCGGCCGTCGACATCTACGCCCTCGCGACGGTCCTGTACGAGCTCCTGGCGGGCTTCACCCCGTTCGGCGGCGGCCACCCCGGGGCGGTCCTGCGCCGCCACGTGACGGAAACGGTTGTGCCGCTCCCGGGCATCCCGGACGAGCTCTGGCAGCTGATGGTCCAGTGCCTCGCCAAGGCCCCGGCGTCCCGGCTGCGCGCTTCGGAGCTCGCGGCACGGCTGCGCGAGCTGCAGTCGCTGGTGGCCGGGATGCCGCCGTTGGACGTGGACGAGCCGGACACGGAGCCGCTGCCGGAAGAGGCGGAGGAGGAGCCGGCACCGGAGCCGTCCCCCGGCGCCCCACGCCGTGGCGCGGTCCCCCTCGTCCCCGGGTCGTCCCCCGACTCGAACCGGGACACCCACACCTCCATGCGAGTCCCGGGCCCGGACGAGCTCGCCGGGGGCGCCCGCGGCACGGCCCGCGCCCCGCGCGCGTCCGGTGCGGCCCGCCCCGGCTCGGCCCGCCACCGCGCGTCGGCCCGCCGCCGCAGGATCACGCTCGGCGTGGCGGGAGCGGTCCTGGTGGCCGCGGCGGGCATCGGCACCTGGGCGGCCACGAACGGTGACGACGCCGACGCGAAGCCCCAGGACACCCAGAACTCGTCCCCTTCGGCGCCGTAGCCGGGGGCTGGGGGTGGCCGTTCAGGCCGCTCGGGGGAGGCGGCGGCAGGGCCCCGGCGTGCGGGGTGAGGTACGCCCCCAGGCCGGGAGGCCAGACCCCTTGCCCCCAGCCGTTAGGCTGGTCCCGTGGCAGTCGTCGATGTATCCGAAGAGCTCAAGTCCCTCTCCTCGACCATGGAGTCGATCGAGGCCGTCCTGGACCTCGACAAGCTGAGGGCAGACATCGCCGTGCTCGAGGAGCAGGCGGCCGCGCCGTCCCTGTGGGACGACCCGGATGCGGCACAGAAGATCACCAGCAAGCTGAGCCACCTCCAGGCGGAGGTGCGGAAGGCCGAGGCCCTGCGCGGGCGTATCGACGACCTCAGCGTGCTCTTCGAGATGGCCGAGGAGGAGGACGACCCGGACACCCGCGCCGAGGCCGAGACCGAGCTCACGTCCGTCAAGAAGGCGCTGGACGAGCTCGAGGTCCGCACCCTCCTCTCCGGGGAGTACGACGCCCGTGAGGCGCTCGTCACCATCCGCGCGGAGGCCGGCGGCGTGGACGCCTCCGACTTCGCCGAGAAGCTCCAGCGCATGTACCTGCGCTGGGCCGAGCGCCACGGCTACAAGACGGAGCTCTACGAAACCTCGTACGCGGAAGAGGCCGGCATCAAGTCGACCACCTTCGCCGTCCAGGTCCCGTACGCGTACGGGACGCTCTCGGTCGAGCAGGGCACGCACCGTCTCGTCCGCATCTCGCCCTTCGACAACCAGGGGCGCCGCCAGACCTCCTTCGCCGGAGTCGAGATCCTCCCGGTCGTCGAGAAGACCGACCACATCGAGATCGACGAGTCCGAGCTCCGCATCGACGTGTACCGCTCGTCGGGCCCCGGCGGCCAGGGCGTCAACACGACCGACTCCGCGGTCCGCCTGACGCACCTGCCCACCGGCATCGTCGTCTCCTGTCAGAACGAGCGCTCGCAGATCCAGAACAAGGCGAGCGCGATGAACGTCCTCCAGGCCAAGCTCCTCGAGCGCCGCCGCCAGGAGGAGCAGGCGAAGATGAACGCCCTCAAGGGGGACGGCGGCAACTCCTGGGGCAACCAGATGCGTTCGTACGTCCTGCACCCGTACCAAATGGTCAAGGACCTGCGTACGGAGTGCGAGGTCGGTAACCCCGAGTCCGTTTTCAACGGCGAGATCGACGGTTTCCTCGAAGCGGGAATTCGCTGGCGCAAGCAGCAGGAGAAGTAAGCGCCGCTTTATCGACAAGGCAACTGCCGCCTACGAGGCGGCAGTTGCCTTTTACGTCACAGTCACATCTCCGTACGCCAGGCAACTGCTGCTATTTCAGACATCGCGCGCGCAACGACCTTGACGTTGCTGTGGAAACTGGAAAGGCTAGCGAGCGGCATGCGTATCTCTGGGGCGCGTGTGATCTGTGGGGGGCGGATTGAGCGCTCCTGACGAACGCGGACCCGGACGCTGCCTCACTGACGATTCAGCTACTGGGGGTAGCAGCCAGATGACCAAGAAGACGCGGATCCGCGTTGCACGTATAGCGGCCGGTGCGGTGATCGCCGCCGGTGCGTCGCTGACCGCCGCGGGTGCCGCCTCGGCCCTCGACGTCGGTGTCGACCTCGGCGGTGCGAGCGCCAGCGCCAGCGCCGACGAGAACGGCATCGGGGTCGACGTCGGCATCGGCGACGACGAGCCGACCGCCGACCCCACCGAGCCGACGGCGATTCCGACGGAGCCCACCGAGGAGCCCACGGAGCCGACCGAGGAGCCCACCGAGCCCACGGAGGAGCCGACCGAGCCCACCGAGGAGCCCACGGACCCCAGCACGCCTCCCACGTCGGACCCGACGGACCCGAGCGAGCCCACCGAGGGCCCGAGCGACCCCGGTAACGGCAACGGCACGGGTGGCAACGGCACCGGTGGCAACGACAACGACCCCGACGGTGGCGCCAACCCCGTCGAGCAGGGCAAGGGCAAGGACAGCCTGACCGACACGGGCTCCGCCCCGGTCGAGCAGGGTGACAAGGCCGACAAGGGCGAGCTCGCCGAGACGGGCGCCGCCGAGACCACGTTCCTGCTGATCGGCGCCGCGACGATGATCGCCGGCGGCATCGGCTTCCGCATCCTGCCGCGCTTCGTCGGCAACCGCGGTGCCGCTGCCTGATAAAAGGCACTGTGCGACATGGCATGCGCGACATGACATGCACGACATGACAGAAGGGCCCGGAGCAGCCAGCTCCGGGCCCTTCTGGTGTCCTGGCACGCGCCTCGTGGCGCGCTAAGCGGTCTGGTGCGCCAGCAGGGCCACCGCTGCGATCAGCACGACGAGCACCCCTATCAGGGCCGCAGGGCTGAGGCCACCGAAGGGACCCTCCTGCTGCATGCGCTCGCGATTGGCCCGGCACACGGGGCAGCGGCCTTCACTCACGGGCGCCGCGCAGTTCGCGCACACCAACCTGTCATAGGTCATGCGCTCCTCCTCCCGCACAGTCACAGCCTGCCCAACGCCAGGGGGAACTCAACCGTTCCCCCTACCACTGTGCCAGCTTCCACGAATTTCGGCGCGGCCCGCCCGTCCTCGTCGGTTTCCGACTGTTACGTTCCGTGGTATATCCGCGACAATTCGCGCAACTCAGGACGCTGACTGCGCTCGCGTACCGGGTTCGCGTATGGTCACGCTCACCTACCCCCGGCGACCCGTGGTGCATCCGTGATCCGATTCGACAACGTCTCCAAGGCCTACCCCAAGCAGACCCGGCCCGCCCTCCGGGATGTCTCTCTGGAGATCGAGAAGGGCGAGTTCGTCTTCCTGGTCGGCTCCTCCGGCTCCGGAAAGTCCACCTTCCTGCGGCTCGTCCTCCGTGAGGAGCGCACCAGCCACGGCCAGGTGCACGTCCTCGGCAAGGACCTCGCGCGCCTCTCCAACTTCAAGGTGCCGCACATGCGGCGCCAGTTGGGCACCGTCTTCCAGGACTTCCGGCTCCTTCCGAACAAGACCGTCGGCGAGAACGTCGCCTTCGCGCAGGAAGTCATCGGCAAGTCCCGCGGCGAGATCCGCAAGTCCGTGCCCCAGGTCCTCGACCTCGTCGGTCTCGGCGGCAAGGAGGACCGGATGCCCGGCGAGCTCTCCGGTGGTGAGCAGCAGCGGGTGGCGATCGCGCGAGCCTTCGTCAACCGTCCGAAGCTCCTCATCGCGGACGAGCCGACCGGCAACCTCGACCCGCAGACGTCGGTCGGCATCATGAAGCTGCTCGACCGGATCAACCGCACGGGCACGACCGTCGTCATGGCGACCCACGACCAGCAGATCGTGGACCAGATGCGCAAGCGGGTCATTGAGCTGGAGAAGGGCCGTCTCGTCCGCGACCAGTCGCGCGGCGTCTACGGCTACCAGCACTGAAGACCCGTACTGATCCACTGCACTGATCCACTGAAAGGGAGCCATGCGCGCCCAGTTCGTCCTGTCGGAGATCGGCGTCGGCCTCCGCCGTAATCTCACGATGACTTTCGCCGTCATCGTCTCCGTAGCGCTCTCGCTCGCCCTCTTCGGGGCCTCGCTCCTCATGAGCGACCAGGTGAGCACGATGAAGGGCTTCTGGTACGACAAGGTCAACGTCTCGATCTTCCTCTGCAACAAGGGGGACGCCGAGCAGGACCCCGGGTGCGCCAAGGGCGCCGTCACGAACGAGCAGAAGGAACAGATCCGCACGGATCTGAAGAAGATGCCCGTCGTCGACACGGTCCAGTACGAGACGGCCGACCAGGCGTACAAGCACTACAAGGAGCAGTTCGGCGACTCCCCGCTGTCCAGTTCCCTCACGCCGGACCAGATGCAGGAGTCGTTCCGGGTCAAGCTGAAGAACCCGGAGAAGTACCAGGTCGTCAACACCGCGTTCAGCGGGCGGCCGGGCGTGCAGAGCGTGACGGACCAACGGAGCGTCCTGGACAACCTCTTCAACCTCCTGAACGGCATGCGGTACGCGGCGCTCGGCGTCATGGGGCTCATGCTGGTCGTCGCGTTGATGCTGATCGTCAACACGGTGCGCGTATCGGCCTTCAGCCGACGCCGCGAGACCGGCATCATGCGCCTGGTCGGGGCGTCCAGCTTCTACATCCAGGTGCCCTTCGTCATGGAGGCCGCGATCGCCGGTCTGATCGGCGGCGCCTTCGCCTGTGTGCTGCTGGTCGCCGGCAAGTACTTCCTCATCAACAACTGGCTCGTCGACAAGATCGACATGGTCAACTTCATCGGCTGGGACGCGGTCCTCGGCAAGCTGCCGCTGGTGCTTACGGTCAGCTTCCTCATGCCGGCGTTCGCGGGCTTCTTCGCCCTGCGCAAGTACCTGAAGGTCTGACCCGGTGAAGGTCTGACCCCGTAGCCGGATTTGACGCGCCGAACCCTCCTGAACCAAGATCAATCTGCCTTTGACCAGGGCTTATTGACAAGAAAATCGGGAGGGTCCTGTCGTGCGTATGCGACGTTTCGAAGGTGGCCGTACGGCCAGGGGGACGCGGGGGATCCGGGCGGCGGTGCTCGGCGTGGTGCTGTCCGCCGCCGTGGTGGCCGCGGGGACGCCCGCGCAGGCCGCGGTGACGGAGACCAGGCCCGTGCGCGCGGAGGTGGCCGCCGAGCCGCCCGCGCAGCCGGTGACGCAGCAGGGAGCGGAGCCGCGTGCGGCGCGTGGCAGCCAGTACGGCTACCACTTCGAGTACTACGTCTCCCGGCGCACCGCGACGGCCCAGGTGTCGTTCCGGAAGATGAACCGGATCATGAACTCGGTGTTCCCGATCCCGGGGATGCCGAAGACGGTCAAGAAGGGGCAGAAGATCTGCCTCAAGGGCGGCGGCCGCTGCAACCCGGTGCGCGTGACGAAGGTGGGGAAGACCTACTTCGTACTGAAGTCCCTCCCCGGCCACCTCGAGGGCGCGGGCAAGGTGATCACCTTCACCCTGAAGAAGAAGAGCGGCGGCAGGCTCTACCTGGACGTGCGGGCCAAGGGGCCGAAGACCGTCTGGCAGCGGCACCCGCTGGGCGGCGGCGCGAACAAGCTGTTCGCCAAGACCATGTGGGGCATGTACGCGACCAACCTCAGCAGTGCCGCCCAGTACAACCTGATCTGAACAACCTGATCCGATCACTTCCGATCCGATCGGCAAGGGCGTGCTTCGTGAAGCCGGGCGTGTGCTCCGGGGTGTGAGGTATGTCCGGGGCGCTGTACGGTTCAACCGACCGTACGGCGCCCTTCGTTGTCCTAGACTCACCGTCATGTCAGGCCCCGACCGGTTCTGCGACCGGCTCTCCCGGCCCCGCCGCATCCGCCGCGGGGCGACCCTGACATTGGTGTTCGCGAGCGTGCTCGCCACCGGTGCGGCCACCGGATCCTGGAGCGAGGCGACCGGCGAAGGCCAGAAGTCGCCTGCCCCGTCCACCCGTTCCGTCGCCCTGTCCGGTGACGCCGCCGACGAAGCCGCGGATGCCGCGGCCGAGGCGATGGCCGACGGCAAGTCCGGCAAGAAGGCCGCCGAGGAGGCCGTCAGCCGCAGCGGCGACCGCTGGGGATCGGTCTACTCCCCCGGGGAGTACCAGGAGTTCGAGCAGGCCCTCGACGGCGCGTACACCGGCGTCGGCCTCTGGGCCAGGCGCGCGGAGGACGGGCGCATCGAGGTCTCCCGGGTCCAGCGCGGCGGCCCCGCCGAACAGGCCGGCATCCGCGAGGGCGATCAGCTCAGCAGCATCGACGGCAAGCGCGTGGCGGGGCTTCCCGTCACCGAGGTCGTGTCCCTGCTGCGCGGCGCCCGCGCAGGCACCCCGGTCGAGCTCGGCCTGGAGCGGGGCACGCGCGCGTGGAGCGAGACGCTGCACCGGGCCCGCCTCTCCACGGATTCCGTCACGGTCACACAGCTCGCGGGCGGCGCCGTCATGATCAAGGTCGAGGCCTTCACCAAGGGGTCGGGCGAGCGCGTACGGTCCGCGGTGCGCAAGGCGCCCAAGGGTGCCGGAATCCTGCTCGACCTGCGCGGCAACTCCGGGGGCCTGGTGACGGAGGCGGTCACCGCGGCATCGGGTCTCGTCGACGGCGGCCTGGTCGCCACGTATGACGTACGCGGTCGGCAGAAGGCCCTGCACGCCGAGCGGGGCGGCGACACCACCAGACCCGTGGTCGCGCTGGTCGACGGCGGCACGATGAGCGCCGCCGAGCTGCTCACGGGTGCCTTGCAGGACCGGGGCCGCGCGGTCGTGGTGGGGTCGAAGACCTTCGGCAAGGGCTCGGTCCAGATGCCGCGCCGGCTGCCCGACGGCTCGGTCGCCGAGCTGACGGTCGGGCACTACCGCACCCCTTCGGGGCAGGCGGTCGACGGCCGGGGCATCACCCCGGACCTGGAGGTCGACGACGGGGCCGAGACGCGGGCCGAGACAGTATTGACTGGCCTCGGACCCCCCTCGTAGTGCGAAAATGGGCGCACTATGGCCAAGGAAAAGGTAAAGCGCAAGGCCGCGAAGGCCGCTGAGAAGGCCCCTGCCCGGAAGATGGTCGCGCAGAACAAGAAGGCGCGGCACGACTACCACATCATTGACACGTACGAGTGCGGCCTGGTGCTGATGGGCACCGAGGTCAAGTCGCTGCGGATGGGCCGGGCGTCCCTGGTGGACGGCTTCGTGCACATCGACAACGGCGAGGCGTGGCTGCACAACATCCACGTCCCGGAGTACGTGCAGGGCACCTGGACGAACCACTCCGCCACCCGGAAGCGCAAGCTCCTGCTGCACCGGGCGGAGATCGACAAGCTGGACTCCAAGTCGCAGGAGACGGGTCACACGATCGTGCCCCTGGCCCTGTACTTCAAGGACAGCCGCGTCAAGGTCGAGATCGCGCTCGCGAAGGGCAAGAAGGAGTACGACAAGCGTCAGACGCTCAAGGAGAAGCAGGACCTGCGGGAGACGAACCGCGCGGTCGCGGAGGTCAAGAAGCGTCAGCGCAGCGCCTAGCCCCCGGAGCCCGGACGGGCGCCGCGGGAATTGGCTGGCCCCGTCGGGCGTTGGTCACGTACGATGGGCACTGCACCTCACCGAAGGCGGGTGTGGTGAGCAGTATCCAATTCAATAGTGGTACGCATGGGGATGATCGGTTTCGACAGCGGATGTCGAAGCAGGGGAAGCGAGCCGAGGAAGCGACAATGATCTCGTAAACCACCTGTCGCAACCAATAATCGCCAATTCCAAGAGCGATTCCCAGTCCTTCGCCCTCGCTGCTTAATTAGCAGTGAGTGAAGGACCCTTAATGGGTGTCAGCCCGGGGGTGTTCCCGACCCGGACCCTGGCATAATTTAGGGAACTAAACCATCGATCCCGGTCACGGGGTTCGATGGGAAATCAAACAGTGACTGGGCCCGTCGGAGACTTGTTCGCGAGATCACCGGGGCCGAGAAAATCGTAGCGAACTGCGCTCGGAGAAGCCCTCCTTTTGCACCGTTGGACGCGGGTTCGATTCCCGCCATCTCCACAATTCCCATGTGAGGTTAAAGCCCTCCGGCCAGTGGCCGGGGGGCTTTTTCCGTGTGCGGGGCATGGAAGGTGTGGGCACATCCTCTGGGCATGTGACTCGTTACCGCATCCGAGTGCAGGTTCCCAAACGGCCGGGCGGCACGGAAGCGCGGCCGAGTACGCACGTGAAGGAGGCAGTCGCTTGGATGCCACCGTCACTCTTTTAGGTTCCCTTGTCGCCAGTCTCGGGGTTCTGGGCGCGGCGATGGTGGCCTATCTCGGCAAGCGCGGTGAGAACGCGCTCACCGGCTACTCCAGCCTCACGGAGAAGCTGCAGACGGAGCGCGACCGGCTGGAGCGGCAGGTCGCCGAACGCGACACGAAACTCGCCGAGTTGAACGCTCTGCACGTCCATGACCAGAGCGAGATCGCCAGGCTGCTCATCGACAACCAACGGCTCGGAGGCACTTCGTGATCCAGCTCGAGCGACTCCTGGCCCGCCGTTGGCGCACCGTGTTCCTCGTCTGTGTGCTGGTCGCGCTCTCCGGTGTCGCGGTGCTGCTGTGGGCCCGTATCGACGCGGGTGACCGCCGGGCCGACCGGCTCGCCGCCGAGACGGACCGGCGCGGCGAGGCGGTGTCCACCCTGGCCCGTGACGTCCGCACCCTGCGTGCGCAGGTCCGCGCCCACGGCGAGACCCCGGCCGCGCCGGACCCCTCCGACGCCGTCGAGGGCCTTCTGGCCCGGGCGCGGGTGCCCGGCTCTCCTGGTGCCACCGGCTCGCAGGGCGAGGACGGGAAACCGGGCGAGAAGGGGACGCCGGGCGTCGGCGGACGCAAGGGGGACGCGGGCACGGCCGGAGAGCCGGGTTCCCCGGGAACGCCCGGCGATCCGGGCCCCGCAGGGTCCGACGGGGCGGACGGCACGAACGGCGAACGGGGCCCGGAAGGTCCGGCAGGAGCGGCGGGCCCCCCAGGCTCCAACGGAGCCGACGGGTCCAACGGCACCGACGGCGCGGGCGGCGCCTCGGGCCCCGAAGGCCCGGCGGGCCCCACGGGCCCACGCGGCGAGCGAGGCCCCAAGGGCGAGGCGGGCGCCGCGGGCCCCACCTGCCCCGATGGCTACAGCCTCCAGCAGCCACCGGGCGACCCCGACGCCCTGGTCTGCCGCCGCAACGGCGTGACCCCCGCGGACCCGGCCCCCGCCATCCTCCTCCTGGCCACCCTGCTGCCCCGCCGCCGCCCGACCCCACCGGACACCGGACACCCCTCGACACCACTACGCCGCCGCCCGCTCCGGCTGCCGAGCTCCCGCGGCTCATCGGAGGTACCGGACTGAGGGCAGGGCGCCGCCTGTCGCCCTCGGGGATGTGGGCGGGGCCCCGCCACCACGGCTGCCCCGCCCCCGCACGGCTGCTGTGCGGTGTGTGGCTTGGCCGACGTAGGGGACTGATGGCGGGGTGGTGCCGCCTGTCGGTCTCGGGGGCTGTGGGCGGGCCTCACCACCACGGTCTCGCCCCGCACCGCTGCCGTGCGGTTTGTGGCTTGGCCGATGTGCGGGGCTGATGGCAGGCGGTGGGGTGCTGGGGCATCGCGCGCTTGGTCGGCGTTGCTGCCGGGTGGTTGCCGTTCGGTCGGCATACCGGACCGGCAGCGGGGTGACGTGTCGCCGTGACCTCGCCCGGCGTCGCTGCCGGGGTGTCGTCGCATGCCGGGCCGTGGGAGGGCCACCAGACGCCCAGCCCCGCCGCCGCTCGTTCGGCGCGCCGCGGGCCGGCGGTGAGGGTGCCATGTCGGCCCGATACGTGGCCGGTGTGGGGGCTGTTGCGGGGCGGGGGAGTCGGGGATGCTGCTGGGTCATGAGTAGACCCGTGAGACGCGTCAACGCCCGTATGCGCCACTGGATCTGGCCCGCCGTGCTCGGTGTCGCGGCGGCCACCCTCTCCGCCGGTTCGCCGGCCGGTGCGGATTCCGACCGCAGCGGCCTGCCCGAAGCCATCGACACCATCCTCGGCGATCCCCGGATGGAGGGCGGCGCGGCGAGCGTCGTCGTCGCCGATGCCGCGTCCGGCGACGTGCTCTATCAGCACCTGCCCAGCGGGCGCCTGATGCCCGCGTCCAACACCAAGCTCCTGACGTCGACGGCCGCCATGGAGCGGCTCGGCCCCGACCACCGCTTCACCACCGATGTGCTCACCGACGGCAAGCGGCACGGCCGGGAGCTCCACGGTGATCTCTATCTGCGGGGCACCGGGGACCCGACCACGCTCGCCAAGGACTACGACCAACTCGCCGCGAAGATCGCCGACTCGGGCGTCCGGCGGGTCTCGGGGCGCCTCGTCGCGGACGACACCCGGTTCGACGACAAGCGCATCGGCGACACCTGGTCCGGCGACGACGAGTTCGCGTACTACGCCGCCCAGATCTCCGCCCTGAGCGTCGCCCCGGACACCGACTACGACACCGGGACCGTCATCGTCGAGGCCACTCCCGGTGCGAAGGCCGGGGACAAGCCCAAGGTGACGGTGACTCCGAAGACGGACTACGTAGACGTCGACATCAGCGCCAGGACCGTCCCCGCGGGCGGCCAGGACACGCTCACCATCGAGCGGGAGCACGGCACGAACACGATCACGGTCACCGGCACCGTCCCCGTGGGAGGCTCCGCCACCAAGGAGTGGATCACCGTCTGGGAGCCGACCGGGTACGCGGCCGCGATCTTCCGGGACGCCCTCAAGGCGCACGGGGTGCGCGTGAGCGGGCCGACCAAGGCCGGGCTCGCCACCCCCAAGGGCGCACGGCAGCTCGCGTCGCACGACTCCATGCCGCTCAAGGAGCTGATGATCCCCTTCATGAAGCTCTCCAACAACATGCACGCGGAGAACCTCACGAAGACCATGGGGTACGAGGCGACCGGGCGGCCCGGAAGCTGGCCCGACGGACTCGCCGCCATCAGCGCCTACTTGAAGACCGCCGGTGTCGACCCCGGCAAGATCCGCCAGGTCGACGGCTCCGGACTCTCCCGCAAGGACAACGCCCCCGCCGACCAGCTCGTCAAGCTGCTGCTCTCGGCGAAGGGCGAGCCCTGGTACGCCGACTGGTACAAGTCCCTCCCGGTGGCCTGCGACCCGGACAAGTTCGTCGGCGGCACGCTGCGCACACGGATGTGCGGGACTCCGGCGGCCCTCAACGTACGAGCGAAGACGGGTTCGTTGACCGCGGCGTCCGCCCTTTCGGGGTACGTGAAGGACGCGGGCGGGCGTGAGCTGGTGTTCAGCATCATCCTGAACAACTACATGCCCTCCTCGGTGAAGGCCCTGGAGGACGCGATCGTCGTGACGCTCGCCAAGTCGACCGAGGACAAGGCCGTACTGGTCAGGCCGCGCTCGGAGCGTGGGGCCGAGCCGAGCGGCGACTTGGAGTGCTCGTGGCGCAAGCCTGCGCGATGCTGAGCGGCAGCGCGCAGCACGCGGCGGTGACCGGGACCGCGTAGCCCTGGGCGGGGCTCAGGTGCTCGACCACCCAGCCGCCGCTCGCGGCGCCGCAGGCGATGCCCCCGAGGAGACCGGTGACGGCGAGGGTCATGCCCTCGTTCAACCGGCCCTCGGGGGTGCGCCGCTGGATCAGGGTCATGCCGGTGACCATCGTCGGCGCCGTCGCCATTCCGGCGACAAGGAGAGCCCCGGCGAGCACAAGGAGTGAGCCGGTGAGCGTGGCGGCCAGCAGCGGCAGGGTCATCAGGGCCGCCATCGCGGCGGCGCACAGGAGGTGGCGGCGCGGCAGGGGCCCGCTCGGCTCGAGCGTTCCGTAGAGGAGGCCCGCCGCGCAGGAGCCCGCGGCCTGGAGCGCGAGGATCGCGCCCGCGGCGGCCTTGTGGCCCTGGGCGTCGGCGTAGGCGATCGTCACGACCTCCATCGAGCCGAAGACGGCACCCGTGGCGAGGAACGCGGCGAGCAGCGTGGGCATCCCGCGCGCGTGGAGGGGCGATTTCCCCGGAACGGCCGTACGCCCCCGGGGCGGCGGTTCCGTCTCGCGCCGGGAGGCGAAGAGGAGTACGCCGGTCAGGAGCAGTACGGCTCCGACGAGGGTGCCCGCCTCCGGGAAGAACGCCCCGCAGAGGAAGGCCGCGAGGACGGGGCCGAGCATGAAGCACAGCTCGTCCGCGGCCTGCTCGAAGGAGTTGGCGGTGTGCAGGGCCCGTTCGTCGTCCTTCAGGAGGTGGGTCCAGCGGGCCCGGGACATGCCGCCGGTGTTGGGCGTGGTGGCCGTCGCGGCGTACGCGGCGAACAGGGTCCAGTCGGGCGCTCCGTAGTGCACGCAGAGCAGCAGTGCGAGCGAACCGAGCGCGGCGATCGCGGTGGCGGGGACGGCGATCCGCGCCTGGCCGTGCCGGTCGACGAGCCGCGCCGTCCAGGGCGCCACGACAGCGGTCGCGGCGAGGCCCGTCGCGGTGACGGCGCCGGCGAGCGCGTACGAACCGCGTGCTCCGGCGATCATGATGACGGCGCTCACGCTGAACATGCCCATGGGGAGGCGGGCGATGAGGTTGCCCATGGTGAAGGCGGTGGCTCCGGGTATCCGGAAGAGCCGGGCGTAGGGATTGCGGCGGCGGGGCGCTTCGGGGGCGGCGGGTTCGGGGGACGACGGCGGTGCTTCGGGTCCGGTGGGTTGAGCGGGCGTCAGCGGCTCTTCGAGTTCGGCGGGCGGCATGGGATCACCCTCACCGGGGCGGTGCCGCGGGGTCCAACACCTTCTGAGACCCGACTCACGCACTTCCGTTGTAAGTTGCGGATGCCGTCTCCGCTCCCGCTGTAGGTTCCCGGGGTGACAGCAGAACCCCGCATACCCCGCGACCTGGAGCCCCGCCTCCTGCGCGCCTTCGTGGCCGTCTCCGAAGAGCTGCACTTCACGCGGGCCGCCGCCAGGCTGTATGTGGCCCAGCAGGCACTCAGCCGTGATGTGCGGCGCCTGGAGCGGGAGTTGGGTGCCGAGCTGTTCGTGCGGACGACACGGCAGGTCACGCCGACAGCCGAGGGGGAGCGGCTGCTGCCGTACGCGCGGCGGGTCCTGGAGGCGCAGGACGACCTGACGGCGGCCTTCGCGCGCGGTACGGGAAGCGGGAGTGCGGCCCGCCCGCTGCTCGTGGACCTGAACAGTCCGGGGCTCATCTCCGGCCGCGTCCTGGAGCGGGCCCGCGCACTCGCCCCGGACTGCGAGCTGATGGCCCGCTTCGAGAGCGGGCTCACCGGGGCCGCCGCCGAGATCCTCGCCGGGCGGCTCGACGTGTCCTTCGGGCGGTACGCCGGGCTCGAACCGGCGCTGCGGGCGCGGCTCGCCCAGCAGCCCGTGCGCTACGAGCCGATGGCGGTGCTGCTGCCGCTGGGCCACCCGCTGGCCGAGCTCGACGCGGTGCCGCTCGGCGCGCTCGCCGGGGAGAGCGTGTACGCGGGTGCGGGAAACCCCCGGACGCTGGAGTGGACCGACCTCGCGCATCGCCTTTTCGAGGGACGCGGGATCGACGTGGCGGCTCCCGCACCGCTGGCGGTGGGGCCCGAGGAGTTCGGACGGATCATGGCCAAGAACCGACACCCCGTCCTCACCGCGGTGGACTTTCCGGCCATGCCCGAGTCGGTCCTGCGGCCCCTGACCGACCCCGTGCCGCTGTCACCTGTGTCGATGGTGTGGAGAAAGGGGCTCGCGCACCCGGGGGTCGACGCCCTGCGCGAGGCGGCGGCCGAGCTCGCCGCGGCCGAGGGCTGGCTGCACAGGCCCCGAGACGGCTGGGTTCCGGCCACAGATGCACTCATCATGATGAGGCTGGACTGACGAATTAGTACGACTGTCACTGCCGTGCGCTACATTCATGGTCCGGGCGCGGTGTGATAGGGGGGCGCTCGGACCGGGTGGGGGCCTGGTCCGACGGCAAGTTGCCCGGAGTCTTGCGCGCCCAAGTCAGGTTATGTGGGGGTTGTGCGTGCGCATGGAGAATTGGCGAGAAGATGCCCTACCGGAACATACCCATGATCCGAACGAGGTCACCGTTCAGATCGACGGGGTGGGGCGACAGCTGGCGGATCTAGCCGCCGAAAGTGATCAGGATGCGCCTGACGGGCCGGTTTTCGTCGACGAGACGGGCCGCCGCAGCCGGAGGTACCGCCGGATAGGCGTGATCGTCGGCATAGCCTGCGCCGTCTACGCGGTGATCATCGTGGGCACCCTGTTCTCGGG
Organism: Streptomyces sp. NPDC032198; assembly: GCF_040636975.1. Taxonomy (NCBI): domain Bacteria; kingdom Bacillati; phylum Actinomycetota; class Actinomycetes; order Kitasatosporales; family Streptomycetaceae; genus Streptomyces; species Streptomyces sp. NPDC032198. Next base: position 345,797 of record NZ_JBEZVL010000009.1, on the reverse strand, counting down.
CAACTCCAGCGCGCCCTGGCTGCCGATCAGCCCCAAGGACGAGAAGCCGGCCAGCAAGGTGGACACACCGAACAGCCCGGCCGACTCCCTCGACCCCTCGGCCTCACCCGGCTCGACCCCGTCGCCCGGCGCGTCGGAGAGCGGCAGCACCGCTCCCACCACCGGTGACGACGATCCGGCCGATCCGTCCAAGCCGGACGAAGGAAAGGCCAAGCCGGGTGAGACGCCCGACCTCGACCCCACGGACGGCGGCGGCAAGCCCGACCCCGACCCCACGGGCGGCGGCAAGCCCGACCCGACGGACGACCCCCCGAAGCCCGACCCGGACCCGGACCCGACGGACGACCCCACCACGCCGTCCCCTGACCCGTCGACCGAGAACCCGGGCGGCGCGGACGGAGGCGGCGGCGAAGTCCCCGCCGTGCAGCCCGCCGCCGACCAACAGAGTCCGCTGCGCGCCCAGGCGGTCGGTTATCTGTCCCCGCGAGGCGCAGGCCAGCAGCCCTCGGAGGGCGCACAGCGATGAACACCCGCACCAACAGGGGCCGGTCCGCCGGCTCCCGTCACAGTCACGCCCAGCCCCGGGGCGGCGGAGGCGGCCGACGCCGCGCGCAGCCCGTCCGTGGCGCCAAGCGGCGCAGGCTCCCCCTGCGCTACCTCCTGCCCCTGCTCCTCCTGGTCGCCCTGATGGCGATGCTCATGCTGCGCGGCTACACGCACAGCGAGATCCTCGCCGACCACCGCATCCGCCCGCCCGCGGCCACCGACAAGGTCCCGCAGAAGGTCCTCGAAGGCGGCGGCCCGGTCATCAACACCCGCGGCGGCCACGAGGAGACGCTGAGCGTCCCCCGCCACCGCCTCGTGCTGACCTTCGACGACGGCCCGGACCCGGAGTGGACCCCCAAGGTCCTCGACGTACTGAAGAAGCACCACGCGCACGGCGTCTTCTTCGTCACCGGCACGATGGCCTCGCGCTACCCCGACCTCGTCGAGCGCATGGTGGACGAGGGGCACGAGGTCGGCCTGCACACGTTCAACCACCCCGACCTGTCGTACCAGTCCGAGAGCCGCATCGACTGGGAGCTCTCGCAGAACCAGCTCGCCCTCGCGGGCGCCGCGGGCATCCGCACCTCCCTCTTCCGCCCGCCGTACTCCTCCTTCTCCGACGCCATGGACAACAAGTCCTGGCCGGTGACGAAGTACATCGGCGGCCGCGGCTATCTCACCGTCGTCAACAACACCGACAGCGAGGACTGGAAGCGCCCCGGTGTCGCCGAGATCATCCGCCGCGCCACCCCCAAGAACGGCAACGGCGCCGTCGTCCTGATGCACGACTCCGGAGGCGACCGCTCGCAGACGGTGGCCGCGCTCGACACCTTCCTGCCCGATCTGCAGGACAAGGGCTACCACTTCACGAACCTCACCGAGGCCCTGGACGCCCCCAGCGCGCACGCGCCCGTCACCGGCCTCGACCTGTGGAAGGGCAAGGCCTGGGTCTTCCTGGTCGGCGCCTCGGAGAAGATCACCGGCGTACTCGTCGTAGCCCTCGCCGTCATCGGCTCCCTGGTCATGCTCCGCTTCGGCCTGATGCTGCTGCTCTCCGCGGTGCACGCCCGCAAGGTGCGCAAGAAGGGCTTCCGCTGGGGCCCCGACATCACCGAACCCGTGTCGGTCCTCGTGCCCGCCTACAACGAGGCCAAGTGCATCGAGGCGACGGTCCGTTCGCTCATGACGAGCGACCACCCCATCGAGATCATCGTCATCGACGACGGCTCGTCGGACGGCACCGCGCTGATCGTCGAGGGGCTTCGCCTCCCGAACGTACGCGTCGTACGCCAGCAGAACGCGGGCAAGCCGGCCGCCCTCAACCGCGGTATAGCCAACGCCCGTTACGACCTCATCGTGATGATGGACGGCGACACGGTCTTCGAGCGGTCCACCGTCCGCGAGCTGGTGCAGCCGTTCGGCGACCCGCGCGTGGGCGCCGTCGCGGGCAACGCGAAGGTCGGCAACCGGGACTCGCTGATCGGCGCCTGGCAGCACATCGAGTACGTGATGGGCTTCAACCTCGACCGTCGGATGTACGACATGCTCGGCTGCATGCCGACCATCCCCGGCGCCGTCGGGGCCTTCCGGCGCTCGGCGCTGGAACGGGTCGGCGGCATGAGCGACGACACGCTCGCCGAGGACACCGACATCACGATGGCGATGCACCGCGACGGCTGGCGGGTCGTGTACGCCGAGAAGGCACGCGCGTGGACCGAGGCGCCGGAGACGGTGCAGCAGCTGTGGTCGCAGCGCTACCGCTGGTCGTACGGCACGATGCAGGCGATCTGGAAGCACCGCCGCTCGCTGATCGAGTCCGGGCCATCGGGCCGCTTCGGCCGCGTCGGCATGCCGCTGGTGTCCCTCTTCATGGTCCTTGCGCCGCTCCTGGCCCCCCTGATCGACGTGTTCCTCCTCTACGGCCTGGTCTTCGGCCCCACCCAGAGGACGATCGCCGCGTGGCTCGGCGTGCTCGCCGTCCAGGCGGTGTGCGCGGCGTACGCCTTCCGGCTCGACCGCGAACGCATGACCCACCTGATCTCGCTGCCCCTGCAGCAGATCCTCTACCGGCAGCTCATGTACGTCGTGCTGCTGCAGTCCTGGATCACCGCCCTGACCGGAGGCCGCCTTCGCTGGCAGAAGCTCCGGCGCACGGGAGTCCTTGGAACCCCGCCCTCGATTCCGCAGCAGCGGACGGGCAGCCCTGACCGGAGGCCCGTCGCATGACCCATCCCACGCAACCGCTGCCGCAGATGCCGCCGCCCCCCGGGCTGGGAGGCCCGGCGGCCTACGCCCCGGGGGCCTACGCTCCGGCGCCCCCGGCCGCGCCGGTTCCCGCCGCCCCCAAGAAGCCGGGCCGCGACCGCTACTTCGACGTACTGCGCTCCCTGGCGCTGGTCCGCGTCGTCATCTACCACCTGTTCGGCTGGGCCTGGCTGACGATCATCTTCCCGTCCATGGGCGTGATGTTCGCGCTGGCGGGCGCGCTGATGGCGCGCTCGCTGAAGCGCCCGGCGTGGGGCGTGATCAGGGGCCGCATCCGCCGTCTGCTCCCGCCCATGTGGGCGTTCAGCGCGGTGGCGCTGTTCCTCCTCTTCTACGGTGGCTGGAACGTCACCAAGGACCCGGACCACGGGGGCACATGGGGCCTGGTCAGCATGCTCAACTACGTGTTCCCGATCGGCGCCCCGCCCTTCCCCTGGCACATCGGGGACAAGGCGGGCCTCCTGGAGGACACCTGGCCGGCCCAGGCCGCGGGCCCGCTCTGGTACATCCGCGCGTACCTCTGGTTCGTGATCGCGTCGCCGCTGCTGCTGTGGGCGTTCCGCCGGGTCCCGTGGGCGACGCTGTTCGCGCCGCTCGCCCTGACGGCGGTGCTCGCGACGGAGATCGTCAAGATTCCCGGCGAGACGGGCAACGCGGTGTCGGACTTCGCGGTGTACGGCAGCTGCTGGGTCCTGGGCTTCGCCCACCAGGAGGGCGTCCTCGCCCGGGTCCCGCGCTACTTGGCGGTCTCCGTCTCCACCCTGATCATGGCCTTCGGCCTGTGGTGGGCCTCGGGCCACCTGGGCCCGGACGGCTGGGACCTGAACGACATCCCCCTCGCCCAGGCGGCGTGGTCCTTCGGCTTCGTCGTCATCCTCTTCCAGTACTCCCCGTCGTGGCAGGAGCTCCCGGGCCGCCTGAAGCGCTGGGACAAGCTCATCACCCTCTCCAACAACCGAGCGGTGACGATCTACCTCTGGCACAACCTCCTGATCATGGCCACGGTGCCGATCATCGACATGGCGTACGACCTGCCGTTCATGGAGAACGAACGCTGGAGCTCGGCGCTCGACACGACATACATGGTGTGGATGACGGTCCTGGTCTGGCCCCTGATCGGCCTGATGGTCCTGGCGGTGGGCTGGATAGAGGACTTCGCGGCGAAGCGGAGTCCGAGGCTGTGGCCCAACGGGGCGAAGTCGGGGAAGTCGGCGAAGTCGGGGAAGGGGCGGAGGGCTCGGTAGGGGAACGCGCGTGCGGTGGGCGGGGCTTGTGTGGGGGTGCCATCTAGTGGATGTTGGGGAGTGGGCGGGGGCAGGGGGTCTTCGCTGGGCTCTGTGAGGGGCCGGACAGCGAGGGGACCCGAACCGACATGACCCAACCTCCCGGCCAGCCGCCGCAGGACGGATTCGGCCCACCCCAGCAGCCGCCCGCCGGGCCCTATGGGGCTCCGCCGCCCCCGCCGCAGCCCGATGGGCAGAATCCGTATGCGGGGCAGGGGCCGTACGGTGGGGCGCCTCCTCAGCAGCCGCCCGGGTATGGGCAGCCGCCCGGGTATGGGCAGGGCCCGCAGGGTCCCTACGGGCCGCCTCAGCCTCCGGCCCCGTACGGGAGCTATCCGCCGCCTCCCCCTCCGGGAAGTTCTCGTAAGCAGCGGATCGCCTTGATCGTTGGGGCCGTTGTCGTCGTGGCCGCGCTCGTCGGGGGCGGGGTCCTTCTTGCCACCGGTGGTGACGGCGATGACGAAGGTGGCGGTGGCAGGAAGCCGCAGGCCGACAAGAGTGTTTCGGCCGGGCCCTCCGCCGAGCCCTCCGTGTCCGAGTCGGAGGCGCTGCCCTCCGAGGATCCGACCACCGAAGACCCCCTGGGCGGGGGCGACAAGTCCCGGCCCGCCGGTGACACCGGGTACCAGGGGCAGTGGCAGAACGCCGAGAGCAAGACCCTCACCATCGGGTCCAAGCTGACCTCGGGCCAGGGCAAGGGCAAGCACTCGGTGTCGTACATCGACGCGGGCGGCGACGGCCTCTGCATGGGGCTCGGCCGGGAGCAGAACGGCACCGGCTTCCGCATCGCCCTCAAGTGCGGCACCGGCGACGACGCGAAGTACGTCTCGGCGAACCTCACCCAGGCCGACGACGAGGTGACCATCAAGTGGGACAAGGGCGGCGGCAGCGACGTCCTGCCCTGGATCAACACCGCCTGACTCCGTCCGACCCCGCCTGACCGGAGCTCAGTAGCCTGCCGTGAAGCGGGTTCGGCCGTGCCTCGGGGTCTCCGCCTCGTCCAGGAGCGCTATCGCCAAGTCCTCCATGGAGATGGACGAGTTGTTCGTCTCGTCCACGAGCAGTTCGTCCCGCCCCAGGCGGAACGTTCCCGTGCGCGTGCCCGGCTCCAGGACCGCGGACGGGCTCACGTACGTCCAGTCGACGTCCGTGTCCGCCGTCCGGACCGCCTCGTACTGGTCGTTGGATGCCTGGGCTATGTGCTGCCACGCCGTGGGCACGTACGTCGGGTCGTCGATGGCCAAGACCCCCTGCGTGCCGGGCACCGTCAGGCTGCCCGCGCCGCCGACGATCAGCAGACGCACACCGGTGCCGGCCAGGCCCTCCAGGAGTGACTTGGCGATGGCCGCGTGCTCGTGTTCCCGGCCCGGCGCCGGTCTCGTGGCGTTGATCACGAGGTCCTGGTCCGTACTCAACTCCGTGATGGAGTACGGGTTCTCGGCGTCGCCCGTGCGGTGGGTGGCCGCGGGGTGCAGCTCGGGGTAGCGGGCCGCGTCGCGGACCACCGCCGTCACCTCGTGCCCACGGGACAGAGCCTCCGCGACCACTCGGCTTCCTACGTTTCCTGCCGCTCCGAAGACGGTGATGCGCATGACGTCAGCTCCTTGATGGCTGGGGGAGGGGAGTGGTCGGGTGCGGGTTTGCTTGGTTGGCTGTTGTTTTCGTTACTTCTGCCTTGCTCGCCTCGCGCCACCGCTCTGGCCCAGCAGCACGCTCCCCAGTACCAGCACCAGGCCGCCCACCTGCCAGGCCGTCAGGGTCTGGCCCAGGAGCAGGAGGCCGGCGAGCGTGGCCACCACCGGGTTGGTCAGGCCGAGGAAGGACACGGACGACGCGGGGAGACGTTCGATGCCGCGGAACCACAGGGCGTATGCGATGGCCGTGCCGATCACCCCGAGGTACACGTACCCGGCGATGTTGGCGCCCGTGAGGTGGTCCGGCAGGCCCTCCGCGGTGAGGGCGATGGGGGCCAGGACCAGGCCGCCCGCCGTCAGTTGCCAGCCCGTGAGGGTGAGGAGCGAGACCCCTTCGGGGCGGCCCCAGCGCTTGCTGAGTACGACCGCGAGGGCCATCAGCGTGGTCGCCGCCAGCATCGCCGCGATGCCCGCCGGGTCCACCGCCGCGCTGCCGCGCAGGACCAGCAGGGCCACTCCCGCGACACCCACGAGTCCCGCGAGGAGCGTACGGCTGGACGGGCGCACCTTGAGCACGCCGATCCCGAAGCCGGCCACCAGGAGCGGCATGACGGCGCTGACCGTCGAGGCGACACCTCCGGGGAGGTGGTACGCGCCGAAGAAGAGGAGCGGGAAGAACGCCCCGAAGTTCAGCACCCCGAGTACAGCCGCCTTCCACCACCAGTCGCCGCGCGGCAGCCGCCGGGTGAGCGCGAGGAGGATAAGCCCGGCGGGCAGCGCGCGCAGGGCCGCGGCGAGCAACGGGCGGTCGGCGGGCAGGAGTTCGGTGGTCGTGACGTAGGTGGTGCCCCAGGTCGCCGGGCCGATGGCCGCGAGGCCCGCGGCGGCGAGGGCGTAGGTCCGCGGCGCCGGGGACGCCGGAACCGCGGGGACGGGGCCGCCCTGGCCGGTCGGGCGGTGGGCGGTGGTTGCTCGCGGGCTGTGGATGGACATGGTTGCTCCCCCTCGACTCCTCAACGCTGTTATTCTCAACGTTGAGATAAATATGGACCCCAGGTCTGCGAACGTCAAGTATCTGAACGTTGAGGTATTGAGCGGGGCCGGTCCTGTCGAGAGAGGAACGCGGAAAATGGCTGAGCTTGAGCCCGAGCCGTCGAAGGAAGCCGACGCCATCGACGAGCTCCGCGGCCAGTGGCGGCGCGAGCGCCCGGACCTGGACCTCGCCGCGCTGGACGCGATGGCCCTGGTGGGCCGCATCAAGCGCGCCGATCACCTGTTGAGCAAGGGCATGAAGAAGGTCTTCGTGGAGTACGGCCTGGAGTTCGCGGAGTTCGACGTCCTCGCCACGCTGCGGCGGGTCGGCGCCCCGCACGAACTGACCGCGGGCGGCCTCCTGAAGTCCGCGATGGTGACCTCCGGTGCCATCACCAACCGCCTCGACAAGCTGGAGCGCAAGGGCCTGATCGAACGCCGCCCCGACCCGGCCGACCGCAGGGCCATCCGCGTCCGGCTCACCGACGCGGGCCTGAACCTGGTCGACCGCGCGGTGGTCGACCACATCACGAACGAAGAACGCATGCTCGCGGCCCTGACCCCCGAGGACCGCGGCGCCCTCGACGGGGTGCTGCGCAGGCTGCTCGTATCCCTGGGGGACACCCACCTGGGCTGAGCCCCTTCGCCACCGCGCCCCTCACCGCCCGCCCCTCACCGCCCGCCCCGCGCCCAGGTGAGAGCGAAGTTCCCCGGTGGTCACCGCGTGCCACAGGGCTGAAATGCGGCCTCCCTACCTTCGGGCCATCAGCCATCAGCCGCCGGCTGTGGAGATGCGGAGGTCTGGCATGTGGATCCAACGGTGGGACCCGGAAGACGGGAAATTCTGGGAGGAGGAAGGGGAGCGGGTCGCCCGGCGGAACCTGGTGTTCTCGATCCTGTCGGAACACATCGGGTTCTCCATCTGGACCCTGTGGTCCGTGATGGTGCTCTTCATGGGGCCCGAGTACGGGATCGATCCCGCCGGAAAGTTCTTCCTGGTGTCCATGGCGACCCTCGTCGGCGCCGTCGCCCGCGTCCCGTACACCTTCGCCGTCGCCCGCTTCGGCGGGCGCAACTGGACGATCATCGCGGCCGGCGCGCTCCTCGTCCCGACCGTCGCGGCCTTCCTCGTCATGGAGCCCGGGACCTCGTACACCACCTTCATGCTGTGCGCCCTGCTCACCGGCGTCGGCGGCGGCAACTTCGCCTCCAGCATGACCAACATCAACTCCTTCTTCCCGCTGCGGAAGAAGGGGTGGGCGCTCGGGCTCAACGCCGGTGGCGGCAACATCGGTGTGCCCGTCGTGCAGCTCGCCGGACTCGCGGTCATCGGAGCGGGCGGCGGACCCCGCGTGCTCCTGGGGATCTACATCCCCCTCATCTTCGTCTCCGCCCTCTGCGCGGCCCTCTTCATGGACAACCTCGCCACGGTGAAGAACGACACCGGCGCCGCGAAGGAGGCCGTCCGGGACGCCCACACCTGGATCATGGCGTTCCTGTACGTCGGGACCTTCGGCTCCTTCATCGGCTACAGCTTCGCCTTCGGGCTCGTGCTCCAGACCCAGTTCGGCCGTACGCCGCTGCAGGCCGCCGCCGTCACCTTCATCGGGCCGCTGCTCGGCTCGCTGATCCGGCCCGTGGGCGGGCGGCTCGCCGACCGGTTCGGCGGGGCCCGCATCACCCTGTGGAACTTCGTCGGGATGGGCGCGGCCACCGCCGTCGTCGTCATCGCCTCCATGCGGGAGTCGCTCGCCCTCTTCATCGCCGCCTTCGTCGTGCTGTTCGTGCTCACGGGGCTCGGCAACGGGTCGACGTACAAGATGATCCCCGGCATCTTCCAGGCCAAGGCCGGGCAGAAGGGGCTCCAGGGGGAGGCCGCCGCGGCCTACGGGCGGCGGCTCTCCGGGGCCTCCATGGGGCTCATCGGCGCCGTCGGGGCGCTCGGCGGGCTCGGGATCAACCTCGCCTTCCGGCAGTCCTTCCAGACCGTGGGGTCCGGGACCGGTGCCTTCGTCGCCTTCCTGGCCTTCTACGCCGCCTGCTTCTGCGTCACGTGGGCCGTATACCTTCGCCGCCCGGCGGCGACGCCGGACTCCGGGCAGACCCCGGACGCGGAGACGAAGCCCCAGCTCACGTACGCGGAAGTCTGACGGAGGGGTGGTCGTAGGCTGGTGTAACACGTACGACATCGTGATGATCCGGGGTTGTCACGGGCCGTTGGCAGGCTCGTCCAACCCCGGCCCATCCATCACGCGGTACTAGCGGGACGAGAGCAGCTGCCATGCACGCGACCCCTCAGAACGGTCACCAGAACGCCCCACTCGCCGGATTCACCGTCGGCGTCACCGCCGCCCGGCGCGCCGACGAGCTCGGTGCGCTGCTCCAGCGGCGTGGCGCCACCGTCCAGCACGCTCCCGCACTGCGCATCGTTCCGCTCGCCGACGACAGCGAACTCCTCTCCGCCACCAAGCAGTTGCTCGACCACGCGCCCGACATCGTGGTCGCCACCACCGCCATCGGGTTCCGCGGCTGGGTCGAGGCCGCCGACGGATGGGGCTTCGGGGAGGCGCTCCTGGGATGTCTGAGGGGCGTCGAGCTGCTGGCCCGCGGGCCCAAGGTCAAAGGCGCCATTCGCGCCGCCGGGCTCACCGAGAAGTGGTCGCCCTCGTCCGAGTCGATGGCGGAGGTGCTCGACCGGCTGCTCGCGGAAGGCGTCGACGGCAGGCGCATCGCGCTCCAGCTGCACGGCGAGCCGCTGCCCGGCTTCGTCGAGTCGCTGCGCGCCGGGGGAGCGGACGTCGTGGGCGTGCCCGTCTACCGGTGGATGCCGCCCGAGGACCTCGCACCCGTCGACCGGCTCCTCGACGCCACCGTCGCCCGCGCCGTCGACGCGCTGACCTTCACCAGCGCGCCCGCCGCCGCGTCCCTGCTGGCCCGCGCCGAGGACCGCGGGATGTCCGCCGAGCTCCTCGCCGCCCTTCAGCACGACGTCCTGTCGGCTTGCGTGGGGCCGGTCACCGCGCTGCCGCTCCAGGCCCTCGGCATCGACACCGTGCAGCCCGAACGCTTCCGGCTCGGGCCCCTCGTACAGATCCTCTGCCAGGAACTGCCGTCCCGCGCCCGTACGTTGCCCCTCGCGGGGCACCGTGTCGAGATCCGCGGCCACGCCGTCCTGGTCGACGACGAGCTGCGGCCCGTGCCGCCCGCCGGTATGTCGCTGCTGCGGGCCCTCTCGCGGCGCCCGGGATGGGTGGTCTCCCGCGCCGAACTGCTTCGGGCACTGCCCGGCGCGGGGAGTGACGAGCACGCCGTGGAGACCGCGATGGCCAGGCTGCGTACGGCACTTGGCGCCCCGAAGCTCGTCCAGACGGTGGTCAAGCGTGGCTACCGGCTCGCGCTCGACCCGGTCGCCGAGTCCAAGTACGCGGACTGACCGGGACGTTCACCCCTGCCGGACCTGCCGGACCTGCCGGACCTGCCGAACAGCACCAGCGCCCGCACGAGCAGTGCGGCCGAGAGGGTGCAGAGCACGGCCCGCACGATGTTCCACGCCACCCACGCGTCCTCGAACTTCTCGCGTACGGCGGCCGGATCGGCGATCTTCGCCGGGTCGCCGGCGTCCATGAGGTCGTCGTTCAGCGGCACGTTCACGAACGACGTGAGGGCGAACGCCACGACGTAGACGACGAGCGCCGCCACGACCCAGCGGTGCGGGCCCGTCCCGCGCAACTGCCAGGCGGAGACGGCCGTGAAGAGCAGTGCCCCCATGAAGCTCGCGAAGAAGACCGGGTTCTGGATCACGTCGTTGATGTTCTGCATGACCTCGATGTAGACGCGGTCACCGCTGCGCCCGAGGGCGGGCATCACCGCGCAGGCGAAAATGTAGAAGGCTCCGGCGATCAGCCCCATGGTGACGGCGGCCGCCCCCAGCACGACTCCGGCGGTGCCCCGTCCCCGACTGTCCGTCCCACGTGTGTCTGTCATGGGACCGAGTCAAGCGGGTGGGCGCGCCCTGGACCATGGTTGTGCGGCGCATTGCCATAAGCGGGCGTCTCACCCGGGCCCGGTGGCAGGGGTTCCGCACCCGCCCGAGGCGAGGCACTGTAAGGGGGAGCACTCACCGGTAACCCCACAAGGCGGTGACAGGCGCATGGCACTGGGCATGGACCCGGCCACGTACGAGCTGCGATTCGACTCCGGGCGGAGTTGTCTGGACCTCGTGGCGACGAACCATCCCGTGGAACGGCTCGACTCCGTGGACCGGCTGCGTGCCTGGCTCGCGGGTGCCGGGCTCATCCCGGATCGCACGGCCCTGCCGGGAGCGGCCCCGGTCTGGCTCGTCGCGTTCCGTGAACTGCGGGCGCACATCGAGCAGTTGGTGCTCGCCGAACTGGCGGGGCGGCCCGCCGACACCCCGCTGGCCAGGGTCAACGCCCTCGCCGTGCCGGCCCCGCCCGCCCCGCGCGCCGTCCGCACCCCCGAGGGCGGCCTCGTCCGCATCCTCGACGGCGACCCCGGGTGTGCGGCGCTGCTCGCCGTCGTCGCCCGCGATGCCGTCGACCTGCTCACCGACCCGGCCGCGCGCGCCCTGCTGCGCCAGTGCGAGGGCGACACCTGCCCCATCGTCTACCTGGACACGTCACGCGGGCGCCGCCGCCGCTGGTGCTCCAGCGAGGTGTGCGGCAACCGGGAACGGGTGGCCAGACACCGGCGGCGGGCGGCGCTCGCGCGGGCCTGATCAAAATTCTTCCGGGCGCGGCTGAACACGGCCGCTCCCGTGTACGTACATCCCCGGTGAGCCAGCCAAGACGAAGAGCGGACACCGGAGGCAGACGTGCGCAAGGATTCCGCCGTGGCCGATGAGCGCCCGCAGGAACGCCCGCACCGACATCGTCTGGTCCCGCAACGCAACGGACCGGACGAGGAGTTGATGCGCGCCCTCTACCGCGAGCACGCGGGGCCACTTCTCGCCTATGTGCTCCGTCTGGTGGCGGGAGACCGGCAGCGCGCCGAAGATGTCGTACAGGAAACGCTCATCCGTGCCTGGAAGAACGCCGGTCAGCTCAACCGTGCGACCGGTTCGGTACGCCCCTGGCTGGTGACGGTCGCCCGGCGCATCGTCATTGACGGCCACCGCAGCCGGCAGGCCCGGCCGCAGGAGGTCGATCCGTCGCCGCTGGAGGTCATCCCCGCGGAGGACGAGATCGATAAGGCGCTGTGGCTGATGACACTCTCGGATGCGCTCGACGACCTGACTCCCGCCCACCGGGAGGTACTTGTCGAGACCTATTTCAAGGGGCGTACGGTCAATGAGGCGGCCGAGACACTGGGTATACCGAGTGGGACGGTGCGCTCGCGGGTCTTCTACGCGCTGCGTTCGATGAAGCTGGCGCTCGAGGAGCGGGGGGTGACGGCATGAACGAGTCCGACTACACCAGTCATGGCGCGCAGGGCGACGTGCACGAGACCGTCGGCGCCTACGCCCTCGGCATCCTGGACGACGCGGAGGCCACGGCCTTCGAGGCACATCTGGCGGGCTGCGAGTTCTGCGCGCACCAGCTGGAGGAGTTCTCCGGGATGGAGCCGATGCTGTCCGCGCTCGCGGACTTTCCGGAGGCACGCGGCGTACCGGCGATCGGCGAACAGCTCGCCGCGAGGCCGAGCCCGCGCCTCGCGGACCGGCTCGTGGACGAGGTCTCCGTCAGGCGCGCGCAGAAGCGCAGGCGCGGCATGTACCTGGTGGCGGCAGCGGCGGCACTGATCATCGGCGGGCCGCTCACGGTTCTCGCGGTGAGCGACGACGGCGGTTCGAAGGACGTGGCGGGCGAACCGCACCCCACGAGTCCCGCCGAGGACGCCTTCTTCAACCACATGAGCGACAAGATGAAGGCCACGGACCCGAAGACCAAGGTCAGCGCCACGGTCGGCACGGAGGAGAAGGCCTGGGGCACGCACGCGGTCCTGGAGCTGAAGAACGTGAAGGGCCCGCTCAAGTGCTCCCTCGTCGCCGTCGGCAAGAACGGCGAGAAGGAGACGGTCACCAGCTGGTCCGTCCCGAAGTGGGGCTACGGCATCAAGGACAGCCCGAACAAGTGGGCGCGCAGCCCCCTGTACGTCCACGGGGGCGCCGCGATGGACCGCAACGACATCGACCACTTCGAGGTCACCACCTTCGACGGCAAGCACCTGGTGAAGGTCGACGCGTAGGAGAAGTGCACAAGGGGTCCCCCTTTCGCGTACGGTAGACGGCTGCTCAATAGAGCAGCTGCACGTCCGGAAAGGGGCCTCGGTGGCCGACGTACGCGACCGTGAGATCAGCGTCGAACAAGAACATCTCGACCAGGTCTACCGGCGTCTCGAGGAGAAGATCCACGAGGCCGAGTTCCTCATGACCGACGCGGCCAAGCGCTCGCAGGTCGGCACGCCCGGCGCGCTCGCCGAGCGGGACGCCCAGGTGTTCCGCGCGGGAGTGCATCTGAACCGCCTCAACAGCGAGTTCGAGGACTTCCTCTTCGGGCGGATCGACCTGCTCCTCGGCAAGGACGGCAAGAAGGGCCCGGACGGGGCCTACACCTCGGTCGAGCCGGCCGAGGACGCGATCAGCGCGAACAACACCGCCGAGATCGCCGAGACCCTGCACATCGGCCGTATCGGCGTCCTGGACGCCGACTACTCCCCGCTGGTCATCGACTGGCGGGCACCGGCCGCGGCGCCCTTCTACCGCTCGACGCCGGTCGACCCGGGCCGTGTCGTGCGCCGCCGGGTCATCCGCTCCAAGGGCCGCAAGGTCCTCGGCGTCGAGGACGACCTCATGCGCCCGGAGCTCAAGGCCACCCTGAACGGCGACTCCCTCTCGGTCATCGGCGACGGCGCACTGATGGCGGCCCTCGGCCAGGCCCGCAGCCACACCATGCGCGACATCGTGGCGTCGATCCAGGCCGAGCAGGACATGGTGATCCGCGCCCCCGCCGCCTCCGTGACGTACGTCGAGGGCGGCCCCGGCACCGGCAAGACCGCCGTGGCCCTGCACCGCGCGGCCTACCTGCTCTACCAGGACCGCCGCCGGTACGCGGGCGGCATCCTCATCGTCTCGCCGACGCCGCTGCTCGTGGCCTACACCGAGGGTGTCCTTCCGTCGCTGGGCGAGGAGGGGCAGGTCGCGATCCGCGCGGTGGGCGCGCTGGCCGACGACGCCTCGGGCACGGCGGAGGCGACCGTCTACGACTCTCCCGCGGTGGCCCGGGTCAAGGGCTCGTCCCGGATGCTGCACGTCCTGCGGAAGGCCGCCCGGGGCGCCCTGGAGGGCGGCGCGGGGACGGCGCCCAAGGCCGCCTCGCAGGACGGCCAGCTCGCCTTCGGCGACGAGGACGACGAGGACTCAGCCGAACGGTCCCAGGCCCCCGCCGAGACACCCACACGGCTGCGTGTGGTCGCCTTCGGGCGCCGCCTGGAACTGGAGGCCGACGCGCTGGGCCGCATCCGCCGCAACGCGCTCAGCGGCACCGCTCCCGTCAACCTGCTGCGCCCGCGCGCCCGCAAGCTCCTCCTGGACGCCCTGTGGTCCCAGTCGGGCTCCGCGGGCCGGCACAGCGACCCGGAGCTGGCCGCCGAGCTGCGCTCGTCCTTCGACGAGGACATCACGTCCGAGGACGACTTCATCCGCTTCCTCGACGCCTGGTGGCCCGAACTCACCCCGCGGGCCGTGCTCTCCGCGATGGGCGACGAGCGGCGCCTCGGCCGCTGGTCGCGCCGCGTCCTGAACCCGGGCGAGGTCCGCAAGGTCGCCCGCTCGCTCAAGCGGGACGCCCTGTCCGTGCACGACGTGGCGCTCATCGACGAGCTCCAGTCGATCCTCGGCACGCCGCCCAAGCCCCGCAAGAAGAAGGATCTGGACCCCCTCGACCTGCTCACAGGGCTCGACGAACTGATGCCGCAGCGCGAGGAGTCCCAGCGTGAGCGCGCCGAGCGGCTCGCCGCCGAGCGCACCGAGTACGCGCACGTCATCGTCGACGAGGCGCAGGACCTGACCCCCATGCAGTGGCGCATGGTCGGGCGCAGGGGCCGGCACGCCACGTGGACGATCGTCGGCGACCCCGCCCAGTCCTCCTGGTCCGACCCGGACGAGGCCGCGGCGGCCCGTGACGAGGCCCTGGGCACCCGCCCGCGCCGCCGCTTCACCCTGACCGTCAACTACCGCAACCCCGCCGAGATCGCCGATCTCGCCGCGAAGGTGCTCGCGCTCGCGATGCCGGGCTCCGAGTCGCCATCGGCCGTCCGGTCCACCGGAGTGAAGCCCCGCTTCGCCGTCGTACGCGACAAGGACCTCGCCGCTTCCGTGCGCGAGGAGGCGGCACGGCTCCTCGACCAGGTGGACGGCACCATCGGCGTCGTCGTGGCGATGAACCGCCGCGAGCAGGCGGCGAGATGGCTCGACGGCCTGGGCGACCGCGTGGTCGCGCTCGGCAGCCTGGAGGCCAAGGGACTTGAGTACGACGCGACGGTCGTCGTCTCTCCGGCGGAGATCGCGGACGAGTCCCCGGCGGGCCTGCGCGTCCTGTACGTGGCGCTGACCAGGGCGACCCAGCAGCTCACGGTGCTGTCGGGGGAGCGCGACGAGCCCGACGCGGAGGGCGTGCCGGACCTGCTCCGCGAATGACTTGAATGACTTTGCGGTACGGGAATTGCCTTGCGGGGATCGTTTGTTACCGTTGATGTGGCACCGGCCCGATCCAAGCCCCCGGGCCCAACCTTCGTCGCTACGAGCGACCACTTGCCGCGAGGCGAGCATGGCGGGTCGGTGTCATAAGCGTCAGAGAGAGGCCCTCGTCACCACGTGACGGGGGCCTCTTCCGGTTTTCAACCACCGGTTTCCGTTTCCCCCTACCGACTGCCGCCAACTTCTCGTATGGTGGAAACTAGTTTCCGAAAACCTGGTGAACGAAAAGTTCGCAATCCGAGGCGGCTACCACGTACTCAGTGGTAGGTGCGACGATCGGACGGCAAGAGCAACACGGTGAAAGCAGAGGAAGTCGGCCATGGCAACGGCGCCCAGCGTCTCCTACTCGAACACGGTCCGGTTGGAGGTGCCCGCGAGCGGCACCGCGGTCTCCCAGATCACCACGGCCGTCGAGTCCCACGGAGGCTCGGTGACCGGCCTCGACGTCACGGCCTCCGGCCATGAGGCGCTCCGGATCGACGTCACGATCGCGGCGACCTCCACGACGCACGGCGACGAGATCGTCGCGCAGCTGCGCACCATCGAGGGTGTCACGGTCGGCAAGGTCTCCGACCGTACGTTCCTGATGCACCTCGGCGGCAAGATCGAGATGCAGTCGAAGCACCCCATCCGGAACCGCGACGACCTCTCCATGATCTACACCCCGGGCGTGGCCCGCGTGTGCATGGCGATCGCCGAGAACCCCGAGGACGCACGCCGCCTCACCATCAAGCGCAACTCCGTTGCGGTCGTAACGGACGGTTCGGCCGTTCTCGGGCTCGGCAACATCGGCCCGAAGGCCGCGCTGCCCGTCATGGAGGGCAAGGCGGCGCTCTTCAAGCGCTTCGCCGGCATCGACGCGTGGCCGCTCTGCCTGGACACCCAGGACACGGACGCGATCGTCGAGATCGTGAAGGCGATCGCCCCCGGCTTCGCGGGCATCAACCTCGAGGACATCTCGGCGCCGCGCTGCTTCGAGATCGAGGCCCGCCTTCGCGAGGCCCTGGACATCCCCGTCTTCCACGACGACCAGCACGGCACCGCCATCGTCGTACTGGCCGCTCTCACCAACGCACTTCGCGTGGTGGGCAAGGGCGTTGGTGACGTACGGGTCGTCATGTCCGGTGCGGGCGCGGCCGGTACGGCCATCCTGAAGCTGCTCATCGCGGCGGGCGTCAAGCACGCCGTCGTCGCCGACATCCACGGCGTCGTGCACGCGGACCGCGAGGACCTCGTGGACGCCGCGCCGGACTCGCCGCTGCGCTGGATCGCCGACAACACCAACCCCGAGGGCGCCCGCGGCACCCTCAAGGAAGCGGTCGTCGGCGCGGACGTCTTCATCGGCGTCTCGGCCCCGAACGTCCTGGGCGCGGACGACGTCGCGGCCATGGCCGACGGTGCCATCGTGTTCGCGCTCGCGAACCCCGACCCCGAGGTCGACCCCGCGATCGCCCGCCAGACGGCGGCGGTCGTGGCCACGGGCCGCTCGGACTTCCCGAACCAGATCAACAACGTCCTGGTCTTCCCCGGCGTCTTCCGCGGCCTGCTCGACGCCCAGTCGCGCACCGTCAACACGGAGATGATGCTGGCGGCGGCGGGCGCCCTCGCGGACGTCGTCGCCGAGGACGAGCTCAACCCGAACTACATCATCCCCAGCGTCTTCAACGACAAGGTCGCGGGCGCGGTCGCCGATGCGGTGCGCAGCGCGGCGAAGGCCGCCGGGGTGACTGTGACAGCCGCCACGGCCCAGTAGTACGGCGCGTCGCGGAACGCGGGGCCCGCGAAGGCCCTCTAGGGTGGCGTGGAAGCGCGCCCCCGACTGCCACCTTCCAAGGGGCGGTGAAGCTTTTCGTGTGACCCCAAGGGGCCCGGATTGGCTTTCCCGCCGCAGGTGGGGGCAGGATGCCTTTCTGGGCGCGAGGGTCCGGATGACCGGACCCGGGTCCGGGGCCTGACCGAGGACCCTGGCAGCATCGGCTTCGCTGTGCCCATCATGCGGCTCCGCCGCGTGGCACGCCTCAACGGCAAGAAGAACACGGGAGTACAAACATGAACCGCAGTGAGCTGGTGGCCGCGCTGGCCGACCGTGCCGAGGTGACCCGCAAGGACGCCGACGCCGTGCTGGCCGCGTTCGCCGAGACCGTCGGCGAGATCGTTGCCAAGGGCGACGAGAAGGTCACCATCCCCGGCTTCCTGACCTTCGAGCGCACCCACCGTGCCGCTCGCACCGCCCGGAACCCGCAGACCGGCGAGCCGATCAACATCCCGGCCGGCTACAGCGTCAAGGTTTCGGCGGGCTCCAAGCTCAAGGAAGCCGCCAAGGGCAAGTAGCCTGAAGCAGCTATAGAAGGGGCGGCCACCCGGTTGGGTGGCCGCCCCTTCGGCGTGCTTGGTGTGGCGTCAGCCGAGCGTCGCCCGTCCCGGCAGTTCCACCTTCGCGCCGAGCTCCACGAGCTTGTCCATGAAGTTCTCGTAGCCGCGGTTGATCAGGTCGATGCCGTGCACGCGGGACGTGCCCTGTGCCGCCAGAGCCGCGATCAGGTACGAGAAGCCGCCGCGCAGGTCGGGAATGACCAGATCGGCGCCCTGGAGCTTCGTGGGGCCGCTCACGACCGCCGAGTGGAGGAAGTTCCGCTGCCCGAACCGGCAGTCGGAGCCACCGAGGCACTCACGGTAGAGCTGGATGTGTGCGCCCATCTGGTTGAGCGCGGAGGTGAATCCGAGCCGGGACTCGTAGACCGTCTCGTGGACGATCGAGAGGCCCGCGGCCTGCGTCAGGGCCACGACGAGAGGCTGCTGCCAGTCCGTCTGGAAGCCCGGGTGCACGTCCGTCTCCAGGGCGATCGCGTTGAGCGAGCCGCCCGGGTGCCAGAAGCGGATGCCCTCGTCGTCGATCTCGAAGGCACCGCCCACCTTCCGGTAGGTGTTCAGGAACGTCATCATCGACCGCTGCTGGGCGCCGCGGACGTAGATGTTGCCTTCGGTCGCCAGGGCCGCGGAAGCCCAGGAGGCGGCCTCCAGGCGGTCCGAGAGGGCGTGGTGGTTGTAGCCGCCCAGGCTGTCGACACCGGTGACCCTTATGGTCCGGTCGGTGTCCATCGCGATGATCGCGCCCATCTTCTGCAGGACGCAGATGAGGTCCTCGATCTCGGGCTCGACGGCGGCGTTCGAGAGCTCGGTGACGCCTTCCGCGAGGACCGCGGTCAGCAGGACCTGCTCGGTGGCGCCGACGGACGGGTACGGCAGCTTGATCTTCGTGCCGCGGAGCCGCTGCGGGGCCTCCAGGTACTGGCCGCCCTCGCGCTTCTCGATGGTCGCGCCGAACTGGCGGAGCACCTCGAAGTGGAAGTCGATCGGCCGGCCGCCGATGTCGCAGCCGCCGAGGCCGGGGATGAAGGCATGGCCCAGGCGGTGCAGGAGCGGCCCGCAGAACAGGATCGGGATCCGCGAGGAGCCCGCGTGCGCGTCGATGTCCGCGACGTTGGCGCTCTCCACGTGCGAGGGGTCCATGACGAGCTCGCCCGGCTCCTCACCGGGGCGGACCGTGACGCCATGCAGCTGCAGGAGTCCGCGTACGACGCGGACGTCGCGGATGTCGGGGACATTGCGCAGCCTGCTCGGAGCGCTGCCGAGCAGCGCGGCGACCATGGCCTTGGGCACGAGGTTCTTCGCGCCGCGGACACGGATCTCGCCCTCCAGCGGGGTTCCGCCGTGGACAAGCAGTACATCGTCGGTGACGGTCATGAATCTCGCGTTCCGATTGGATGGACGGGTGGACCAAAGGGCAAGGGTAATGGGCGCGTACCCCCCTTCCGTAAGGCTAAGGACGCGCAAACCGCGTCAGGAGTTCGCGACAACACGAAATGTTCGGAACCGGACACTCCGGGTCACTGCCCCGGGTGTGCGCTCGGGGCGCTTCAGTGCGCCCTGAGCTGCATTCACTCCCGTACGGGCATTGCCTCCCCCCGCGGGGCAAAGATGCGGGATCATGTCGTTCATGACGGAGGTGTCCTCGCTCACAGGGCGGCTGCTCGTGGCCACGCCCGCCCTGGCGGACCCGAACTTCGACCGCGCGGTGGTGCTGCTCCTCGACCACGACGAGGAGGGCTCGCTCGGCGTGGTCCTCAACCGGCCCACGCCGGTGGACGTGGCGGACATCCTGGAGGGCTGGGGCGATCTGGCCGGCGCCCCGGGAGTCGTCTTCCAGGGCGGCCCCGTCTCGCTCGACTCGGCGCTCGGAGTGGCCGTCATCCCCGGCGAGGAGGGGCCCGCGGCGGGTGCCCGGACGCGCTCGGGAAGGGGCGAGCCGATCGGCTGGCGCCGCGTGCACGGCGCGATCGGCCTGGTCGACCTGGACACGCCTCCCCAACTCCTGGCCCCCGCGCTCGGCTCGCTGCGGATCTTCGCCGGTTACGCGGGCTGGGGCCCCGGCCAGCTGGAGGACGAGCTCGTCGAGGGCGCCTGGTACGTGGTCGAGTCCGAACCCGGCGACGTCTCGTCACCGGACCCCGAGCGGCTGTGGCGCGCGGTCCTCCGACGGCAGCGCAGCGAGCTGGCCATGGTGGCGACATATCCGGACGATCCGTCGCTCAACTGACGGTCCCGCGCCGCACGATGGATCACAGTGGCGCAACCACGAGTCACACGGTTACCGTCCTGACGCGTACCTGACGTCTTGCATACGGGGGTTGACCGTGAAGCGCCGCTATCCGCCCAAGTTGCCTGCCCTCGCGGCGGCTTCGCACGAGCGGGAGGTCTGATCCCGTGTCGGACAGAACCAGGTACGACCTCGACCTCATCAAGGACTGCTCGGAGTCGCTCTACCGCATCCACCGCGAGTTCAAGGACAACGGCGACCCCTCCGACGGCTACGAGAAGGACTTGGGCAGCGACAAGCTGCGCGAGATCTTCGACGACTTCTCCAGCACGTGGAAGAAGACGCGCAAGAAGCTGAACAAGGACATCGAGAACCTCGCCAAGATCACGGCCGACGCGGCCAAGGCGTACGAGGACATCGACCACGAGCTCGCCAACGCGCTTCGTGACGCGAAGAAGAGCGACAAGAAGGGCGCGAAGTGAGCGGGCGGCCGACCGACTGGACTCCTCTCTACGACTCCGATCCCGTGCCCGGCGACCCGTACGAGGTCGCGCGCCTGGGCAAGAAGCTGCGCGGCATGGCCGAGGAGATCGACAAGCAGGCGCGCAACATCAAGGCGCTCGCGTCGGTCGAAAGCTGGGACAGCGATGCCGGACGCGCCTTCCACGAGGTCGCGGGCGACACCGCGGGACGCCTGAAGAAGGCGTACGACCGCTATGACGAGGCCTCCAACGCCCTGGGCACGAAGGTCAGGGAGGGCGAGTCGAAGGAGTACGCCAGCGAGCTGCACCGCGCGCAGCGCATGGCGGACAAGGCGCTCGAGGAGTTCCGCAAGGCGGAGACGGAGCAGAAGGCCGCGCTCAAGGAGCTGGACAAGACCGAGGGGACGGTGCCCTCCTCCAAGGAGGACTCCGTCGACCGGACGAAGCAGCAGAAGAAGCGCGACGACGCGACGACGATCATGGCCCAGCACCGCGGCAAGATCATGGAAGCGATCGAGATCCGGGACGACGCGGCGAGCGCGGCGGCCAAGAAGATCAAGAACGTCATCCACCACGACGGGGTGCGTGACCCCGGTGGGTTCATGAACTGGATCGCGGACCACGCGGACTGGTTCACGGCCGCGGCGACGGTCCTCGCGGTGGCGGCGCTCGTGGCGGCGATCGTCCTGTCGGGCGGCACCCTGGCGATCGTCCTGGTCGGCGTCGGGGCCGCGATGAGCGCGACCGCCCTGTCCGGACGGCTGTACGACGTCTTCGCGCGCGGCGGGAAACTCGACCTCCTTGCCATCGGCATCGACGTGCTCGGCATCATCCCCGGACTCGGCGCCCTGAAGGGCCTCACGGCGGCCGCCAAGGGCGCGCGCCTCGCCGGTGCGGGCAAGGGCGTCTGGGGCGCCTTCACCAACGGCTTCGCCGTGAAGAACATCAACAAGGGCGTCGGCTTCGCCTCCAAGATGCTGGCCAAGCGCGGCATCGTCACCCCGAAGCTGCCGGCCGGCGGCTGGAACCCGGAGGTCGTCACCCGCTACATCAAGGGCGCCGCCCTGGGGAACCTCTACGTGAAGTCGATCATGCGGATGAAGGAGGCCATGGGCGACCCGTCCAACGAGCCTCACCCCATCACCCCGGCTCCGGGCCCCGGCCCCAGGCCGAGCGCCCCGCCGACCACGCCGGGCAACCCCCACACGCCCACGCCGACGCCGTCCCCGAGGCCGGGCCCGAGCCCGACCCCCTCCTCCACGTCGTTCCACTCCTCGCTGGCCCCGGCCGGGTAAGGAGCAAGGGCGGATGAGCGACTACCACGCCCTGGGGCGCGGCACGTTCGTCGACGACAGCGGGACCGGGCACGAGCTGGTCCCGTCGTCGGTCATCGCGGCCGTGCCCGCGGCGCGGGAAGCGGCCGAGGCGTACGGGCGTGCGGTGCGGTTCGACTTCCTCGACGACCGGGCCGTGCACTGGCTGCTGTACCAGCGGCGCAGGGACACGGAGAAGGGGAGCCTCGTCGGGTGTTTTCTCGCCGTCCCGCTCTTCGTGTTCGGCGTCGGCGCGTGGCCCTTCTGGGATCTGGTCGCAGCCCAGCGGTCCAGGCCGTTCCAGATCGCCTTCTTCTGCGTGGACGCGCTGATCATCCTGGCGTCCGTCCTGGTGGCCTACCGTCTGCGCGGCCCCGATGTGAGTGATCCGACCCTGCGGAACATGCGCTGCAGGGTCCGCCTCTACCGGAAGATCGCCGGCATCGCCCGCAGGGGCGGCGCCGACATCCCCGCCCTCTACCCGTACTACGGCATGTACGCGACCTCTCGGAAGTTCTTCCCCGAGGCCCCCGAACTCCCCATCCCACCGCTCCCGGAAAGCAACGGCGCCAAGTGACCACGGAATCCCCAGCAGCCACGGCCTCCCCAGTGGCCCCTCCCTACGAGCCGTTGCGGTTCGAGGCGACGACCCCGGCGATCCCGGCGCGGAACGCCGGGCCCGATTCCGGATCCGCCACCCGCATCGACCGTGACGGCATCCACGTCCGCTGGGTGATGCCGGAGATCTTCCACGACCTGCCCCTCCACGAGGAGGACGAGGACGAAGGCGCCCGCCTCCTGGAGGAGCTCGCGGCGAAGGCGCTGCCCGGCGCCGAGGACGAGGACCTGCTCAAGCTCGCGGTCATCTGCGCGCTCGGCATCGACGACCTGCTGGAGTCCGGGGCCGAGTACGCGGCCATCGCGGTGGGCGCGGTCGGCGACGCCCCGTGCAGCGCCACGGTCTACGCGGCCCTGGTCGACAGCCCCGAGGACGAGGACGCGGACCCCCTCGCGGCGATCGCGTCCAGCCTTCGCCGTGAGGACGCGGGCGAGGTCACGGAGCTCCTGCTGCCGTGCGGCCCCGCGGTGTCCTGCATCGGTACGCGCGTCGACAAGGTCACGGGTGAGCTGACCGAGTCCCCGGACGGCATCCGGATCCCGACCTGGTTCATCCGCGTCTACGTCCCGCTGCCGAACGGCACGACGCTCGTGATGGAGCTGGGCACGCCCACGCAGGTGGGCTGGGACGAGTTCTCGACGATGTTCGGGAACATAGTCAGCAGCATCCGCCTGTTCGAGGCGGACGGTGAGCCGCTGATCGTCCCGGACCGGGATGCCGCCGCGTGAGCGACGACGCCGTGGCGCCGCCGTCCGACTACCGCCTGCTCGTCCCGCGCGACTGGTTCCGCGTCGACCTGACGCGGGAGCGGTGGCGCGGCCAGCTGAAGACGTTCGTGGACCGCGAGGCCGCGGACAGCGGTGCCTCCGCGGAGACCCGGCGCGGCATCTGGACGACCCTGCGCAACACCGCCGAGGTCGGGGTCGCGCAGGGGGCCCTGGAGTTCTTCCTCAAGACGGAGTCGCCCCAGGACTCGGCCTACCCCGCGTCGCTGTTGGTGTCCCTGCTGCCCACGCCGCCGGGGCTCGCGCCGAAGACCGCCGAGCTGGCCGGGACGCTGGCCCGGCGCAGGGGCCCGGACGCGCGGATCTCGACCGGTGAGCTCCCCGCGGGGGAGACGGTCCGTGCCGTCACGGACACGACGTCGGACTTCCACGTACGCATGCCGGGCGGCGTGGGCTATCTGGTACTCGCGTTCTCCATGCCGCTCAGCGGTACGGAGGGCGCCATGGGTGACCTGTGTGAAGCGATCGCGTACTCGTTGAGATGGGTGTGAGGCATGGCCGAGGAAATGGACGACACGACGGGCGAGGGAAGAAGCGAGGGGAAGACCGCGAAGTCCCCGGCATCCGAGGGATTCACCTTCACCGACTGGCTGGAGGGCGCCGTGATCCTCGTGATGGTCGGGGCGCTGATCTACAAGTTCGTGGGCTGACTTCCGGTGGTCTTCCGGGGATGCCGGGCAGGCACCGCCCGGCGGACGATGCCCCCAACCGGCAAGCGTGGGTACCCTTGGATGCCATGAGCACTCTTGAGCCCGAGCCCGAGCGCGGGGCAGGTACGGGGACCCTCGTCGAGCCGACGCCGCAGGTGTCGAGCGGTGACGGTGACCACGAGCGCTTCGCGCACTATGTCCAGAAGGACAAGATCATGGCGAGCGCGCTCGACGGTACGCCCGTCGTCGCCCTCTGCGGCAAGGTGTGGGTGCCGGGCCGCGACCCGAAGAAGTACCCCGTCTGCCCCATGTGCAAGGAGATCTACGAGTCCATGAGCGCCGGTGGCGACAAGGACAAGGGCGGCAAGGACGGCGGCAAGAAGTAGCGCGCGGCGCGGCCCATGACCCTCCTCGCGACGGGGCGTTGCGTGTACCGCAACGCCCCTTTTGCGATGTGCCGTCGCGTGGCAGCCTCCGGGCATGACCTTTGAGCGCCCACCCGTCGCCCACCACCGCCCTGCTCGATGGCCCTCCGGGCCGCTGTCTCACCTCATCCCGGCGCCCGCACGCGCCGAGGGACCGCATTCCGAAGGCTTCGTCCTCGATTCGTCGACCGTGCTCCGGGCCGGTCCCGGCACCGAGTCCACCGAGCGCTGGCTGCGTGCCGCGCTCGGCGGCGCGCTCGGCCTGCCCCTGGCGCCCGGCGAGGGCAGCGGCATCTCGCTGGGCATCGACGACTCCCTCGCGCCCGAGGCGTACCGCCTCACCGCGTGGGAGCGCGGCATCGAGATCGTCGGCGGCGCCGCCCCCGGCGTCTTCTGGGGTGCGCAGACCCTGCGCCAGCTCATCGGCGCGGAGGCGTTCCGGCGGGCCCCGCTGCGGGCGGCCGGGCGGTATGCCGTGCCGGGGTGTCTCATCGAGGACAGCCCACGCTTCGGGTGGCGCGGCATGATGCTCGACGTGGCCCGGCACTTCATGCCCAAGGACGGCGTGCTGCGCTATCTCGACCTCCTGGCCGCCCACAAGCTGAACGTCTTCCACTTCCACCTCACCGACGACCAGGGCTGGCGCATCGAGATCAAGCGCCACCCGAAGCTGACGGAGGCCGGTTCGTGGCGGCCGCGCTCCAAGTGGGGACACCGCGCGTCCGAGCTGTGGAACGACACCCCGCACGGCGGCTTCTACACGCAGGACGACATCCGCGAGATCGTCGCGTACGCCCATGAACGGCACATCGCCGTCGTACCCGAGATCGACATCCCCGGGCACTCGCAGGCTGCCATCCACGCCTATCCGGAGCTCGGCAACACCGACGTCGTCGACACCTCGGCGCTCGGCGTCTGGGACACCTGGGGCGTCAACCCCAACGTCCTCGCCCCGACCGAGAACACCCTCCGCTTCTACGAGGGGGTGTTCGAGGAAGTGCTCGACCTCTTCCCCTCCACCTTCATCCACGTCGGCGGAGACGAATGCCCCAAGGACCAGTGGAGGGAGTCGCCCACCGCGCAGGCCCGCATCAAGGAGCTGGGGGTGGGCGACGAGAACGGGCTGCAGAGCTGGTTCATCCGGCACTTCGACTCCTGGCTGACCGAGCGGGGGCGCCGGCTCATCGGCTGGGACGAGATCCTGGAGGGCGGCCTCGCGGAGGGCGCCACCGTGTCGTCCTGGCGCGGCTACGGGGGCGGCATCGCGGCGGCCAAGGCGGGACACGACGTCGTCATGTGTCCCGAGCAGCAGGTGTATTTGGACCACCGGCAGGACGAGGGACCCGAGGAGCCCGCGCCCATCGGCTTCGTCCGCACCCTGGAGGACGTCTACCGCTTCGAGCCGGTGCCGCCGCAGCTCACCGAGGACGAGGCCCGGCACGTCCTCGGCACCCAGGCCAACGTCTGGACCGAGGTGATGGAGTACCACGCACGCGTGGACTACCAGGTGTTCCCGCGGCTCGCCGCCTTCGCCGAGGTCGCCTGGAGCCCGCTCCCGGCATCCGCCGATCGCGACTTCGCGGACTTCGAGCGGCGAATGACCCCGCACTACGCGCGACTTGACGCACTCGGTGTCGACTACCGCCCGCCCGGCGGCCCGTTGCCGTGGCAGAAGCGCCCGGGAGTGCTCGGACGCCCGATCGACGGGGCGCCCCCGAACGTGTGAGGCGTACCCCATGGTCCGCGTGTCGTGCCGTCCGCGCTGGCAGCGTGGGCGGTTCGACGAAAGCCGTACAAGAGTCACCGAAGAGTGGCAATTCCCGCTGACCGGCGAGGGTGTGTGAAAACGGCACATCCCCCAGGTCTGCGGACGAAAGACTCCTAGCGGACCCCCGCGCCGGGGGCCGGGGAAGATGTGCCAGAGTTGCCACGTCCGGGCTGTGAACACGTACCGTACGGCGGAACAGGCGTAACGGTGAGAACGGCGAGAGAACCGCCGGGCATCGGGAAGGGGCAGCCGGTTTTGAGCACGCACGCACCGCAGGCGGCGCAGCACGCGCAGACGGCGAAGCTGCCTGGGACGTTGGACGAGGCCGTGGAGGCACTCGCCGCGATGCCCGCCGCCGTGCCCGTGGCCGGTGGCACCGACCTCATGGCCTCCGTCAACGCGGGCCTCCTGCGCCCCGCCGCGCTCGTCGGCCTCGGCCGCATCAGCGAGATCCGCGGCTGGCAGTACCAGGACGGTCACGCGCTGCTCGGCGCGGGCCTCACCCACGCACGCGTCGGGCGGCCCGACTTCGCCGCCCTGATCCCGGCGCTCGCCGCGGCCGCACGGGCCGCCGGGCCCCCGCAGATCCGCAACGCGGGCACCCTGGGCGGCAACATCGCCACGGCGGGACCGACCGGCGACACCCTGCCCGTCCTGGCCGCCCTGGAAGCCGTCCTCATCATCGCGGGACCGGGCGGCGCGCGCCGCGAGGTTCCCGTGTCGCACCTGCTCGCGGGGATGGACATGCTCCGCCCCGGCGAACTCATCGGCTTCGTACGGCTGCCGCTCCTGCACGCCCCGCAGGTCTTCCTGAAGGCCACCGGGCGCACGGGCCCCGGCCGCGCCACCGCGTCCGTCGCGCTCGTCCTGGACCCCGCGCGACGCGGCGTGCGCTGCGCGGTCGGTGCCGTCGCGCCGATGCCGCTGCGGCCCCTGGAGGCCGAGCAGTGGGTCGCGTCGCTGATCGACTGGGACGGCGAGCGGACGATCGTGCCGGAGGCGCTCACCGCCTTCGGCGAGTACGTGGCCGCCGCCTGCATCCCCGACCACCCGCCGGCGGAGGACGGCTCACCGCAGCCGCTGCCGCCCGCCGTACTGCACCTGCGGCGCACCGTCGCCGCGCTGGCCCGACGAGCACTGGGGAGGGCCCTGTCGTGAGGGACGACCGGACCGACGGAAACGCCGCGGACGCCACCAACGGCGGCTGGCAGCCGCATCCACAGGGCGAGTACGACTCGGACGCCACGGCCTTCGTGCAGCTGCCGGAAGGCGCCCTGGACTCCTTCGACCACTCTCCGCTGGCCGCGCCCGGCCACGGTTACGTGCCGCCGCAGATAACGGTCACCCCCACGTCGGCCGACGCGACGGACCCGGCCGCCACCGGTGTCTGGGCCATGCCGCCCGAGGTGACCGGCGCGAACGCCGGTGTCCAGAACGTCCAGTGGCCCGACGCGGGTGTCATGCCCGAGCCGTCCGGCCACGAGGACTACGAAGGCCACGACAGCCACGACAGCCACGGCGGCCACGGTGGCCGTGACGTACAGGAGCACGCCTACGACCCCCGGTCGACCGGGCAGTGGAGCTTCCACGAGGGGGAGGGGCACGTGCCCGCCGCCCCTGCCCCGGCCGATGTCACCGGGCAGTGGTCGATCCCCGTCGCCAATGGTGATCTTCCGGACGAATCGGGTGAGTTCACCGCGTCCTCGCTCGCCGCGAATGGGGTCTCCCCTGCTCGAACGGAGTTGAGAGCTTGGGGAAGGGGCGGTACGCCGCCCGCGACACTGCCCGGCGGCGCCGCGGCGCCGTGGGCGACCGGTGGCGCGGGCGCGGGTGCGCCGTGGTCGGAGCCGGCCCAGCAGCCGTACGCCGAGCCGCATGCGCAGCCGCACGCCGACCCGCAGGCGCACGCGCAGCAGTACGCCGGGCACGCCGACCCGCAGCAGCACCACGAGCCCGTGGTGCCCCCGGAGGCGTTCGTCCCGACGGCACCGGTGGCTCCCGAGATGCATGTGGTGCCCGAGGAGATCGTGGCGCCCGAGGTGTCCGAGGCGCCCGACGCCGTGGCAGAGCCGGAACCGGAGCCCGAGCCTGAAGCGGCGCCGGAGCCCGAAGCCGAGGCCGCCCCCGTCGACGAGAGCCCCGAGGCCGAAGCGGACGCCGAAACCGAGGCCGAGACGGAGGCCGAAGCCGAGGCTGAAGCCGACCCCGAAGCTGAAGCCGACCCCGACCCCGACGCGGCCCCCACCGCCACCGCCCTCTCCGACGAACACCCCCTCTGCTCGTACGTCCTGCGCGTCAACGGCGCCGACCGCCCCGTCACCGACGCCTGGATCGGCGAGTCCCTCCTCTACGTTCTGCGCGAGCGCCTTGGCCTCGCGGGCGCCAAGGACGGCTGCTCGCAGGGTGAGTGCGGTGCCTGCAACGTCCAGGTGGACGGCCGTCTCGTCGCCTCCTGCCTGGTGCCCGCGGCCACCGCCGCCGGGAGCGAGGTGCGCACCGTCGAGGGCCTCGCCGTCGACGGCAGGCCCTCCGACGTACAGCGGGCGCTCGCGGCCTGCGGTGCCGTCCAGTGCGGCTTCTGCGTGCCCGGCATGGCGATGACCGTGCACGACCTGCTCGAAGGCAACCCCGCCCCGTCCGACCTGGAGACCCGCCGCGCCCTGTGCGGCAACCTCTGCCGCTGCTCCGGCTACCGGGGTGTGCTCGACGCCGTCCAGGAGGTGGTCGCCGAGCGCGAGGCGTCCGCCGCGGCCGCCGAGCCTTCGGCGCGGGACGACCAGGCGGGCGAGGCCCGCATTCCGCACCAGGCGGGGCCCGGCGCCGGAGGGATCAACCCGGCGGCGCAGGACGGAACGTACGAAGGGCCGTACGGCCAGGACGGAGGCCAGGCGTGAGCAGCGAAGCCGCGGGGAACGGGAACACCGCGACCGCAGTGGAGCCGCAGCCCGGCCCCGAGCCGCTGCCGCACGGCATCGGCTCCTCGCTGCCGTCCGCCGAGTCGCGCGCCAAGACGGAGGGCACGTTCCCGTACGCGTCCGACCTGTGGGCGGAGGGGCTGCTGTGGGCGGCCGTCCTGCGCTCACCGCACGCGCACGCGCGCATCGTCTCCATCGACACCTCCCAGGCGCGCGAGATGCCGGGCGTGCGGTCCGTCGTCACGCACGAGGACGTGCCCGGTGAGGCCCTGCACGGCCGCAAGACCCCGGACCGCCCGGTCTTCGCCTCCGATGTCGTACGCCACCACGGCGAGCCCATCGCCGCCGTGGCCGCCGACCACCCCGACACGGCGCGGATGGCCGCCGCGGCCATCTTCGTCGAGTACGAACTGATGGACCCGGTCACCGACCCGGAGAAGGCCTTCGCGGCCGAACCCCTGCACCCCGACGGCAACTTGATCCGGCACATCCCGCTGCGGCACGGCGACCCGGAGGCGGCGGGCGAGCTCGTCGTCGAGGGGCTCTACCGCATCGGCCGCCAGGACCCGGCGCCGATCGGCGCGGAGGCCGGTCTCGCGGTGCCGCGTCCCGACGGGGGAGTGGAGCTGTACATCGCCTCCACCGACCCGCACACCGACCGCGACATGGCCGCGTCCTGTTACGGCATCGACCCGGGCATCGTGAAGGTCGTCGTGACCGGCGTCCCCGGTGCCACCGCCGACCGCGAGGACGCCAGCTTCCACCTGCCGCTCGGCCTGCTCGCCCTCACCACGGGCTGCCCGGTGAAGCTGACCGCGACCCGCGAGGAATCCTTCCTGGGCCACGCCCATCGCCACCCGACGCTCCTTCGCTACCGCCATCACGCGGACGCCGAGGGCAAGTTGGTGAAGGTCGAGGCGCAGGTCCTGCTCGACGCGGGCGCGTACGCGGACACGTCGTCGGACGCGCTCGCCGCGGCCGTCTCCTTCGCCTGCGGTCCGTACGTGGTCCCGAACGCCTTCATCGAGGGCTGGGCGGTCCGCACGAACAACCCGCCGTCCGGGCATGTCCGGGGCGAGGGCGCCATGCAGGTGTGCGCGGCGTACGAGGCTCAGATGGACAAGATCGCCAAGAAGCTGGGCATCGACCCGGCCGAGGTGCGGCTGCGCAACGCGATGGCCACCGGCGACATCCTGCCCACCGGACAGACGGTGACCTGCCCGGCCCCGGTCGCCGAACTCCTCGGCGCCGTACGGGACTTCCCCCTTCCCGAGCTGCCCAAGGACACCCCCGAGGACGAGTGGCTGCTGCCCGGCGGGCCCGAGGGCGCGGGCGAACCGGCCGCGGTGCGCCGGGGCGTCGGCTATGGCCTCGGGATGGTCCAACTCCTGGGCGCGGAGGGCACGGACGAGGTCTCCACGGCCACGGTGAAGGTCCATGACGGCATCGCGACGGTGATCTGCGCGGCGGTCGAGACGGGCCAGGGTTTCACCACGCTCGCCCGCCAGATCGTCCAGGAGACGCTCGGCATCGACGACGTCCGCGTGGCCCCCGTCGACACGGACCAGCCCCCGGCGGGACCGAGCTGCCACGGCCGCCACACGTGGGTATCGGGCGGGGCAGTGGAGCGCGCGGCGA
Organism: Streptomyces sp. NPDC032198; assembly: GCF_040636975.1. Taxonomy (NCBI): domain Bacteria; kingdom Bacillati; phylum Actinomycetota; class Actinomycetes; order Kitasatosporales; family Streptomycetaceae; genus Streptomyces; species Streptomyces sp. NPDC032198. The sequence goes on along the minus strand of NZ_JBEZVL010000009.1, from coordinate 315,129 downwards.
AGATGGTCCGCACCCAGCTCCTGCAGCCCCTGGCCCACAAGTTCGGGATGTCCACGGAGCTCCTCCAGATCACCGACGGCAAGATCACCTCGTACGACGGGGTGCTGAGCACGACGGTGACGGAGGCGATGGACGGCAAGGAGCTCTGGGCCACGGCCCAGTGCCGCCCCCACCCCACCGAACCCCTCGACGAGGCGGGGCAGGGCGATGCCTTCGTGGGCATGGCGTTCTGCGCGATCCGCGCGGTGGTGGACGTGGACATCGAGATCGGTTCGGTGCGGGTGGTGGAACTCGCGGTCGCGCAAGACGTGGGCCGCATCCTGAACCCGACCCAGCTGAGGGTGCGTATCGAGGCGGGCGTGACACAGGGAGTCGGCGCGGCGCTGACGGAGAACCTCCGTACGCCACGCGGCCTGGTCCGCCACCCGGACCTGACGGGCTACGCCCTGCCAACGGCCCTGGACACCCCGGACATTCGCATCGTGAAGCTGGTCGAGGAGCGCGACGTGGTCGCCCCCTTCGGCGCGAAGGCGGCGAGCGCGGTACCGGTCGTGACGACCCCGGCCGCGGTCGCCTCAGCCGTACGGGCGGCCACCGGACGCCCGGTCAACCGCCTCCCGATCCGCCCCCAGGCGGCGGTCGCGACGTGACGGCACCCTTGGCCGGTGTCGTCGTCATCACCGGCATCATGGCCTCGGGCAAGTCCACGGTGGCGCAGGCCCTGGCCGAGCGGCTGCCGCGCGCGGCGCACGTGCGGGGCGACGTCTTCCGCCGGATGATCGTGTCGGGCGGCCAGGAGTACGAGCCTGGCGCATCGGACGAGGCGGCGGCCCAACTCCGGCTGCGCTACGGCCTGTCGGCCTCGACCGCGGACGCGTACGCGTCGGCGGGCTTCGTCGCGGTCGTCCAGGACGTCATCCTGGGCGAGGAGTTGAAGACGTACGTGGACCTGCTGCGTACGCGCCCCGTACACGTCGTGGTGCTCGCCCCGAGGCCGGACGCGGTCGAGGCGAGGGAGGCCGGTCGCGGGAAGACCGGCTACGGCGCGTGGACCGTACAGGACCTGGACGCGGGGTTCCGGTCCACGACCCCGAGGCTCGGCCTCTGGCTCGACAGCAGCGACCTGACGGTCGACGAGACGGTGGACGCGATCCTCGCGGGGCTGGACGAGGCGCGGGTCTAGCGGGCCGGGCCGCCACCACCTGGCGGCCCACCGGAACGGAGCGTCCCGGCGAGCCGCCCGGTCAGGCCGCGCTACTTCCCGAAGTACGCGTCGTAGATCGAAACGGTGGACTTGTTGCCGTCCTTGTCCGTGATCTTCGCGTGGAACGAGACGGCCTTGCCCGCGCGCGGGGTCTTGACCTTGACCCTGCCGCCGCTGACGGTGACCTTCTTCCAGCTCTGCCCGTAGTCGTAAGACACGTACACAGCGAGGGACTTGAGGTTCCCCGCACTCGCCGCCGAGCCCTGCACCTTCACCGGTACGGACTGGGTCCGGCCCGCCGGAGCCGTGCTGTCCAGCGCCACCTTCGGCGCGAATCGCACGGTGGAGGCCGGGAGTTGGGCGCTCTGTACCCGCGCCGAGCGGAACGTCCAACTCGCGTCCACCCGTGACGTCGCCCGCGCGACCTTCCCGCTGCGCTTGGCGGATGCCGTCAGCCGGTACTCGGCGTCACCCGGAGGGATCTTGAACGTCTCGGCCCCGGTCACCGGGTCGTCGTTCTCTGCGATCTTCGTGCCGTCGCGGTACAGCGTGGACTTCGCCGACGCGTAACTGGACCAGCCCGCATGACCCTTCCCGTCCGCCATGACGGGGATGCGGCCTCCCAGCTCGTCGCCCTTACGGAAGACGCCCGTGCCGGAGCCGCCGAGAGCTGGGCCGAAGACGCCGGTGTTGAACGTCTTCCCGTACGTCTGCCCCGCCTTGAAGGTCTGCGGCGGGGAGATCGCCCAGGCGCCCTCCAGGACCGGGTCGCCCTCCTCGTCGTTGTCGCCGTACTGCTCGAAGCCGATGCCCCACTTCGTCGCGCCGAGCGCCGACAGGTGCAGCGTCCGGGTGCGCGGCAGCTTCTGCTCCGGCATGATCCGCGAGATGCCGCCCGCCTCCGGGAGATATCCGGCGGGGGACAGCGAACCCTTGCGGCTTGCGGCCGAAGCCCCCATGCCGACCTTCACCGTGGCGAAGTCGTCGGGCCCGAGATGCTTGGTGTAGCCGGTCGCGAGCTTCTTGACCTTGCCGCCGATCAGCATGTCGTACTGCGTGTCCGCGCCCTTCGTCCAGGTCCCGAGCCACTGCTGGCCGAGCCCTTCGGGGACCTCCGGGCCCAGGTGCGCGGTGCGCAGGCTCTTGAAGGAGTCGGTCATCGGACCTGACTCGTAACCCTCGTAGGTGTAGCGGGGGTCCGCGGCGATCAGCTTCGTGCCGGGCACCGCGACGTCGATGTCCACCGGCTTCGCCTTGCGGGCATCGAGCGTCACCGTCATCTTCTTGTCGACGGTCAGCTTCGGCTGGACGAGCCAGTCGGTGCCCTTGTCGCTGTCGTCCGGGTCGACGTAGATCGACCAGTCCATGAGGTAACTGCCCTTGGCCACCCGTACCTTGGCGGTGCCGGACGTGTCGTACGGGAAGAGGTTGAGGCCCTTGTCGGCCCCGGTGATCGCCGAGAACATCGGCTCGTAGTGCGGCGCGGGCCGTCCGTCGCGGCCGATCGTCTTCAGGGTGACGTCGTACCGCTCGACCTCACGCTCGACCACGGCTGCCGTGCGCACGGACTGGCCGCCGCCGGTCGCGACGACGTACGCCGAGTACGTGCCGTCGACCGCCCCGCCCGGCTTGGTGTCGGCCGTCAGGTCGACCGCGGCCGTGGAGCGGGCGGGGACCTCGACCGTCTTCGCGCCCAGCGTGAAGAGTCCGGACGGTGCCGGGGCGCCCTTCGGGTTCGTGGCCGCCACCGCGAGGTCGAGGGTGACGTCCTTGTCGCCGAGGTTGCGGTAGGTGACCTTCTTGGTGACCGGCTTGTCATCGGTGTGCGGCCACTGCTGTGTGCCGTAGTTGAGGGATACGGGCTCCGCGATCACCGTCTGCCCGATGGCCTTGTCGACGGCGATACGTCCCGAACCCTGCTGATAGGGCGCGTAGTTGCCGCCCTTCGTGGACGACATCAGCACGCCCTTGAGCTCAGCCGACTTCCAGTCCGGGTGCTGCTGCTTCAACAGGGCGGCGGCGCCCGCCACGTGCGGGGCCGCCATCGACGTCCCGGAGATCGTCAGATAGCCGTCGGGCTGCTGGCCGACCTCCTTCTCGATGACACTGCCGGGCGCGGCGGCGGCCGTGATGTCGACGCCGGGCGCCGTCACGTCGGGTTTGATCGCACCGTCCGTGTTGCGCGGTCCCTGGCTGGAGAACTCGGCGAGCTTGTCGGCGCCGTCGACCGCGCCGACGGTGAGGGCCGCGTCCGCGCTGCCGGGTGAGCCGATCGTGCCGGGGCCGCCGTCGTTGCCCGCCGAGACGGCGAAGAGGATTCCCTTGTCCTTGGAGAGCTTGTTCACGGCGGCTTCCAGCGGGTCCATGCCGGGCTCGTCACCGCCGCCGAGGCTGAGGTTGACGATGTCGGCGCCTTGGGCCGCCGCCCAGTCCATGCCCGCCAGGATTCCGGAGTCTTCTCCCGAGCCCTCGTCGTCCAGGACCTTGCCGTTCAGGAGCTCGGCGCCGGGGGCCACTCCCTTGAGCGTGCCGCCGGACTTCGCGCCGGTGCCGGCGCTGGTCGATGCGACGTGCGTGCCGTGGCCGTAGTGGTCCTTGGCGTCGGCGGCGGGCGTGAAGTTCTTCTCGGCCGCGATCCGGCCCTTGAGGTCGGGGTGGGTGGCGTCGACGCCGGTGTCCAGGACGGCGATCTTGACGCCCTTGCCGTCGAACCCGGCTTCCCACGCCTTGTCGGCGCCGATCTGCGGGACGCTCTTGTCGAGGTTCACCTTCCGGGTGCCGTCCAGCCAGACGCGGCTGATGCCGGAGGCGGTGTCCTGCTTCCGGGTCACGGCGTCCCACAGGGCGGCGGCGTCCCGCGTGGGTGTCGTGATGGCGTCGGCGTTCAGGGTCTTCAGGCCGCGGCGGACTGTCGTGCCGCCGACGGCACGGACGTCCTGCCTGATGGCGGCGGCGTCCGCGTCGCCCTCGTAGCCGACGATCAGCTTGATGCCCTTGCGCTGGGCGGCGCGATTCGCCTTCTTGTTCAACTCGGTCACGTCGAACAGACGTTGATCGATTTTCCCGGTGGTTATCAGGCGCCGAGCGTCGGCCGGGACCACCAGCGTGTGGCCCGAGGACGTGCGGTGCGTCTGTACGGGTATGCGCTCGCGCCCCGCGCCCCGTTCGAATGCGGCGAGGCGGCCGGTGGAGTCGACGGTTACGCGGTCGCCGGTGATGAGCGTGAGGCGGTGCTTGGCCGCCGCGGAGGGCGTGAACGCCTCACCGGCTGCCGTGGCGGCGCGGTCCACCTTCGCCGACGCCGGGCCGGTCATGCCCGCCGCGAGGGCCACGGCGGCTGCCGTGGCGATGGTGGCCGCGCACGCTCTCTTCGCGTGGATACGCAATTCTCCCCCTGGAGTCGAGGTGCTGAAGTGCTGCCCTCGGAGTATGTGGGGGAGTGGTGGCGGGAGTGAACTCTGTTACGTGACTGTGCAGTTGGGGCTATTCGGTCTTATGGGCCCAGGACGAAGGGGTGGCCCCGGACGGGACCACCCCTTGATCTCTTGCTCGCCGAGGCCGTGGCGGGAATCGAACCCGCGTAACTGGCTTTGCAGGCCAGCCCCTAAGCCACTCGGGCACACGGCCAAGTCGTCGACCTGACTCCTCGAACGTAGCCGTGACCGGCGGCTTCACTCAAGGGATCTACGGGTGCCGCAACGGGACTGCCATACCGCGTTCATGATTCAGGGGGACGGGGTCCGAGGAAGAGCGTGGGTTGCCCCGTGCAGCGCGCGATCGTCTCGAAGCCGTGGTCACGGTGGAGCAGCGTGCGCTCGGTCGGGGTGGTGGGGAGCGCTGCGGTGAGCGTGCGGCGCACTGCTTCCTGGGTGATGCCGCGCTCCAGCCAGGCCGTGGCGGACGGTGCGAGAACGATTGCGTCGAGATCGCCACCACCCCCGCCACCACCCCCGCCACCATCCACCTCCGCGATTCCAAGAACCCCCAGGGCCCCCAACTTGCCTCGCCCCCGCCGCATGGGGCGACTTCGTGGCGTACACGTCCGGGAGCTGACGGACCCGGAGCGAGCCGGAGACGTACGACCAAGGGACCAGAGGGCCACCGCCCCCGGACAGGGGTCAAAGCCCGTCACGCCCCTTACGCTGGCGGGCATGACCGCCCTGGAACCACGCGACGCCGAAGTCGCTGCCGCCCCGATAGTCCCGCCGTCCGAGCTCCAGGGCGGAATCCTGCGCGCCCCCTATCGCGCGCTCAGCTTCGGCATCGTCTCCGTGGTGCTGCTCATCGCCTTCGAGGCGACCGCCGTCGGGACCGCGATGCCGGTGGCGGCCCGTGAGCTGGACGGCGTCTCCCTCTACGCCTTCGCCTTCTCCGCGTACTTCACGACCAGCCTCTTCGGCATGGTGCTCTCCGGGCAGTGGGCCGACCGGCGCGGGCCCATGGGCCCCCTCGCCACCGGCATCGGCGGCTTCGCTGCGGGCCTGGTCCTGTCCGGGACCGCCCAGGCTATGTGGATGTTCATCCTGGGCCGTGCCGTGCAGGGGCTCGGCGGCGGGCTCGTCATCGTCGCGCTGTACGTCGTCGTCAGTCGCGCCTACCCGGAGCACCTGCGCCCGTCCATCCTCGCGGCGTTCGCGGCCAGCTGGGTCGTGCCGTCCGTGGTCGGGCCGCTGGTCTCCGGGACCGTCACCGAGCACCTGGGGTGGCGGTGGGTCTTCCTCGGAATCCCGGTGCTCGTCGCGGCGCCGCTCGCGCTCGCCCTGCCGCAGATCCGGCGCATGGCCGCCGGTCCTGTCGACTCCGATGTGCCCGTCGGTCCCTTCGACCGGCGCCGCATCCGGCTCGCGCTCGGGATCTCGATGGGCGCCGGGCTCCTCCAGTACGCCGGTCAGGATCGGTCCTGGCTCTCGCTGCTGCCCGCCGTGCTCGGCGCGGCCGTGCTCGTGCCCGCCGTCCTGGGTCTGCTGCCGCGCGGCACCTACCGGGCCTCGCACGGCCTGCCCTCCGTGGTGCTGCTGCGCGGTATCGCCGCCGGATCGTTCATCGCCGCGGAATCCTTCGTACCGCTGATGCTCGTCACCCAACGCGGGCTCTCGCCGACCATGGCGGGACTCTCGCTCGCCGTGGGCGGTGCGACCTGGGCGCTCGGCTCGTTCGTACAGTCGCGGCCGGCCATGGAGCCGCACCGGACCCGGCTCACGGTCGTCGGGATGCTCCTGGTCGCCGCCGCCATCGCCACCGCGCCCACGGTCCTGATCGACGCCGTCCCGGTGTGGATCGTCGCGGTGGCCTGGGCCTTCGGCTGCCTCGGCATGGGCACGGTCATCGGGTCCACCAGCGTCCTGCTGCTGCGGCTCTCGCCGCCCGAGGACGCGGGCACCAACTCCGCCGCCCTGCAGATCTCCGACGGCCTCTCCAACGCCCTGCTCCTGGCCGTCGGAGGCGCCGCGTTCGCCGCGCTCGGCGGCGGCACGGTGGGCGCGGGGCACGCCGCGGGCGAGGCGAGCGGATCCCATCCGGGGGCTTTCGTCGTCGTGTTCCTGCCGATGGCGGCGGTCGCGCTGGTGGGGGCGTGGGTGGGGACGCGGCTGAAGGAGCGTGGCGCCTGAGGGGCCGGTGTGAGACGGGTCGCACCCGTCCCGGGCCCCGTGCCGTTCGCCGCGACGCGTCAACCGGCACCGGTAGGGTGGCCCGGTTGTCGTACGTACTCGTACGCGCTTTGTCGTCCGTACCCGAGCGTCAAACCGGAGACCGTGACTACCACCGCCGCCAACTCCGCATCGCACCACCTCTCTCCCGCCTTCCCCGGCCGCGCCCCCTGGGGCACCGCCAACAAGCTGCGCGCCTGGCAGCAGGGGGCGATGGAGCGGTACCTCCAGGAGCAGCCGCGTGACTTCCTGGCCGTCGCGACACCCGGCGCAGGCAAGACGACGTTCGCGCTGACGCTCGCGTCCTGGCTGCTGCACCACCACGTCGTGCAGCAGGTGACGGTGGTCGCGCCGACCGAGCACCTGAAGAAGCAGTGGGCGGAGGCCGCGGCCCGCATAGGGATCAAGCTGGACCCGGAGTACAGCGCGGGCCCGCTCAGCAAGGAGTACCAGGGCGTCGCCATCACGTATGCCGGTGTCGGCGTGCGGCCGATGCTGCACCGCAACCGCGTCGAGCAGCGCAAGACTCTGGTGATCCTCGACGAGATCCACCACGCCGGTGACTCGAAGTCGTGGGGCGAGGCCTGCCTGGAGGCGTTCGAGCCCGCCACGCGGCGGCTCGCGCTCACCGGTACGCCGTTCCGGTCCGACACGAACCCGATCCCCTTCGTCGCGTACGAGGAGGGGAACGACGGCATCCGGCGGTCGGCCGCCGACTACACGTACGGATACGGGAGCGCGCTCGGCGACGGCGTCGTGCGGCCCGTCATCTTCCTCTCCTACTCCGGCAACATGCGCTGGCGCACGAAGGCCGGCGACGAGATCGCCGCCCGGCTCGGCGAGCCGATGACCAAGGACGCCATCTCGCAGGCCTGGCGGACGGCCCTGGACGCGCGCGGCGAGTGGATGCCGAACGTCCTCAAGGCCGCCGACCAGCGGCTCACCGAGGTCAGGAAGGCCATTCCGGACGCCGGTGGGCTCGTCATCGCCTCCGACCAGGACTCCGCCCGCTCCTACGCCAAGCTGATCCGCGAGCTCACGGGGGAGAAGGCCACCGTCGTCCTCTCCGACGACACGGGCGCCTCGAAGCGGATCGACGACTTCACCGCGAGCAACGACCGGTGGATGGTCGCGGTCCGCATGGTGTCCGAGGGCGTCGACGTGCCGCGCCTCGCGGTGGGGGTGTACGCGACCACGATCTCGACGCCGCTCTTCTTCGCCCAGGCCGTCGGACGCTTCGTGCGGTCCCGGCGGCGCGGCGAGACCGCGTCGGTCTTCCTGCCCACCGTCCCCGACCTCCTCGGCCACGCCAACGAGATGGAGGTCGAGCGCGACCACGTCCTCGACAAGCCGAAGAAGGAGGGCGAGGAGGACCCCTACGCCGAGTCCGAGAAGGAGATGGACGAGGCGAACAAGGAGGAGGACGAGGACACCGGAGAGCAGGAGCAGTTCTCCTTCGAGGCCCTCGAATCCGATGCCGTGTTCGACCGCGTGCTCTTCGACGGCGCCGAGTTCGGCATGCAGGCCCACCCGGGCAGCGAGGAGGAGCAGGACTACCTCGGTATCCCCGGGCTCCTCGAACCCGACCAGGTGCAGATGCTGCTCCAGAAGCGGCAGGCCCGGCAGATCGCGCACAGCAAGAAGCGGCCCGACGACGAGGCCGATCTCCTCGAACTGCCCGCCGAGCGGCGGCCCGTGGTCTCCCACAAGGAGATGCTCGAACTGCGCAAGCAGCTCAACACGATGGTCGGCGCGTACTCCCACCAGAGCGGGAAGCCGCACGGCGTGATCCACACCGAGCTGCGCCGCACCTGCGGCGGGCCGCCGAGCGCGGAGGCCACCGCCGGGCAGCTGCGGCAGCGGATCGCGAAGGTCGGCGAGTGGGCCACCCGCATGAAGTGACCACCCGCATGAAGTGACCACCCGCGTGACGTGACACCCGCGTGACGTGACCCCGCACGACGTGACCACCCGCAGGAAGTGAGCGTGCGGGCTCCGTTACGGGAGGAGGGGTGGGTTCCGTGTGCGGGAGTCGTGCACACCTCCGTCGGCGTCCCCCGCGTATGGGGCATTGCGCCCCTAACAACCGGTCTCGTGCCCGGATTCTGGACGGAGTCTTCCGCTGAGCGGGACGGCCTCGCTAATGTCCCCGCAACGTACACGCCCCGTGGCAGCGCCGCCGCGGAGCGCAGCCGGAGTTCCGACCGGCGGCCTCTGACGCGCGTCGCCCACGGGACCGGCGACGCAACCGCCGCGTAAAGGGGCCGTCGACCCTCACCTAAGGAGTGGGCGTCGTGACCGCGGAGACTTCCCAGACCCTCGACCGAGGACTGCGTGTCCTCAAGTTGTTGGCCGACACCGATCACGGGCTCACCGTCACCGAGCTGTCGAACAAGCTCGGTGTGAACCGCACCGTGGTGTACCGCCTCCTCGCCACGCTGGAGCAGCATGCCCTGGTCCGCCGTGACCTCGGCGGCCGGGCCAGGGTCGGCCTCGGGGTGCTCCGCCTGGGCCGCCAGGTGCATCCGCTGGTGCGTGAGGCCGCGCTGCCCGCTCTCCGTTCCCTCGCCGAGGACATAGGGGCCACCGCGCATCTGACGCTGGTCGACGGCACCGAGGCCCTCGCGGTGGCCGTCGTCGAGCCGACCTGGACGGATTACCACGTCGCCTACCGGACCGGCTTCCGGCACCCCCTCGACCGGGGCGCCGCCGGCCGCGCCATCCTCGCCGCCCGGCAGGGGCTCGCCACCGACCCCGGCTACGCGCTGACCCACGGCGAGCTGGAGGCCGGCGCGAGCGGGGCCGCCGCCCCGCTGGTGGGGGTCACCGGGATCGAGGGGAGCGTGGGGGTCGTCATGCTGTCGGACTCCGTGCCGGAGCGGGTGGGGCCGCGGGTGGTGGACGCGGCCCGGGAGGTCGCCGACGCCTTGCGGTGAGCCCTGTCCGCTGATCCGCTCACGGAACCGGTCACGTTAGATTGATCCCGTGTTCTCCCTCTCTCGCCTCACGCGCCCCAAGGCCCTCGCCGTCTGTGCCGCCCCCGTGGTCGCCCTGCTCGCCGTCGCCTGCCTCGCGCCGCTGCCGTTCGCCGTGGCCCAGCCGGGCACGACGGCGGACGTGCTCGGCGAGAGCGGGGGCAAGCCGGTCATCACGATCACCGGGGCGCCCACCCGTGAGCCGAAGGGGCAGCTGCGGATGACGACGATCGTGGCCACGGGGCCCGACATGGACGCGAGTCTGGGCGACGTGCTGGACGGCTGGTTCCGTACGGACCGTTCCGTGATGCCCAAGGACTCGGTGTACCCCACGGGCAACAACGTGAAGGAAGTCGAGAAGCACAACCTCGGCGACATGAGGGAATCGCAGGACACGGCCACCAAGGCGGCGCTCTCCTACCTCGACGCGAACGGCGTGGACGGCACCGGCAAGGTGAAGGTGAAGGTCGACCTCGGCAAGATCGGCGGCCCCAGCGCGGGCCTCTTCCTCTCGCTCGGCATCATCGACCTGATCGACGGCAACGGCAGCGGCGGCGACCTCACGGGCGGCCGGAAGATCGCGGGCACCGGCACCATCTCCGCCGACGGCGAGGTCGGCCCGGTCGGCGGTGTCTCGATGAAGACACAGGCCGCCAGGCGGGACGGCGCGAGCGTCTTCCTGGTCCCGGAGGACGAGTGCTCGGACGCTCAGGCGGAGCTGCCGAAGGGCCTGCGGCTGATCCCGGTCACGACACTGAAGGGCACGGTCGACGCGCTGCGTGCCCTGGACCGAGGCGGGAAGGTCCCGAGCTGCTGACCAGGCGCAGGCCCAACTCGACCAGGGCCCAGCCCAGTTGAGTACGGAGCCGGGGCCGGCGCTGCTGTAAGGGTGCCGCGCGGTGGAGTTCGGCGGCGCGGGTGTGGTGCAGGCGCAGATGGATGTCCGGGTGCATGGCCGGGGCCTCTCTCACTCGGTGGGGTGCGTCGGGAAGACGTGGGTGTGCAGGCGGACCTTGGCGGAGCCCGGGGTGTCGTCATCGACCGCCAGGGGGCGATAGCTCTCGATGAGGCGGTCGATCTTTCCGGCCAGCTCGGCGGTGAGCTCGGGCGTCAGGCGCAGGGTGTAGTCGCTGAGGTCGGAGCTCTCGATCCACTCCGCGGACCAGTCGTGCTGGGTGCCGATCCAGGTGGAGACCTCGGCGGCGTGGAACGTCGCGACCTCGTGGAGGTAGACGCTGACCGCGCCGCGCACCGTGGGGTCCGGGTCGTTCATGAGCCCCTCGTCGAGGCGCGTCCCCTGGTGCGCCGCCTGCCACCAGCGCTCGCGGCCCTTGCCCCGCCCGGGGGCGTCCTCGACGAAGCCGTGCGCCGCGAGCTGGCGCAGGTGATAGCTCGTCGCGCCGCTGGACTCGCCCAGGCGGGCGGCCAGTTGGGAGGCGGTGGCGGGACCGTCCTTCCGCAGCGACTTGAGCAGCGCCATGCGCAGCGGATGCGCGAGTCCCCGCAGCGAGTGTGGGGTGAGGGTGTGGACCTTGTGGGCCTCTGGTTCCGTCGTGCCGTCCGTCATGGCTCAACCGTAGACATGCAAAGACTCCGTTGCAACACCTTCTTTGCAACGGAGTCTTTGTAACTTCTGGAGGCTGCGACTCCGGATGACGCCCCGCCAGGCGGCGCTACCCCTCCTTCACGAAGCCCTCCTGCACCATCCAGTCCAGCGCCACCTCATGCGGATCCTGACCCTCCACATCCACCTTGGAGTTCAGCTCCTGGGCCACCGTGTTGTTCAGCTTCTTCGTGATGGGGTCCAGGACCTCCGCGATCTTCGGGTGCTCCTTGAGCGCCTTGCTGTTGATCTCCGGGGCGACGTTGTAGTTGGGGAAGAAGTGCTTGTCGTCCGCCATCACCGACAGCTTCATCGCCTTGATGCGGCCGTCGGTGGTGAAGACCTCGCCGAACGTGCACGACCCCTTGGACACCTGGGTGTAGATGATCCCGGTGTCCATCTTGGTGATGCTGGAGTTGGGGATCTTCATCCCGTACTCCTTCTGCATGCCCGGCAGGCCGTCCTCGCGCGAGGAGAACTCGCTCTCCACGCACAGCGTGACCGCCTTCGGGTCCTTCTTCGACAGGGCCGCCACGTCGGAGAGTGTCTTCGGCTTGTACTTGGCCTCGTTCTTCTGGTTGATGGCCAGCGCGTACGTGTTGTTGAGCTCGGCGGGCGGCAGCCAGCTGACGCCGTTCTTCGCGTCCGCCTTGCGCACCGCCTCCCACTGCTTCCGCGGGTCGTCGATGGGATCGGAGTTGCCCAGGTACGTGATCCAGGCGGTGCCCGTGTACTCGTACATGGCATCCGCGTCACCGCCCTTGACCGCCTCGCGCGCGCCGATCGAGCCCTGGATGCCCGTCCGGTCGAGGACGTCCGCGCCCGCCGCCTCGAAGGCGATGCCCATGATCGCGCCGAGGACCAGCTGCTCGGTGAACTCCTTCGACGTGACGGTGAGGTCGACGCCCTTCAGGGGCTGCCCCCTGCCGATCGTGCCCGGCTTCACGTCGTCCACCATCGGGCTGCCGCTGGTGAGACCGCAGCCCACGAGCAGGGCACCGCCCACCACACCGACCGCCGCCGTACGCACCGTGAGCCTCATGAGCCGACCTCCAACCCGCGTGGACGCAGGACCAGTTCGGCCAGCGAGGCCAGCCAGTCCACCAGGAGCGCGAGCGCGATCGTCAGGATCGAGCCGAGCATGAGCACCGGCATCCGCTGGTTGGTGATCCCGGTGGTGATGAGGTCGCCGAGCCCGCCGCCACCGCCGAAGGTGGCGAGCGTCGCCGTGCCGACGTTCAGCACGAGCGCGGTGCGCACCCCCGCTAGGATCAGCGGCACGGCCAGCGGGAGCTCGACCTTGCCGAGGACTCCCCAGGACGACATGCCGATGCCGCGCGCGGCCTCCAGGAGGGTCGGGTCGTTGGCGTTCAGGCCCGCGATCGTGTTGGAGAGGACCGGCAGGACGGCGTAGATGATGATGCCGATCAGGGCCGCCTTCTCGCCGATGCCGATCCAGATCACCAGCAGGGCGAGGAGGCCGATCGCCGGCGTCGCCTGGCCGATGTTCGCCAGGGCCATCGCGCCCGGCGCCGCCTTGCGGAGCTTCTTGCGGGTCAGCAGGATGCCCAGCGGGATCGCGATGATCAGCACGAAGAAGGTGGAGATCACCGTCAGCTGGATGTGCTGGCGGAGCCTGAGCCAGACGTTGCCGTCCGCGAGGGCGTTCTTGCTGATCGCGTCCAGGTCGGCCTGCTCGAACCACCACCAGGTGAGCAGCAGGATGAGGGCGAGGAAGGCGGGCAGGACGGTGAGCTTCTGCCAGCCGATCCGCCGCGTCCGGCCCGTGGCCACAGCCCCCGCCGAGGGCGGCGGCTCCGGCTCCGCCTCGCCCGTGTCGCGGAAGAGGTGGCCCTTGACCTCGTGCTCGCCGTCCGGCCGTGGACCGGGCCCGCCCTCGGGGGCCGGTGTGCGGTCGGGGATCCGGGGGTTGCTCCCGGGGATGCCGCTCACGCCTTCGCCGCCCCTCCGTCGCCCTCCTGCTCGTGGTGGGTCAACAGGGCGCGCTGTTCCTGCAGTTCGTGCTGGTGCTCCACCGCGTCGAGCCGGTCGGCCTCCAGCATCTCGTGCACGGAGTTCATCAGCGTTTCCATGTCCACCACGCCGGTGTACTCGCCGCGCCGCCCGGTGACCGCGACCCGCCCTGCGTTGTCCGTGAGGACCGCTTCGAGCGCGTCACGCAGGGTGGCGTCACGGGTGACCGTGTCGTGGACGAGCGTGCCAGCGCGGGCCAGCGAGCCCTTGGCGCGCATCAGGTCGCCGCGCCGCAGCCACTTGTAGGGGCGGCCGCGCTTGTCGAGGAGCAGCAGTTCGTTCGTGCCGCTGGCCCGCAGCCGGTCGAAGATGTCCTGGAGCGGGTCGTCGACGGTCACCGTCGCGAAGTCGGCGATCTCCACGTCGCGTACGCGGGTGAGGTTGAGCCGCTTCAGGGCCGCGCCCGCGCCCACGAAACCGGAGACGAAGTCGTCCGCCGGGTTGGTGAGAATGGCTTCCGGGGTGTCGAACTGCGCGATGTGCGAGCGCTCCCGCAGGACCGCGATGCGGTCGCCGAGCTTGATGGCCTCGTCGAAGTCGTGCGTGACGAAGACGATCGTCTTGTGCAGCTCGTGCTGGAGCCGGATCAGCTCGTCCTGGAGGTGGTCGCGGGTGATCGGGTCGACCGCACCGAACGGCTCGTCCATCAGAAGGACGGGTGGGTCGGCCGCCAGCGCCCGAGCCACGCCGACGCGTTGCTGCTGGCCGCCGGAGAGCTGGCGCGGATAGCGGCCGTGGAACTCGGCCGGGTCGAGCCCGACGAGGTCGAGCATCTCCTCGACCCGGGACTTGATCCTCGTCTTCCCCCAGCCGATCATCCTCGGCACGAGGGCGATGTTCTGGGCGACCGTCATGTGCGGGAAGAGCCCGGACGACTGGATCGCGTAGCCGATCTTGCGGCGCAGCTTCACCGGGTCCATGTCGGTGACGTCCTCGCCGCCGATGCGGATGCGGCCGCTGGTCGGCTCGATGAGCCGGTTGATCATCTTCAGCGTGGTCGACTTACCGCAGCCCGAGGGGCCGACGAGGATGACGATCTCGCCCGCCTTGATCTCCATGCTGACGCTGTCCACCGCGGCGTCGCCGCTGCCCGCGTACCGCTTGGTGAGGTTCTCCAGCTCGATCGTCGCGCCCGTGGTGGCGTTCGGGGCCGCCGCGCCCCCGGCCGTCGCCCCGTCGGTGGAAGTCGCGGTGGTCTCAGACACGGATACCCCTCGAAATGGTCAGGCGGCCGATCAGGACGTACGCGGCGTCGAAGAGCAGGGCCAGGATGATGATGCCGAGCGTGCCCGCGAGCACCTGGTTGAGCGCGTTCTTGCTGCCGAGCGAGCCGATGCCGCGGAAGATCTCGTTGCCGAGGCCCGGACCCGACGCGTACGCGGCGATGGCCGCGATGCCCATCAGCATCTGCGTGGAGACGCGGATGCCGGTCAGGATCGGCGGCCAGGCGAGCGGCAGCTCCACCCTGACGAGGCGTGCGGCACGCGACATCCCGATGCCCTTCGCCGCGTCGACCAGCGAGGGGTCGACGCCGCGCAGGCCGACGATGGCGTTGCGCACGATGGGGAGCAGGCCGTAGAGGGTCAGGGCGATGACCGTCGGCGCGACGCCCAGGCCCACGATGGGGATCAGCAGACCGATCATGGCGAGCGACGGGATGGTCAGAATGGTGGAGGTCGCGGTCGTGGCCAGGTTGCCGGCCCACTCGCTGCGGTACGTGATGACGCCGATCAGTACTCCGATGACGGTCGCCACGACCATGCACTGGAAGACTGCGCTGGCGTGCTGGTACGCGTCCGTCAGCAACTGCTGGTGGCGGTTGCCGAGGTAGTCCCAGAAGTTCACTGAACTGCTCACCTGCCCAGGCGCGGTTCAGACGGCGCCGGGAGTCTCCCGTCGCCCGCGTGCGTGCTGCGTCGTGCGGCCCTGTGGTGCCGGGTCTGTTTCGACTGTTCGGCTGTTCGCTCTTCTATCTACCCGCGTCAGGTGTCTTCTGACGCCTGTTCGACCAGCGGGATGATCCGCAGCGGAACAGGGTTCTCCATGACGATCGCCGTGGAGGCCCGGACGATGCCATCAAAACCCACGACCCGGTCGATCACACGTTGGAGATCCGCGTTCGAACGGGCCACGAGACGGCACAGCATGTCTCCGTGACCGGTGATCGTGTGCAGTTCGAGCACCTCGGCGACGGTCGCCAAATGTGCCCGTACGTCCGCGCCCTGGCCCTGTTTGATCTCCAGCGTGGCGAAGGCGGTGACGGGGTATCCCAGCGCCGCCGGGTCGACCTCCGGGCCGAAGCCGCGGATGACTCCGTTCGACTGAAGGCGGTCCATCCGGGCCTGCACGGTCCCGCGCGCGACACCGAGTCTGCGGGACGCCTCCAGGACGCCGATGCGGGGTTCGCGGGCGAGAAGCACGATGAGCCTGCCGTCCAGATGATCGATCGTCATGGTGCGCTCAGCTCCGCTCCCGAGGTGGTCATCATGTACAGATAGCCCGCCCATCCTGGCCTACGGCTATGCAGATTGCCCACTGAATACGCAAACTATTGCGCACCTTGCGATACGGCGGGAGCCTGCGGACATGGCAGCTACCGCGAACACCCAGCACACGTCGGTTCTCTCTGGCACCCCCCACACCGCGCGCGAGGCAGATCCCTTCCCGGTCAAGGGGATGGACGCGGTCGTCTTCGCCGTGGGCAACGCCAAACAGGCGGCCCACTACTACTCCACGGCCTTCGGCATGAAACTCGTGGCGTACGCGGGACCGGAGACCGGCAGCCGTGAGACCGCCTCGTACGTCCTCACCAACGGCGCGGCCCGCTTCGTGCTCACCTCCGTCATCAAGGCCTCCACGGACTGGGGCCAGTTCGTCGAGGGCCACGTCGCCGAGCACGGCGACGGCGTCGTCGACCTCGCCATCGAGGTGCCGGACGCGCGCGCCGCGTACGCGTACGCCGTCGAGCACGGCGCCCGCGGCATCACCGAGCCCTACGAGGTCAAGGACGAGAACGGCACGGTCGTCCTCGCCGCCATCGCCACGTACGGCAAGACCCGCCACACGCTCGTCGACCGCAGCGGCTACGACGGCCCCTACCTGCCCGGCTTCAGGGCCGCCTCGCCGATCGTCGAGCCGCCCGCCAAGCGCACCTTCCAGGCGATCGACCACTGCGTCGGCAACGTCGAGCTCGGCAAGATGAACGAGTGGGTCGCCTTCTACAACAAGGTCATGGGCTTCACGAACATGAAGGAGTTCGTGGGCGACGACATCGCGACCGAGTACAGCGCGCTGATGTCGAAGGTGGTCGCGGACGGCACCCTCAAGGTGAAGTTCCCCATCAACGAGCCGGCCATCGCCAAGAAGAAGTCCCAGATCGACGAGTACCTCGAGTTCTACGGCGGCGCGGGCGTCCAGCACATCGCGCTCGCCACGAACGACATCGTGGAGTCCGTACGCACCATGCGCGCGGCCGGAGTCCAGTTCCTGGACACCCCGGACTCGTACTACGACACGCTGGGGGAGTGGGCGGGCGAGACGCGCGTCCCCGTCGACACCCTGCGCGAGCTGAAGATCCTGGTCGACCGTGACGAGGACGGCTACCTCCTGCAGATCTTCACCAAGCCGGTCCAGGACCGCCCGACGGTCTTCTTCGAGATGATCGAGCGGCACGGCTCGATGGGCTTCGGCAAGGGCAACTTCAAGGCGCTGTTCGAGGCGATCGAGCGGGAGCAGGAGAAGCGGGGCAACCTCTGAGGGGCTCCGGGGAAGCTCCGAGGGGGCTCTGTTTCTGGTCCGCTTCGGGCGCTCGCTGGTTAGAGTGCGGGCATGGCCAGGATCAACGACGTCGGCGGGATGACGGGCTTCGGGCCCATCGACACCACCGACGACACGGAGCCCTTCCACGCGGACTGGGAGGCGCGGGTCTTCGCGCTCAACAGTGCGCTGGTGCGTGAAGGCGTCTACAACCTGGACGAGTTCAGGGACGCCGTGGAGACGATGCCGCCGGGTGAGTACCTGGCGGCTTCGTACTACGAGCGGTGGTTCCACGCGATCCGGGTGCTGCTGGTGCGCAAGGGTGTCGTGACGGCGGGTGAGCTGGATGCCCTCGTCTGACGACCGGTTCGCCGCGGGCGCCCGCGTCCGCACCGTCCACCATGACCCGCCGCACCACACCCGCCTGCCGCGGTACGCCCGTGGCAAGCGGGGCGTGGTCATCGAACCCGAGGGCCGCCACCCGCTGGCGGACGTCAGCTCGCAGGGGCGGGGCGACGCGCCGGTGGAACAGGTCTACGCGGTGCGGTTCGCGGCGCGGGAGCTGTGGGGCGAGGGGGAACACGGGGTGGTGCTGGACCTGTGGGAGAGCTACCTGGAACCGGAGAGTTACTCGGACCTGGAGAGTTACTCGGAAGCGGAGGGCAACTGATGTCCGGTACGCACTCGGATGCGGCGATCTCCCGCCAAGTACGCGGCCTGGAAGCTCTGTTGGAGGAGCGGGGGATCGTCGCCGGGGCGGCCCTCGACGAGGCCCTCGACGCGTTCCTCGCGGGATCGTCCCCGCTGAACGGGGCGCGGGTGGTGGCGCGGGCGTGGACGGACCCCGCGTTCAAGGAGCGGCTCCTCGCGGACGGTACGGCTGCCGTGGCGGAGCTGGGTTACGCGGCGGGCGGGGTCCAGCCGCAGCGTCTTCGGGTGGTGGAGAACACCGCCCGCACGCACAACGTCATCGTCTGCACGCTCTGCTCCTGCTATCCGGTACGGCTCCTTGGGCCTTCGCCCAGTTGGTACAAGAGCGAGGCGTACCGGTCGCGGGTGGTGCGGGAGCCGCGGGCGGTGCTGGCGGAGTTCGGGCTCTCCCTGGCGCCCGATACGGAGGTCACGGTCTGGGACTCCAGTGCGGAGACCCGCTACATGGTTCTGCCCCGCCGTCCTCCCGGCACGGAGTCCCTGCCGGAGGCGGAGCTCGTGACCCTGGTGACCCGCAATGCCTTGATCGGCACAGCCGCGCTGTAGTCCCCGCCTGCGGGGCCCTTCCGCCCACTCCGCGGTGTGCCCCCTGCCCCGCCGCTTCGCGCCGGATGTCCCCCACCCACCCACCCGTTCACCCGGCAGCGCGATCCTGGACGTGACGGGCCCTGTTCGTCGGTTGTCTGCGGTGGTCACGGGGTTGCCCTTGTCCCGCCGCTTCGCGCCGGATGTTTCCCACCCACCCGTTTGCCCGGTAGCGCGCTCCTGGACGTGTCGGGTCCTGTTCGTCGGTTGTCTGCGGTGGTCACGGGGCTGTCCCTGTCCCGCCGCTTCGCGCCGGATGTTCCCCGCCCGCCCGCCCGTTTGCCCCGTGGCGCGGTCCTGGGCGTGATGGGCCCTGGTGGTGGGTTGATCCTGTCCCACCCGCCCTTTTGCCCCGCAGCGGGATCCGCGTCCCACCCGCCCGTCATCACGGCGGTCCTACCCGTACTTCTGTGCTGCGGGGTGATCGGGTGGGTGGGTGGGGGGGATCCGGCGCGGAGCGCCGGGACGGGGTCAGGATTGTTGGGATGTTGATGTTCCGCTTCGGGGTGCCGTTGGTTTGGGGGTGGGGCGGGATGTGGTGGGAGGGGGTGTTGGGGGCTCTGGGGGTTTTGCTGCGTACATTTCGGCGGGTCCGCCCTCTGGGGGGTCGCCCAGGGAGTCCAGCGCCTCGCGCGCCTTCGGGGCCAGGAGCGGGGAGAAGTAGGGGTTGAGCAGGAGAGCCTCGCCGATGTGCCGGCGAGCAGCCCCGTACCGCTCCAGGTCACGCTCGATCTCACCCCGGTGGTAGGAGAACGCGGCGATCCGCGGCCCCTTGTCCGTGGCCCGCGTCGCGTACTTCAGGGCCTCCTCGTCCTCACCGGCCCGGTGCAACGCCCAGCCCAGCGCATCCGCCGCCTCAGGACTCCCATGCCGCTTGAACTCCGCCCGGAGGCGGTCCACCGCCTCATCCGCGTCCCCGTGGTCCGCCTCGAACAGGCCGAGGATCCGTTCGTCGTTGACGCCGTTGACCCCCTCCTGCTTCACCCGGGCCCGCAGCACGTCGTACTGCGCCCGGGCGGCAGGGGTCAGCCGCAGCGACTCGTACAACTCGCCGAGGGCGAGCGCGTACTCCGGAGCGGGCTGCCTGACGAGCGCGCTCTGGTAGGAGCGCAGGGCCTCCGACGTACGGCCGAGTGCCGCCAGCGCGCGGCCCTTCCCGGCGAGGGACGGGTGATGGTCGGGGTCCGAGCGCAGCGCCGCGTCGTCGTAGCGCAGGGCCTCCTTCGGCTCACCCCGCTCCCACGCCAGCTCGCCCACCCGGTACAGGCATGCCGCCTTCTCCGCGGACCCCTCCGCGAGCGCCGCCGCGTCCATCAGCTTCGAGGCCGCGTCCTCGCGCCAGCCGCGGTCCCGGTAGACCTGCCCGGCCCGCGCCATCACGGACGTGCCCGAGTTCAGCTCCTTGAGCGTGTCCAGGGCCTTGCCCACGCCCTTCGCGTCCCCCAGACCGCTGTACGCGTCGATCAGGACGGGATACGTCGACCACCGCTTCGGCGCCTGCGCGACCGCTTTCTGGGCCCACTTCTTCGCCCCGCGGAAGTCGTGGCGCGCGTTCGCGAGCGCCGCCATGCCCGTCAGCGCCTGCGCGTTCCCCTCCGGCCGCGTCTTCAGGGACGTACGCAGCGCGTCCTCCGCCCTGGGGTAGTACGCGGAGTCCGCGGTCCGAAGGCCCCGCTCGACGTAGGCGGCCCCGAGCACCGCCCACGACTGGTCGTCCCCGGGGTGCTTCTTCAGATGCGCCTCCCGCTCCCCGATGAGCACGGTGAGGTCGGGCAGCGCCGCCGGCACCCCGGCACCCGCCGCCGCCATCGCCCGCCCGGCCGGTCCGAGGGCGGGCGGCGCCGCCTTCCCGCCCGCGTCGGGCCGCAGCACCACCACCACACCCCCGAGCACCACACACCCGGCGACGGAGGCGGCAAGCACCCGCCGCAGGGAAGGGGAGCGGCGCGCCCCTCGCGGCGACTCGCTCCAGACGGCCGACGTCGAGGCGGCCGTCGACCCCGACCCCGACGCGGGCGCAGGCGCGGGCTCCGGAGGCGGGCGCTGTTCCTTCTGGGTCACGGACTCGGACCCGGTCTCGATCTCCATGGCGCTCACTGTGCGTCAATACGAAGAGCACACCCCGGCATACGGACGGGCGTCGCACACGGGTTCACACCGATGGCCCCGGGTGCGAGGCTGTGATCATGAGCCGCACACTCATCGAACTCCTCCGTGGCGGTACCGACGCCCTCCCCGGCGACGCCGTCCTCACGGACCCCGACATCACGTCCTCGTACGCGAACGACATGGCGAGCTTCTGCGACGCGGGCACCCCGGCCGTCGTCGTCATGCCCCGCACGGTCGAACAGGTCCAGCACGTCATGCGCACGGCGACCGAGCTACGCGTCCCGGTGGTCCCGCAGGGCGCCCGCACGGGCCTGTCGGGCGGCGCGAACGCCACCGAGGGCTGCATCGTGCTGTCCCTGGTCAAGATGGACCGCATCCTGGAGATCAACCCCGTCGACCGCATCGCGGTCGTCGAGCCGGGCGTCGTCAACGCCACGCTCTCCCGGGCCGTGAACGAACATGGTCTCTACTACCCGCCGGACCCGTCCAGTTGGGAGACCTGCACCATCGGCGGGAACATCGGCACCGCGTCGGGCGGCCTGTGCTGCGTGAAGTACGGCGTGACGGCGGAGTACGTGCTCGGCCTCGACGTCGTCCTCGCCGACGGACGGCTCATGAGCACCGGACGGCGCACGGCCAAGGGCGTCGCCGGCTACGACCTCACACGCCTCTTCGTCGGCTC
This sequence comes from Streptomyces sp. NPDC032198, assembly GCF_040636975.1. Taxonomy (NCBI): domain Bacteria; kingdom Bacillati; phylum Actinomycetota; class Actinomycetes; order Kitasatosporales; family Streptomycetaceae; genus Streptomyces; species Streptomyces sp. NPDC032198. The sequence continues at coordinate 293,822 of NZ_JBEZVL010000009.1, read as the reverse complement.
CGAGGGCAGCCTCGGCATCGTCGTCGGCGCGACCCTCGCCCTGAAGCCGCAGCCGCCCCAACAGCTGGTCCTGGCCGCCGAGTTCGGCTCGGCCAAGGCCGCCTGCGACGCCGTATGCAAGATCATGGAGGGCGGGCACGTCCCCTCACTCCTTGAACTCATGGACCGTACGACCATCAGGGCCGTGAACGCGCTGGCCCACATGGGCCTGCCGGAGACCACCGAGGCGCTGCTCCTCGCCGCCTTCGACACCGCGGCCCCCGCCGCGGACCTCGCGGCCGTCGGTGCGCTCTGCGAGGCCGCGGGCGCCACCCAGGTGGTGCCGGCCGAGGACGCGGCGGAGTCCGAACTGCTGCTCCAGGCAAGGCGGTTGTCCCTCACCGCGCTCGAAGCCGTCAAGGGCACGACGATGATCGACGACGTGTGCGTGCCACGCTCCAGGCTCGCCGAGATGCTCGAGGGCGTCGACCGCATCGCCGATAAGTACGGCCTCACGATCGGCGTCTGCGCGCACGCGGGCGACGGCAACACCCACCCCACCGTCTGCTTCGACGCGGCGGACGCCGACGAGGGCCGCCGCGCCCGCGAGTCCTTCGACGAGATCATGGCCCTCGGCCTGGAACTCGGCGGCACGATCACCGGCGAGCACGGCGTGGGCATCCTCAAGAAGGAGTGGCTGGCGCGCGAGATCGGCCCGGTGGGCGTGGAGATGCAGCGCGCCATCAAGGCGGCGTTCGACCCGCTCTCCCTCCTCAATCCCGGCAAGCTGTTCTGACCCGGGGCCCGGCACAGCGTGCCCCGGGCTCCCTGCGGCGTCTCCGCGATCGCCCCCGTGGCGGCGGAGCTCACTCACCGTCCTTGGACTCGTCCGAGGGCCAGGGGTCGCGCAGCCACAGGTCGTCGGCGCGGCCCGTGGTGGGGGTGAGCAGCTCGGCGAGGCCGTCGTCGATGCCGAGCCGCTCAGCCTCAGAGCCCGGAGGGACCACCCGCAGCGTGCGCTCGAGCCAGGCGGACACGGCGGGCGCCGGCGCCTCCAGAAGGGCGTCACCGTCGGGTGAACTCAGCGCCATCAGGACGACGCTGCGCCCCTCGACCTTGGTCGGCCAGACCCGGACGTCGCCGTGCCCGCAGGGCCTGAACACCCCCTCGACCAGCAGTTCGCGGGCGAAGGTCCAGTTCACTGGGTGCTCGGAGCCGATGTGAAAGGCGATGTGGACGGCGTAGGGATCGTCGGTGCGGTAGGTGAGGCGGGCCGGAACGGGGATCGCGCGTTCCGGCGAGAGGACGAGATTGAGCTCAAGCTCGCGTTCCACCACGGTGTGCATGTCGGTGCTGTTCCTTCCTTGTCCTTGGACCCTGGAGCGGGCCCGTGCAAGGAGAGAGCGGGACGGGCGCGAAGCATTACGCGGGTTCCGGAAAGTTTTTCCGTACGCGGCCGAACTGTGCCCGGAAAGTGGTCTGTAGGGCAGGAGCCGCACAGGCGGGCGCAAGGGTCTGATAGATGTGGAGCCTCAAAAAGACCCCCGAGCAGATACGGGACGACGGACATGAGCGCCCCAACTCCGGCCCCAGGCGACGACAGGCCCCGCGAAGGCTACTACCCCGATCCGTCCATTCCCGGATATGTCCGGTACTGGAACGGCGCGGCCTGGGTGCCCGGGACCAGCCGTCCCGCCCCGACCGACGGCGAATCGCTCCCCGCGCCTCCGGGCGCGGGTGGGGGAGCGGGCGCGGGAGCGGCGGCGCCGCTGCCCACGGAGGAGACCGGGCCGCACTTCTTCGACGAGGAGCCCATGCCGTCGTCCGAGCCGTCGGGCGGCGCGGCCGATGCCGATGTCTCGCAGCACGGGGCGAGGCCCGAGCCCGCCTCCGCGTGGCAGGCTGACGCGGCCCGGCAGACGGGGCTCGGCGGTGAACAGGAGCGCCGGATCTCCTGGGGCGGGCCCGAGCAGCGGAGCGCTTCGGGGGCCGGAGAGCCGAGGGACCCGCGGGACCCGCGCACGCCGAGCGGCCCGACCCCGGCGGAATCCCCTCCCGCCGCCTCCGCCGCCCCTTCTGCTTCCTCTGCCGCTTCCCCCTCTGTCCCGTCTCCTTCTCCGGCGGCGAACGGGCCCGGCACGGTGCAGATCCGGGCGATCAAGCCGGGCGCGTCAAACACTCCGCCGAAGCAGGAGAGGCAGGAGCAGCCCTCGACGGAGGGCACCGTGACGTTCCGCAGGCCCACGGGGCCCGTGCGGCCCGCCGCAACCCCACCCGCCACCGAAGGCACCATGGCGATCCGGGCACTGCGCCCGAAGTCGTCCGGCGCGGCAGCGCAGACCCCGGCGCCCCCGCAGGCCGCCGTACCACCCCAGGCCGCCGCCCCCGCCCCTGCTCCGGCCCCTGCGCCCGCGCCTGCCCCCGTCCAGCCCACCGTCCCGCAGCAGGGCGGTGCGCCCGGTGGCGCGGCCTCGCCGGTGACCTCGGGACCCGGTGGCGGCTCGCCCTCGTGGGCGCAGCAGGTGCACCAGCTCGCCGAGGGGGACGGCCAGCAGCAGCCCGTCGTGCCGTGGAAGCCGGTGGCCAGCGACCCGTTCCTCGCGATGGCGCAGAACCAGGCCGCGGGACGGCCCGCGGGCCTCGGCAGGCGGTTCGCCGCGCGGCTCATCGACACGGTCGTCCTGGTGGCCGTGACCGGGGCCGCGGCGCTGCCGCTCGGCACGAAGGCCGCCGACCACGTCGACAGCAAGATCGACGCGGCGAAGCTGTCCGGCGAGAAGGTCACCGTGTGGCTGCTCGACGGCACCACGGCGGGGTACCTGGGCATGGTCCTGGCCGTGCTGCTCCTCTTCGGCGTCGTCTACGAGGTACTGCCCACGGCCAAGTGGGGGCGGACGCTCGGCAAGAAGGTGCTGGGGATCCAGGTGCGGGACATGGAGGAGCACGAGACGCCGACGTTCGGGTCGGCGCTGAAGCGGTGGCTCGTCTACGCGGTGCCGGGCGTCCTGCTGATCGGTGTCGTCGGCGTGCTGTGGGGGCTGTTCGACCGCCCGTGGCGCCAGTGCTGGCACGACAAGGCTGCGGGAACGTTTGTGGCGGGCTAGGGCCCCCCGCACGCGTTCGAGGACGTTTGCGCGAGGGGCTTAACCCGGACAGCCGCTCGCCGGATGCGCCCCCGGCACACTCGCGGTCGACTCGGCCCATGAGCACCGAACCGCCGCAATACCCGCCGCCCCCCGACGACGACAACGACCCCTTCAAGAAGCAGCCCCCGCAAGGCAGCGGCGGCTCTCCCTACGACACACCCCCGCCCGGCGGCGGCTCTCCGTATGGCACACCGCCGCCGCCCCCGCCGTACGGCGGCGGTGGAGATCCCTACGGGGGGAGCGGCGGCGGAGGTGCGTACGGCGGAGGGAACGACCCTCTCGCCGGTATGCCGCCCCTGGCGGAGAGCGGCAAGCGGGTGCTCGCCCGCATCCTCGACATGATCCTCGTCGGGGTGGTCGTCTGGCTGCTCTCCTGGGGCTTCGGCACCAACGAGTTCGACGTGGACCCGGACAAGGTCCAGTACGGCAAGAGCTTCGGGCAGTCGCTGCTCGCCGCCGTGCTCTACATCGCGTACGACAGCTTCATGATCTCCAGGACGGGCCAGACCCTGGGCAAGAAGTGGCTGGGGCTGCGGGTCGCGAACCTCAACGACGGGGCGACCCCCACCCTGCAGACCGCGCTCGTCCGCGCGGCCGTCCTCTGGCTGCCGTTCGCGTTCTGCTGCGCCTGCATCTGGACGGCGATCTGCGGCGGCTGGAGCTTCTTCGACAAGCCCTACAAGCAGGGCCTGCACGACAAGGCGGCCAAGACGGTGGTGGTCAGCACCGGCTGACGGCGACCGCCGGCGGCGATCGGCTGACGGCGAAGGAAACGGCTACCGCGGCGGCAACAGGTGCGGCAGCAGAAGCGGCGGTTCCGGCGGGCTCGTGTTCCTCACGGGCCCGCCGGCTCGCGTACGGACTCGGCCAGCAGGGGAGCGGAGGCCCGCTGGGCCGGGACGCGCTCGTCCGTGGCCCGGGTGGCGGGAGCGACACGTGCGGCCGGTGAGGCCGCGGGTTTCGGCTGGGGCACCGTCATGGCCACCAGTAACCCTAGGCCGAGCGCGGCGACGGCTATCACCGCGACGCCGACCCCCGAACTCGTCTGCGAGAGCAGCAGCATGGCGAGCGTCGAGAAGATGACCGTCAGCGTGCCGTAGGTGACCTGAGCAGGGGTGGGACGAGGCAGCGGCATGGGACGAGGCATGGCGTAATCCGTCCTCGGGACAGCGGATGCGGGGGTAGTCGAGCCCAATGTGAAGCTGTAAACGAATCAAAGGGTGCTCGGCTGCGCCGACTTGAGAAGTGCCGCCTCGCGCTGTAGAGCACCGTCGATTGACTCTATTCCGCTGCATGCCCGACGGGAACGGGCGGTAAGCGTGACCTAACCCACGGTGCGGCAGCACAGGGGGCGCACGGGTTCATGACGTCCACCAAGTGGACGGTGGGACGCGCCTGTTGACCATGCCGACGGGCGGGCGCACGTGTCCGGATAACGGATCCACGGGCCTGCATAGTGTACTTGGCCTGTTCAAGTCAAGGTCTGTCTTTTCTCCCGCATCTCCGGTCCAATGTCGTCACTTGTGACGCGTATCGCGCGCGGACCTCCTCCGACCGGGACCTCGGCCCGCCTTCGCGCGGACGCGGGGGAGGACAGCATCAAGTGACAGTCAGAAGACGGACGTTCAGAGCCACCGCGGCTGCCGTGGCGATGGCCACGGCAGCCGCCACGTTCTCGGCAGCCGCCGCATCGGCCGACAGCGGGCCGACCGGAGCTCCCGCCATCGACCGGCAGGACCCGGGCAGGACCAAGGCGCAGGTCGACCACGACCTCGACGGGCCCTTCAGCAAGCAGCAGGCCCAGGAGCGGCAGGCGGCCCTTCAGCAGCTCGTCAAGGGCGACGCCAAGGTCCAGAAGCGCGGCGGCTCCCAGGTCGTGAAGCTCGACGACAAGAAGTACGTCGAGCTGGGCCGGGAGAAGACCGACAAGATCTTCACGATCCTGGTCGAGTTCGGGGACAAGGTGGACGACACCACCATGTACGACCCCGACGGTCCGGAGGGTCCTGAGGCGCCGGTCAAGAAGTACGGAGGCGCACCCGGGCCGGCGCACAACAAGATAGCGAGGCCGGACCGTGCGAAGGACAACAGCACGGCCTGGCAGAAGGACTACAACAAGAAGCACTTCCAGGACCTCTACTTCGGTGAGGGCAAGGACTCCACGGGCAAGAAGAAGGAGTCCCTGAAGACCTACTACGAGAAGACCTCGTCCGGCCGTTACTCGGTCGACGGTGAGGTCTCCGACTGGGTCAAGGTCGACTACAACGAGGCCCGTTACGGCTCGAACTACTGCGGCGACACCAACTGCCCGAACGTCTGGGACGCGGTCAAGGACGGCGTCACCGCCTGGACCAAGGACCAGAAGGCCCAGGGCCGCACGGACGCCCAGATCAAGGCGGACCTCGCCAAGTACGACCTCTGGGACCGTTACGACTTCGACGGCGACGGCAACTTCAACGAGCCGGACGGCTACATCGACCACTTCCAGCTCGTGCACGCGGGCGAGGACGAGTCGGCCGGCGGCGGCGCCGAGGGCGAGAACGCCCTGTGGGCGCACCGCTGGTACGCGTACGGCAACGACGCGGGCAACACCGGCCCCGGCAACAACAAGGCCGGCGGCACGCAGATCGGTGACTCCGGCATCTGGGTCGGCGACTACACGATGCAGCCGGAGAACGGCGGCCTCGGCGTCTTCGCCCACGAGTACGGCCACGACCTGGGCCTGCCCGACCTGTACGACACCTCGGGCAAGGGCGAGAACTCGGTCGGTTTCTGGTCGCTGATGTCGGCCGGTTCCTGGCTCGGCACCGGCAAGGACGCCATCGGTGACCTGCCCGGCGACATGACCGCCTGGGACAAGTTCCAGCTGGGCTGGCTCGACTACGCCAAGGCCAAGGCCGCGACGACGTCCGAGCACAAGCTGGGCGTCTCGGAGTACAACACCCGCCACCGCCAGGCGCTCGTCGTCGACCTGCCGAAGAAGGCCGTCACCACCAAGGTCACCAAGCCCACCGAGGGCTCCAAGCAGTGGTGGAGCGACCAGGGCGACGACCTCAAGAACACCCTGACGCGCCCGGTCGACCTGACCGGCAAGTCCAAGGCCGAGCTCACGCTCGACGGGTGGTGGGACATCGAGGCCAACTACGACTACCTCTACACCGAGGTGTCGACGGACGGCGGCGCCAACTGGACGCCCGTGGACGGCACCGCCGACGGCAAGCCCATCACGCGCGACGCCGGTGACAAGCCCGCGTTGACCGGTGTCTCGGGCGCGTACAAGAAGCTCGCGTTCCCGCTCGACGCGTACGCCGGCAAGAAGATCGACGTCCGTTTCCGTTACTCGACGGACGGCGGCGCGGGCGGCAAGGGCTTCGCGGCCGACGCGCTCGCGGTCACCGCGGACGGCGCCAAGGTCTTCGAGGACGGCGCCGAGGGCGACGACAACGGCTGGACGGCGAAGGGCTTTTCGCGCATCGGCGAGTCCTTCACCAAGAACTACGACCAGTACTACCTCGCCGAGAACCGCCAGTACGTGTCGTACGACAAGACCCTCAAGGCCGGCCCGTACAACTTCGGCTTCTCCGCGTCCCGTCCGGACTGGGTGGAGCACTACCCGTACCAGACCGGCCTCATGGTCTGGCAGTGGGACACCTCGCAGAAGGACAACAACACCAGCGCGCACCCCGGCCAGGGCCTGATCCTGCCGGTGGACGCGCACGCCAAGCCGCTGAAGTGGAAGGACGGCACGCTCCTCCGCAACAAGATCCAGCCGTTCGACGCGCCCTTCAGCAAGTTCGCGACGGACAAGTTCACGCTCCACAACGCGGACGTCGCGCTGAAGATCAAGTCCCAGAAGGGTGTCCCGGTCTTCGACGACCACAAGGGCACCTACTGGTACAAGGAGAACGGCACGGGAAGTGTCAAGGTCACTGACACCAACACCCAGATCAAGATCATCAAGCAGCCGAAGGATGGCTCCTCGATCACGGTCCAGGTCGGCCCCTCCAAGAAGTAATTAGCGTTTTCGCAGGTCAAGCCATGATCGGCCGTCGCCCTCTAGCGGGCGGCGGCCGATCGTGTTTAGGTGCGTCCTGTGGATTTCTTATTGACACGAGGCTCGGCTGTATCGGACCTGGGCCTCGTGCGACGTCTCACGGGGGTGTGACCAGCCATGTCCGCAGGAGGTTTCAGCAAGCTGCCGAACGGCAGCGTGGTGGTGGCCCTGACCCTGCCGAGCCCGGTCATGGGCGGCGGCAACGTCCGGATGATCGTCCACGCGGTGAACCGCGCGAGGGCGCTGACCCGGCTGCGGAACCTGGGCATGCGAGCCGTCTATCTGCGGGGCAACGCGGAGCCGCCCACGCCGGACGAGATCACGGCGGTGCTGCACCACCCGGACGGCCTGATATGGCGTACGGCGCCGGACGGCGCGGCCGAGCTGTGGCACCCCATCAGGGCCCTCAAGCGCCAGAGACCGGGCGTCAGCCCTTCCGAGGTGTGAGGGCGGCACCGCGGGGCTAGACGACCGGCTTCCCGGTCAGCTCGACCCCGGCCGCCCGCAGTTCCTCGATGGTCCGCTCGGTGGACTTCTCGGAGACCCCGGCGGTCAGGTCGAGCAGGACCGTGGTGGCGAACCCCTCCCGGACCGCGTCCAGCGCCGTGGCGCGCACACAGTGGTCGGTGGCGAGCCCCACCACGTCCAGCTCGGTGATCTTCCGGTCCCGCAGCCAGTCGGCCAGCGACACGCCGTTCTCGTCGGCCCCCTCGAAGCCGCTGTAGGCGGCGGAGTACGCCCCCTTGTCGAACACCGCGTCGATGGCCCCGGACGCCACGACCGGCGCGAAGTTCGGGTGGAACCCCGTCCCCTCGGTGCCCGCCACGCAGTGCGGCGGCCAGGAGCGGACGTAGTCGGGCTGGTCGGAGAAGTGGTCGCCCGGCTCGATGTGGTGGTCACGGGTGGCCACCACGTGCCGGTAGCCCGCCGGCGCCTGGCCGATCAGCTCGGTGATCGCGGCGGCCACGTCGGCACCCCCCGCGACCGCGAGGCTGCCGCCCTCGCAGAAGTCGTTCTGCACATCGACGACGATCAGGGCGCGGCGCATCGGGTGTCCTTCGGCTCGGCAAGGCTCGTAGGTGTGGGGGGAGGTCGGGGAGGGGGAGGGGACTCGGCCGGATGAACCGAGCGTAGAGACTTCGCACGCGATGCGGGAGAGGGCGTTCGAACGCCCTCTCTCCGCTCCGGCGCACAATCAGACGTATTCCGTCGGAATGACGGGCTCGCCCTTCGACAGCTGCGTGGCCGACAGGGGAAGCCGCCCCCGCGCCGCCGCGTGCCGCTCGCGCACGGTGTCCAGCGGCTCGCGCGCCACCACCTCACCGCCCTTGACCAGCTCGACGAGGAGCTGGTGGTCGGCGAGCTCCACGGGCACGGCGCCCGTGCCGATCACCTCGGCCTCGGCGACCCCGTGCTCGTCGGGCCGCCGGGCGGACCACTTGCGGCCGCCCACGGACGATTTGGCGCCCAGCGACTTCTTGGCCACCGGCTCAAGGGGGGCCTTGGGGTCCGCCGAGTGGGCGCGGGCCACCAGTTTGTAGACCATCGAGCAGGTCGGGTGCCCGGACCCGGTGACGAGCTGCGTGCCCACGCCGTACGCGTCCACGGGCGCCGCGGCGAGCGAGGCGATGGCGTACTCGTCGAGGTCGGAGGTCACGACGATCTTCGTCTTGGTCGCGCCGAGCTCGTCCAGCTGGTCGCGCACCCGGTGCGCGACCAGGAGCAGGTCACCGGAGTCGATGCGCACGGCGCCGAGCTCGGGCCCGGCCACCTCGACGGCGGTACGGACGGCCTCGGTCACGTCGTACGTGTCGACGAGCAGGGTCGTGCCGGGGCCAAGGGAGTCGACCTGGGCCTGGAAGGCGTCACGTTCGTTGTCGTGCAGGAGGGTGAAGGCGTGGGCCGACGTGCCGACCGTGGGGATGTCGTAGCGGAAGCCGGCCGCCAGGTCGGACGTGGTGGTGAAGCCGCCGACGTACGCGGCGCGCGAGGCGGCGACGGCCGCCAGCTCGTGCGTGCGGCGGGCGCCCATCTCGATCAGCGGGCGCTCCCCGGCGGCCGAGGCCATCCGGGATGCGGCGGCCGCGATCGCCGAGTCGTGGTTGAGGATGGAGAGGATCACCGTCTCCAGGAGCACGCACTCCGCGAAGGAGCCCTCGACGCGCAGGATCGGCGAGCCCGGGAAGTAGACCTCGCCCTCCGGATAGCCCCAGATGTCGCCGCCGAAGCGGTACGAGGCGAGCCACTGGAGGGTCTCCTCGTCCACGACACGGCGCTCGCGCAGGAATCCGATGACGTCGGCGTCGAAGCGGAAGTTCTCCACGGCATCCAGGACCCGGCCGGTTCCGGCCACCACTCCATAGCGGCGCCCCTCGGGCAGTCTGCGCGTGAAGACCTCGAAGACGGAGCGCCGGTCGGCGGTGCCGGCCTTCAGCGCGGCCTGCAGCATCGTGAGCTCGTAGTGATCCGTGAAGAGCGCGGTCGACGGAACATCCACCGGCAGCCCAAGGTCCGCTGTGTTCATACGAAGGATGCTACCCCGCATCTCGTCACTCTGACGATTTCCTGAGTCCATTTGTGCGAGGCCCCCCTGCGGGTGGCAGCATGGGACAGGTGAGTACGGCTCCCGCAGAGATCACCCGCCCCGAATCGGCCGAAGAGACCTTCGCCGTCCCGGAGCCGGATGTCCCATGGATCACGCTCGTCCATAACGACCCCGTCAATTTGATGAGTTACGTGGCCTATGTGTTCCAGTCCTACTTCGGGTACTCGAAGGAGAAGGCCACGAAGCTGATGATGGACGTCCATCACAAGGGCCGCGCGGTCGTCTCCACCGGCTCCCGCGAGGAGATGGAGCGCGACGTACAGGCCATGCACGGATACGGTCTGTGGGCCACCCTCCAGCAGGACCGGAAGTAGCGACGCATCTGATGCCAGGACAATTCGAAGCCATTCCCGGGGGCGGCGCGGCCGTCGCGCTCGACGAGGTCGAGATCTCGATCATCCGGTCGCTCGCCGTGCAGCTCCTGGAGCTGATCGGCCCGGGCCCCGCCGAGGACGCTTCCGACGACCCTCTCGCGGAGCTGTTCGCGGAGGGCCCCAGCGAGCCGCCCACCGACCCGGTCCTCCAGCGGCTGCTGCCCGACGCGTATGGCGGTCCCGGCAGCGAGAAGGCGGATGAGGACGAACTGCGCGCGTACTCCTCGGAGTTCAGGCGCTTCACAGAGAACGACCTGCGGGCCAAGAAGCGCGACGACGCCCTCGTGGTGATCCGCAGCCTGGACGCCATGACGTCGACGGGCGAGGGCGGCGCCGTCCTCAAGCTGTCCGCCGAAGAGTCGCGGCACTGGCTCGGCGCGCTCAACGACCTCCGCCTCGCGATCGGCGCCCGCCTCGAGGTGACCGACGAGGAGGACACGGACCTCCTCTATCAGCTGCCGGACTCCGACCCGCGCAAGCCGATGGTGATGGCCTATCTCTGGCTCGGTGGTCTGCAGGAGACGCTGGTCGGCACCCTCATCGGTTAGAAGTCACACCAAAACCGGCCGGGCCGCCCGCGAAGTCGTTGTATGTAGCAGCGGTTACCTCCCGTTCGCTCATCGGACGCTCAAATCCGGATAACGATCGTGTCACTCCGATGCCCATTTTTGATGCGGCAAGGGACTTTTGTCCGGTTCTTCTCGTGGTGTGGGCCACACGCCGCCCCTTCGATCACTGTTGCGGCCGTGATAAATCTTCACGACCACTCGGTGACGCCACCCATGTCACCGATGGCGCTCGGGCCGGCAGACCGCCGGTAGCACTCCATCCATATCCGGGGGGATCAGGACCTGATCCGTGGCCATACGCAGACTGCGGGCACGGATCGGCGTGGAGAAAGGCGTCACCATGACCTCAGTGCAGGTCGAAGAGCACCACGACGGCAATGAGGCCGACGGAGCGGGCGGTTCGTCCGGTTCGTCAGGCGAGGGTTATCAGCGCGGGCTCGGTGCCCGGCAGATCCAGATGATCGCGATCGGCGGTGCCATCGGCACCGGCCTGTTCCTCGGCGCGGGCAAGGCCATTCACAAGGCAGGCCCCAGCCTCATCCTGGCGTACGCCATCGCCGGCCTCGTCATCTTCTTCATCATGCGGGCCCTGGGCGAGCTGCTCATGTACCGCGCCGTGTCGGGCTCCTTCTCGGAGTACGCGCGTGAATTCGTCGGCCCGTTCTTCGGGTACGTGACCGGCTGGACGTACTGGCTCTTCTGGGTCGTCACCGGCATCACGGAAGTCACGGCGGCCGCCCAGTACATGCAGTACTGGACACATGACTCCATCCCTCAATGGGGATACGCGCTGATCTTCACGGTCATCCTGTACGGCGCCAACCTGATCTCGGTGAAGCTCTTCGGTGAGCTCGAGTTCTGGTTCTCGATGGTCAAGGTCACCGCGATCATCGGCATGATTCTCATCTGCGCCGGCATCCTCACCATCGGCTTCTCCGACGCCGGTGACACCGCGTCGGTGACCCACCTGTGGGACCAGGGCGGCTTCTTCCCGAACGGCATCGGCTCCACGCTGATGACGCTCCAGATCGTCATGTTCGCCTTCCTCGCCGTCGAGCTCGTCGGCGTCACCGCGGGCGAGTCCAAGGACCCGAAGACCGTCCTGCCCAAGGCCATCAACACCGTGCCGTGGCGCATCGCCGTCTTCTACGTCGGCGCGCTCATCATGATCCTCTCGGTCGTGCCGTGGACGGAGTTCGTGCCGGGCGTCTCGCCGTTCGTCGCCGCCTTCGACAAGATGGGCCTCGGCGTCGGCGCCGCGATCGTCAACTTCGTCGTCCTGACGGCCGCGCTCTCCTCCTGCAACTCCGGTATGTACTCCACCGGCCGCATGCTGCGTGACCTGGCGATCAACGGCCAGGGCCCGAAGTTCTTCACCAAGCTCACGAAGAACGGCCTGCCGCTGGTCGGCACCACCTTCTCCGCCGCACTGATGCTGGTCGGCGTCTGGATCAACTACCAGTGGCCGGGCGAGGCGTTCAACTACGTCGTCTCCTTCGCGACCATCTCCGGCATGTGGGCCTGGATCATGATCCTGGTCTGCCAGATCAAGTACCGCCGCAAGGCCGACCGCGGCGAGCTGCCGCAGTCCACCTTCCGGGCGCCGGGCGCCCCGTACACGAGCTGGTTCGCGCTCGCCTTCATCGCGATGGTCATCGTGATGATGGGCATCGACAAGGACGCGCGGATCTCCCTCTACGCGGCTCCCGTCTGGGCGCTCATCCTGGGCGTCGGCTACCTGATCATGCAGCGCCGGGCCCCGCAGGCGCCCAGCGGTGAGACCGCGCCGCAGGACGCGGTGAAGTAGTGCCGTAAGGCTGCATCCCAGCATGTGGGCCGGTCCGTACCACTCTTCGGTACGGATCGGCCCTTCTGCTTATCCTGGCTGCCATGCTGACCCTCACCCAGGCCCTCCACGACCAGATCGTCGCGCACGCGCGCCAGGACCACCCCGACGAGGCCTGCGGTGTGGTCGCGGGCCCGGAGGGCACCGGCCGCCCCGAGCGCTTCATCCCGATGCTGAACGCGGCCCGCTCGCCCACGTTCTACGAGTTCGACTCGGGCGACCTCCTCAAGCTCTACCGCGAGATGGACGACCGCGACGAGGAGCCGGTGATCGTCTACCACTCGCACACGGCGACCGAGGCCTACCCCTCGCGCACCGACATCACGTACGCCAACGAACCGGGCGCCCACTACGTCCTGGTCTCCACGGCCGACACCGACGACGCGGGCGAGTTCCAGTTCCGCTCCTACCGGATCGTGGACGGCGAGGTCACCGAAGAAGAGGTGAAGGTCGTCCAGGCATACTGAGCTTCACCTTTGAGGCGGCAGGACCCAGGAAGCCGGTGCGAATCCGGCACGGTCCCGCCACTGTGACCCCACCCTTCGCGGGCGGGGCAGTCAGGAACTGACCTGCCGCCTTCTTCTCCCACGACGCAGGGGACGCGGAAATCCCCTGGAGGAGGCAGCTCAGCCATGTCCCGCCCCATACGCCTGCTCGCGGCCGCAGCCCTGCTCGTCCCGCTCACCGCCTGCTCGTCCGCCGCCGACTCCGGCACGGAAACCGAAGCGGGCAAGCCCGCCGCGAAAGCCGCCGGATTCCCGTACACGGTCACCAACTGCGGCGTGAAGACGACGTACGAAGCACCCCCGAAGCGCGCCGTGACGATGAACCAGCACGCGACGGAAGTGATGCTGGAACTGGGCCTGAAGGACCGCATCGCGGGCACCGCCTACCTGGACGACAAGGTCCTGCCGAAGTACGCGAAGGCCTACGCCGACACCCCGGTCCTCGCCAAGGAATACCCCTCCTACGAGAAGCTCCTGGCCGCCGGCCCCGACTTCGTCTACGGCGGCTACGCGAGCGCCTTCCTGGCGGGCGAGGGCCGCAGTCGCGGGGCCCTGGCCAAGTCCGGCATCGAGAGCCGCCTCAACGTCGAGGGCTGCGCGAAGAAGCCCGTGACCATGGACGACGTCTACCGCGAGGTGCGGGAGGTCGGCTCCACCTTCGGGGTGCGGGCGCGGGCCGACACGTGGGTGGGCCAGGCGCGGCGCGACCTGAAGGACGCCGCCAAGGAGACGAAGGGCCGCGAGCCCGTCCCCGTCTTCGTCTACGACAGCGGCGACAAGACCGCGTTCACGGCGGGCGGCCGCGGCATCGGCAACGACATCATCGAGCGGGCGGGCGGCCGCAACGTCTTCGCCGACCTCGACAAGTCCTTCGGCGACGCCTCCTGGGAAACGGTGGTCGACCGCGACCCCGAGGTGATCGTGATCCTCGACTACGGCGGCACGACCGTGGCCCAGAAGAAGAAGCGCCTCCTGGACGACCCGGTCCTCGCGGACGTCCCCGCCATCAAGCACAAGCGCTTCGCGGTACTGCCGCTGTCGGACGCGGTGGTGGGGGTGAGGGCACCGGGGGCGGTGGCGAAGCTGGCGGACCAGCTGTGAAGGGGCTTTCGCGGAGCCGCTCCCAGCCCGTCCGGCGTTCGAGGACGAACTCGGCGGAGCCGGTGATGTACGGCACCGTCGTCGCCGGGCTTCTGCTCGCCCTCTTGGCCGCGACGGTGGCCGGCCTGGCCCTCGGCTCCGTCCGGATCCCCGCGTCAGAGGTCCTGACGATCCTGACCGGCCGCGCGGAACCCTCCCCGTTCCGCACCATCGTCCTGGACGTAAGACTCCCCAGGGTCCTGCTCGGCGCAGCCGTGGGCGCGGGGCTCGCCGTCATCGGCACCGTCCTCCAGGCCCTGGTGCGCAACCCCCTCGCGGACCCCTTCCTCCTCGGCGTCTCCTCCGGTGCCTCGGCCGGAGCGGTGGCCGTCATCGTCCTCGGCAGCGTCTTCGGCCTGGGCGCGGGCCTCGCCACCACCGTCACCCTCCCCGCCGCGGCCTTCGCCGGCGCACTGCTCTCGCTGCTCGTCGTCTACACCCTGGCAAGATCCGGCGGCGGCGGATTCGCCACCGGCCGCCTGATCCTGGCCGGAGTGGCCGTCTCGTACATCCTCTCCGCGCTGACCAGCCTCATCCTGATCACGGCCGACAGCGCCGACCACCTCAAGGAAGTCCTGTACTGGACCCTCGGCGGCCTCGGCAGCGCCCGCTGGGACATGCTCGCCCTGCCCGGCATCGCGCTCATCGCGGGCACGGCCCTGCTCGTCGCCCTCGCCCGCCCCCTGGACCTGCTCCTGGTGGGGGAGGAGGGCGCCACCGTCCTCGGCCTCGACACGGCCCGCTTCCGCGCCGCCGTCTTCGTCCTCGCCTCGCTCCTGACCGGCGTACTCGTCGCGTACAGCGGGGCCATCGGCTTCGTGGGCCTGCTGATGCCGCACGCGGCCCGGATGCTCGTCGGCGCCGCCCACCGGACGCTCCTGCCGGTGGTGGCCCTGATGGGCGCGGTGTTCCTGGTGGCCGCCGACCTCGCCGCCCGCACGGTCGCGGCGCCGCAGGACATCCCGGTGGGCGTGCTCACCGCGCTGACCGGCGGCCCGTTCTTCCTCTGGATGCTGCGCAGGAACCGTACGGAGGCCACCGCATGAGCGACCCGGCAGTCCTGAGCACCGACGCGCTCTCCTACCGCGTGGGCGACAAGACCCTCGTCGACGACGTCACCCTGCACGCCGCCCGAGGCGAGACCATCGGCCTCGTCGGCCCCAACGGCAGCGGCAAGACCACCCTCCTGCGCTGCGTCTACGGCACCCTCACGCCCACCGGCGGCCGCGTGCTCCTGGACGGCGACGACCTCGCCGCCCGCTCGGCCAAGGACCGCGCCCGCCGCATCGCCACCGTCCCGCAGGACGGACACACCGGCTTCGAGCTCACCGTCCGGCAGATCGTCGCCATGGGCCGCTCCCCGCACAAACGCTTCTGGGAGGCGGACACCGCGCACGACGCCGCCCTGGTCGGCGAGGCCCTTGACCGGGTCGGCGCGGCGGACCTCGCGCACCGCGCCTTCGCCGGGCTCTCCGGCGGCGAGCGCCAGCGCGCGCTGGTCGCCAGGGCGCTGGTGCAGCAGCCCGCGGTCCTCGTCCTCGACGAGCCGACCAACCACCTGGACATCCGCTACCAGCTGGAGATCCTCTCCCTGGTCCGTGACCTCGGCACGCTCGGCACGACGAATCTCCTCGCCCTGCACGACCTCAATCTGGCGGCGTACTACTGCGACCGTCTGTACGTCCTCGACGCCGGCCGCCTCGTCGCGTCCGGAGCGCCGAAGGAGGTCCTGACCAGCGAGCTCCTCGCGCAGGTGTACGGCGTGACGGCGGAGGTGGCGGTGCATCCGGCCACGGGCGCTCCGACGGTCACCTACCTGCCCCCAGCTGGGCCGCGTCCCCCGTCATCCACGTGATGGACGCAATCTGTCCACCATGCGAGATCACATTCCAGAACCCGGACCGGGAATCGATACGATGACCGCATGGTTCCCCACGACGTGAGCGACAAGATGCCGGGCATGCTGCTCGTTGCGCGTCTGCACGTCGATTTGTGCAGGCTCTCCAGCGCGATCTGTTCGCGCTGACAGCCGCCGCCGTACGGCCGTGAGCCGCGGCGCCACCTCCGCGTAACGCCTGACGCCTACGCACCCGAACTGACGCATCCGCACCACCGGGCCGCCGCGCGCCCACCCACGTGACTTCCCCCGACAGGAGCCCAAGCCATGGCCATCGAGGTCCGCATCCCGACCATCCTCCGCACCTACACCGACGGCGCCAAGGCCGTCGAGGGCAGCGGGGACAACCTCGCCGAGCTCTTCACCGACCTCGACTCGCGGCATGCGGGCATCGCCGAGCGACTCATCGACCCGGCGAACGGCGACAAGCTGCGCCGCTTCGTGAACGTGTACCTGAACGACGAGGACGTCCGCTTCCTGGACGGCATCTCCACCAAGCTCACGGACGGCGACAGCGTCACGATCCTCCCGGCCGTGGCCGGCGGCATGGTCTGATCCCGGATGCCTCGCTACGACTCCCCGCTGGCGGCCGTGGGCAACACGCCCCTCGTCCGCCTGCCGCGCCTGTCCCCGTCCGAGGACGTCCGCATCTGGGCGAAGCTGGAGGACCGGAACCCCACCGGCTCCATCAAGGACCGCCCGGCGCTGCACATGGTCGAACAGGCGGAGAAGGACGGCCGGTTGACGCCCGGCTGCACCATCCTGGAGCCGACGTCCGGCAACACGGGCATCTCGCTCGCCATGGCGGCCAAGCTCAAGGGCTACCGCATCGTGTGCGTCATGCCGGAGAACACCTCGCAGGAGCGGCGTGAGCTCCTCGCCATGTGGGGCGCGGAGATCATTCCGTCCCCGGCGGCCGGCGGCTCGAACACGGCGGTACGCGTCGCCAAGGAGCTGGCGGCGGAGCACCCGGACTGGGTGATGCTCTACCAGTACGGGAACCCGGACAACGCGGGCGCGCACTACGCGACGACCGGCCCCGAGATCCTCGCGGACCTCCCCTCCATCACCCACTTCGTGGCGGGCCTCGGCACGACGGGCACGCTCATGGGCGTGGGCCGTTTCCTGCGCGAGGAGAAGCCGGACATCAAGATCGTCGCCGCGGAGCCGCGCTACGACGACCTCGTGTACGGCCTGCGGAACCTCGACGAGGGCTTCGTCCCCGAGCTGTACGACGCCTCCGTCCTGACCACCCGCTTCTCGGTCGGCTCGGCGGACGCGGTGACGCGCACCCGGGAGCTCCTCCAGCAGGAGGGCATCTTCGCGGGCGTCTCCACCGGCGCCGCGCTGCACGCCGCGATCGGCGTCGGCAAGAAGGCGCTGGCGGCGGGGGAGTCCGCGGACATCGCGTTCGTGGTGGCCGACGGTGGCTGGAAGTACCTGTCGACCGGCGTCTACACGGCGACGACGACCGAAGCGGCCATCGAGACACTGCAGGGCCAGCTCTGGGCTTAGGCGCCCGGCGGAGCGGGTTCATCACCGGCTCCGCCGCGTTCGTCCTCAAACGCCGGACGGGCTGAGATTCTTCGGCCTGCCCGGCGTTTTCGCGCCCTGCCCCGCCGCGGAGTCGGGCGACGCCCGGTTCGACGGCACCGCATGTCACCTGCCCCGCCGAGTTCGTCCTCCCGCCGACCGGGCTGAAAATCCCCTGCCGGGCGGCCGGAGATCCGCCGCCGGACGGGCTGGAGGTCCGTTCCGCTACCCCGCCAAGTACCTGACCTGATCCCACAGCGCCGGATCCGCGATCCCCGCCTGTCTGCGGAACTCCCACACCGGCACGTCCCGCAGCTCGTCCGTCTCCAGGAAGCTCGCGCGGCCCCGCGCGTCCCCCACGGAACCCGGCGGCAGCGGAATCACCCCGGGGCGCTCGTCGTGGTACTTGCTGGTGATCTTCGCGACGACCGCGCTCCCGCCCCGCACCGACAGCACGAGACAGGGCCGGTCCTTGCCGCCGGGGCCGTCCTCGTACGGCACCCGCGCCCACCAGATCTCCGCCGGTTTCGGCGCGGGCGGACGGCGCCGCGGGCCCCGCGGACGGCTCGGCGGACGGGTGGTCCGGCCGCGCGGACCGCGGTGGCCGCGACCCCAGCCGTCCACCACCGCGGCGACCACGGCGAGCACCACCACGGCCGCCAGCGCGAGCCACCACGACGTATCCATACCGCAGACGGTACCGGCGCGCACCCCGCCCCGCGCGCCCCCCGAACCGGTGACAGAGCAGGTGAGTTCTCCCACAACGGCCCACGACGGAGGAGCGACCGGACCTTTTGCGCCTTACGCTCGACGCACCGCAGAACTCCTCGAAGAGCCTCTCGCAGGCCTTCGCGAGCCCCCGCAAAAGCCCCCGCACAACCCCCGTTTCGCCCCCGGAGGTTTCCGCTCCATGAAGCTCACCGTCGTCGGCTGCTCGGGGTCGTTTCCGTCCGCGGACTCGGCCTGTTCGAGCTACCTCGTAGAGGCCGACGGCTTCCGGCTGCTTCTCGACATGGGCAACGGTGCCCTCGGCGAGCTGCAGCGCCATGTCGGTCTGTACGACCTGGACGCGATCTTCCTCAGCCATCTCCACGCCGACCACTGCATCGACATGTGCGCCTATTTCGTGGCGCGCTACTACCGGCACGAAGGCGGCCGCTGCGCCCCCATCCCGGTCTACGGACCCGAGGGCACCGAACAGCGCCTCACCACCGCGTACGCCGACACCCCCTCCGCCTCCTCGATGAGCGAGGTCTTCGACTTCCACACCGTGAAGCCCGCCTCCTTCGACATCGGCCCCTTCTC
Source organism: Streptomyces sp. NPDC032198 (assembly GCF_040636975.1). Lineage (NCBI taxonomy): Bacteria > Bacillati > Actinomycetota > Actinomycetes > Kitasatosporales > Streptomycetaceae > Streptomyces > Streptomyces sp. NPDC032198. Next base: position 274,868 of record NZ_JBEZVL010000009.1, on the reverse strand, counting down.
GGTCCGTACGGAGAAGGTGCACCACCCCGTCGAGGCGTACGGCATCCGCGTCGAGCATGGGGGCAGGTCCCTCACGTACTCGGGAGACACGGGTGTCTGCGGCGTGCTCGACGAACTGGCCGCCGACACCGACCTGTTCCTCTGCGAGGCGGCCTTCACGCACGGCAAGGAGAACATCCCCGACCTGCACCTCAACGGCCGTGAGGCGGGGGAGTCCGCCCGGCGCGCGAACGCCTCGCGCCTCGTCCTCACCCACATCCCGCCGTGGACGGACCCCCAGGTGAACCTGGCGGACGCGCGCGCGGTCTACGACGGACCGGTCGAGCTCGCGGCCCCCGGCCGCAGCTACGAGATCTAGCGAGCCGCCGACCTGGGGACCCCCTGACCTAGCGCCTGCTCCCGCGGCCGCCCAGCGCCATCCTGTTCCAGGTGTGGCGGCGGCCGCGGACCGCGACCGAGTACGCGTACATGACCTCCGGATCGCACATGCCCGGCAGGTAGGAGTCCCCGAAGTGGTGGGCGTCGACGCCCACTTCCTTCGCGTTCAGGGCGAGCTGCGGCACGACGTTCGCGTGGCTGCCCTCCTGGCTGGTTCCGATCGCCCCCATCACCACCGCCCCCGCGTCCTGCACCGCGGCCACCGCCTCGGCGGCCAGCTCCTTGGTGACACCGGGCAGCGTCCCCGGCAGCGGCATCACGACACCGTCGGCGCCCGCGTCCACGAGCGAGGTGAGCCGCGCCGCCGTGACCCGCTCCGGATGCCCGGCGTGATGCATCTTGCCGCTCCACAGCGCGACGTCGTCCCCGAGGCCCCGCCTCAGCTCCTCGGTCACCCGCGCGAGCCCCTCGTACGAACCGCCCGTCCCCGGATTCGCCGTCAGGCACAGCATCGCCGCACCCATGTCGATCAGCCGTCTGGCGTACTCGGGCTTGGCACGGCGGATCTCGGGGACGTCACCGGGCTCCAGATTGATGCCGACGGGCCGCCCGATGAAGGCGGCGAGCCCGGCGATGGAGTCGAACGTGCCGAGCCCCGGCAGGTCGAGCCGCTCGCCGTCCCAGGCCCGCTCGATCAGATTCAGCACGACGATGTCGGCGCCGAAGGCCGCGACGAGCTCGGCGTTGTGCACACCGGGCATGCCGGGCACGGGAACGAGGGCGGCCCGGTCGGCGAACACCTCGCCGACCATGGTGCGGCCCTCGGCGGCGGCCACGGACGCGGTGAGGGCGCGACCGCGCAGGGCGGAGAGCTGGTCGCGGTCGAGGTCGAGGATGCGGGGGGTGCTCATACCTCGACCGTAAGCCGCAGACCATGACAAAGCCCCGCACCGTTGGTCGCAACGGTGCGGGGCTTACGTCCCGAAGTGGGGCGGGAGGCTACTTGGCCTCGGCCTTCTGGAGCTCGGCGAGCTCCTCGTCGGACTCGCGGCCCGGCGTCGGGATGTTCCACTTGAGGATCGCGAAGCGGAAGATCGCGTAGTAGACCACCGCGAAGCAGAGGCCGACCAGGACGAGCATCCAGGGCTTGGTCGCGATGCCCAGGTTGAGGAAGAAGTCGATCGCACCGGCCGAGAAGCCGAAGCCGTCCTTCATGCCGAGCGCCCAGGTCAGGGCCATGGAGACACCGGTAAGGACCGCGTGGATCGCGTACAGCACCGGGGCGATGAACATGAACGTGAACTCGATCGGCTCGGTCACGCCGGTGACGAACGCGGTGAGCGCGAGGGAGAACATCATGCCGCCGACGACCTTGCGGCGCTCGGGGCGTGCGCAGTGGACGATCGCGAGGCAGGCCGCCGGGAGGGCGAACATCATGATCGGGAAGAAGCCGGTCATGAACTGTCCCGCGGACGGGTCGCCCTGGAGGAAGCGGGCGATGTCGCCGCTCTTGCCCTCGTACGAACCGGCCTGGAACCACGGGAAGGAGTTCAGCAGGTGGTGCATGCCGACGGGGATCAGCGCACGGTTGACGACACCGAAGATGCCCGCGCCGACGGCGCCCGACCCGACGAGCCACTCACCGAAGTTGTGCAGACCCGTGCCGAGGACCGGCCAGATGTAGCCGAAGATGATGCCGATGAACAGACCCGCGAAGGCGGAGAGGATCGGGACCAGACGGCGGCCACCGAAGAAGCCCGCCCAGTCGGGCAGCTTCGTCCGGTAGAACTTCTGGTACAGCAGGGCCACGACTATGCCCATGACCACACCGCCGAGGACCTTGGCGTCCACGGGGGCGTCCACCATGACGACCTTGCCGTCGACGGCGGTGGCGACCTTCGGCAGGTTCTTGTCCGTGAAGGTGCCGAGCACCTTCTGGAAGACCAGGTAGCCGGTGACGGCCGCGAGAGCGGTCGAGCCGTCCGACTTCTTGGCGAAGCCGATCGCGATGCCGACGGCGAACAGCAGCGCCATGTTGTCGATGATCGCGCTGCCGCCGGCCGCCATGAACGTGGCGATCTTGGTGATGAACGCGGGGAAGGACTCGCGGCCGAGCATGTCGGGCTGGCCGAGGCGGATGAGCAGGGCGCCTGCGGGCAGCACGGCGACCGGCAGCATGAGGCTGCGGCCGATGCGCTGCATGACAGCCATCGCGCCTGCGCCCTTCTTCTTGTCGGCCGCGGGGGCGGCACTGGCCGTGGACACAACTTCCTCCAGTGGGCAAGGCGCCGCCTAGGACATGGAAGATGGGGACGGCGGCGTCTCCGGGGGCCGCGGCGGACGGCCGCGTGGTCTACACCAATTAGTGGTGTAGACCTGTTGTAGCACGGTGAAGGTGACGTAAGGAACCCACGAGATTTGTGGGGTCCGCCATAACGTGAAATTAACGTCGAAAGACCCCTGGACCACAGGGTCCAAGGGTCTTCCGGCTGTGACCTGCGCGAGCCCGCGACGCGAGCCCTGCCAGCGGCTAAGCCTTCGTCTGCTCCGCGTCCAGCGCTTCCGCTTCCTCCTCGGGCTCACGCCCCGGCGTAGGCAGGTTGAACTTGCGGATCACGAAGCTGAACAAGACGTAATACACCACCGCGAACGCGAGCCCGATGGGAATGATCAGCCAGGGTTTGGTCGCCAGACTCCAGTTGATGACGTAGTCGATCAAGCCCGCCGAGAAGCTGAAGCCGTCCTTCACCCCCAGCGCCCACGTCACCGCCATCGAGACACCGGTGAGCACCGCGTGGATCGCGTACAGCAGCGGCGCGATGAAGAGGAACGAGTACTCGATCGGCTCCGTGATGCCCGTGACGAACGACGTCAGACCGACCGAGAGCATCATCCCGCCGACCACCTTGCGACGCTCCGGGCGGGCCGCGTGCGTGATCGCCAGGGCCGCCGCGGGCAGCGCGAACATCATGATCGGGAAGAAGCCCGAAGTGAACTGACCGGCCGTCGGGTCGCCCGCCAGGAACCGGTTGATGTCACCGTGCACGATCGTGCCGTCCGGCTTCGTGAAGTCGCCGAACTGGAACCAGACGAACGTGTTCAGGAACTGATGCAGACCGATCGTCAGCAGCGCACGGTTGGCCACGCCGAAGATTCCGGAGCCCAACCACCCAAGGTCCACCAGCCACTTGGAGAAGCTGGTCAGACCGTCACCGATCGGCGGCCAGATCCACACGCAGACACCCGCGAAGACCAGACCGACGAAGGCCATGATGATCGGCACGAGACGGCGGCCGTTGAAGAAGCCCAGCCAGTCGACCAGCTTCACGCGGTGGTAGCGCTGCCAGAACCACGCGGCCAGCAGACCCATCACGATGCCGCCGAAGACCCCCGGATTCTGGTACGGGGCCTGCGCGACCGTCCCGTCCTCCGCCACGCAGACGCCGCCCCACATCCCCGCGCCGCCGAAGGTGGTGTCGGCGGGGCAGTCGTCGGGGAACGCGCGAAGCACCGCGTAGTAGACGAGGAAACCCGCGACCGCGGCGAGCGCCGTGGAGCCGTCCGACTTCTTGGCCATGCCGATCGCGACACCGATGCAGAACAGCAGCGGCAGACCGAGGGTGGAGTCCAGGAGGGAACCGCCCGCCGCCGCGAAGACCTTGGCGACGTTGTCCCAGCCGAGGCCGTCGGCACCGAAGACGTCCGGCTGGCCGAGGCGGTTGAGGATGCCCGCCGCGGGAAGCACGGCGATGGGCAGCTGGAGGCTGCGGCCCATCTTCTGCAGGCCCTGGAACAGGCCGTTCCACCACTTCTTCTGCGGTACCGCCGCTGCGTTGGAACTCATGGGCGTCCCCTCCGGAACAAGCCAGGTTTGGCGGTCGTTGAAAACTGGTGTAGACCAGTTGCGGAACGAGTGCGGTGCCGTCCCCGCAGGAGTGGCACCTTGATCGTCATCATTGGGTACGACTGCCGTAACCGCCCGCGAAGATGCTCCAACCGTGCGTTACCGTGACAAAGCGGACCTACGGTGTGGTGAGGCCGCGTCCTTTAAGAACAGGGAGAAACACCATGGCCACCAAGGCTGAGAAGATCGTCGCCGGGCTCGGCGGCATCGACAACATCGAAGAGGTCGAGGGCTGCATCACCCGCCTCCGCACCGAGGTCAAGGACCCGAGCCTCGTCGACGACGCCGCACTCAAGGCCGCCGGCGCCCACGGCGTCGTCAAGATGGGCACCGCGATCCAGGTCGTCATCGGCACCGACGCCGACCCCATCGCCGCCGACATCGAAGACCTGATGTAAGCAGCAACATCAGCAGCACCAGCAGCTTCAGCGGCTGAACGCACCACAGAGGCCCCGCCCAGAACCTGGACGGGGCCTCACGCGTGCCAGAGAGATGAGGCCAGGACGGAGCCCAGGGCCCGCACCCCCCACACCCGCCCGAACGCTAGGCTCCACGCATGTCCTCACAGCCCCGCATCGACGGCCGCACCCCCGAACAACTCCGCCCCATCACCATCGAGCGCGGCTGGAGCAAGCACGCCGAAGGCTCCGTCCTCATCTCCTTCGGCGACACCAAAGTCTTCTGCACCGCCTCCGTCACCGAAGGCGTCCCCCGCTGGCGCAAAGGCAGCGGCGAAGGCTGGGTCACCGCCGAATACTCCATGCTCCCCCGCTCCACCAACACCCGCGGCGACCGCGAATCCGTACGCGGCAAGATCGGCGGCCGCACCCACGAGATCAGCCGCCTCATCGGCCGCTCCCTGCGCGCCGTCATCGACTACAAGGCACTCGGCGAGAACACCATCGTCCTCGACTGCGACGTCCTCCAGGCCGACGGCGGCACCCGCACCGCAGCCATCACCGGCGCCTACGTCGCACTCGCCGACGCCGTCGCCTGGGCCCAGGGCAAGAAGCTCATCAAGGCCGGCCGCAAGCCCCTCACCGACACCGTCTCCGCCGTCTCCGTCGGCATCGTCGGCGGCGTCCCCCTCCTCGACCTCCGCTACGAGGAAGACGTCAAGGCCGACACCGACATGAACGTCGTCTGCACCGGCGACGGCCGCTTCGTCGAGGTCCAGGGCACCGCCGAGGCCGAGCCCTTCGACCGCAAGGAACTGAACGCCCTCCTCGACCTCGCCGTCGGCGGCTGCGAAGACCTCGCCGCATTCCAGCGCAAGGCACTCGAAGCAACCAACTAGACCGCCCCACAAGCAACCATCGGGCCCTCCACGGGCGTTCTTACGAATACGGGCGCACGGGCAAAGCCGCGCGCCCGTAACAGCACTCGGGGAGGGACCCACGCATGGCCGCGCGCCACCGCCGTATCGCCACCGCCATCACCTCAGTTCTGATCGCCGTGCCGGCGGGCATCGGCCTCGTCGGCTGCGACGCCGTCAACAAGGCGCTCGACTGCGTCCAGACCGCCGACGCCATAGCCGACAGCGTCACCGACCTCCAACAAGCCGTCGAAAAAGCCGGCGACGACCCCACACAGGCCGACAAGGCACTCGACGACATCGACAAGAACATCGACGAAATCGGCGACAAGACCGACGACGCCGACGTCAACAAAGCCGTCGACCACCTCGACAAGGCCGTCGGAAACGTCCGCACCTCCATCGACAACGGAGACGCGACACCCGACCTCAGCCCCATCGTCGACGCCGCAGGCGAACTCACCAAGGTCTGCACGCCGTAACGGGCCCCAGGCTTGGATACTGGTGGGCATGACCCGCCTCATCCTCGCCACCCGCAACAACGGCAAGATCACGGAACTCAAGGCGATCCTCGCCGACGCAGGCCTCACCCACGAGCTCGTCGGCGCGGACGCCTACCCCGAGATCCCCGACGTCAGGGAAACCGGCGTCACCTTCGCCGAGAACGCCCTCCTCAAGGCCCACGCCCTCGCCCAGGCCACCGGCCTCCCCGCGGTCGCCGACGACTCCGGCCTCTGCGTCGACGTCCTCGGCGGCGCCCCCGGCATCTTCTCCGCCCGCTGGGCAGGCCGCCACGGAGACGACGCCGCGAACCTCGCCCTCCTCCTGGCCCAACTCGGCGACATCGACGCCGACACCCACCGAGGCGCCCACTTCGCCTGCGCCGCGGCCCTCGCCCTCCCGAACGGCAGGGAGAGGGTGGTCGAAGGCCAGCTACGGGGCGTACTCCGCCACACCCCGTCCGGCTCGGGCGGCTTCGGCTACGACCCGATCCTCCAGCCGGAGGGCGAGACGCGCACGTGCGCGGAACTGACCGCGGCCGAGAAGAACGCGATCAGCCACCGGGGGAAGGCGTTCCGGGCGCTTGTGCCGGCGGTTCGGGAGTTGTTGGGCTGAGGGTGCGGACGACGAAGGCCCGGCTCGCGGGGTACGCGAGCCGGGCCTTCTGTGGCGGTGCGCCCGGTCGGATTCGAACCGACAACAGCTGGTTCCTAGGACCAGTCTCTCTGCCAATTGGAGTACAGGCGCGCGCTCCACTTCCCACTTTACTGGGCGAAGCAGCCTCCTGGTGAGGAGGCTGGCACTATGCGGGCCGGGGCCGGCCGCCTCGGCACCAGGTACTGGTGATCGCATGGCAGTTGGGGCACAGCAACCGCAGGTTCTCGCGCCGGTCATCACTCCAGTCGCCGTTGATGTGGTCGATCTCCAGCGTCATCGGTCGGCCGCCCCATTCGGGTCCGACTCCACACCTGGTGCACACCTCGGGCACACCGATGGCGCGTAGCGCGCGGCGTAGCCGTGGGGTCTTTGTCCGTTGCTTGCCATCGTGCTGAACCAGTACGCTCTCGGGCCGCATCGCATTCCAACTTGGTTTTTCCCGCTGGTGTGCCTGCCCGAGGAAGTGTGTGATCGAGAGACGATCTTCGACGATCCATTGCCGCAGGTTTGCTCGCTGGTTGCCATTGCTCGGGCGATTCAACCGGCGTAGCACTTCTGCGAGGCTAATCGAGTCGGCGACCGCGATACGCAACTCGTCCGTCGAGGGCCGGGCGAGCCTGCCGTAAGGGCGGAAGTGCGAGATGTCGATGCCGAAGTGTACGAATCGCTTCCCGAGGTACCGACGGAGTTGTGCGTACGGCCGGGTGCCGAAGAAGGCGATCACCTCGTCCATGTCCGAGCACATTTCGGCGGCCTCGGCCAGCCGCTCGCTGGTGTAGTTGGCTCGCTCGCTCATACGGAGCCGCCCCTGTCGTACCTTCGGCTGCGACCTCGGTAATTGTCGGTTGCGGAATGGCAGTTCGGACAGAGCAGCCGCAGATTCTCCTGCCGGTTGTTACGCCAGTTACCGTCGATGTGGTCCACTTCGAGTGGTAGCGGCTCGCCGAGCCATACCGCTTCGTTTCCGCAGAGGGCGCACTTCTCGGCGACACCGATTTCGCGCATTGCCCGCTTTAGCCGACTGCTGGGGGTGCGCGTGGGGTGTGGCGATGTGTTTTCGACAAGGATCCCTGCGGCGGTCTTGCGGCGTTGATTGTTCCTCTGCCGCTCCGTACGGGCCACCGGTGTGAAGTGCGAGGTGTCGATGCCGTAAGCCCGGATACGCCGACTGATATTGGTGTGGTGGCCGCCCACCACAGCGAGCCCGAGGTGACGTAGGACTCCGTTGACGCTTGTCGACGCGGCGACCGCCGGTTCAAGGGCCTCCCTTGTCCACTTGGCTCCCTCGCGCTCGAAGTGGGACGTATCCACTCCCAGCTTCTTCATTCGCCCAAGCGCGTATGGGCGAGCCCAACCCTTCGGATCCACCCCCAACTTCCCCAGCGCCTCGGACAGCGTCCGTGACGACCTCGCCGCCTCCTCCAGACGCTCCTTGCTGAACTGACTCACCGGCATGATTCCCCTCCGCCCGGCCGCCCGTTGCAGCCTCGTACGGGCTAACGAACCGACAATCGGACCGTTACGTCCGGAATGCGGAACGGCCCGCCTCACTTAAAGCGGGGCGGGCCGTTCCGTACGGAGAGGGTCAGAGCTTCAGAAGCGCGGGGTCGGGGCCGCTGCCTCCACCATTTCTGCTGCTTCTCGCTTCGTCTCCACCGACGGAGGTGAACCCTCCAGCGGCTTCTGGGCGGTTTCCTTCATGCAGGCCACCGCGATGACACCCACCAGCGCCGCCGCCATCGAGTAGTACGCCGGGACCATGTCCGTCCCCGTGACGCTGATGAGGGACGTGATGACCAAGGGGGCCGTGCCGCCGAAGAGTGACGCGGAGATGTTGTAGCCCACCGAGAGGGAGCCGTAGCGGACCGAGGTGGGGAACAGGGCCGGGAGCGTCGCCGACATCGTGCCGAGGAGGCAGACCAGGGAGAGGCCCAGGAGGAGCATGCCGCCGGAGACGGCGATCAGGCTGCCCTGCTTGATGAGCAGGAACGCCGGGATCGAGACGACGAGGAAGCCGACCATGCCCGCCATCAGGAGCGGCTTGCGGCCGAATCGGTCGGAGAGCTTGCCGATCTGGGTGATGATCAGCATCAGGACGATCATGGTGCCGATGAGGATCAGCAGGCCGTGCGAGTCGTCGTAGCCGAGCTCGTCCGAGAGGTACGTCGGCATGTACGACAGGAGCATGTAGTCGGTGATGTTGTACGCGCCGACGAGGGCGATGCAGAGGATCAGCGTGGCCCAGTGGTTGCGGAAGATCTTCGCGAGGTCGCCCTTGGCGGTGGTCTCGACGGTGGAGGCGCCCTCGGACGCCGAGTGGAAGGTGGCGTCCTCCATCTTCTGGAACGCGGGCGTCTCGTCGAGCTTGAGCCGCAGGTAGAGGCCGACCAGGCCGAGCGGTCCCGCGACGAGGAACGGGAGGCGCCAGCCCCACGATTCCATGGCGTCCGAGCCGAGGGCGCTGTTGAGGATGAGGACGAGGCCCGCGGCGCCGGTGTAGCCGGCGAGGGTGCCCATCTCCAGGAAGCTGCCGAAGTAGCCGCGGCGCTTGTCGGGGGCGTACTCGGCGATGAAGGTGGACGCGCCGCCGTATTCGCCGCCGGTGGAGAAGCCCTGTACGAGGCGGAAGAAGATCAGCAGGACCGGGGCCCAGAAGCCGATGGTGGCGTAGGACGGGATGAGGCCGATGGCGAGGGTGCCGATGGCCATCATGATCATCGTCAGTGCGAGGACCTTCTTGCGGCCGATCTTGTCGCCCATGGGGCCGAACACCATGCCGCCGATGGGGCGGACGAGGAAGGAGACGGCGAAGGTGGCGAACGAGGAGATCAGCTGGACTGTCTCGTTCCCGGAAGGGAAGAAGACGTGGCCGATGGTGACGGCGAGGTAGCTGTAGATGCCGAAGTCGAACCATTCCATGGCGTTGCCGAGCGAGGCGGCCTTGACCGCTCGTTTGACCGCCGCCTCGTCCGTGACCGTGATGTCGGTGCGGCGCAGTGGGGGGTCCTTGCGGCGTTTGACGGCGCGGAAGAGGGTGCGGTGTCGCCGCACAGCATCAAGATCGGCCTCTGCCTCGTCGTGGGCCGCCATGGGTAGTCCTTCCGTTCTGCGAACAATCCTCCTGGGATCATTTGCTCGATCCGCGCCGACGCAAACGAAAGCCCCCTTCGAGGGGGCTTTCGTCACAGTTGGGGAAGGGGCGGGGGTCCCGCCGGGCGGTCAGATGCCGAGATCCTTGATGATCTTGGCTACGTGGCCGGTCGCCTTGACGTTGTAGAACGCGTGCTCGACCTTGCCGTCCTCGTCGACGACGATCGTGGAGCGGATGACGCCGGTCACGGTCTTGCCGTACAGCTTCTTCTCGCCGAAGGCGCCGTACGCCTCCAGGGTCTCCTTGGAGGGGTCGCCGACCAGCGTGACCTTGAGGTTCTCCTGCTCGCGGAACTTCGCCAGCTTCTCCGGCTTGTCGGGGGACACGCCGATGACGTCGTAGCCCGCGGTCGCGAGCACGTCGAGGTTGTCCGTGAAGTCGCAGGCCTGCTTGGTGCAGCCGGGGGTCAGGGCGGCCGGGTAGAAGTAGACGATGACCTTGCGGCCCTTGTGGGCGGCCAGGGAGACCTCGTTGCCGTCCGCGTCCGGCAGGGTGAAGGCCGGGGCCGTGTCGCCGGGGGTGAGTCGCTCGCTCATCTTTCGGTCTCCTCGCACAGGATTGCTCGTCAGCAGGATGCTCGTCATCAGCAGGATGCTCGTAAAACGTGTGGTGACGGAGTCGAGCGTAATAGGGGTGCCGTGGGGTGCGGTGGGCGTGGAGCTGACAGACTGTCGGCGAGACGTACAGAAGGAACAGACAGCCGGACACGACCACGGAGGCAGCGCGGTGTCGGACACGTCGGATATCAGGACCCCGGCGCAGATCGAGGCGGACATCAAGCGCCGTCGCGTGACGCTCGCCGAGACGCTCGACGAGATCGGGGTGCGGGTGCACCCGAAGACGATCGTCGGTGACGCGAAGGCCAAGGTCGTCGCCGGCGTGGACAACTCCCTCGGGCGGGCGTACGTCGGTGCGAACCGCATCGTGTCCGATGTGCGGGCCCAGCTGGTGCACGAGGACGGTGCGCCGCGTCTGGAGCGCATCGTGCCGGTGGCGCTGGTGGTCGTGGGTCTCGTGGGGATGCTCGCGGTGGGTTCGCGGCGCCGCAAGGACTGACCGCCGCGAGGCTGGGACTGACCCGGCATCGTCCGGGCGGGCCGTCGGCAGGTAGGTTCGGGGCGTGAGCGCCAAAAGCCAGGGACACAGCACCCATGACGACAAGCTGCCGATCCGGATGCTGCACGACCGTGTGCTCGTGCGGCAGGACTCCGCCGAGGGCGAGCGCAGGTCGGGCGGCGGCATTCTGATCCCCGCGACCGCGACCGCGGCCGTCGGCAGGCGTCTGGCCTGGGCCGAGGTCGTCGCCGTCGGGCAGAACGTGCGGGCGGTGGAGCCGGGTGACCGGGTGCTGTACGACCCGGAGGACCGGGCCGAGGTCGAGGTGCGGGGTGTGGCGTACGTGCTCATGCGTGAGCGCGATCTGCATGCCGTGGCCGCCGACCGGTTCGAGGGTTCCGAGGATTCGACGGGGCTGTATCTGTAGGGATCTGCAGGCATCTGTAGGGTGCGCAGGCATCACGAAGGGGGCTGGTGACCATCGTCACCAGCCCCCTTTGCGCGTTCTTTGCTACCTTTCTAGGACCCCGACGAGACGCGCCGTACCGGGTTTCCGCAAAGACGACGCACCCCCATTGAAGTGACGCGATCTTGCGTTTCTACGTGTCGGAGGTGCCGTCGTGGCCTGGGTTCTGTTGATCGTCGCCGGTCTGCTCGAAGTGGGCTGGTCGATCGGGATGAAGTTCACCGAGGGGTTCACCCGGCTGTGGCCGAGCGTGTTCACCGGCCTCGGGATCGTCGCGAGCATGATGCTGCTCTCGCATGCCGCCAAGACGCTGCCGATCGGTACGGCGTACGGCGTGTGGGTCGGTATCGGTGCTGCCGGTGCGGCGGTGGTCGGGATGATGGTGCTCGGTGAGCCCGCCACCGCCGCCCGGATCTTCTTCGTCGTCCTGCTGCTGGTCGCCGTCGTGGGCCTGAAGGCGACCTCGGGGCACTAGGGCCCTAGTAGTACGACGCCGGGTTGCCCTCGCCCTTCCTTCTGGCCGCCGAGCCTTCCGTGAGGCCGCCCAGGGCTCCTGGGTCCTCGGTCGTGCCGCCGTCGGCGGTGGAGCCGTCGGTCTGGCCGCCCTGGGTGGCGCCCGGGTCGGCGGTGGTGCCTCCGTCGGCCGTTGTTCCGCCGTCGGCGGTGGCACCGCCGTCCGTGGTCGGGCCCTGCGTCTGCCCTTGGTCCTGCCCCTGCGTCTGGCCCTGGTCCTGGCCCTGGGTCTGTCCGGCGTCCTGGCCCTGCGTCTGGCCCTGGTCCTGCCCCTCGGTCTGCCCGGCGTCCTGGCCCTGGGTGTCGTCGCCGCCGGTGACCGCGCCGCCGGTGGCCGGGTCCTGCTCGGTACCCGAGGGGTCCGGGGCCTGGGGTACGTCGGCGCCGTCCTCCAGCTCCAGGTCGAAGTCCCGTACGGGCTCGCCCTGGAGGGCGTCCTTGGTGAACTGGGCCCAGATCTGCGCGGGGTAGGCGCCGCCGTTGATGCGGGGCTGGCCGAGCGCCCCGTACAGCGGGGTGTGTGCGCCGGTGTCCGGGTTCTGGCCCATCACGGAGACCACGGTGGCGAGTTCGGGGGTGTAGCCCGCGAACCAGGCCGCCTTGTCCTCCTCCGCGGTGCCGGTCTTGCCGGCCGCGGGGCGGCCCGCGGCCTGGGCGGCCGTGCCGGTGCCGCCGTCGACGACGCTCTGCAGGATGGACGTGGTGGTGTCGGCGGCCTCGCGGCTGACGGCCTGCGCGGTCTTCTGCTCCGGCAGTTCGACCTCCTGGCCGTCCTTGGTGACCTTCTCGACCATCGTGTACGTGGGGTGCTTGCCGTGGTTGGCGAGCGTCGCGTACGCCTCCGTCATGTCCAGGACGGAGGCCGTGGACGGGCCGAGCGCGATGGACGGGGACGCGGTCAGGTCGGGGGTGTTCGCGGGGACTCCGAGGGCGACCGCCGTGTCCTTGACCTTGTCGGAGCCGACGTCGACGGCCATCTGCGCGTAGACCGAGTTGACGGACTTGTCGGTGGCGGTGCTGACGGTGATGTTGCCGTAGTCGACGTCGTCCTCGTTCTCGGGGGCGTACGTCCCGCCGTCCCAGCCTTGCACCGGGCGCTTGTTGGTGCCGTCGTAGATGGTGTTCGGGGTGATGGTGCGGCCGTCCTGGGTGACCGAGCCGTTCTCCACGGCCGAGGTGAAGACGAACGGCTTGAAGGTGGAGCCGACTTGGTAGTCGCGGCGCGTGGCGTTGTTGACGTACTGCTTGGTGTAGTCGATGCCGCCGTACATGGCGACGACCTTGCCGCTCTCCGGGTCGATCGAGGCGCCGCCCGCGCGCACGTTGCGGTCGACCTTGCGGGCGCCCTTGTCGATCTTGGACATCACCTGGTCGTCGACCGCTGTCTTGAAGGCGTCCTGGCGGTCCTTCTGGAGGGTGGTGGTGATGCGGTAGCCGCCCTTGTCCAGGGTGTCCTCGTCGACGATGTCGTTGGCCGTCAGATAGTCCTCGACGGCGTCGACGAGGTATCCGCGCTGCCCGGAGAGGCTGGATGCGCCCTTGGCCTCCTTCGGCTTGGGGAACTTGGTCTTCGCGCGGTCGGCGGGGCTGAGCCAGCCCTCCTTGACCATGCCGTCCAGGACGTAGCTCCAGCGGCCCATGGCGCGCTGCTTGTTCTCCGGGTGGGTCGCCACGTCGTACGCGTTGGGGGAGTTCAGGAGCGTCGCCAGGTACGCACCCTCGGCGGTGTCCAGTTTCTTGACGTCCTTGCCGAAGTACGCCTGGGCGGCGGCCTGTACGCCGTATGCGTTGCGCCCGAAGTAGCTGGTGTTCAGGTACCCGGCGAGGATGTCGTCCTTGCTCACCTCGCGGTCCAGCTTGATGGAGATGAAGAACTCCTTGGCCTTGCGGGTGACCGTCTGCTCCTGGCCCAGGTAGTAGTTCTTCACGAACTGCTGGGTGATCGTCGATCCGGACTGCTTGCCCTTGCCGGTGACGGTGTTCCAGGCGGCGCGGATCATCGCCTTCGGGTCGACGGCGGACTCGCTGTAGAAGTCGCGGTCCTCGGCGGCGAGCGCGGCGTGCTGGACGTCCTTGGGGATCTGGCTCAGCGGCACGCTCTCGCGGTTGACCTCGCCGTCGCGGGCCAGCTGGCTGCCGTCGGCGTAGAGGTAGACGTTGCTCTGGGCGATGGCGCCCGCGTTGGCGGGCGGGATGTCGACGATCATGTAGCCCGCGGCGAAGCCGCCGACGCAGAGCAGGATCAGCAGGATGAAGCCGCCGAGGACCATGCGCCAGGTGGGGAAGATCCGCCGCCAGCCCTTGCGCTTGGGGCGCTTCTTCTTGCCCTTCTTGCCGCTGCCGCTGCCGCTGCCGTCGGCGTCCGGGGTGGCCGCCGCGCCTTCGGGGGGATCGGCTGCTGTGCCGGCGTTGGCCGCCGGGGTTTCGGCCGGGGGGTCGGCCGGGGGGTCCACGGGTTCGCGGGGCGCCCAGCCCTTGGGTCCTTCGGCGCCCTGCTGCTGCGGCTCGTCGCTGCTCATGTCTCGTGGAACTCCCGGTTCGCGTCGCACGTCACGTACGCCTCGTACGACCCATTGCACACTGTCGCTTCCTGCGTTCCCTGCCAGGCACGCGCCGTGCGCCGAAAATGCCTGGCACGAGCGATGACGTCCGCACTAGGCTCCGTGCCTTTGGCCCGGACCGGACAAGGATTCCGTCAAAGCTCTCGTTAAAGGGGATGCGTGTGCGCACAGGACGGTTCCGCTTGTACGCGGCCGTCGGCCGCAGCGGCTTCAGGCGGTACGCGACCTACCGGACGGCGACCCTGGCGGGGGTGTTCACCAACACCGTCTTCGGACTGATCCTCGCCTACACCTACATCGCGCTCTGGGACGAGCGTCCCGGGCTCGGCGGCTACGACCAGGCGCAGGCGCTGACGTTCGTCTGGCTGGGCCAGGCGCTGCTCACGGTGATGGCGCTGATGGGCGGCGGCTTCGAGGGCGAGCTGATCGAGCGGATCCGCACCGGGGACATCGCCGTCGACCTGTACCGGCCCGCCGACCTGCAGATCTGGTGGCTGGCGACCGACCTGGGCCGGGCCCTGTTCCAGCTGCTCGGGCGCGGTGTCGTACCCATGGTGGTCGGCGCCCTCGTCTTCGACCTCGCCCTGCCCACCGATCCGCTGCGCTGGTTCGCCTTCCTGCTCGCGGTGTTCCTCGGCGCGCTGGTCAGCTTCTCGATCCGCTTCCTGGTGGCGCTCTCCGCGTTCTGGCTGATGGACGGCGCGGGCACCGCCCAGGTGGCGATGCTCGCGGGCACCTTCTTCTCCGGGATGCTGCTCCCGCTGAACGTCTTCCCGGGCGCGCTCGGCGAGTTCGCCCGCGCGCTGCCCTGGTCGGCGCTGCTCCAGGTGCCCGCCGATGTGTTCCTCGGCAAGCACACGGGCGTGGACCTGCTGGGGACGTACGCTTTCCAGATCGGCTGGGCCGCGGCGCTGCTCACGGCCGGGCGGCTGCTGCAGGCCGTGGCCACGCGACGGGTGGTGGTCCAGGGTGGCTGACCTGACGCGGGCGCGGGGCGCTCTGACGCAGGTGCGGGACGGGCTTCGCGCCTACCGGCTGATCTCCGCGATGTGGATCCGCTCCCTGATGGCCTACCGGCTGTCCTTCGTGATGACCGCGTTCGGCAACTTCGCGGTGACCGCCTTCGACTTCGCGGCGATCCTGCTGATGTTCTCCCAGGTGGACCGGCTCGGCGGCTACTCGCTGTCCGAGATCGCCTTCCTGTACGGGGCGACCTGTACGTCGTTCGGGCTCGCCGACCTCTCCCTGGGGTCCATGGACCGGCTGGGCAAGCGGGTGCGTGACGGCACGCTCGACACGCTCCTGGTGCGGCCCGCGCCGGTGATCGCGCAGGTCGCCGCCGACCGCTTCGGCCTGCACCGGGTCGGGCGGCTCCTCCAGGGCGGGTTCGTCCTCGGGTACGCGCTGGTGGTCCTGGGCATCGACTGGACCCCCCTGAAGGTGCTCATGGTGCCGCTGATGCTGCTCTGCGGGGCGGGGATCTTCGCGGCGGTGTTCGTGGGGGGCGCCGCCTTCCAGTTCGTGGCGCAGGACGCGGCCGAGGTGCAGAACGCCTTCACGTACGGCGGGACCACGCTGCTCCAGTTCCCGCCGACGGTCTTCGCCAAGGACCTGGTGCGCGGTGTCACCTTCATCCTGCCGCTGGCCTTCGTGAACTGGCTGCCCGCGCTGTACGTCCTGGGGCGGCCCTATCCGCTGGACCTGCCGACGTGGGTGGCGTTCACGCCGCCGCTCGTGGCCGCCCTCCTTCTCGCGCTCGCGGGCCTCGCCTGGCGCACGGGCCTTCGTTCGTACCGCAGCACAGGGAGCTGAACTGCCGTGGAAACAGACCTCATTGAGCTGGACGGCGTCGAGAAGGTCTTCGACGTACGCAAGAAGACCGGCTTCCTGCGGCGCGAGAAGCACGAGGTGCGGGCCGTCGACGGCATCACCTTCACCGTGCCGCGCGGCGAGATGGTCGGCTACATCGGTCCGAACGGCGCGGGCAAGTCGACGACGATCAAGATGCTGACGGGGATCCTCACCCCCAGCGGCGGGCGGCTGCGCGTGGCGGGCATCGACCCTTCGCGTGAGCGCACGCGCCTGGCGCGCCGTATCGGTGTCGTCTTCGGCCAGCGGACGACGCTGTGGTGGGACCTGCCGCTGATCGACTCGTACCGCCTGATGCACCGCATGTACCGGATCCCGGACGCCCGCTTCAAGGAGAACCTGGACCGCTGCGTGGAACTCCTGGAGCTGGGCGCCCTGTTGGACGTGCCCGTGCGCCAGCTCTCGCTCGGCCAGCGGATGCGCGGTGACATCGCGGCGGCGCTGCTGCACGACCCGGAGGTGCTGTACCTGGACGAGCCGACGATCGGCCTCGACGTGATCAGCAAGGCCAAGGTCCGTGGTTTCCTGCGGGACTTGAACGCGGAGGCCGGTACGACGGTCCTGCTCACCACGCACGACCTGACCGACATCGAGCAGCTCTGCAAGCGGGTGATGGTCATCGACCACGGCCGTCTGATGTACGACGGTGCGCTTGCCGGGCTGCACGAGGTGGGGGAGAGCGAGCGCACCCTGGTCGTCGACCTGGAGCGCGAACTTCCGCCCATCGAGGTCGAGTCGGCGCGCGTGGTGAAGGTGGAGGGCCCGCGGCAGTGGCTCGCCTTCCCCGCGGCGGAGTCGGCGGCTCCGCTCGTCGCCCGGGTCGCGGCCCGCTATCCGATGGTCGACCTCTCGGTCAGGGAACCCGACATCGAAGCGGTCATCGCCAAGATGTACGCGGAGAAGGCGACCTCGTAGGCTGCTCGTATGACCGACGAGCAGCCTCATCTCCCGGACCTCCGGGCCGCCGACGCCGACCGTGAGCGCGTCGCCGAACGACTCCGTGACGCCGTGGCCGAGGGGCGCCTCGACATGGAGGAGTTCGAGGAGCGCCTTGAGGCCACGTACAAGGCGCGTACGTACGGCGAGCTGGAGCCGATCACGCGGGATCTGCCCGCGGTGGGCGCCAAGATCTCCATGGTGAAGCCGTCCGCGGCCGCGGAGGGCGAGATCGACTGGCCGTCCCGCATCGGCGGCGAGGCCACTTCCACGGGTGCCTTCGCGTTCTGGAGCGGCTTCAACCGCAAGGGCGGCTGGACGGTGGGCTCGCGGTTCACCGCGTTCGCGATGTGGGGCGGCGGCGAGATCGACCTGCGCGAGGCGCGGTTCGCGGACCGTGACGTCGAGATCCGCTGTTTCACGATCATGGGCGGCCTGCAGGTCACCGTGCCGCCCGAGCTGAACGTCCAGGTCAAGGGCTTCGGCATCATGGGCGGCTTCGACGACAAGGCCACCGGCGAGGGCACGCCTGGCTCCCCGCGGGTGGTCGTCAAGGGCCTCGCCCTGATGGGCGGGGTCGGCGTGGAGCGCAAGCTGCCGCGGGCGGAGCGCCTGCGGATGAAGGAGGAGCGCCGCCGGGAGAAGCTGGAGCGGCGCGAGGAGCGGCGTGCGGCGCACTTCCAGCGGGCCGAGGAGCACCGGCTGCGGCACGAGGAGCGGCACGAGCTGCACCTGCGCAGGCGCGAGGAGCGGGACTGAGTTTCCGAGGAGCGGACTGAGTTTGCGAGGGCGCCCGCCGGGCGCCCTCGGTCACTTCGGGTGACTACAGCTCGGCGGCTGCCGAGCCCCGCAGGTTCGTCACGTTGAACGTCTCCGCCATCTTGCGGTAGCCCAGGTCGCTCGGGTGGAGGTGGTCGCCCGAGTCGTACGCGCCGCGCAGCTTGCGGGGGTCGTACGGGTCGCGCAGGGCGCGGTCGAAGTCGACGAACTCGTCGAAGACCTTGCCGTCGCGGATCTGCTCGTTGACCGCCTGGCGCACGTTCTCCAGCGACGGCTCGTATCCCCGGTGGCCGCCGAACGGCATCAGGGTCGCCCCGACGACCCGCAGGCCGCGGGTGTGCGCCTGGCGCGTCAGCTCGCGCAGGCCCTCCACGATGCGGTCGGGGTTGTTCTGGTGCGGGTTGCGCAGGATGTCGTTCACGCCGAGCGCGATGACGACGGCCTTGACGCCACTGCGGTCAAGGACGTCGCGGTCGAAGCGCGTGAGGCCGCTCGGGTTGTCGGCGGGGGCGCCGTTGCCGTCCGAGAGGATGCGGTTGCCGCTGATCCCCTCGTTCACGACGCCGTAGCGCGGGGCGCCCGACTCGGTGCGCAGGCGCGTGGCGAGACCGTCGGTCCAGCGGGCGTTGGCGCCCATCGTGGAGGAGATGCCGTCGGTGAGCGAGTCACCGAAGACGACGACGGTGCCGTTCGACTCGTTGCTCAGGACGTCCACGGCCGACAGGTAGCGCCAGGAGGTGCTCTGCTGGGTGTACGCGGCGCCGTTCAGGTCCTCCGTGCGGTCGCCCTGGGCGACGTAGCTGACCTGGCGGGCGTGCGGGTGGAAGGTGACCGGGCCGGACGGGGTCGGCGAGTACGTCGTGACCAGGAGGTCGGTGTCGTGCGGTACGCGCAGCCGGACGGCGTCGCTCATCACCTGCTGGCCCGCGGGGATCACCACGGACGTGTTGCCGTTGAAGTTCAGGCGGCGCAGGGTGCCCGGCGTGGCAGCCGGGTTGTTCGAGCCCGCCGCGACCGCGATGGAGGCGTGCGTGATGCTCAGCGGCTGCTGCCCGTACAGGTTCGACAGCGTGATGCGGGTGGCGTCACCGCCGACGCTGGTGTGCACGACATTGCGGATGGAGCGGCCCGCGAAGCCGTTGCGGTGCGTGTTTGGCTCCGCCGCGGCGGGGGATGCGGCCCAGGAGCCGACCCAGGTGCCGGCCGAGGCGGGCGCCGCGGAGTTGTGCGGGCTGCGGGGCCCCGCGCTGATGGTGTCCTGAGATCCGTCGTCGGTGGATACACCGAGGTATATGGCGGCGGAAATCACCACTATTACCGCGAGGACCGCGGCAAGCAGGGCATAACCGTGACGCTTGGTCATGCGGGCTGTGTCTCCTCGAGCAGGGGGAGCCTGATCGAGGCTCCGATGTGATCACCCCATGATGCGTCATGGGCCGTGAGGCGGCCGACACTGCCCCCCTCCGACCATTCAGACGCCGGGAACTTGTGGTCCGTTCCAGGAGTCGGTCAGGAAGGGACGCATTGAGACGGGGACAATACGTATGAGGACGCCGCGAACCACGCGAACGGGCCAGGTGGAGTGAGTGGAACGTACGAATCAATCAATTCCGGGGGACGTGGGGGACGCGGCGGGCTCCTCCGGCCCGCCAGGCGCTCCCGCGGGCCCTCTCGCGGGCGGTGGCGGCTTCACGTACAGCCCCGCCGACGAGGAGAAGCGGCGCGGCGTCCGCCGTATGAAGATCACCGCGACGGGCCTCCTCCTCTTCGTCGCCGTCGTCTACGTGCTCGCCAAGTGGGCACAGAACTCCGGCGCGGGCGCCTGGGCGGGCTATGTCGCGGCGGCGGCCGAGGCGGGCATGGTCGGCGCGCTCGCCGACTGGTTCGCGGTGACGGCCCTCTTCCGCCACCCGCTGGGCCTGCCCATCCCGCACACGGCGATCATCCCGAACAAGAAGGACCAACTGGGTGCCTCTCTCGGCGACTTCGTGGGTGAGAACTTTCTCTCCTCCGACGTCGTACGGGGCCGGCTGCGCGCGGTGGGCATCGGCAGCCGCCTCGGCACGTGGCTGGCGGACCCCGAGCACGCCGACCGGGTGACGGCCGAGCTCGCCACGGCGCTGCGCGGCGCCCTGACGGTCCTGCGCGACTCCGACGTCCAGGCGGTCGTCGGCGAGGCCATCACGCGCCGCGCCGACGCCCAGGAGATCGCGCCCGGCATCGGCAAGATGCTGGAGAAGGTCGTCGCGGACGGCGGCCACCGGAGGGTCGTCGACCTGGTCTGCGTACGCGCCCACGACTGGCTGGTCGAGCACGACGAGTCGGTCATGGACGCCGTGCAGGGCGGCGCCCCCGGCTGGACCCCGCGGTTCGTCGACAAGAAGGTCGGCGAGCGCGTCTACAAGGAGCTCCTGCGCTTCCTCGCCGAGATGCGGGACATGCCCCAGCACCCGGCGCGCGGTGCCGTCGACCGTTTCCTCGCCGACTTCGCCGCCGACCTCCAGTCCGACTCCGACACCCGCGAGCGCGTGGAGCGCCTCAAGCGCGAGGTGCTCGGCCGCGGCGAGGTGCAGGACCTGATCGCCTCCGCCTGGTCGGCCGTGCGCCAGATGATCGTGGCCGCCGCCGAGGACGAGCGCAGCGAGCTGCGCCTGCGGGTGCGGGCCGCGCTGCTCTCGCTGGGTTCGCGGATGGCGACGGACGGACGGCTGCAGCAGAAGGTGGACGGCTGGGTCGAGGGCGCGGCGGTGTACGTGGTGACGACGTACCGCGACGAGATCACCTCCCTCATCACCGACACGGTCGCGGGCTGGGACGCCGAGCACACGTCGAAGAAGATCGAGGCGCACATCGGCCGCGACCTGCAGTTCATCCGGATCAACGGCACGGTGGTGGGTGCGCTGGCGGGGCTTGCGATCTATGCGGTGTCGCATGCGGTGGGGGCGTAGGTGAGGTTCCGGTGCCGGTCGGCTGATGCCTGGCGGCGGCTCCGGCGCGCGTGAGTGGCCCTTTGCTGGGCACTCTGGAGTAGCTCTCTCGACCTGGAGAGGGCCGTCGCCCGAGCCGCGGGAGCAGCACCAGGGCCGGCAGGTCAGCGGGCCGGCGACGTGGGAGCAGCGGAAGGAGCCGCCCGCCATGACCGCGTCGTCCACGCCCGCCCCGCCGCCCCCGGACCGGGGGCACACCCCCTCCGAAGCCCCCTCCGAGGCCACGGTCACCACGGCCGTGCCCGCCCGGCTCGACCGGCTGCCCTGGTCCCGCTGGCACTGGATGATCGTCATCGGCCTCGGCACGGTCTGGATCCTGGACGGCCTGGAAGTCACCACCGTCGGCAACATCGCGAGCCGCCTCTCCGAGGAGGGCAGCGGCCTCGCCATCAGCTCCGCCCAGGTGACCGGCACCGCGGCGGCCCTCTATGTGGCGGGGGCCTGCGCGGGCGCCCTGTTCTTCGGCCGCCTCACCGACAAATTCGGCCGAAAAAAGCTCTTCATGGTCACCCTCGCGGTGTACCTGGCCGCCACCGCGCTGACCGCGCTCTCCTTCGACGCGTGGTGGTTCTTCCTCTTCCGGTTCCTCACCGGCTTCGGTATCGGCGGCGAGTACGCGGCCATCAACTCGGCCATCGACGAACTCATCCCGTCCAAGTACCGCGGGCGCGTGGACCTGATCATCAACGGCAGCTACTGGCTGGGCGCGATCGGCGGCTCGCTGCTCTCGGTCGTCATGCTGAACACCAGCATCTTCCCGAAGGACCTCGGCTGGCGGCTCACCTTCGCCCTCGGCGTCGTACTCGGCCTGGTGATCCTCCTGGTGCGCCGCCATGTGCCGGAGAGCCCGCGCTGGCAGTTCATCCACGGCCGCGGCGAGGAGGCGGACGCCCTCGTCACGTCGGTGGAGCGGGAGATCGAGGAGGAGAAGGGCGAGCCCCTGCCGCGCCCCGACCGCGAGATCACCATCCACCAGCGCAAGAGCATCGGCTTCGGCCTCATCGCCAGGACCGTCTTCCGCGACTATCCCAAGCGGGCGGTGCTCGGCCTGTCCCTCTTCGTCGGCCAGGCGTTCCTCTACAACGCGATCACCTTCGGCTTCGGCGCGATCCTCACCAAGTTCTTCGACGTCCCCTCGGGCAGCACGGGGTACTACTTCGCCGTCATCGCGGCGGGCAACTTCCTCGGTCCGCTCTTCCTCGGCAAGCTCTTCGACACGGTGGGCCGCCGGGTCATGATCTCGTCGACGTACATCCTGTCGGGCGTCCTGCTCTTCGGCACGGCCTGGCTCTTCGACCGGGGTTCGCTGAGCGCGACGACCCTCACGGCCTGCTGGTGCGTGGTCCTCTTCTTCGCGTCGGCGGGCGCGAGCAGCGCGTACCTCACGGTCTCCGAGATCTTCCCGATGGAGACCCGCGCCATGGCGATCGCCTTCTTCTACGCCATCGGTACGGCGGCCGGCGGCATCAGCGGCCCGCTGATCTTCGCCAAGCTGACGGAGACGGGCGTGGTCGGCGACACGGTCCTCGCCTTCCAGATCGGCGCGGGCCTGATGTGCGCGGCGGGTCTTGTCGCGGCGGTGTTCGCGGTGAACGCGGAGCAGCGGTCGCTGGAGGATGTGGCCCGGCCGCTGTCGGAGGCGTAGGCGGAGGCATAGATGGAGGCGGAGGCGGGGTGATGGTCCGGGGCGCGGCCCCGGCCGGGTGGGAAGATCAGGGGATGAACGGAGAGGGCGTACGAGGAGAGGGCGTACGAGGAGAGGGCGTACGAGGAGAGGGCGTACGAGGAGAGCGGCCCCACCGGGTGGCGGTCCTCGTCAGGGACGGGGTCCTGCCCATGGAGCTGGGCCTGGTCCACCAGCTGTTCGGCAACGCACGCTCGCCGGCGGGCGGACGCCTCTACGAGCTGACGACCTGCGCCCTCACCCCCGGCATGATCCGCACGGACGCGGACTTCCCCGTCCACGCCGAGCACGGCCCCGAGGCGGTGGCCGCCGCGGACACGGTGATCATCCCGGCGTCGCACGAGGAGGACGAGTCGCTGGGCCCGGGGGCGCTGCCTCCCGCCCTCGCGGACGTGCTGAGGTCCGCTGCCGGGGCCCGTATCGCCTCCATCTGCACCGGCGCCTTCGCCCTCGCGGCAGCAGGCCTCCTGGACGGCCGCAGGGCGACCACGCACTGGCTGTCGGCGGACCTCTTCGCCCGCACGTTCCCTGCCGTGACGGTGGACCCGGACGTCCTCTACGTGGACGAGGGCGCCGTCCTCACCTCCGCGGGCGAGGCGGCGGGCATCGACCTCTGCCTGCACATGATCCGCCGCGACCACGGGGCGGCGGTGGCGGCGGACGTGGCCCGCCGCAACGTCGTACCCCCGCACCGCGAGGGCGGCCAGGCCCAGTACATCCGGCGGCCGGTGGCGGAGCCACGCCTGACGTCTACGGGCCGGGCCAGGGAGTGGGCCCGGACGCGCCTGGCGGAACCCCTGACGCTGGCGGAGATGGCCGGGCGGGAGTCGATGAGCGTGCGCACGTTCAGCCGCCGCTTCCGCGAGGAGACGGGCCTGACGCCGATGCAATGGCTGACCCAGCGGCGCGTGGACCGGGCCCGCGAGCTCCTGGAGGAGACGGACCACACGGTCGACCGCATCGCGGCGGAGGCGGGCTTCGGCACGGGCGCGTCGCTGAGGCAGCACTTCCAGGCGGGGGTTGGGGTGTCGCCGGGGGCGTATCGGATGACGTTCAGGGGGACGAGGGGCGGATCGGGCTGAGCGGGGCCGGGTCTGGGGGCGGGTTTGGGCTGGGTCGGGTCTGGGGGCGGGTCTGGGCTGGGTCGGGCCCTTGCGTCGGGGCCTTGCGTCGGGCTCGGACTGAGTACGCGTACTCTGTCGCGCCTCTGGCGGAGTCGGCAGGCTCGTGCGCATGACGGCAAAGTCGATGATCATGAGCCCGCGCCACATGAGTGCGCGGATGAGCCCGCGTCGCATGGGTGCGCGGATGAGCCCGCGCCACATGAGTGTGCGGATGAGCCCGCGCCACGAACTGAGCCCCATGAACCCGCGGAACCTGCTGACGCCCCTGCCCGAGACCCCGCCCCTGCGGCGCTGGCTGACGCGGCTGATAGGCGTGGGCCTGGCGGTGGCGACGTACCTCCTCTGCCTGCCCTGGGACCTGCGCAACCGCCCCGAGACGCCCGGCGCGATCAACGAGACGACGCCGGTGACGGCGCTCGGCATCACCGCCCTGGCCGTCTCGATGCTGTCCCTGGCGGCCTACTTCGGCTTCCGTGACCGCCTGATCTGGGCGCTCCTGATGGTGGCGGGCCCGCCGGCGACGCTGATGTACGTCTCCTTCGACAGCCACCCGGAGCCGGACGCGGCGGTGTGGCCGCTGGCGTGGGGGTTCTTCGTCCTGGTGATGGGGACGGGGGTGCTCGCGGTGGCGGGCTTCGCGCGGCTGTTCAGGGACAGCGAGGCGTGAGGGGCGGGCGCTGATCGCTGGTTCGTGAGGGGCGCGCAGGCTTCTGTACCTCAGGCCCGGCGGTCGGCGTATCTCAGGCCCGGCGGTCGGCGAGGTCCGGCGGGGCCGGGAGGAGGAGCTGACCGTGTCTCAGCTCAGGCCCGGCGGTCGGCGAGCACCCACGACGCGAGCCCCACCCCACCCGCGACCCCGAAGACGGCGGGCCAGGCCCCGACCTTCTTGGCGAGCGGATGAGATCCGGCGAAGGCGGCGACGTACGTGGCGCTGAGCGCGGCGGCGGTCTTCGGGCCCGCACTCTGCCGCCACTGCCGCGCGGCAGCGGCTCCCGCGGCGGCGAGGACGACCCCGC
Organism: Streptomyces sp. NPDC032198; assembly: GCF_040636975.1. NCBI lineage: Bacteria > Bacillati > Actinomycetota > Actinomycetes > Kitasatosporales > Streptomycetaceae > Streptomyces > Streptomyces sp. NPDC032198. The sequence goes on along the minus strand of NZ_JBEZVL010000009.1, from coordinate 249,970 downwards.
CGAGTGGCCGCTTCTTCGTCCACCGGGCGACGGCGAACCCGCCGACGAGCCCACTGGCGGCCACTACTGCTGCCGGTACCTTCGCCATGCCTGCCTCGCTTCCACGGCTGTCGGCCGATGTTGTCGGTCGCTGCGGTTGGCCGGTGCGGTCTGCCGCTGCTTGTGGCCGATACGTCCTCAATGCATCACTGCATCCTCAATGCGTGCGTGGCCCGAGGCTAACGCGCCAGGAAAGCCTTGCGGCGAGGGGGTCTGCGCCGCGTAGGTTGGTGAGGGTGTGCGCTGCGCCTCCGCGGCGCGCTCGAAGGCGCAGTCGACGGGGGGCCGATAGTGACGAGGGACCGATAGTAAAGATGACCGCGCGAACCACTGCTGACCGCCGCACCCGAACAGCCCTGGTCGTCGGGGGTGGTGTCGCAGGCCCGGTGGCGGCGATGGCCCTGCACAAGGCGGGCATCGAGGCGACGGTGTACGAGGCCTGCGACGACTCCGCGTCGAGGCCGCCGAAGGAGCATGGCTCCCGTCGCGGCGCGGCGATGACGATCGCCCCGAACGGTCTGCAGGCGCTGGAAGCGATCGACGCGGCGGAGATGGTGCGCGCGATCGGCACCCCGGTGACGTCCCTGTGCCTGCGCAGCTGGACGGGCCGACACCTGGCCCAGCTCACGCCGCCCGCGGACCTCCCCACCACGCGCTTCGTCTGGCGCACGGAGCTGGACGAGGCGATCGCGAGGGAGGCGGAACGCCGCGACATCCCCGTACACAAGGGCAAGCGCCTGCTGGACGCGACCGACACGGGCACGGGCGTGACGGCACGTTTCTCGGACGGTTCACTGGAGAGGGCGGACATCCTGATCGGCGCGGACGGCTTGCGCTCGACAGTGCGCTCGCTGATCGACCCCTCCACGCCGAAGCCGCACTACGCCGGGACGCTCACCTTCACGGCGCGCGTCCCCAAGACGGAACTCCCTTCCACGGAGGGGGTGTTGTACATGTGCTACGGAAAGCGGGCGTACTTCGCGTATCAGATCTTCGACGACGCGTCGGCGGCCTGGTCCGTGAACCTGCCGCACCGGGAGCCGATGACGGCGACGGAGGCGCAGGCGGTGGGCGCGAAGGAGTGGCTGCGGCGGCTGGGCGAGGCGTTCGCGGACGACCGCACCTCGGCGCCGGACCTCCTGACGGACACACCCGCGGAGAACGTGCTGATCACGGGCCCCACAGAAACGATGCCTCCGGTCGCTTCGTGGAGCAGGGGCAGAATGATCCTGATCGGGGACGCGGCCCACGCGACGTCCCCCACCTCGGGCCAGGGCGCATCGCTGGCGGCGGAGAGCGCGGTGGAACTGGCCCGCTGCCTACGGGACTTGCCCCCGGGCCAGGCCTTCAAGGCGTACGAGTCCCTGCGCCGCCCCCGGGTGGACCGCATCCTGAAACACACCACGGCAACGGCGACGGCCACCTCGGCGGCAGCCCGAACAGCCACCCCAAGGCCGGCGGGCCCCCTGAGCCGAGTACTCCGGGACGCACTGCTGCCGGTGGCGACGAGGGTGGGCGGGGCCGGGGGAGCGGTGTGGGGTGCGTGGCAGTTCGACCACAGGATCGACTGGAACGAGCGAGCCGGGTAGTCCAGGTATCCCAGGTATCCCAGGTATCCCAGTTGGTCCAGTTGGTCCAGGCATGCCGGGTAGCCCGGGTGGCCCACAGGTGGTCCAGCTAGTCCAGGCAGGCCGGGCTGTACGGGTGAATTGCGGCGGGGCAGGTCTGTGTGGTCCGGGAAGAGGGGACCCCTGGACCAACACCAAGATCGTCACGTACCTGAAAGGGATCCCATGCGTATTCGTACCGCCCTGGCCGTCACCGCCCTCACCGCCGCGGCCGTGTTGGGCGCCAGCGGCACCGCCCTCGCCCACGGCGACTACGACCAGGGCAGCGTCGCCTTCGAGAACGTCGGCGGCCCGGCCGGCATCACCGAGGGTGCGGGCCACTTCGCAGGCGGCCACGACGAGGACGGCCACGGCGATGGCTGGAAGGCCGGCTTCGCCTTCGAGAACCTCGGCGGCCCGGCGGGCATCACCAAGGGCGCGGGCTACGGCGCGGGCTTCGACGGCCAGCACCACGACTAACCCCTGAGCACGACCCCGAAGGGGGCCCGCCATGGCGGGCCCTTTTCGTTTTTCCGCATCCGCCGGAGCGCCCACCGTCTACGACCGCCGTCCGCTACTGAGCGCGGTTGCTTCCACTGGGCGCGAGCGGCGGGTGCGCTGCCCGGCGGGCAGGGCTCACGGCAGCGGACCGCCTCACAAGGCCATCTCAGCCAGATGACGGAGCTCTCCGTTCGGGACAGCCAACTCCGGCTAGAACTGATGGTCTTCGCAGCCATTGGCGGCAAACTCGTGACGGGTCGCTCGTCGACAGAGCTGGTGTCCATTCCCGCTACTTCACCGCCCATGACGACCAACGTCGCAGATCTGGCACGCAGGTTGCCTGAGCGCGCGCGCCTCCTGCCGCAAACACTCAGGCTGGCGTGGCGTATTGCTGAAGCAGTGTCGCTGCGACGCATGCGGCGCGGATGATAGGCATATGCACGGCGTGTGTTATGGCGCACTCGCAGTGACGTTGTCGGGCGGGTCGGGATGGCCCTCACAAGAACATGGTGTCGGTGAGGCGGAGAAGTGAGTGTGACTGGAGGGCCGCAAGACTCGGCATACGACCAATGGCAGGCCGTGCTGGAGCGAGAGTTCCACGGGCCGCGCATGTCCGGTCATGCGGTGGTCTTCTACGTCGATGAGCTGATGCAGAGCCAGCTCATGCAGGACAACGATCTGTCGGTGGAACTGGCAGATGCGGTCAGCGCTGAGCTCCACTGGGACCGGCCGACGAGCATGTTCGGCTGGCTGGAGATGCGGTGCCGACACTGGAAGGCGGGCAGCCGGGTCGATGCTCCGCCGGTCCTCCCCCTCCTTGCTGTGAGTGTGCTCGCGGCATCCAAGATGGCAACAGAGGGCGACACTTCATCCTCCAACTACTACAAGCGTCTCGCTGAGGTCTTCCGTGTTGACACGTTGGCGCGTGACAACTTGCGTTCCTACTCGAAGCCGGTCGCTGACATGTGGGAAACGCTGGATGAGTGGATGACGTCGCGAGGCGGTGAGCGAGGATACAGCACCATTTCAGGGGACAGTCACCTGACCCGCATTGGCTACCCCATGTCCCAGGCCCTCCTGCGCGAACAGGACAGGCGTGTTCTTACAGCTTTCTTCGCCGCTGTGGGTATCAAGCCCGGCGCTCCCCAGGAGTTCCCGGGGGAGGAGATTATCCGGCGTCTGCGCCTGTGGACGGCATCGAACCAACGGAGGCTGTCCCGACCTCTACTCAAGACCTTGAGTGGGTCCGTGCCGGGAGCGGCGTCGGCCGACAAGCGCCTGGTCTTAGCGGACTTGCTGGAACGCCTGGTCGAGCATTGGGACGGCACGCTGTATGAGGGCAGTTCCGGAGGGCGCCGTGCGACCGCTCTGAGGCTGGCATTGAGTCGGCGGTCCCGTCAGCTGCGCTGGGTGCCAGAGGCGGTATCTGGGGTATCGGCGGCGACGGTGAGGGACCCGGATTCGGGCGCGCAGTACAAGCTGGACGATCCCTACGGAGGGTATTACGCCGGGCTTGAGGAACTTGAGGTCACTGCGAGCCAGTTGGCACACGGCATGGTTCTTGAGGGGGCCGACCTCTACTTGGTGTGGACAGCACAGCCGTTGATCTTCTTCACGGAAGACGAGTACAGCGGTGACTTCGTCAGTACCGGCGCGTTCCGGCCCGGAGAGAAGCACATGCTCATGACTTCGAACGATGAACTCCAGGGTGTCCAGACGGTACTTGCGGAAATTGCGGAAGACGGGTGGTGCGTTGACCGTAAGAGGCCACTCGACGGATGGACGTTGTTCAAGAAAGTCGACCTGAAGGCCGCGATTACACCGGCCGCCCTCCTTCGTGGGGACATGCCGCAGGCTTCTCACTTCGTGCCAACTACGCGTCGGGGTTTCGCCTTCGAAGGTGGACTCCGCATCGGCAGGGACCTTGGGCGCCATCATTATCTTCGGGGTGGTGTCCCGGACTGGCTGTTGCCGCGTGATGTGGCGCAGGGTGACACCGCGGTACGGATAACGCTGAGCAGCGTTGATGGCACCGACTCGCATGTCCTGCCGGTCTACGACCTGCTGAGGCCTTTCCCAGCGCGGAGTCTGTCCCTGGCTGACGGTACCTATGTGGTGAGTGCATCTGGCACGGACAAGGTCACCTTCACTGTCAGTTCGGAGCTGTGCGGGCAGCAGAACTCCGAAGCGGGAAGCATCGGACATCGCTGTGACGCACGGGCGGGGACCGAGGGGGAGGACCTTGACCGGGAAGCCAAGGCGATCCGGGGTGCAGAGGCGCCTGAGAAGTTGACGCTGCCGAGGACTCTGATGGTCCCCTCCGGAGTGAAGGAACTTGTGCTCGTGGGGGCGAATGGCGAGCTACACCCGCTGGACCTGCCCGATCCTCCGGACTGGGCTGGGGAACGACTGGCGGACGAGTCACACGGCTGCAGGGAAGTCTCAGTGGATGCGGGCTGCGTCTGGGCAATCCAGCACTGGCGGCAAGGGACCACCACGGTGAGACCCCTGGCAGAGAGTGGAAAAGAACCTGCCCCTAATCCCTCGTCCCGCGACACCAAGTGGGCGGAGACTGTGCTCGCTGCGGCTTCGGCAGGTTACGGGACCGCCTGGGGGGCGTACGTCGCGGCAGCGCGGGAGGTGGGGAAGTGACCACGACTGAGACTGACGTCGGTGGGTTGCTGTTGAACTGGGCCAGTGAGCTCGGAGCCGGGCATATTACCGACCTGAAGCGGGGCATCAGTTGGCTGGCCCGCAGTGAGAACTTCCCCATCTCTTACGGTGCCGCGGGAAGATGGGTAAGAGACTGTCAGTCACTCGGCCACCTCGATGTGGACTGGCGCACCGGACGCTGGAGCGTCGCCCCTGGTGTATTGACCAGGCTGCCCTGGGTCGGCGGACTCGCCGCGCTGGTGGGCAGCCGGACGGCGCGGTTCGAGGCGCGGGTGGCCTTGGCGGAGTCCGAAGGCGTGACACGGGTGAGAGTTCCCAGCTCGCTGCCTGATACCGACATTCCGGTGCCAGCCACTTGGCTCATTCGGTACGACGACTCCGCCGAGCTGCCAAAAACCGCTAGCCATTTGGGTGTTGCGTACACCTCGTGTTTCGCCATCCAGGCTGCCGCTTGGCTCCCCTCGCTCTCCCCCGGCCCGTTGGCGGCTCCTCCGGCCGTCGGTACAGCGGTGGAGAAGTATGACCTTAACCAAGAGAAGCCGGGCTTCCTCCCGGTCGCGCGTTGGGAGGGGAATGGGCTTTACCGCTTCCGACGGGCCGATCACCGAGTCGTGTGCCAGATCCTTCGAGACAGTTCTTGGCGTTCGGTCTCCCAGGAACGCGGTGTCTACCTGGAACTCGACAGGCTCGGAGTCGAGCCGCGAAAGAATCTTCGCTGGTTCCAGGAAGAGGGAAAGGGGCGTGAGCGTTTCGGTCGGCTAATTGTGGACTGGGGGAAGCCTCTGCCGGACCTTCAGCGACGCATCGCCGTCATGTGCACAGGCCTGCCTCCTGAATTCGGAGAAAAGTGCCACACGATCGCTTATCGCAATGTTCCCCGTGCTGTGGCCGAGCGTATTGCGATGTCACTCCGGCAAGAGCTTGGCGACAGGAACGACTGACGATGGGATAGGCGCATGTCTGCAGAAGTTTACCCCCTGGGTATTGAAGAGGCTTTCAAGCAACTGCGAGACGCATTATTTCGCTACTATGACACTCCCTTCGGTCTGGCTAATCAGCAGCTTATGCGGGAGCGGCGGGGACTTCTTGATGTGGACGGCGGTGCCTGGCGCAGGCCGTTGATTGAGATCAGGCCGCAGTACAAGTCCTGCGGCCTGGGTATCGCAGGATCGGTGGCGGAGGCAGGGGCTCCCGCAGAGCTGGCCGAACTGATCAGTGCGGGGCTGATGGAAGGCATCGAGAAGATGCACTCGCACCAGCATCACTCCCTAGTCGCGGCAGTTCGCGACGGCAAGGATGTCGTCATCACTGCCGGAACCGGTTCTGGGAAAACCGAAGCGTTCATGGCACCTGTACTCGCTGAGCTCGTACGGGAATCCACGGGCTGGGCGCGTGGAGTGCCGGCCAGTCCCCAAGCGTGGTGGTCTGGCCAGGACAGTTCTTACGTTCCCCAGCGTCGCGGCGAATCAGGGCACAAGGCGGCAGTGCGCGCTCTTGTCCTCTACCCCATGAACGCACTGGTCGACGACCAGATGATGCGTCTGCGTAAGGCGCTCGACAGCGACGGAGCGAGGCAGTGGGCTGACAAGTACCGCAATGGGCATCGTTTCTACTTCGGCCGGTACACGGGCGCCACGCCGGTCACGGGGGCGCGAAGCAACAGCCAGGCGGTCAAGAAGCTCCAGGCCCTGCTGAAGGAAACGGAGAAGCGGTCGGAGCGGGCGAGGGAAACGGCGGGAGGCGGTGACGAGCAGTACTTCGTCCCTCGCGTCGACGGTGCCGAGATGCGGTCGCGGTGGGACATGATCGATGCGCCGCCGGACATCATGATCACCAACTACTCAATGCTGAACATCATGCTCCAGCGGCCCGATGAGGACTCGATCTTCGAGCAGACCCGGCAGTGGCTGCAGGATGATCCTTCAGCCAAGTTCACACTGATCATCGACGAGCTGCACATGTATCGCGGCACGGCCGGCACTGAAGTGGCTTACCTGTTGCGTAACTTGCGCAGTCGGCTGGGCCTGGATCAGCGGCCCGAACAGTTCAGAATTCTTGCTGCGTCCGCCTCTCTCGACCCGCAGCGGGATGCCGACTTCCTGGAGGAGTTCTTCGGCGTTCCACAGGAGCGATTCCGGCTGTTGGGCGGTGAGCTCGACCTCCCCATGGCGGAGACCGCCGACATCTCGCGGTACGCGGACAGGCTGCGCGGGGTCACTGAGGCGTCGTCTGCTGCCGAGGCCGCGGAGGTACTCCAGGAAACAGGTGCGCACCGAGCTCTCTCGAGGGCCCTCTACGACGGGACAAACCTCGTCGCGCGGCTGGACAAGGACGCGGCCGAGCTCCTCTTCCCTGGTGTGGGTGAAGAGTCGAGGACTGCGGCATTCAACGGGCTGCTCACGGCCCTGCGAACAGCAGACGAAGAGCTGGCAGGCCCGCTTCCCAAGCTCCGCGGCCACCTCTTCTTCCGGAACATTCCTGGAATCTGGGCCTGTTCGGATCCAGGATGCTCCGGTGTTGAGCGGGCTGAGGGTGACGACGACCGGACGGTGGGCCGCCTCTTCGCGCGGCCGACCTCTCGGTGTAGCAGCTGCACGTCGCGTGTTCTCGAACTCCTCTACTGTCAGAACTGCGGTGATGTGATGCTCGGCGGCTACGCCCCGGTCAAAGCGATCACCGCGAAGAGTTTTGATGGAGGTCTGCTGCACGACCTGCCCGACCTCGAATCGCAGGCGGAAGGCGCATCGCCTGGGGCGACTGCGGCGAACTACATCGTGTACTGGCCGCGCACGCAGGACCCGGTGATCGACGCCACTGACTTCACCTGGAGCCGGTCGACGACAGCCAGGGGTGTGCAGAGTGCCGAATTCAAGTTCAAACGAAGTAAGTTGAGTCCGCGGACGGGTCACCTGACCAACACCCGTGACCGCAACGAGGCGACAGGATGGTCGTTCCATACGAAGGTCCCTCAGTCGCGGAACAGGAAACAGACCCTCACCCTGGAGCAGCTGCCCGCTGCCCCCACCCGGTGTCCGAACTGTGGCGACGACTGGGAAACTCCCCGGATCAAGTCCGGGGTCCTCAGCTTGTCCGACCGGCGGCGCATGAGGACGCCTGTCCGGACCATGCGGACTGGTTTCGAGAAGATCAATCAGGTACTCACGACCAGTGTGCTGTCCACACTGGACCAGAAGAAGGCAGTCGTCTTCTCCGACAGCCGCCAGGACGCCGCCAAGATTGCCGCTGGTCTAGGACTCCGCCACTACCAGGACCTTCTCCGGCTGCTGCTTGCCGAGCTCGTCGGTGAGCAGGGGAACCCCACAGACGACGTGGAACTCGTGCGCAGGTACTTCACGCATGAAGGGTCGGTCGACGCGCAGATCGCCAAGCATGCGCTCGCCCGCATGCGCTCACGCGACAAGGACGCCGTGACGGCGCTCAGAGAGATCTGGAAAGCCGACCCGATCGACGGGCCTCCCGATCCGGTCCGTGAGGCAGAACTCCTTGCGCATCTCGGAAGATTTCCGAGCTTGAAGTCTCACTCCGTGCAGATGGAGGAGAAGCTTCTGGCCCTGGGCGTGAACCCCGGCGGCCCCAAGGAGAGCTTGGAGCGCGTGGAGTGGCAGAAGGGCTCTCCGGACCTGTCATGGGCGTCTCTCTACGACTGGACTAGGCTGCCGGTTGAGCCCCAGCACGGAAACGAGGAGCGCCAGGAAGACCTCCTGAAGCGCATTCAGGAGTCGCTGCGTGCGGAGATGCTGGGGGGCCTCTTCGGTAGTGCTGGAAGGGACTTCGAATCGCTGGGGCTCGGCTGGCTGAGCCTCGCGACCGACACTTCGCCCATCGACGCTGACCCCGGATCCGACACCGGTCTCGTACGAGCCAGTCTGCGGGTGCTCGGCCACTTGCGACGCTTCCATGAGCTGCGTGACGGACAGGCTGAACCGCCCGCCCCACTGCGTATCTTCTGGGAGTCGGTGGCGGCGCACACGGGCGAGCACCTAGACGATGTACGCAGCCGGGCCGAGCGCGGCTGGGGAGATGCAGTACGTGACTTCTGTATTAACCCCGAGAAGGTCAGCCTCAGGCCAGCGGGACCTCATATGTGGGTCTGCGGTAAGTGCAAGCGCAAACATCTGCACCGGGGCGCTGGTGTCTGTACCAAGGCCAAGTGCGGGCAACTGCTTCCGGCCGACGCCAAGGCGGTGACCAAGGCAGAGGATGACTACTACGCATGGCAGGCCGCAGGGGGCAAGGGAAAGTTCCGCCTCAACTGCGCCGAACTTACGGGACAGACGGACAGGCTTGCCGCACAGTCGCGGCAGGCCCGATTCCAGAACATCTTCCTTGAGGGCACCGAAATCGAGGGACCTGACAGCGTTGATGTCCTCTCGGTCACCACGACCATGGAAGCTGGCGTAGACATCGGTTCGCTGGCTGTCGTGCTCATGGCCAACATGCCGCCCACTCGGTTCAACTATCAGCAACGAGTGGGCCGGGCTGGGCGTCGTAGCGCGCCGGTAGCGCTCGCGCTGACTGTGTGCAGGGGCCGCAGCCACGACGAGTACTACTTCCAGGCTCCGGAGCGGATCACTAACGACGAGACGCCCAAGCCGTATCTCTCGACAGATATGCCTGACATCTACCAGCGTGTTCTTGCCGCTGAAGTGCTCCGTCGCGCCTTCGTGGATGTGGGCGGTGCCGCAACGGACGGGGAGGAGCTGGATGCGACGCGCAATGTCCATGGTCAGTATGGAACGGTCGCTGACTGGCCACGTGTGCGGCAGTCCATCAGCCATTGGGTCGATCGTCATCACGAGGACATCGCGGAAATCGCCGCCGCTCTCGCGGCTCATACAAGAGACCCCGGCCAGGCGCAGCACGCGGTTCGATGGGTCCAGGGCAGCCTCATCGGCGACATCAATCGCATTACGGAGGCTGAACACGGCCACGGGGACCTGAGCCAAAGGCTGGCCGAGGAGGGGCTGCTGCCGATGTTCGGCTTCCCCACCAGCGTTCGGTACCTCTACACGCGCAAGCCCAACAGGGCATACCCGTGGCCTCCTGGCGGCGTAGTCGACCGCGGGCTTCCCATTGCTGTCTCACAGTTCGCTCCCGGTGCGGAGACGGTGAAGGACGGAGCGGTTTACACCGCTGTCGGCGTTGCGAACTACCGCCCGGCGGGATTTCAGGCCCAGGCTGTCCGTGATCCTCTGGGGCCAGCTCGGCACATCGGAATCTGCCGTGCGTGCTCCCACGTGGAGGAGGGAGTCTCGCCAGCCGACGGCGCTGACGAGCCGTTGTCCTGCCCCGCCTGCACCTCGGGTGACGGGATGTACGCACACATTGAGCTCCGGGAACCCGAAGGCTTCTTCGCGCCGCCCAAGCCTCCCTTCAAGCGTGATTTCGACGGCAACTTCTCCTGGCGGGCCCGCTCGCTCGCACCCAGGACGGGGACGAACCTGGAGACCGAAGCACGGGAGCGAGAGGTCGGGCCGTCGACGCTTGCCATCCACGCCGGCAAGGGGCGCCGGTACGCGGTGAACGACAACGGCGGCAGCCTCTTCAGATTCGCTCCTGTCCAGGCCACCAATCTGTGGTCCGGGGCCTACGCCGAGATGGGTGCCATCGAGGGGACTCCGCTGATCAAGGTGTATGAGGACCAGGTGGTGAATGTGGCCCTTGGAGCCACTCAGCGGACAGACCTCTTCTTGTTCGGTCCGACTGAGCCGATCGTCCGTGAGCACGGATACCGGTTCGACCTGTCGCCAGTGCCACAGCTAACGGGGTTCCCGGATGACCGCACGGGCCGCAAGGCTGCCTGGTATTCCCTGGCAGCGCTCCTGCGGAAGTCCGCCGGAGCGCTGCTCGATATCCAGCCGACTGAGATTGCCGCCGGTATCCACGGAGCGGTGACCAAGGACGTGGGAGCCAGGGTCTTCGCTTTCCTCTCCGACACCCTCGACAACGGCGCGGGGTACTGCACGCACCTGGCGGAGCCTGAAACTTTCGCTCATCTGATGGCGGCCACTGAGGCCATGCTGGCGAAGTTCACCGAGGGCGCCCACGGGGAGGAGTGCCGGGGTTCTTGCTACGAGTGCCTGCGTGACTACACGAACATGGCCTACCATCCGCTGCTCGACTGGAGGCTTGCGGGCGATCTGCTAAGCGCCATGCAGGGCCGAAAGTTGGATGTGGACCGCGACAACGCGCGCGTTCTGCTGGAGAACTGGAGCGCCGACACGGCGGAGGCCACGGCCGTGGTTGAGCTGGACAGCCATCCAGTAGTGATCTTCGACGACACGGTCGCTGTCGCAGTGAAGAGCCCCTTCGAGATGGTGGGGGAGGACCTGGAGAGTGAGCGGATCACGAGGGTCGGTGACGATATCGCTCAGCAGGAATGGGATGTGGCGGTCGTCTTCGTTGACGACTTCCTGCTGGAACGAGTGCCGTCCCGGGTGACCGTTCAACTAGGAGATTTCCTGGACCAGTAGGGCGAACCAGGACATGTGCCCTGTTGCAACTTCTGTTGCAACAGGGCACACTCACCCACCGCTAGCTGAGCTGCCCGTCCCGTACAGCGCCGACGAATCCGGACCAGACCGCGGAATGCACTAGGACGTGGTGCCCCTGCGGCCACTTGCTGTCACGTATTGCTGTGCTGTTCCCGACGAAGGCCGCCTCCACGCACTCGGTTTCGTTGCCGCCGCTGTACGACGACTTGAACCAGGCGGGGCCAGGAACCTCAGTACTCGCTCTCGGCATTCTTCAAGTCCTCCTTGGCGCGGCTGATCAGCTTCCTTGATGCTTCGATGTCCAACGCTTGTGCGCGCAGGTATTCGAACGCAAGCCGGTAGCGATCCAGTTCCGCCTCCTTCTCCATGAAGACGGAGCCGACGTGAAGGTCGACGTACACCACGTCCAGAGAGGGCTCAGCGCCTCCCAGGATGACGAAGCTGCCGAGGGCCGCACAGTGGGCGCCACGCGCGAAGGGCAGGACTTGGAGGGTGATGTTCCCCGACTCGCTGGAGCTGAGCAGGTGGCTTAGCTGCTCACTCATGATCTCGGATGAACCCATCACCCGCCGGATAACGGATTCATCGAGGATGGCCCAGAGATGCGGAGCCTTGGGGCGAGTGAGGATCTCCTGACGTCGCATGCGGATGTCCACGAGGCGCTCGATTTCCTCGGGTGAGCGGCGCATCTCGTTCGCCTGCTGGAGGGCAGCGGTATAGCTCCGGGTCTGGAGCAGACCCGGCACGTACACGCAGGAGAAGTGGTCCTCGCGTACAGCCTCGTCTTCCAGGGTGAGCATCAGGTTCATCGTTTCGGGGATGTGATCGGCGAACGAACTCCACCACCCCTGCTGCCTCGAGTCCTTGGCTAGAGCGACCATGGCCTTACGTTCGGCATCGCTCGCCCCGTACTCCCGGCAAAGAGCGTCGACGACCAGCCATTTGACTGGCCCCTCGGTCGTCTCGTACCGGCTCACCGTGGCTTTGGACACGCCGACGAGCCCGCCGGCTTCCTCCAGTGTCATCCCCTGGCGGGCGCGCAACTTGCGCATCGTCGCGCCGAGGTGGCGTCGACGGGTCGTGGCCCTCGCTGACATGAGGATTCCTTCCGGTAACGCGGGGGATAGTGTCCCGCGGCCCCAACGAGGCTAGTTCGGCGGCAAGTTGGCGTAGTGCCAGATTCACTCGATAGGTTCTCGTGAGAAGTTACACAGTGGGAACTCTCGATGCGATACTTGTATCGAGCGCTACGCAGTGCAGTCGTATGGATACGGCAGGTGCGGCACTGGCGTGGCCATGGAGGGAGTACGGCATGACCGGTCGTGAGAGCACTCGGACTCCGTACCGATATGTGACGCCGTTCAAGGCGTCCCCCGAAGTTCTGTGCGGTCTGCGGCGAGCAGTGAGGGCTGAGCTGGGCCTTTGGGGTCTGTCTGACCTGGCAGACGAAGCCGAGCTTGCGGTCACCGAACTCGCAACGAACGTGTACGCACATGTGGGCGCGGGAAGCGCGGCAACCCTTGTCCTCGAACTTCTTGGTGACGGGGTCCGTGTGGAGGTCCACGACACGGACCGCGAGGTCCCGGCCGTTGGTGCACTGGAGTGTGCGGCAGAGTGCGGCCGCGGTCTCCATCTGCTGGCTGCTATGGCACGTGACTGGGGTACTCATGTGACGGGCTCAGGCAAGGCTGTCTGGTGCGAGCTGGCGTTCGTGCCCGACAGAGTGTGCCCCCGCGTTCAGAGAGCGCATGAGGTCCTCGGCGTGTACCGGGAACTGGCTGAACCGATGGCAGCGCCGTTGCTCAGGCACTGGTCTGCTCGGGAGGACGCGGCAGCTGGCCTGATCGTGGACCTGCTCTATTGGCTCGCCGCTCAAGACTGTGACCCCGATGACGTCCTTGACCGCGCGCAACGCAGCTACGAAGCAGAACTGGGCGCTGCGTGACCTCGCAGGTGGCGGCTACCTCATGGCCTTGGCTGTGGCCAGGCGGAACGGCATGGGCAATATCGTATGAGCGTTCGTGGTTGCGGGAGGGGCGGTCTGGTAGCTGTGCAACATGCGCCACACTGGGATGAGACCGCGTTGTCAGTGGGGCCTGTCACCCTCTGTAGTGACTGGCAGCAATTGGTGCCAGTCGGGCACGTCTGTAAGGAGGGTGCATGACTAGCGCCAAGCGGGAGCTGACTTCTGTTGAGATCTGCGCGGGAGCGGGCGGCCAGGCCCTCGGCCTGCACAATGCGCGGTTCAGACATTTGGCGCTAATCGAGATTGACCCGAATGCGGTCGCCACTCTCCGGGCGAATGTGGAAGGGAACGCCGAGTGGGTGGGCTGTGAGGTCATGCAGGAAGATCTCACGAAGCTGAAGCCGGAGGCGCTTAGGGAGAGGTTGCAGCTGAACCCTGGCGACCTGGATCTGCTGGCCGGCGGGGTGCCTTGCCCTCCGTTCTCCGTCGCGGGCAAGCAGCTCGGCCGAGACGATGAGAGGGACCTGTTCCCCAACATGCTCGAGCTGGTTGATGAGCTGGAACCCAAGGCTGTGATGATCGAGAACGTCCGGGGCCTGCTGGAACCGAGGGAGAAGTTCCAGGGGTACCGCGAGGAGATCCTTGAGGAGCTCGCTCGCATGGGATACGAAAAGTGCTACTGGGATGTCCTGGAGGCTAAGGACTACGGGGTCCCGCAGCTCCGCCCGCGAGCCATCCTGGTGGCGATGAAGAAGGCGTACATCCCGTTCTTCGCTCAGACGAAGCCCAAGAAGCAGCCGCTCTGCACGGTACGGAAGGCACTGGAGGAATCCATGCGCGACCGTTACAGCCAGGTTGACGACCCTCGAGTGGATCAGGCGCTTGAGAGGTGGCTGAAAATGGCATCACGAGGGGTGGCCCCCACTCTCGTAGGCGGCTCGAAGAAGCACGGGGGCGCCGATCTCGGCCCGACACGGGCAAAGAAGGCGTGGGGACTGCTGGGTGTCTGTGGACTCGGTGTCGCGAATACTCAAGCGGAAATGAAGCGCCTTGAGAGTGAAGACCGGGACCTCTTCGCTGAAGCAGGTCCCAAGCTCACTGTCGCCCAGGCGGCGTTGATCCAGGGGTTCCCGGAAGACTGGGTCTTCACCGGGAAGAAGACAGCGGCGTACCGTCAGGTCGGGAACGCCTTCCCGCCGCCAGTCGCGGAAGCTGTGGGCAAGCAGATCAAGTCTGCGCTAGTAGCAGCCCGCAAAGCCGGGGTTAAGGCGCCAGTACGGGAGGAACGGGTGCCCGCCGCAGCAGATGAGAGCGAGACGCTGTTCAAGATGACACCCGTCTCAGTCCGGTCGATTCCGAAGGCGGCTGACCGCAGCGGCGATTGTGAGGGCGCAGTCGTCGGGTGACTCATGTTCCCAGAACCGGAGCACGGTCCATCCTGCTTCGCGGAGACGCTCATCGGTGTCCCGGTCACGGGTCACGTTTCGCGTGACCTTGTCGGACCAGTAGCCGGAATTGGTCTTCGGCGGAACGTAGTGCTGGGGGCAGCCGTGCCAGTAGCAGCCATCGACGAACACGGCCAGCTTCGCCGGACGGAAGACAATGTCTGCCGTCCGGCGAAGCCCGGGCAGAGGTTTGGCTGCTACTCGGTACCTCAGCCCCTGGGAGTGAAGGAGCCGTCGGATGAGCCGCTCCGGCTTGGTGTCTCGGCTCCGGATCGCCTGCATGTTCCGGCGTCTGGCTGCAGATGAAGCCCAGGATCCCTCTGGCGGTTCCCAGTTGTCGTCGCTACCCATCCTCAGGAATTCCTGCGTCCCTCAAAATTTGCTTTCTCTGATCAGCGCGGAGCGACTTGGTCTGACGGATCTTGTTTCTGACCATGGCTGGTATCAGGTCGAAGTCCAGGTCGAGAGAGCGGAGTTCATAAGTATTGATGCCCTCCCGGGTGCTCCAGTCGACGTCGAGTCCAAGTTCGCGCAGTTCGCGTGCTCTCCTCTCGGTGTGCACGTCATCGCCGGTCACAATGCGCAGCATAGCTGAGTGAACCGGCGTGGCCAGGTTCTCCTGAAGCAGGGAAAAGAGTCGTTCGTGGGTCTTGCTGCCGTAGGGAACGGTCAGGAGCCTTTCTGGAACCACGTCCCTGTATCGGGCGTGCATCTGCTGCTCGATCTTCGTACGCAGAGTCCTGAACTGCTCGTTCTCTCCGGGAAGGTACGCCAGCATTCTGGACTGTATGGCGCGGGCACTTATTTCCTTGGCGTACGTGTAAGCCTCGAAAAGCGATTGAGGGTCGTCCTTATGGGCTGAAATCTCTGTGAGGAGATTATTCAGGGCATGCTCGGCAGCTGGCCTGAGCTGCTGCCATTCGTCCTTGAGGGGGTGCTGGCCAGTCATGGGGCGACTCCATGATGCTAGGGACGGGTCCGGTGCTCGCTACTCGCGGTCCAGCTGCTCGAAGTCCAACTGCCGGGCTGCGAGTTGCTGAAGGATCTGCCTGTCGTGGCGGGACGCGCGATTGACTGCCTGGGCGAACCAGGGTGCGATCCACGATGAGCTGCGGTAAGGCCACTCGCCCAGATGGAGCCGACGCCCTGGAAGCCATTCCGGATTCGGCGGGACGTCGGAGCGAGTTGCCGGAGCGACGGAAACGTCTGGTTCGTCGTCGAGGAGTGAGCGGCGGTCCAGCTGCACAGTGACGCCGATCAGCCACCAAGTGAACAGAAGCCGGGACGAGGTATCGCTGATGCTGTCCAGTATGGATTCGTCTAGGCCCGCCGCGTCGAATGCGGCCGAAATGAGCCCGGGCCAAGGCTGAGCATGAACGGCTTCCGTATCTGTAATGGATACCGCTGTGACATTCGAGGCCGCACGATCGATCTCAGCGTAGGTCGCCTCGGCGATTTCCGCATTCAGAAATCGGTTGACACCCCGGTAGAATTCTCCCGGCGTTTCGATCCGGATCTCGGCGCCGGTACGTGCCCTCAACTCGCTCGCCAGGGCAGGCCAAGGTCGGGAACTGCGACCGTTACCGGCGGGCTGGTACCAGTCATCCTTCGTGTCATTGGAAACGAACAGCAGCTGTGAGCGTTCGGCTGAACCGGCCATGTACTCGATCGTCTCTTCCCAGAGCAAAAAGTCCCCGGATGCCGACAGGGGTGTTCCTTTACCTGCGTCCGCGAACCCAGGCGGGATTTCATTAGGAAACCTGTATGTCGATGCTTCATCGACGCGCCGCTTAATCTTTTCTGCGCCAGGCGGCTCGGCGATTTTGTCACCGAACAATTCGGCTACCTGGGCAAGGACAGGATCGCCTTTATCTACTGATGAGATGGCGAGATCGTAATTTTTTAGCTGTTGAACATGATTGACGAGTGTCTGGCTCCAGTCGGCAAGGAGATCTTTAACAGCCTTCTCTGATATTTCCGATTCCAGAGCCTGCTTGGTGCTGGCGTCCTGCGCGTACTTGATCAGAAGTCCCTGAACGAGTTTCCGAGCGTCCACGAGTGCTATGCGCGCCTCTCCAAGCTTCTTCTGGAGCGCTTTGGAGGCTTCCTCTAGGGCTTTCTTTCTGCCGATGATGATGCGATGCCGGTTCTGGACGAACTCAAGCCCGACCTGATGCGGGAGCCACAGGCGTTGTTGCACGCTGTTGAGGGCGCTCAAGACCTGACTACGGGCATCGGGCGTGTACTCGTAGAGGCTGAGCAGAACGTTTGTGTCGAGTACGACGGTCGCCTGCGTGAAGAACTGCGCTCGCTCAGGTCCGTCCTCGGAGTGTCCGTTCTGAATCCAGTCCCGGTACTGCCGGATCAGTGGGTAGTCATCCTCCGGGCCAGTCACTGATCGACACCTCCTTCTCGGAAAGCCTGCTGCAAAAGATGAGATCGCCTACGGTATGACGGCCGTCTGGTCTGGTGCGGTCCGTTAGGGGAATCTCAGACCCCCTGAGGCGGGATCCAGACAGATTCGATCTCGGTCCGCGGCTCAAGGCCGGATGCTTTGGTCCGGCTCTCCTGGGCCTCCGGGAGCCGTGGCGCCACGTCCCATGGTTCGCCGGGCCGGGCCACCACCCAGAACTCGCCGTCGATCAACGCACGTGGCCGATCACCGTGCTCGGGCCGGGCCCGTGCGACGCGATGGGCGACGAACTCTCCCTCCCCCGGTGCTGGGCCGCCAAGGGCGCGTGCTACCGCCTGATGCGACTGATAGTCGCCGAGGATGATGATGCCCTCCTGGCGAAGGGCCGGACGTGCGCGTCCTTTGTCTCCTTCACGCACTCGTGCCATGTAGTCGAGCTGCTGGGCGGCAGTCCGCACCACACCGCGTCCGATCCGCTTTCCGTGCACGGATCGGAACAGCTCGCGTACTCGTGCCTGCCCCTTGTTCTTGCCAGGTATCAGGATGCGTGCCCGCGTGGCTTCATCGAGGTGGAGCAGGATGTTCTCTGGAAGGGCAGCGTCCTTCCAGAGCCAGGTGATCTTGTCGCGATGCTTGGCCTTGACCGTGTACTTCATGTCCCTGTTGGTGCCGACGTTGAGCCACTCGCGCTCTATACGCAGCAGCCCGGCGCTCCAAAGACTGGCGCGGTCGTCAGCCCATACGAGAAGACACAAGTGTCCTTCCGCCTCAGGCGGGATCATCCAAGATCCAAACTGCTGGGAGTACTTGCAGTCGACGTCGATGCCCTCTATGCGGTAGTCCATGTCGATGCCGTCGGCGAACTCGAACTCCCGCTGCAGGTTGATCTCAACGAGAGTTCCGGCGTGAGTTTTCTCGGTCTTGTAGAGAGAACTCCAGTTGTACCTGCCTGTGGCCTCGCCGTTGAGTAGCTGGTCGATAGTGCGCCGGAGCACCGCAGCGAAGCGTTGCCCAGCGGGGTCGGACCGGCGCAGATACGCATGGACCGCGGCAAGCTCAGGATCACGGCGTAAGGCTTCATCGGCTGCCACGTTGGTCGCAGCCGTGAAATCCAGAGGAAGCAAGTGCTCTTCCTATTCGGTGAGTCGGCCTGCTTATGGCGCGGCCGACGAGTCGGAGTAAGCGGAAGGTTCTTGTGTAGCTTGTTCCGCCACCGCTCGGCATTTGATTTTCAGGTCGACCGCATGCGGTCTGAGTAGTCCGCTGCCGCTAGGACTCCCCGTGGCACTCCCCATAGACCCGCCCCGACCCGCACCAACAAACCGCCCCCGCCTCCGGCGGCCACCCCGCTGCCCGCCCCCGTGCTGCCAGCGTCGTCGCGTACTGGGGTAGTAGGGATACGTCCGTGGGGTCCGTGCCCTCTGAGGCTGCGAAGGCTTCGTAGGACGGGACCGTGCCTGTGACGATTCCCAGGTTGGGGGTGCCGGACGCTGACAGCTCGCGCAATGACTCCTCTATGGTCGCCAAGTGCGCCTCGTGCGAGGGGTATTCGGATTCCAGTGACGGGTACGCCGTCAGGAGTTCTTCCAGTTCCGTGGACGGCCAGTGCAGCACCGCCACCGGGAACGGGCGGGACAGTGCCTCCCTGTAGGAGCCCAACTCAGCCTGGATGCGGGAGATTTCGGCGCGGAGTTCCGCGGGGTTGTCCGAGCCCAGGGACCAGATGCGCTTCGGGTCGTGCAGTTCGTCCAGGGGGACGGGGGACGACGAGATCTCGTCTGCGAGTGCGTCCCACGCGTCGTGCTCCGCGCCCAGCAGGCGGCGCACCCTGTGGCGGCCGAACAGCAGCGGGCGCTGGTCGTAGGTCGGGGTGCCCCCGGCGCCGGGCGGCAGCATGAGTTCCAGGGCCTGCGTGAAGGTTTCCTGCGCTTGGGCCAGCTCGTCGTGGGCCTCCAGCGACTCCGCCACGATCACCCATGGTGCCGGGTCGCGCGGCGCCGCCGCCCGTACGCCGTCGATGATCGCCCTTGCCTCCGCCTCGTGGCCGTACTCCCAGAGGTTCGAGGCCTTCAGGGCGCGGATGAGGGTCGGGGCCGACGCCGGGTGCGGGGCGTCCGGGGCCAGCAGGCGGTCGTAGAGCGTGGTCGCGCGGTCGCGTTCGCCCGCCAGTTCCAGGTGGGCCGCGGCCTGGAGCAGCAGGTGCTCGGTGTCCTCGGGATACAAGCCGGCGGTCCGCTCCAGGCGCTCGGCTTCGGCGATGTGGTCGGCAGGCGTGTCGGGGCGCATACGGGACACCGTACTGCCGAGTGGGGGCGTTGCAGCAGGGTTGCCGTGCAGATCAGGGTCGAGCAGGGCCGCCGCGCTTTTGTGGCCCCGGCGTGCGGGCGCCATGGCTAGTTCGCGGGCTTGGGCTTAACCTGCCGCCCTCTCGGGAGGGGAGGTACCGGCGTGCGGGAGCGGGTGGAGCGGGTTCCTGTTGTTGTGCAGGGGCGGCGGGGGCAGCGGGGGCGTGCTGCCCGTCTGGTGTGGGGCGGCGCCGAGATTGCCGTCACCTGCGGGCTCGTCCTGCTGCTGCTCGTCGTCCATCAGCTCTGGTGGACCAACCGCCAGGCCCGCGAAGGCGCCGAGCGCCAGGTTCAGGCCCTTGAGCGGGAGTGGGGGAGCCCATCGGATTCCGCTCCTGCCGATGCCGATGCCGATGCCGATGCCGATGCCGATGCCGGCGCCGAGTCTGGCGCCGACCCCGCCGCCGAAGCCCCGTCTCGTGCCTCCGGCTCCGGCTCCCAGAAGTCCGCCCGGCGTCCGCACACCGTCACCGCCCCCGCCCCCGACTGGGACCAGGCCTACGCCGTCCTCCGCATTCCGCGCATCGGGATCCGCGTGCCCGTCGCCGAGGGGGTCAGCAAGAGTGCCGTACTCAACAAGGGGTACGTCGGGCACTATCCGCGCACCGCCCAGCCCGGTCAGGGCGGGAACTTCGCGCTCGCCGGGCACCGCAACACCCACGGAGAGCCCTTCCGGCGCATCAATCGGCTGGGCGACGGGGACGAGTTGTTCGTCGAGACCAAGAGCGCCGTCTATACCTACGTCGTCGACAAGACGCTGGCCCAGACCTCCGCCCGCGACAGCGGCGTCATCCGCTCCGTGCCCCGCAGCGACGTCAAGGCCGGGCACGGGTACAGCTCCCCCGGGTACTACATCACCCTCACCACCTGCACCCCCGAGTACACCTCCAAGTACCGGCTCATCGTCTGGGGGAAGCTGCGGTCCATGCGGCCCAGGTGAGCGCTCCGGGTCAGCGGTCACGCCCCCGCAACGCCAGCACCACCCCCGCCCCCGCCACCCCGAGCCCCGCCGACACCACCAGCGCCACCTGCGTCCCACGCGCCAGTGAGCCCCCGGATGTCGATACCGCGATCATCAGCGCCACCCCCGCCGCCGAACCGATGTACCGCGCCGTGTTGTTGGCGCCCGAGCCCATCGCCGCCCGGTCGGCAGGGACCGAGGTGACGGCCAGCAGGGGGAGCGCCGCGTTCAGGAAGCCGCTGCCCGCGCCCGAGATCACGAGGCCGGGGAGGAGCAGCGGCCACGGGCCCGCGTCGACCGTGGCCAGCATCGTCAGGACGGCCGCCGCGTGCAGGGCGAAGCCCAGGGCCAGTTGGTGGCGCGGTGAGACCTTGCCCGCCAGGCGGCGTGCCTGGAGGGCCACCAGGAATGAGGTGCCCGACCAGATCGTGAGCAGCAGCGCCGTGGCCATCGCCGACATGGGGAGGGTCTGTTGCAGGAGCGTGGGGAGGTAGCTGAACAGGGATATCACCGCGAAGCCCGTGAAGAAGCCGCCCGCCGACGAGGCGAGGAACGGGGCCTGGCGCAGCAGGGTCAGGTCCAGCATGGGGGCCGCGGACCGGTGCTCCACCGCCACGAACGCGGCGATCAGGAGCGCCGCCGTCACGAGCAGAGCCGCCACCGGCGTACGCAGCCAGCCGTCCCTGCCCAGGGTCAGCGCCGCCACCAGGGCCACCAGCGCGAGGCCCAGCGTCAGCGCCCCCGCCAGGTCCGGGCGGCCACGGCGCGCGGCCCGTGATTCCGTCAGGGTGCTCGGGGCGAAGGCGGCCACCATGAGCGCCGCCGCGCCCAGTGCCACGTAGGACCAGCGCCAGTTGGCCTGTGTCGTCAGGCCGCCCGCGAGCACCGGGCCCACCGCTATGCCGCCGCTCACGAACGCTCCCCAGATGCCGGTCGCCCTGATCCGGCCGGGGCCCGCCGGGAACGCGTGCGCCAGCAGGCCGAGGCTGGCCGCCAGGATCGCCGCGCTCGCCGCGCCCTGGGCGACCCGGGCCAGGGTGAACAGCCAGGTCGACGTGGCGAGCGCGCCCAGCGCCGTGGTGAGGCCGAGCGCGAGGGTCCCGGCGAGGAAGATCCGGCGCCTGCCGTAGTCGTCGGCGAGGCTGCCCGCCACCAGGAGCAGCGCCGCGAGGCCCAGCGGGGTGCCGTTGAGCAGCCAGGCCTGGGCGGAGAGCGGGGTGTGCAGGGAGGCCGCGGTGGCCGGGAGCGTGACCATCGGTGCCGTGTACGTCATCAGGGCCACGGCGGTGGCCGCGCTGGTGACGGCGAGGGTGGCCGCCGGTCGCGGCGGCCCGGCGGCCACCGAAGGCTCGGTGGGCCTGGGAGCCGGCCCAGTGGGCTCAGAGGTGATGGAGACCGCCGTGCGTTCCAGCCGTTGCGGCATGGCCTGCTCCTCCAGAGGCATCGGAGTCCGAGAAAGCGGAAAGTAGGAGGCAGTGATTAGGTTCAGTCATTGAATCTGTCAAGTAGGTTCGGTCATTGAACCTGGCCGCCTGCTGCTGACCGTAGCAGGTCAGGTTCAGTCATTGAACCTAGAAGTCGGAAAGTCGCTAAGGTGGACCCATGGCTCTCGGCAAGGACTACGCGGCGCAGGAATGCTCCATCGCCCGCGCGCTGGAGGTCGTCGGGGAGCGCTGGACGCTGCTCGTCGTCCGCGACGCGCTCTACGGGGTGCGGCGCTACAACGACTTCCTCGTCCACCTCGGCATCCCCCGCGCGGTCCTCGCCGCGCGCCTCCAGTCGCTCACCGCGGCCGGTGTCCTGGAGAAGCGCCCGTGCGCGGGCGCGCCCTCCCGGCACGAGTACGTCGTGACGGAGCGCGGACGCGGCCTCTGGCCGGCCCTGCGCGCACTCGGCGCCTGGGGGCGCGACAACTTCTCGGAGACCGGGCCGTTGCGGTACTTCCGGCACACGGAGTGCGGCACGGAGCTCGGGAACGTCGGGGAGTGCCCGGCCTGCGGAATCCTCGTGCCCGTCGCGGACGTCGAGATGCTGCCGGGTCCCGGGCTCGATCCGGACCCGTCCGATCCGGTCAGCCGGGCGCTGCTCGCGCCCCGAAGGCTCCTTACGGCCGTCGAGGCGGATCCTGTATAACGGGCTGTGGACGACGTGCCGTACCAATGCGGCATGTTCATGAGAACGCAGCATGTTCATGAGTGGGAAGGGAGGGACCGAGGAATGCAGGACGCACTCCGCGGCTGGAAAGCCGCTCTCCGTCCCACCGGCCTTCTCCTCTTCCTCCTCGTCGAGGTCGTCCTCCTCGACGCGAGCAGCCTCACCGCCGCCGTCGCGCTCGCCGCGACCGCCGCCGCGGGCTCCGCGCTCGCCGCCTGCTCGGTCATCGCCGCGCGTTGCGCACCCGCCGTGCCCCGCACCAGGGTGCGTACGGCCATCCGTGATCGCGAGAAGCGCACCGCGTTCCTGCCCCAGCGCGACCCCGACGCCTCGGGCCGCAGGCGACCCCGAGCACCGGGCCGTCTCGTCCTGACGGCCGCGTAGGGCGCACCAGAAACGCAGGGCGCACCAGAAACGCGAAGCAACCCTCGCGGGCCGTCACGCCGAAAAGAGCATCCGCACCTTTTCCCGGCACGACGAGACCCCCGGAGGGCTTCTCCATGTTCGGTTTCCTGTCTCCCTTTATGTCCGTGTTCGCGGGCTTGGTCGGCTCCCTCGCCGACCTGCTCGAACCGCTCTTCCACGCCTCCGCGACCGCCGCCGCCATCGTGCTGTTCACCGCGTGCGTACGACTCCTCGTCCACCCCTTGTCGCGGGCGTCCGCCCGTGGCCAGAAGGCGCGCGCCAGGCTGAACCCGCAGATCGCCGAGTTGCGCAAGAAGCACTCCAAGAACCCCGAGAAGCTGCAGAAGGCGGTCCTCGAACTGCACGCGGCGGAGAAGGTCTCGCCGCTCTCCGGGTGCCTGCCCAGCCTGTTCCAGCTCCCGGCGTTCTTCCTGCTCTACCACCTGTTCTCCAACACCAGCATCGGCGGCGAGGCCAACTCGCTCCTCGGCCACAAGCTCTTCGAGGCGCCCCTTGGCGGGCGGTGGGCGGACGCGCTCGGCGACGGCGGGGTCTTCGGGGCGCAGGGCCTCGTCTACCTCGGGCTCTTCGCGATCGTGGCCGCCGTCGCGACCTTCAACTTCCGGCGTACGAAGACGCAGATGGCCGCGACGGCCGCCGCCACGCCCGCGGGGGACGCGGGCCAGCAGGTGCCCGGCATGGGCGCGATCGCCAAGGTCATGCCGTTCATGTCGTTCATGACGCTGTTCACCGTCGCCTTCGTGCCGCTGGCCGCCGCGCTGTACGTGGTCACCAGCACCACCTGGAGCGCGATCGAGCGGGCCGCCCTCTACCGCGACGTGCCGATCGGCGCCGGGGCGCTGGCTACTGCCGGGTAACGGTCCGGTCCGTGAACAGGGTCTTGCGGGATGGACAGCGACCTTGGAGGATCTTCCAATCCTCCGATGGCCGCTGCCCAGAGATCGGCGATCCGTCGGAGGTGAGTGGGCGCGCTCGACCAAGGGAGATTGACCATGAAGCTGCTGCGAGTCGGTACGGCGGGGGCCGAGCGCCCGGCGCTGCTCGACGCCGAAGGCGCGCTGCGGGACCTGTCAGGGACCGTCACGGACATCGACGGGGCGCTGCTCTCCGACGCGAGCGCCCTCGACCGGGTCCGGGCCGCCGCCGAGTCGGGCGAGCTGCCCGTGCTCGACGCGCAGGGGCTGCGGGTCGGGCCGCCGGTGGGCCGGATCGGCAAGGTCGTGTGCATCGGGCTCAACTACCACGACCACGCGGCCGAGACCGGGGCCACGCCGCCCGCCGAACCCGTCATCTTCTTCAAGGCGGCGGACACGGTGGTCGGGCCCGCCGACACCGTGCTGGTGCCGCGCAAGTCGGTCAAGACCGACTGGGAGGTCGAGCTCGCGATCGTCATCGGGCGCACCGCCCGCTACCTGGAGTCCGACGCGGAGGCGCTCGCGCACGTCGCCGGGTACGCGGTGTCGCACGACGTGTCCGAGCGCGAGTTCCAGATCGAGCGCGGCGGCACCTGGGACAAGGGCAAGAACTGCGAGACGTTCAACCCGCTGGGCCCGTGGCTGGTGACGACGGACGAGGTCCCCGACCCGCAGGCGCTGTCCCTGAAGCTCTGGGTCAACGGCGATCTGAAGCAGGACGGGACCACGGCCCAGCAGATCTTCCCGGTGGCCGAAGTGGTGCGCTACGTAAGCCAGTTCATGACGCTGTACCCGGGCGACGTCATCAACACCGGTACGCCGGCGGGCGTGGCCATGGGCCAGCCGGAGCCGAAGCCGTACCTGCGGGCCGGTGATGTGGTGGAGCTGGAGATCGAGGGTCTGGGCAGGCAGCGCCAGGAGCTGAAGGATGCGTAGCCCTTCGGGGCGGGGCGCGGCGGATTCTTGATGCCCCGGGGTGGAGTCAGCGGGGCCTTCGCCGACTCCACCTGCGGGTGCGTCGTGGCTGGGCGCGCAGTTCCCCGCGCCCCTACGGGGCGTACTCGCGGCTTACGTGAACCGCTCCAGCGCCTCCACCACCAGCGCGTGGTCCGCGGCCTGCGGGAGGCCCGACACGACGACCGTGCCGATCACGCCCGCGCCCCGCACCGCGATCGGGAACGCGCCGCCGTGCGCCGCGTACGCGTCCGGGTCCAGGCGCGAGGACTCCTCGAACGTCGTCCCCTTGGCGCGGAAACGCGTGCCGACCAGGAACGACGAGCAGCCGTAACGCTCGACGACACGGCGCTTGCGCTGGATCCAGGCGTCGTTGTCCGGGGTCGAGCCCGGCAGTGCCGCGTGGAAGAGCTGCTGGCCGCCGCGGGTGATGTCGACGGCCACCGGGGCCCGGCGTTCGCGGGCGAGATCGACCAGGAGGGTGCCGAGTGCCCAGGCGTCCTCGTACGTGAAGTGGGGGAGGACCAGGCGGAGTTCCTGGTCCTCCAGCTCCTCGATCGTCGGTGCGGCGGGCGTCGTCATACGACCACCGTCACACCGTCGCGGGCCGAGCGGCGTGCCGCCTCCAGGACGTCGAGGGCCGATGCCGCCTCGTGCGCGGAGACCGGGTTGCCGCCGGTGCCACGGAGCGCCGCGGCCACGGCCGCGTAGTACGCGGGGTAGTCGCCCGGCAGCGTCTTGACCGGGTTGCCGCCGCCGGTCAGCGGGGACTCGCCGGAGCCGACGCGGCCCCACATGCATTCGAGTTCCTCGCCCCAACTGTCCTCGCTGGTGGGCCGCTTGCCGTCGCGGAGTGCGGCTTCCTGCGGGTCGAGGCCGTACTTCACGTAGCCCGCCGCCGAGCCGAGCGCGCGGAAGCGCGGGCCGAGCTGGGCGGTGGTGGCGCTCACGTACAGGTGCGAGCGGACGCCGCTCTCGTGCGTGATCGCGATGAACGTGTCGTCGTCTGCCTCGGCGCCGGGGCGGCGGACGTCGGACTCGGCGTACACGGACCGCGCGGGACCGAAGAGAACGAGCGCCTGGTCGACCACGTGGGACCCGAGGTCGTACAGCAGACCTCCGATCTCTTCGGGGTTTCCGGACTCGCGCCAGCCGCCCTTGGGCTGCGGGCGCCACCGCTCGAAGCGGGATTCGAAGCGCCATACGTCGCCGAGCTCGCCGTCGGCGATGAGCTTCTGGAGAGTGCGGAAGTCGTTGTCCCAGCGGCGGTTCTGGAAGACGGAGAGGAGCAGCCCCCGGTCGTCGGCGAGGCCCGCGAGCTCGCGGGCCTCGGCTGCCGTGCCCGCGATCGGCTTGTCCACGACGACCGGGAGGCCCGCCTTGAGGGCGGCGGTCGCGAGCGCGACGTGCGTCTTGTTCGGGGAGGCGATCACCACCAGGTCGAGCTCGTCCGCGCGGGCCCAGAGGTCGTCGGCCGACGCGGCGAAGTTCAGCCCGTCACCGAACTCGGCGCGAGCCTGGGCCTGCCGCTCGGGGTTCGACGTGACGACCGTGTCGAGGGCGAGGCCCTCGGTGGCGGCGATCAGCGGGGCGTGGAATACGGAGCCCGCGAGGCCGTATCCGATGAGGGCGACGCGTAGAGGGGAGCCACGTAGAGGGGAGCCTGTACCAGTCATGCGTTCCACTTAAGCAACGGTGTTGCCAAAGCGCAAGCGCGGGCGACAATGGGGGGTGTGAACAGGACTGATGTGGGAGCCCAGAGGGCCGGCGGCGGTGGTCGGACGGGCGGCGGAGTGAATCTGCCCGCGCTGCGCGGGCACAACGCCGCCCTGGTGCTCGACCTGCTGCGCACGGCAGGCGACGGCGGCATAAGCCGACTGGAACTGGCCGAGCGTACGGGGCTCACGCCGCAGGCCGTCAGCAAGATCACCGCGCGGCTGCGTACGGAGGGGCTCGCGGCGGAGGCGGGCCGGCGGGCGTCCACGGGAGGCAAGCCGCGGACGCTCCTGCGCCTCGTCCCGGAGGCGGGCCATGCGATCGGCCTCCACCTGGACCGCGACGAACTGACCGCGGTCCTGGCCGACCTGACGGGCCACGTGGTCGCGGAACGCCGGGCACCGCTGGATTTCGCCGCGGGTGCGGAGGCGGTGGTGGACGCGGCGGTGGAGGTGGTGCGGGGGCTGGCCCCTGGCCTGAAACCGGCCCCGGATGCGGGCCCGGATGCGGCCCCGGATGCGGGGGCGGGCCTGCTCGGTGTGGGGATCGCACTGCCGGGGCCGCTCGACCACTCCGACGGGGTGCTGCACCGCGTGACGGGCTTCCCCGCGTGGGACGGCTTCCCGCTGCGGGACGCGTTCGCGGGGCGGCTCGGGCTGCCGGTGGTCGTGGACAAGGACACGAACGCGGCGGCCCTTGGCCTCGCGCTGGGCGGGGTGGCGGAGTCCTTCGCGTATCTGCACCTCGGGACGGGCCTGGGCGCGGGCCTCGTACTGGGCGGAAGCCTCTACCGGGGCGCGCGCACCGGGGCGGGCGAGTTCGGCCACCAGGTGATCCAGCTGGACGGCCCGCGATGCGAATGCGGCAACCGCGGCTGCATCGAGGCGCTGTGCCTTGCGGCGGTCGCGCGGGGCGATCTGGACGAGGCGGCGCGGGTCCTCGGGGCGGGGGCGGGGAACCTGGTCAGCCTGCTCGACATCGACCTCGTACTCCTGGGCGGCCGAGCCGTCCTGGCCGACGAGGAGCGCTTCGTACGAGGGGTCGGCGAGGTACTCACCACTCGCGCGAGGCAAGGCGGCGACGGCACGGAGGTCCCGGTGTCCATCGCACCCGGCGGCGACCGGGGCGTGGCGGAGGGCGCGGCCCAACTGGTACTGACCCCCCTCTTCGGCAGGGCGAACGCGGCGTTTCCGGCGGGGAGGGGGTAGGGGCGTCGTCGGCTGGTGGAGGCCGGTAGGAGCCCTCGGCTGGTGGAGGCCGCCGCTGGGGGCACCCTGGCCATCACGGCCCGCTGGCGCGGTGGCGTCCCTGGCCACCCCGGCCCGCTGGCGGTGGCATCCCTGGTCGCCACAGCCCGCTGACAGTGGCGACCCGGGCCACTGGGACCCGCTGATGCGGCATCCCGGCCACCGCAACCCGCGGATCAAGGGCAACCCCCGGCCGCCAGAGCCCACCCCCTCACCCCACCCCGGCAACCCGAATTAACGGAAAGTCGGCTGATAGGGCGGACTTGCGCGGGCCAGTCGGCGGTATGGGGTGGTGGCGTGGGTGGGGGAGAGCGGGGGGCGTGGCAATCTCGCGGGGTCCGTTCCCGCCACACAAGGCCCCCGCTCCCGCCCGCCCGCGCCCAGCAAAGGCCCCTCATGCGACTCCGCCGCCCGCTCGCCTCCGGCATCACCGTCGTCGCCGCCGTCCTCCTGCCCGGAGCGGTTCCAGCGGCTGCCGTGGAGAGGCCGCCGGAGAGCGGGGTGGCGGCTGCCGTTTCCGTACCGCTGCCGGGAGCCGCGCAGCCTCCCACCTGCTCCGATCCCGGGAGTGAGGACTTTCCCATCGGGACGCGGATCCGAGGGGGGCCCGCCGCCTACGAAGCCGGCGGCGGCTACCGGCGCTGGTCCGTCGAGCTGGCCAACACCACCCGCGGCACCTGCGGAAACATCCACCCCGTCGTCGTCATCGTCGACAAGGAGCGCGAGCTGCGGCCCCGCGAGGTCCAGTTGGAGTTCCGCGACGGCAAGCGCTGGCGTCCCGTCACGTTCGAGCAGACCGATCGGGACGAGAACGTCGGCGTCTTCGACGACGGATTCCCCGGGTTCACGGTCAAGGCTGGTCGGACCCTCACCGTGAAGGTGCGGCTCTCCTTCACCTCCGAGGCCCGCTCCGAACACGCCGTCATCTCCGCCGCCGTCGTCCAGCGCCGTGCCGACGACGGCGACTGGGTGGGCGAGTCCGAGGACTATCCGTTCGCCATTGATGCCCATGAAGGCCACGGCGATGGGGATGGCGATGGAGATGCGGACGGGGGCGGTGACGGTGCCGACGGCGGAACCGACGCGGGCGAGAGCGGCGGGCGCGACGGCGGCGACGGTGCCTCGGACCTCCACGGCGGCGGCAGCGGCGGGCAAGGGGACTCCGATGCCGGAGGGTCGACCTCGTACGCCGATGAACTCGCCGCCACAGGACCCCGCGCCCTGCTCGGCGTCAGCGCCGTCGCCGGTGCGCTGTTCGCCGCGGGCTGGGCCCTCGTCGTAGGCGCGAGGCGCCTGCGGGCCACCCGCCGGCGCTGAAACCCCGCACGCCGACGCCGAGCCCCGCGCGGACAGCGGGTGTTCACGCGCCCGTTCACGTACGTCTGCGAACATCCCCGGGTGGACAACCCGAACCCCCCGCACCCTCCCGCGCACCTGCTCGACCAGGCCCCCGGCGCCCCCATCCGCTCCGGCATCCCCGAGCACGGCCGCATCCCGAAGTACTACGCGGTGAAGGCCCGGATCGCCGACCTCATAGAGGAGTTGGGGGACGGGCAGACGCTGCCGACCGAGCGGGACCTCGCCGTGCGGTACGAGGTCGCCCGGGAGACCGTCCGGCAGGCGCTGCGTGAGCTGCTGCTCGAAGGGCGGCTGCGCAGGCAGGGGCGCGGCACCGTCGTCGCGGGCCCCAAGCTGGAGCAGCCCCTGTCCCTCGCGAGCTATACCGAAGGCGTACGGCGACAGGGGCGCACCCCGGGGCGACATCTCATCTCCCTCGACCAGTTCCCCGCCCCCGAGGCCCTCGCCGCCGAGATCGGGGTCAAGCAGGGGGAGCCCGTCTGGCACATGGAGCGTGTGCTGCTCGCCGACGACGAACGGGTCGGCCTGGAGAGCACGTACGTCTCCGTGGCCCGTGCCCCCGCCCTCGACCGGGAGTTTGAGCCGGACTCCTCCTTCTACGCCTACCTGCGCGACCGGCTCGGCATCTCCTTCGGCGACGCCGACGAACGCATCGAGACCGTCCTGGCCACGCCCCGCGAGGCCCTGCTCATCGGCACCCCTCCCGCGCTGCCCATGCTGCTGATCCACCGCGTCTCCCGCGACACCTCCGGCAGCCCCCTGGAACGCGTCCGCACGCTCTACCGCGGCGACCGGTTCTCCTTCACCACCCATCTGGGCAACGGCGGCTGATCCCTCCTCCCCGCAGCCGACACCCGACTGCACTGGATTGCACTCGACTCAGGTAACGAGAACATAACGGGTCTAGGCCAAGCTTGGGTGCCCGTTCACCGTCCCGTTGCCGTTCGGACCACGGCGGGTCACCCGTCCCCAGGAGCGTTGCCGCCGTGAGAGTCATCGTCGTAGGAGCCGGCGTGGTGGGAACCATGCACGCCTGGCACGCAGTGGAACGCGGCCACGAGGTCGTACAGATCGAGCGCGAGAGTGAGGCTCGCGGCGCCTCGCTGCGCAACTTCGGGCAGATATGGGTGAGCGGCCGCGCCGGGGGCGAGGAGCTGGACACCGCCCTGCGGGCCCGCGAGCTGTGGGAGGAGATAGGCGCACGGGTGGAGGGCATCGGCTTCCGGGCCAACGGCTCCCTCACCCTCGTGCGCAACGAGCGTGAGCACGCGGTCGCCGAGGCCGCCCTCGCCCGCCCCGACGCGGCGGCCCGCGGCTACAAGCTGCTGGACGCCGACGAGGCCCGCGCCCTCAACCCGGCGCTGCGGGGTGACTTCATCGCAGGCCTGTGGTGCGAGCGGGACGCGGCCGTGGAGCCGCGCGTCGCCCAACTGCGGCTGCGGGAAGCGCTGCTGGCCTCGCCCCGCTACACCTTCCTGCCCGGCCGTGAGGTCCGCGAGGTCGTCGGCGAGAACGCGGTGCGGGACGACCACGGCGACGTACACACCGGTGATGCCGTCGTGCTCGCCACCGGCGCCTGGCTCGGCGGCCTCGTCCGCGAGCTTGCGGGACCCGGCCTGCCCGTGCGCCGTGTGCGGCTGCAGATGATGCAGACGGAGCCCCTCGGCGAGGAGCTCACCACCTCCGTCGCCGACGCCGACAGCTTCCGCTACTACCCCGCGTACAGGTCGGACGCCCTCGACGCGCTCAACTCCGGGCAGCCGCAGGCACCGACCGCCGCCGAGCACAAGATGCAGCTGCTCATGGTGCAGCGCAAGGACGGCGGCCTGACCATCGGCGACACCCACGAGTACGAGCACCCCTTCGCCTTCGACGCCCTCGAGGACCCCTACGACCACCTGACCGAGGTCGTCGAGGGCTTCCTGGGCCGCCCGCTGCCGAAGATCAGGCGGCGCTGGGCCGGGGTGTACGCGCAGTGCGTCGACACGGCCCGCGTCGTGCACCGGCAGCAGGTCCGCGAGGGCGTGTGGCTGGTCACCGGGCCCGGCGGGCGCGGCATGACGTGCTCGCCCGCGATCGCCGAGAAGACCGCCGACGAGTTGGGATGGTGAGGGAGTTGCGAGACATGGTGAACGAGGGGTGCGGCCTTGTCGTCCTCGACATGGCCGGTACGACCGTCGCGGACGGCGGGCTCGTCGAGGAGGCCTTCTCCGCCGCCGCGCGGGAACTCGGCGTCGAGCCGGACTCGGCCGATCACGCGGCGAAGCTGGACTACGTACGCGCCACCATGGGCGAGTCCAAGATCTCCGTCTTCCGGCACCTGTTCGGCGACGAGGAGCTTGCCCAGCGGGGCAACGTGGCGTTCGAGAAGGCGTACGGGGCGCTGGTGGACGGCGGCCGGATCGCGCCGGTCGCCGGGGCCAGGGAGGCCATCGAGGAGCTGCGGGGCGAGGGCAGGACCGTGGTGCTGACCACCGGGTTCGCCCGCGTCACCCAGGACGCCATCCTGGCCGCGCTCGGCTGGCGGGACCTCGTCGAGCTGACCCTGTGCCCCGCCGACGCGGGCGGTCGCGGCCGGCCCTACCCGGACATGGTGCTCAGCGCCTTCCTGCGGACGGGGGCGGTGGACGGCGTCCGGCAGGTCGCCGTCGCGGGCGACACGGCGTACGACATGCTCAGCGGCGTACGGGCCGGTGCCTCCGTCGTCGCCGGGGTACTGACGGGGGCGCACGACGACGGGGCGCTGCGGGCCGCCGGGGCGACGCACGTCCTCGGGAGCGTCGCCGAACTGCCTGCCCTCCTCCGGGGTGTCGGGGAATGAGCAGCGGCATCCGCTTCGACCGCGTCTCGGTCGCCTACGGCAGGAACACCGTCCTCGACTCGCTCGACCTGACCGTCGAGCCCGGCGAGGTCATGGCCCTGCTCGGCCCCTCGGGCTCGGGCAAGACGACCGCGCTGCGGGCCGTCGCCGGGTTCGTGCGGGCGGCGTCCGGGCGGGTGTTCATCGGGGAGCGCGATGTCACCGGCCTGCCGCCGCACCAGCGGGGGATCGGGATGGTCGTCCAGCAGTACGCGCTCTTCCCGCACATGAGGGTCGCGGACAACGTCGCCTTCGGCATGAAGGCGCAGAAGGTCCCCAAGTCCGAGATTCCGGGGCGGGTCGCCGAGGTGCTGGAGATGACGGGGATGGCCTCGTACGCCAAGCGGTTTCCCCGGGAGCTCTCCGGCGGGCAGCAGCAGCGGGTGGCCATCGCGCGGGCGCTGGCCATCCGGCCGGGGGTGCTGCTCCTCGACGAGCCGCTCTCCGCGCTCGACGCGCAGCTGCGGTCGGGGATGCTGGGTGAACTGGCCCGGCTGCACCGGGAGTTGCCCGACGTCTCGATCCTGTACGTCACCCATGACCAGGTCGAGGCGCTCACTCTTGCGGATCGCATCGCCGTGATGGACCGGGCGCGGCTGCGGGACTGCGGTACTCCGCAGGAACTCTATCGGGCGCCCCGGACCGAGTTCACGGCTTCTTTCGTGGGCCATGCGAATCTGCTCGCGGTGCGGGTGGGGGACGGTGGCGTCACGTTCGGCGACACCGACCTGAAGGTCGACACGGGGGAGGCGGCGCGGGGCGCCAGCGCCACGTTGTGCGTGCGGCCGCATCTGGTCGGGCTGGGGGAGGGCCCCAATGCCCTGTCCGGGCGCGTGGCCGAGGTGCAGTGGCGGGGGGCCACCCATCGGCTGTACGTGGATGTCGCGGGGCAGCGGGTGAAGGCGGACCTGCGGGAGCTGCGGGACCCTCCGGGTATTGGTGACTCGGTTACCTTGCACTTCTCCCCGGAGGATGCGGTGCTGCTGTCCGGCGGGGTGAGCGATGGATAGCGCTGGTGGGCAACTCGTTGAAGCTGAACCGGCATCGTGGGCGCAGCAGTTGGGACGGCCGGAAGGAAACCGGCGCCAAGTGCCCGCCTTCGTATGGGCCCTTCCCCCCATCGCCCTCCTGGCCCTCTTCTTCCTCTACCCCCTGGCCCTCGTGGTCCAGCAGTCCGTGCGGCCCGACACCGGCGGGACCTCCCTCCAGCCCTACTCCGACGTGTTCGCCTCCGAGGCGTTCCGGGAGGCGCTCGGGACCACCGTATGGCTGGCCGTCGGGTCCACGGCCGGGTGTCTCGTGCTCGGGTTCGCGCTCGCGCTGATCATCGCCTTCGTGCCGTTCCCGGGAGGGAAAGCCGTCGCCAGGTTCATCGACGTCTTCCTCTCCTTCCCGTCCTTCCTCATCACCCTCGCCCTGGTGTTCGTCTACGGCACCAAGGGCATGGCGAACGGCATGTGGACGGACGCGACCGGGGCCGCCGAGGGGCCATTCCAGTTCCTCACGACCCCCTGGGGCGTTCTCCTGGCCGAGATCACGTACTTCACGCCCTTCGTGATGCGCCCCCTGCTCGCCGCGTTCTCGCAGATCGACACGGCGCAGCTCGAAGTGGCCTCCAGCCTCGGCGCGAAGCCCGGCCGTATCGTCCGGCGGGTCATCCTGCCCGAGGCGCTGCCCGCCCTTGCCGCGGGCGGCAGCCTCGTACTCGTCATGTGTCTGAACGAGTTCGGGATTGTGCTCTTCACCGGCGCCAAGGGGGTCACGACCCTGCCCATGCTCGTCTACAGCAAGGCCATCCTCGAGTCCGACTACCCGGCGGCCTGTGTCGTCGCCGTGGTCAACATCGCGATCTCCGTGGGCCTCTACAGCCTCTACCGGGTGGTGAGCCGTCGTGTTGGTGCATAGCCGCAAGGGCAAGTGGGCGACCTGGCTGGTCTTCTTCGTCCTCTTCCTGCCGCTCTTCGCGCTCCCTCTGCTCGTGATCCTGGCGGCCTCCCTCTCCTCGCACTGGTCCGGCGCCTTCCCTTCCGGATTCACCACGGGGCACTACGAGTCCGCCACCCGCGGGGAGTCCCTCAAGGCGCTCACCACCAGCCTGGTCACCGCCGTCAGCGCCAGCCTGCTCGCACTCGCCGTCGGGTCCTGGGCCGCGCTCGCCGCCGCCTCGATGAAGAAGGGGGGCAAGCGCCTCCTGGACACCCTCTTCGTGCTGCCGGTCGCCGTGCCCTCCGTCGTCGTCGGGCTCGCGATCCTCGTCGCGTTCAGCAAGCCGCCGATGATCCTCAACGGCACCCGCTGGATCGTGATCCTCGCGCACACCATTCTTGTCACGGCGTTCGCCCACCAGTCGGTTTCGGCTGCCATCGTGCGACTCGACCCGGCGTACGAACAGGCCGCCGCATCGCTCGGTGCGCGGCCCTCGTACGTCCTGTGGAAGGTGAAGCTGCCGCTCCTGCTGCCGTCGCTCAACGCGGCCGCGGGCCTCTGCTTCGCGCTCTCCATGGGCGAGCTGAGCGCCACGATGATGCTCTACCCGCCGGACTGGATGCCGCTTCCCGTGCAGATCTACGCGGCCACCGATCGCGGCTCCCTCTTCACCGGTGCCGCCGTCGCGGTGGTCCTGATGGCGGCGACGCTGCTGGTCCTCTTCGCCGTCTCCCGC
Source organism: Streptomyces sp. NPDC032198 (assembly GCF_040636975.1). Taxonomy (NCBI): domain Bacteria; kingdom Bacillati; phylum Actinomycetota; class Actinomycetes; order Kitasatosporales; family Streptomycetaceae; genus Streptomyces; species Streptomyces sp. NPDC032198. Next base: position 215,213 of record NZ_JBEZVL010000009.1, on the reverse strand, counting down.
ATCCGCACGCGCGCCTCCTATCGCTGAACTCACCCCCGTCCCACGGTTCTTCAAGGAGTACGAAACGTCATGTCGCGTCACCCCCGAACCCGCACCCGCACGCTCGCCGCCGTCTCCGGCAGCCTCGTCCTCGCCGGATCCCTCACCGCGTGCGGCGGCGACTCCGCCGCCTCCGACGCGAAGGAGGTCACCGTCTACAGCGCCGACGGCCTCAAGGGCGAGAACGGCGACGGCTGGTACGACCAGGTCTTCAAGGACTTCGAGAAGAAGACCGGCATCAAGGTGAACTACGTCGAGGGCGGCTCCGGCGAGATGGTGCAGCGCGCCGTCCGCGAGAAGTCCAACACGCAGGCAGACGTCATCATCACCCTGCCGCCGTTCATCCAGCAGGCGGACGAGAAGGGCCTGCTCCAGGCCTACAAGCCCGAGGGCTCGGACCAGGTCGACGGCGCCGACAAGGCCACCGACGGCAAGTGGACCTCCGTGGTGAACAACTACTTCGGCTTCATCTACAACAAGAAGGAGCTCGGCGGCGGCAAGGCCCCCAAGACCTGGGAGGACCTCACCGACTCCGCGTACAAGAACAAGGTCCAGTACTCCACGCCCGGCGTCGCGGGCGACGGCACCGCCGTGCTCATCAAGGCGATGCACGACTTCGGCGGCAAGAAGCCCGCCATGGATTACCTGAAGAAGCTCCAGACCAACAACGTCGGTCCCTCCGCCTCCACCGGCAAGCTCGCGCCCAAGGTCGACAAGGGCGAGCTCCTCGCCGCCAACGGTGACGTCCAGATGAACTACGCCCAGTCCAAGGACATGCCGAACCTCGGCATCTGGTTTCCCGCCAAGGAAGGCGGCAAGTCCACCACCTTCGCGCTGCCCTACGCGGCCGGCCTGGTCAACAAGGCCCCGCACAACGCCAACGCCAAGAAGTTCCTCGACTACCTGCTCAGCCAGAAGGCGCAGCAGCAGGTCAGCGAGATCGGCGGCGGTTTCGCGGCCCGCAAGGACATCAAGGCCACCGACGCGAACGCGGTCGCCCTCGACAAGATCGTCGACGGCGTCGAGATCTTCGAGCCGGACTGGACGGACATCTCCAAGAACCTCCAGACGTACGTGGAGGACTGGAAGTCGGCCACGGGAAGCTGACCCCGGTCGTGCGCAGCTGACCTCAAGTTCACCTGGTTCCACGAGAGTTCACCGTTCGCCCCCTGGCCCCGGGGTGTTAGGTAGCGAAAGGATAACGGGTATGGACCCAACGCCACTGGTTCTCCAGGGGCGTTGGCGTGTGCCATGCCGCTCACCCCCACCCCTTCCGACTGGAGGACCACGTGTCGCAAGGCATGACCCGCCGCTCGCTCCTCGTCTCCACCGCCGCCCTCGCGGTGGCCGCAGGGCCCCTCGCCGCCGTCGCCAGGGCCGCGGCCAAGACCCCCCAAGGCCCTGGTCATCGGCCTGGACGGCGCCCTGCTGAGCAGAATCAAGGACGCCGACGCACCCGCGCTCAAGGGCCTGATGGCCGCGGGCCTGACCGCGCCGAGCAGCCTCTACTCCAACCCGCTCGCGCCCACCTCGTCGGGCCCCGGCTGGTCGACGCTCATCACGGGCGTGTGGCCCGACAAGCACAAGGTCGTCAACAACGAGTTCACCGGGCACAACCTCGCCGCGTACCCGGACTTCATGACCCGGATCGAGGCCGCGAAGCCGAACCTGCGGACCTACGCCGTCGCGTCCTGGAATCCGATCACCGACATCATCTTCTCGGCGAAGGTCGACGCCCGCGTCTCCACGCCGTCCGCCGAGTACGACACCGGGACCACCGCCCGTGCCGTCGCCGAGGTGAGGAGCGGCAATCCCGACGCGGTCTTCGTCCAGCTCGACAACATCGACCACGCGGGCCACGACAGCGGCGCCGCGAGCCAGGCCTATCTCGACGCGATCCACGGCGCCGACGCCCAGGTCGGCCAGATCGTCGCCGCGGTCAAGTCCCGTGCCACGTACGGCGAAGAGGACTGGCTCATCATGATCACCGCCGATCACGGGCACACCGACGCGGGCGGTCACGGCGGTTCGAGCCGGCCCGAGCGCCAGACCTTCATGATCGCCACCGGCGGTACGGTCACCCCGGGTTCGGTCCGCCACGACGTCCGCATGCCCGACATCGCCGCGAGCGCGCTCGCCCACCTCGGCATCGCGATCGACCCGGCCTGGGGCCTGGACGGGCACCCGGTCCAGCAGCCCACGGCGGACGCGTTCGACGCCCTGCGCGCCAAGCTCACCGGACCCGTCGACGAGACCGGCATCGGCGCCGGCGTCATCGGCTTCACGCACACACCGCCGAGTGGCTGGAGCGTCGACAACTCCCGGATGGGCACCGGCGGCATCACCGAGTGGCGCGGCTGGTCCTTCACCACGGACGAGTTCTGGACGAAGGCCCAGCGCGACCAGCAGCGCGAGAACAACATCCGCGCCCGGAACGTCTTCGCGGTGGCGGACGGCGACGAGTGGACCGACAAGTCCTTCTCGGGCACCTTCGACTCGACCCTGGTCAGCCCCGCGTACGAGGTGCGGGGCGGCGCACGGGCCACCCTCACCTACACGACGTACTACCGCCAGGAGGCCCCGCAGAAGGGCGAGGTGCTCGTCTCGTACGACGGAGGGGCCCCCGTCGCCGTGAAGGCGTACACCGCGGACACCCCCTCCCGCGTCGAGAACATCGCCCTCCAGGTGCCCGCGGGAGCCAAGAGCGCGCAGGTCCGCTTCCGGTACACCGGCGGGAACAACTGGTATTGGGTGATCGACGGGGTCACGATCACCGCTTCCTGATTAGGCTGAGGGGCGTCGGCACAGAGCTGTCCCGGCGCCCCTGGCCTCACCCGTTCATCGCAGACCGCAGGAGTGCACCCCATGGCAGAGCGCAAGCCCATCGAATCGTGGCTCACCGACATGGACGGCGTGCTCATCCACGAGGGCGTCCCGATCCCCGGCGCCGACTCCTTCATCAAGCGGCTCCGCGAATCCGGTAAGCCCTTCCTGGTCCTGACGAACAACTCGATCTACACCGCCCGCGACCTCCAGGCCCGCCTGAACCGCATGGGCCTCGACGTGCCCGTCGAGAACATCTGGACGTCGGCGCTCGCCACCGCGAAGTTCCTGGACGACCAGCGCCCCGGCGGCACCGCGTACGTCATCGGCGAGGCGGGCCTCACCACCGCCCTGCACGACATCGGGTACGTCCTGACCGACCACGACCCGGACTACGTGGTGCTCGGCGAGACCCGTACGTACTCCTTCGAGGCCATGACCAAGGCCGTGCGGCTGATCAATGGCGGGGCCCGCTTCATCTGCACGAACCCGGACGAGACCGGCCCCTCCATGGAAGGGCCGCTGCCCGCGACCGGCGCCGTCGCCGCGCTGATCACCAAGGCCACCGGGCGCAGCCCCTACTTCGCGGGCAAGCCGAACCCGCTGATGATGCGGACCGGTCTGAACGCGATCGGGGCGCACTCCGAGACCAGCGCCATGATCGGCGACCGCATGGACACCGACATCCTCGCCGGCCTCGAGGCCGGAATGGAGACGTTCCTGGTGCTCACGGGCCTGACGTCCCGCAAGGACATCGACCAGCACCCGTTCCGGCCCTCGAACGTCGTGGACTCGATCGCAGACCTCGTCGACCGCGTGTGACCACCCGTTTGCCGCACACGGGAGGCGTGAGCAGCAGCCGCGCGTGAACCTCGGAACAGGAGGTTCACGATGCGTAGAGGTTCACTCACCCTTCGTGGCATAGCCGGGGCCGCGGTCCTCGCCGCGCTCCCCGTCGTCGCCACGACGCCCGCACACGCCCACGACGAGGGCAAAGTGCACGCCACGGTCTCCCCGGCCAGCGCCGCTTCCGGGGCCAAAGTGGAGATCAGCGTCGATGGCTGCGACGGGACGACCGGTTCCGCGGGGTCCGGGGCGTTCACGGGCGACGCGAAGCTCACCGGCAGGGACGGCGACAAGTACTCCCTGAACGGCTCCGCCACGATCAGGGACGGCGTCACCGGCTCGTACGACGTCACCATCGTCTGTGACGGCCACCCCCACCAGGGCGCGGGCACCGTACGCGTCGTCCAGCACCACTCCGAGCCCGTGTCACCGGTCCGCGCGGGCGGCGGCGGCACCGCCCAGCTCGCCGCGCACACCGAGGAGGCGGGCCCCGGCACCCGGCACGCGGTGATCGGCCTGGTGCTCGCCGGGGTGGCCGCCGTGGCCGTGGCGCTCCGCAGCGTCCGCCGGCGCCGCTCCGAGTGACGGGCGACGGCCGCGATGTCGGACCATGAGGGATCGGCAGGGCACGGGCGCTTCCTCACCGGGGTCGCCTGGGCCCTGGTGCTGGTCGGCCTCTGGCTGTGGGGCAGCGAGATCACCGACGTACGGGGCGGTGTCTCGGAGCCCACGAACGGCGACGTGGCGGCGGTGGGCCGCCCCTTCGCCGTCGAACTCCCGGACGCGCACGAGCCGCTCGGAGCCGCCAGGCCGCAACGCGTCGACATCCCCTCGCTGAAGGTGCGGGCACCCGTGATCAGCCGCGGCCTCGACCCGGAGGGCGCCATCGATCCGCCGCCCTTCGAGCAGGCGGAATCCGTCGGCTGGTACGGCGGCGGGACGCGCCCCGGAGCGGCGGGTACGTCCCTGCTCGTGGGCCACGTCGACACCGAGACGCGCCCCGCGGTCTTCTACGACCTCAGCGCGGTGCGCCCCGGCGAGAAGGTCAGGGTGACCCGGGACGACGGCTCGGTCGCCGAGTTCACCGTGGACGACGTCCAGGTCCTCAGCCGGGACCGCTTCGACGCGAAGAAGGCGTACGGCCCCCACGAGGAGGGCCGCGCCGAGCTCCGCCTGATCACGTGCGGCGGCTCGTTCGACCGGGCGACCAAGACGTACTCGGCGAACGTGGTGGTGTCGGCCTACCTCACCGGGGTGGGCCCGTAGAGGCGGTGCCGGGGCGCGAGCGCACTCCCGCCGCGCTCGCGCCCACGGCGGCCCCTTCCCGGGCGGCCCGCAGTCCCAGGCCTCCGAAGACCGCCGCGAACACCGCCCACAGCAGGGCGTGCGAGGCGACCGAGAGGACGCGGAAGTCCCACAGGAGCACCGCGTCGACCGGGACCGGGTCGGGATTGTCCGGGAGCAGGAAGAGCACGGCGAGCACGGCGACCGTCGTGAGGGCCGCCGCGGTCTGCCGCACCGGGTCGGGTCTCTCCGACAGGCGTACGTACACCTGCCGGACCAGGAGCATGCCGAGGACGCCGATCGCCACGGACGCGAGCCACATCGCCTGGCGGTCACCGACCGTGCCCGCGTCGCCGACGCCCGGCGGGTTCGCCGGGTAGCGCAGACCGGGCAGCAGGGAGACGGCGAGGAAGGCCGCCCCCGCGAAGGCGAGGGCACGCGGCCACGGGTGCGCGTACGGATCGCGGCGGTGCACCAGGGCGTACGCCACCGCGCAGAGGACGCCGACGGCGAGACCGGCGACGAGTGCGGTGACCACCAGGCCCGCGTGCTGGGTCGAGCGCGTGAAAAGCTCCTCGTGGTGCTGCGTGTGCTCATGGCCGGCCGACCGCTTCTCCTCGGCGCGGATCGCCCGGTCCATCAGCGGCTCGGCGAGGAGCAGCGAGAAGAGACCGGCCGCGAGGCCCGCCGTTCCTCCCGCCACGAGACCCCGCCCGAGCAGGGGCAGTACGGGCGAGGGCGCGGAGGATGGCATGGTGCCGTGTCCGTCCCCGGTCAGTGGCACGGGGCACCGAAGAGGTGCCGGCCGTCGTGCGCGAACTCGTGGAGATAGCTGCCGGTCGCCGAGATCAGCGAGCCGTTGTCGAGGAAGAGCGCGTAGAGCGCGATCAGCGCGATGATGGCCGCGGCCGAGGCGATGAGCCAGTCGCGGGTCTGGACCGTGGCGGCCCGGGCCGCCGTCCTGTCGGTGTGCGGTGCCGCGGTGTGCAGTGCCATGTCGAAGCGTCTCCTTCTGGGGTTCCACGCCCCGAAGCAGGAGTACGACGGCTCAGTTCCTGGCTTCCACACACCACTTGGGCGTCCGGTCACAGTGGCGGGACCGCCCCGGAATCGCACCGGGTTCCTGTCAACCGTCGCCTCGATGTATGGACTTGTCGTCCCGGAGAGTCCCAGTTGGTCATGGACACTGTCAACGGTCCCGGTACAACCAGGGCCCGGTCGGCGGCCCGCTCCCCCCGGAGCCGTCGACCGGGCTGGTCCTCGACCGCGCGCGCACGAGCTGCGGGAGTAACCCGGCGCCGGCGCGGGAGGTTCGATGGCCAACCCCGCTGTGCGGGATGGACGATCAGGCCGGGGGCTTGGGCCGTTGTGACGACTCTAGAACGGATGAGCGCTGGAGCCTAGGGGTGGATTGACGCCAAGTCGCGAGCCGCTTCCTCTCTGTGATCACCGCAGGTGGTGGGAGTTCCCGGGACGACCTTCAGGATGGCTCGGACCAACCGCCGCGCAGCGCCGCGTCGTCGAGCGATCCCTTGATCACGTCAATGGCGACCAGGTCCATGACCAGCCGTTCTCTGCGCGCGTACCGCCGCAGCGCGTCAAAGGCGTCGTCCACCCCGGTATGCCAGCGTTCGGCGAGCATGCCCTTGGCCTGTTCGATGCGTACGCGGCTGGTCAGGGCGCCCTGGAGCTGGGTGGCGAGGGTTCGATACCGCGTGTAGGCACGGTGGTTGTGCAGGCCCACCGCGGCGGCGTCGGCGATGGCCTGCGCGAGCCGCAGCTCGTCTTCGGCGTGCGGGCACCGGGAGGTCTCGGGCACGAAGACGTTGAGCGCCCCGAGCAGGGTCTCGCGCTGGCGCAGCGGCACCGCGTACGTCACCCCGATCCCGTGGCGCCGCGCCAGCGCGGTGAACTCCGGCCAGCGCTGGGCGGGTTCGGCCGCCGTGAGCCGCACCGGCGGCACGGGCAGACCGGTGCCGAGACTCTCCACGCAGGGCCCGCCGCCGTGCTGGACGCCGAGCAGGTCGAGTGCGAGTGCGTGGGGATGGCCGCCGGTGGCGACCGCGGGGGCGCCGAAGCCGTCGAAGATGACCCCGGCGGCGGACGCGTCGAGGAGCTCCACGCAGTGGCCCGCGACCCGGCCGAGGTAGAGCTCCGGGTCGAAGTCGTCGTCCAGGGTGTTCGCGGTCTCCACCAGGACTTGGGCAAGCCGTAGTTCAGAGGTGCGATCCCGCATGATCTCCTCCCCATGAGCGCCGCCCCGCCCACTGCGCCTACCCGTTGACGCCCCGCTGTAACAGGTCTCCTACAGGTCTCCGCAGCGGACGGGCGGGCCTCGTGGCCAGGGTGGGCGTATGTCAGGATTGAGAATCGGACAGTGCACCCAAGGGGGAGTGGATGTACCACAAAGGCACCGGCCGCGGTCATCGGATCGCGGTCAGGGGGTTGCAGGCCGCGGCGGCGTTTGCGGGGGCTGCGCTGCTGCTGTCGGGGTGCTCCTCCGATGACGGCTCGGGCGAGGGGGAATCCTCGGGGCCGGTCAAGCAGCAACCCAAGGGTTCCGACCCGTACTGGGTCAACCCGGAGGGGAACGCGGCCAAGCAGGTCGCCGCGTACGAGAAGGACGGCAAGAAGGACGACGCCGGTCTGATCCGGAAGATCGCCGAGCAGCCCGTCGCCGAATGGATCGTCCCGGAGAACGCGGAGGACCAGGCGCGCGGCTTCACCGAAGCGGCGCAGAAGGCCGACAGGGACGCCCTGATGGTCCTCTACAACATCCCGCACCGGGACTGCGGCCAGTACTCGGAAGGCGGCGCCGCCGACGGCAACGAGTACCGGAAGTTCATCGACCAGGTCGCCGCGGGCATCGGCGACCGCAGGGCCACGGTCATCCTGGAGCCGGACGCCGTGCTCCACATGGTCGACAACTGCACGCCGGAGCAGTTCCACGAGGAGCGGTACGACCTCCTCAAGGGCGCCATCGGGAAGCTCAAGTCCCTGAAGAACACCAAGGTGTACCTGGACGCGGGCAACGCGGGCTGGAAGAACCCGGACTCGCTCTGGGAGCCCCTGAAGTGGTCGGGCGTCGAGCAGGCCGACGGATTCTCGGTCAACGTCTCGAACTTCCAGACCACCGAGGCCAGCACGGAGTTCGGCAAGAAACTCTCGGCGAAGATCGGCGACAAGCCGTTCGTCATCGACACCGCGCGCAACGGCAACGGCCCGTACACCAAGGGCAAGGACACCTGGTGCAACCCGCCGGGCCGTGCGCTGGGCGAGGCGCCCACGACCAAGACGGACGACCCGCTCGTCGACGCGTACCTCTGGGTCAAGCGGCCCGGTGAGTCCGACGGCACGTGCCGGGGCGGCCCGAAGGCCGGCCAGTGGTGGCCCGAGTACGCGAAGGGCCTCGCGGAGGCGGCCAAGTAGAAACGCCTCACAGCGCCCCACGAGAAAGCCGCAGTCGCGACTGCCGGGTGACCGGACAGTTGCGACTGCGGCTTTCTCGTGGTTGCTCGCGCCCCGCTGCGGAGCCGCATATCGACACAGCCCCGCGCCCCTGAAGGGGCTACTTCACGTGGACCCACTTGGCCTTGCTCGGGGTGCCCTGGTCATCCGTCACGAAGAGCATGTACCAGCCCGACTCGACCAGGCTCCGCTCCTTCGGGATCGTCACCGTGACGCCGTCCGCGGACTTCTTCAGGTCCAGGGCGATGGACGTCTGGTCGATGTCCGTGACGTGCGTCGAGGCGCTCGGCCTGATCAGACGGGCCGTCGTGATGGACGAGGCGTGCTGGGTCTTGAACGTCCCCGACCCGCCACGGCTCATCTCCTCGGGACCGCCGGTGAGCTTGGGCTGCGAGCCCTGGTAGAGATACGGCGGGGTGTAGATCTCGATGCGCTGCTCGAAGACGCCGGGCTTGGTGTTGGCCTTGTCGGCGTAGAGCGAGTCGGAGCCGAAGAACATCACGCGGCCGTCGGGCAGCAGGATCGAGCCCGAGTGGTAGTTGCGCCCGACCTCCGGGTCCGCGACCCGCCGCATCTTGCCGGTCTTGGCGTCGTAGATCCGCGCCTGCTTGATGTTCGAGTCACCGCGGCCGCGGTAGTCCTCGGAGCCGCCGGAGATGAGCACCGTGTCGTCGGGCAGGGTCGAGGCCTGCGGGTAACGCGTGCCCTTCTCCAGCTCGGGACCGTCCACGAACTTCGGGCTGTCGTCCTTGAGGTCGACGATGCGCGTCTTCTTGCTGGACTTCTTCGACTCACCGACACCGCCACCGCCGACGACCATGTACTTCTGGTCCTGCGCGGGCGGCAGTTCGACCGTGTTGGAGGTCTCCAGGATGTTCGGGTCGCTCATCCCCGGAATCCCCTTCCAGCTGCCCTTCTCCTCCAGGTCCCAGGTGCCGGGCTTGCGGCCGACGTCATCGGGGCCGTAGCCCGCGTTCGATCCCGAGTAGAAGAGCCTGCCGTTCTCCAGCTGGAAGACCGCGGGGTAGGTCGGGAACTGCCGGACCTGCTTGGTGTACGTCCACTTCTTGGTCTTCGGGTCGTACACCTCGTTCTTGCCCGGGACCAGCTGGCCGATCTCGTCGAGGCCGGAGAGGCTGAGCACCTTGCCGTCCGAGAGCGTGGTCAGCGTGGGGTACCAGCGGGCCTCGTTCATCGGGTCGACCTTGATGTACTTCTCGGCGACCGGGTCGAACTCGAAGGCGTCCTTGATCCCCTGGAAGTCCTTCTTGTCCAGGGCGAGCTTCTGCGCGATGCCGTAGGTGTTGCGGGTGGCGGCGCCCTTGAGGCCCTGCACGCGGTAGTTGTCCTGCGTGCCGGTCTCGTACTTCGTGCCGCTCTTCTGCGCCTCCACGTACACCCGGCCCAGGCCCGGCTGGTTGCGTACGAACGCGCCGGTCGTCTTGTCGAAGACCTTCTTCGCGCGCTCGATGACGACCGGGTCCTTGGAGACGAACGTCTTGCCGTTCTTCTTGCCGGTGAACCTCGTGCCCGACGGCAGCGTGATCGGCTTGTCCGGGTCTTCGTTGTGCACCACCATCAGGCCGCCGGCCTTGGTGGTGTCGCCCTTGAGCTTCTCGTAGCGCTGGGTGCCGCCGGCTATCAGCAGATTGCCGTTGGCGAGCTGGGTGTGGCCGGTGCAGAAGAGGTCGACGGGCGTCTTGATCTTCTTGATCGTGTTCTTGACCGGGTCCCACAGGCGGGTGTCGAACTTCTTGGCGTCGAAGTTCTTCTGGTTGTTGCCGGAGCCCGCGACCAGCAGGATCTTGCCGGTGTGCAGGAGCGCCGCGTGGATCGTGTTCTGGCGGTACTCCTCGGGGAAGTTCACGACCTGCCAGTGGCCGTTGTCGGCCTTGTACTCCGGCTTGTTGATCTTGTAGTCGTGGTACTTCTCCGAACCCACGCGCCACAGCCACGGGCCGTTCATCCCGGCCAGCGCTATGACCACCGCCGCGCCTATCGCGATGCGGCGGGCGCGGCGGCGGCTGGAGCGGTCCTTCATTTCTTACGTCCCCCAAGGGCGATCTGCATGGTCTGGTCGTTCGATGCCCAACTGGGCTTCTGCTGCGGCGCGTGCGGCGGCTGCGGAGGCTGGTGTGCCTGCGGCAGCTCCGCCGTGGCGTCACGCTGCGGCGGCACCGTCGGGTCCCCGCCGCCCGAGGGCGGCCCCGAGGCTCCGGATCCGTGCCGGGACCTGCGCTTCTTCTTGTCCTGGCGCATGCCCCACCGCCAGGCGAAGATCGGCGCGGCCGTGATCAGCAGGGCGAACGTGGCCCACGTGATCATCGCCGGGTGGACGTGGTCGAAGACGAACGCGGCGGCCATGGAACCGCTGAAGACCAGGATGAAGAACAGGTGGATCCGGAACGTGCCGAACAGGGTGTCCGGGCTCGCCGAATCGCCCTTGGGGGTCACCACGAACTTGCTCTTGCGGCGCAGCACGGCGTCGAGCAGAGAGCGTGCGTAGACCGGCGCGGACAGCGCCGACATCACCATGCCCGCGATACCGCCGGAGCCCTCGGGCTCGTGCGGCGAGACGTTGTGGCGGCGGTTCCAGATGTAGAGGCCGATCTGCAGCGCCGACGCGTTGCCGTACAGCATCAGCCAGATCGTCGGGTCGATGTTCACGCCCGATGCGCCCATGCCGAGGAACAGCGCGCAGGAGAGCGCGGCCAGGATCCAGTTCATGGCGGACATCGGGTAGAAGATGACCATCATCGTGTAGTTGAAGAGGCGGCCCGGCGGCAGCGAGAACGGCGCCTTCCAGAACTGCTTCAGGATGGTCTCGTACGTGCCGCGCGACCACCGCAGCTGCTGCGTGAAGAAGTCCGTCCAGGCGTTGGGGCCCTCACCGACCGCGAGCACGTCCGGGGTGTAGACCGACTTCCACTTCTTGCCGGTGCGCGGGTTCGTGGCCCGGTGGATCTCGAAGCCGGTCGCCATGTCCTCGGTGATCGAGTCGTACAGACCGCCGATCTGTTTCAGCGCGCTGATCCGTACGGCGTTGCTCGTGCCGACGAACATGGGGGAGCCGTACGCGTTGCCCGCGCGCTGGATCAGCGCGTGGAAGAGGAACTGCTGGGACTCGGCGGCCTTGGTGATGAAGTTGTCGTAGTTGCCGTAGACCTGCGGGCCGATGACGAAGCCGACGTTCTCGTCACGGAAGAAGCCGAGCATCCGCTCGAGGTAGTTCGGCATCGGGACGTGGTCGGTGTCGACCGATGCGAAGAAGTCGTAGTCGCCGCCGTGCGCGTCCAGCCAGGCGTTGTAGTTGCCGTGCTTGGTCTTGGCGCGGTGCGGGCCCTTGCTCATGTTCCACTTCGCGACGCCCTTGCGGGAGAAGTGGTGCACGCCGAGCCGCTGGCAGACCTCCTTGACGGCGGGGTCGTCGCCCTCGTCGAGGAGCCAGACGTGCATCAGGCCGCGGTGGCGGATCTTGACCGCCGCCTCCAGCGTCTTCGTCACCATCTCCAGCGGCTCTTTGCCGGGCACGAAGGAGGTGAGGAAGGCGACACGGGTGCCGGTCTCGGGCACCACGGGTATCGGGTCACGGGCGACGAGCGTGGCGTGCGCGTTCGAGAGCACGTTCATGCAGCGGAAGAACTCGATCAGGCCGATCGATATGAGCATGACGATGTCGAGCGTCGGCAGCCAGTCGTTCGCGACGTAGTCACGCTTCGTCCAGTGCGTCGGCTGCAGCAGCCAGGCGAGCAGCACGAGCGAGAGCAGCGGCGCGGCTCCCAGCATCAGCGCGGCCCTGATCCGGTGCGGCTCCTGCGAGAGCAGCGAGCGGTACTGCACCTTGTAGGGCTTGGTCGGATCGGGCTGCGTGAGCGGCCCCGCGAGACGGCTGTAGTGCTCGTAGTCGTATCTCGGCAGAGCCTTCTTGATACGTCGGAACCCGCCTGTCCGGTGCGACGGAACCCGCAGTTGGGTCGTCTCTGACGGGTCGTTCGGCCCGGCGCCCGTCGGCGTCGACGTCATGAGTCATCCCCCCGCACGCGGATCGTCCGCGTGTTCGTTGGTCCTTCCGTCCGACCCGGTCCCCCGGCCTTCACGGACGCATCAGTGGCAGGCCACCGTCCCCTTAGACATGGAACAGCTACCTTCCGGTTGCATGATGCCCCCCTCGGCATCCGATCGTGACAGGGACCCCCGTCCCCACCCCGCGGGCTCCGGCCGGCCGGGCCCCCAACTGCCCCGCACCGCCTGCCTCATGAGAGCCAATGGCTCGTGCGCACAGTGGCTCAGCACAAGGTTCTACGCCCATAGCCATGATCGCAAGAGCGAAACAAGGTGTTTACCGGTCATACGAGCGATTCGAGTTGCCTGTTGGGACAGGAGCAGTCAAGCGCGTTCGAATATTACCGAAGTGTTCCCGTATGGCCCGCTCGGCCCGGAGTACATCGCCGGACCGGACCGCGTCGAGGATCTCCCGGTGCTGCCGGCAGGTGACCTTCGGGTCCTGCGGAACGTCCACCAGGTCGGTACGTACCTTATGGAAGGCGTCCCAGAAGGCTTCCAGGACCTCGCCGAGCAGCGGATTGCGAAGACAGCGGTACAGAGTGGCGTGAAATGCGCGGTCGGTTTCGGTTTGAACCGCACCCGGCCGGCCGGTCCGCCCGTCGTTCGCCGCCACCTCGGTGTCCATCCGGTCCACGAGGGCATCGAGTTCGGCCAGATCCGCGGCCGGGATGCGGCCCGCGAGACGCGCGATGAGCCCGGTCTCCACGGCCTCCCGCAGCTCCAGGAGCTGGAGCAGGCTGTCCTCGCCGCGGTAGTGGCCGGCCACCGTGCGGAAGGTGAGGCCCTCGATCATGGGAGCCATCGACATGGGCCCGACATAGGTGCCGAAACCATGCCGGATCTCCACGATGCCCATCGCCTGCAGCGCCTTGAGCGCCTCTCGCACGGAGTTCCGACTGACGCCGAGGCGTTCCATCAGTTCGGGCTCGGTCGGCAGAGAGGCCCCGGAGGGCAGCCGCTGGTCGATGATGAGCTTCTTGATCCGCTCCTGTATGTCGCGCGCCATGGCGCAACGGTAGCGGTACGGACACAGGTACCGACCCTGCCGGGAACAGGGGTATCGCCTTGCCCGGGAACCACGAAAGCCCCCCGCGTGAACGGAGGGCTTTCGCTGTCTGTGCGCCGCCAGGGACTCGAACCCCGGACCCGCTGATTAAGAGTCAGCTGCTCTAACCAACTGAGCTAGCGGCGCGCGCTGACCTGGAGAACTCTACCGGACGCCGACGGGTGCTCCGGACCAGCTGGGAGCTTGCGCGTGCCCGGGGCGGCATGGGGCTGGGGTTCGAGCGGGCTTTGTCCGGGGCGAGGCCGGGAGGCGAGGGAACCGTGAATGCGGGGCGCATCAATCATTCGGACCGTCAACATGCGATATCACCGGACAGTTGAGAAGCTGACGACTGTGCAGATGCGACGCAGACATTCTTTCCTGGAGTGTGAGGGGAATCGCATGGAGGGTGCTCCGGTATTCGAGGAATTCGACCCCGAGAGCGACTGCGACTGCCCCGGATGCATTCACCGGCGGCGATCCATGACCCACGCACTCCCCGTACGGCAGGGCGGCCACCCGGGGGCGCACGGCGCGCGCCGCGCCCTCGTCATCGCCGCGGCGGCGGGCTCCGTGCTCGGCGGCGGCCAGGCGCTTCCGGCGGCGGCGGCTCCGGGCGCGGGGCACCATCCGGTGGGGCCACCGGGGGCGCCGGGGGCTCCGGGGGCTCCGGGGGTTCCGCGCGTTCCGTCGGACGAGGGCCCGGGGGTGGGCGACCCGGGCCCCGGTGACCCCGGTCCCGGCAGTCCGCAGGGTGGTACGAGTGCGCTGCACGGGGCGCCGGAGGTGCCGGGTTCCCCGGGGCCCACGGCGTCGGCGGCGCGGGCCACGACGCGGGCCGCGATCATGGCCCGCGCCAAGAAGTGGGTCGCGGCGAAGGTGCCGTACAGCATGGACTCGTACTGGTCCGACGGTTACCGCCAGGACTGCTCGGGCTTTGTCTCCATGGCCTGGAGCCTCGGCGGCAATGAATGGACGGGCAGCCTCGCCTCGTTCGCGGTGCGCATTACGAAGAGCCAGCTGCAGCCCGGCGACATCCTTCTCTTCCACAATCCGGCGAACCCCGAGAAGGGGTCGCACGTGACGATTTTCGGCGGCTGGGCGAACGCGGCACACACGCAATACACCGCGTACGAACAGGCCCGCCCGCACGCCCGTGTGCAGACGACTCCCTATGCCTATTGGAGCAATGGGAGCCGCTATCTGGCGTACCGCTACAAAGGGGTGGAGAGCGGCGCTCCGGGCGGCTCGGGGCCGAGCTCCGGCGCGCGCTACCCCGGCGCGGGATCGTTCGGCCCAGGTGCGAACAACAAGTACGTCACCCAGCTCGGCAAGGCACTGGTCGGCCGGGGCGGTGCCCGCTTCTACAAGACCGGGCCGGGTCCGCGCTGGAGCGACGCGGACCGCAGGGCCACGCAGGCGTTCCAGCGGGCGCAGGGCTGGACCGGCGCCGACGCGGACGGTCTGCCGGGCCCCGCGACATGGTCGTACCTGATGACGGGCAAGGGCCGCGACATCCCCGGCGCGGGGGCGGGCGGCGCCCAGAGCAAGGCGCCCGCGTACCCCGGCAGGGGAGTGTTCCGCCCCGGCCAGTCCAGCCCGTCGATCGAGAAGCTCGGCGGACAACTGGTGAAGAAGGGCTTCGGCAAGCACTACGGGCGGGGCCCCGGCCCGCGCTGGACGGAGAGCGACCGCCGCAACGTCGAGGCGTTCCAGCGCTCGCAGGGCTGGCGAGGCACAGCAGCGGACGGCTACCCGGGCCCCGAAACATGGCGGCGATTGTTCGCATGAGCTGCGTGAGCGGGGCGGCGCGCTTGAGACGCGGGCAGGAAGGTGACCGGGTTGCGGGTGTGACCCGGTCACGAGTTGGACCGGGGCACAGATGTGACCGCGTCGCGGATGAGATCGAGGCACGTATGAGGTGGAGGCAAGGATGAGTGCGACAGCGGCATCACGGTCACAGACCCCCCAGCCCGAGGACCCGAAGGCCGTCGGCGCCCCGGACACGCCCGCTCGCTCGCCGCGCCTGATCCAGAGCGAGGCCACCACCGAGATCCCCATCCATCTGCTCTTCCGCGACGACCCCGGCGACCCCGGGGTCTCACTGGCGCCCGCCGTGGTGCGGCGCAGGCAGGGGACGGGGGAGCAGCCCCGCACCACCCGGCGCCCGGTGGCGACGGCCGCCCGGCCGCTGCCCGTGGTCGACCCGGACCTCGGCGAGCGGCCCGCCCGCGTGCTGCCCGGTGCGGTCGGCGTGTTCGGCGGGACGGCGGGAGTCGCCGGGTGCGCAGCCGCGCTGTGGTGGGCGGGAGTACTGCCCGAGCCGGTGGCGCGAGCGGCGGGGCTGTTCCGGCCGGACGGGCACGGCGGCTACGACGCGTACACCGGGCTCGGTCTCGCCCAGTGGGCCTCGCTCGCCGGGTCGGGCGCGCTCGCGCTGTTCGGGTTCGGCGGCCTCGCCCGGGGCCGGGTCGGCACGGCGTGGGTGCTCACCCTCTTCGGGCGGTACCGCGGCAGCGTCCGCAGGACCGGGCTCATGTGGGTCAACCCGCTCCTCCTGCGCCGCCGTGTCGACGTACGCCTGCGGCACTGGCGCAGCGAGCCGATGCCCGCGGTGGACCGGGGCGGGGTCGCGCTGCGGGTCGTCGTGCTCGTGGTCTGGCGGGTCAAGGACGCGGCGCGCGCCACGCTCGGCGTCGCCGACCACCAGGAGTATCTGCGCGAGTGCGTCGAGGCGGCGACGGCCCGCGTCCTGTCCCGGCTGCCCGCCGACGCCTTCCACGACGACACCGCGACCCTGCGCGACGCGGACGCCGTGGGCGACACACTGACCCGGATGCTCGCGGCGGAGGCCGAGCCCGTCGGCATCGAGATCTTCTCGGCCCAGCCGACCCGCATCGAGTACGCCCCCGAGATCGCCGACACCATGCGCCTGCGCCGGGTGGCCGCCCTGGACGCGCGGCACCGCGACAGCGTGCTCACCTCGGTGGTGGACTCCGTCGAGGACACCGTGACCCGGCTGACCACCCGAGGCCTGGTCGAGCTCGACGACTACGAGCGCAAGGCCTTGGTCAAGGACCTGACGGTGGCGTTCTATACGGGGCATGGAGACCGATGACCACACCCCCGGCCACACCGCCGGCCGCGCCCCCGACCTCACCGCCCTCGCCCAGGACGCCCTGCGGCTGACCGCCGGGCGGCCCCGCACCCTCCTCGGGATCGCGGGGCCGCCAGGCGCGGGCAAGTCGACGTTCGCGCGGGCGCTGGTGGCGGCGATCGGCGAGAGCGCCGCGTATCTGCCGCTCGACGGGTTCCACCTCTCGAACGACCAGTTGGAGCGCCTCGGCCTCACCGCCCGCAAGGGATCGGAGCCGAGCTTCGACGTCCGGGGGTACGTCGCGCTGCTCGCCCGGGTCATCGAGGACACCGGCCACGACATCTACGTACCCGATTACGATCGCACCCTTCACGAGCCGGTGGCCGCCCGGCACCGGGTCCCGCCGACGGCCCGGCTCGTCGTCACCGAGGGGAACTATCTGGCCTGCGATCTGCCCGGCTGGCGCGAGGCGCGGGAGCTCATGGCTGAGTGCTGGTACGTGCGCGCACCTGCGGAGGTACGTCAACAGCGCTTGATCGAGAGGCAGTTGGCGGGCGGCCGAACGGCCGATGGGGCGGCGGCGTGGGTGGCGACGAACGACGGCCCGAACGGTGAACTCGTGGAGAAGTCGCGCCATCGGTGCGGCCGGATCGTCTCCACTATTGGTATGGACATGTTCAACTACCGCCCATAATCTGGGCTTGGTCTAGACCGCAGTACTTACTGCATCCCACTGCACCCGCAGTGCCGCAGCGCGCGCACGGCTCACGGAACCCCCACGTTTCCCCTGGAGCGGCAGCATGCGAAACAAGAAGTTGTACGCGGCCATGCTCGGCGCCACCACGGTCGGGGCCTTCGCGCTCTCGTCCGGTGGTGCGAGTGGTCACGGCTACACCGACCTGCCCGCCAGCCGTCAGATCAACTGTGCCAACGGCACGGTGAGCGGCTGCGGTTCCATCCAGTACGAACCCCAGAGCGTCGAGGGCCCCAAAGGCTTCCCGGCGGCCGGTCCCGCCGACGGCAAGATCTGCTCGGCGGGCGTCGGCGGCTTCGACTCGCTCAACCAGCCGAAGGCGCCGGGCGGCGGAGCCTGGCCGACGACCAGTGTCAGCGCCGGTCAGAACTACACCTTCCGCTGGCAGTTCACGGCACGCCACCGCACCACCGACTTCAAGTACTACATCACCAAGCAGGGTTGGGACGAGAGCAAGCCGGTGACCCGGGCTGCCCTCGAAACGACCCCGTTCCTCAACGTCCCCTACAACGGCCAGCAGCCGCCCGCCACGCTCTCGCACTCCGGGACCATTCCCGGCGGCAGGAGCGGACACCACGTGATCGTCGCGGTGTGGACGGTCCACGACACGGCGAACGCGTTCTACGCCTGCTCCGACGTCAAGTTCTGAGCAGGGCTTGAGGCTCTGGCGCACTCCCCACGGGTAGGTTCCGCGTACGCCGTCCAAGACCACGACGGCGTACGCGGAGCAGTACCGGCAGTAATCATCGGGGGATGCAGTGGAGTTCTTCTTTTATGCCGTGCCCACGCTCATCGGCGCAGGCGTGATCGCGATGGCGGTCAAGGTGATCAAGCGCTACTCGCAGTTGCGGCAGGCGTGGGCGAGCGGCCTGACGGCGCAGGCGCGTTGCCTGCGCACCTACACGACGACGAGCCGGCACGGCGAGGACCACCACATCACCACCACGCTGCACCACGTCTACGAGTTCACTCCGCACGCGGGCCGCCCCGTCCGGTTCGAGGAGGAGAACGGCCCCGCGACGATCGTGGAGGGCGACCTCGTCACCGTGTACTACGCGGCCGGCCGCCCCGAGGCGGCGACGGCGCACGAGCCGAGCCCCGGCAAGAGCGCGGCGGCCACGATCGGCGTGCTCTGCTTCTTCGGCGTCATGCTCGCCTTCTGCGTCTTCTTCATGGCGACGGCGCACGAGATGTTCAGTGCGGCCGACATGTTCGACTCCGATGACGTCTTCGACTCGGAGCTGCCCTAGCCCGTGCCCCAGCCCGTGCCTTGACCCCGCCGCCGAGGGCCCTCTCCACTTCTGACGATGCATCAATTATGGTGCGCGGCCATGGAGTCCACTGGGAGCACCGTCGCGGAACTCGTACAGGCGCGCTGGGGCGACCACCGCCCAGGACTGCACTTCGAGCAGCAGTCGCTGACCCACCACCAGGTCGCGGCGGGCGCGGCGGCGAGGGCCGCGCTCCTTGCCGACCTGCTGCCGAGAGGGGCCGAACCGCACGTCGGCGTGCTGCTCGACAACACCCCCGAGTACCCCCTGTGGCTGAGCGCGGCGGCGCTCGCGGGGGCGGCGGTGGCGGGCATCAACCCCACGCGCAGGGGAGCGGAACTGGCCCGCGACATCGTGCACACGGACTGCCGGGTCCTCATCACGGAACGGGCGCACCTCGCACTCCTGGACGGCCTTGAACTCCCGGGCGTACGCATCCTGGTGACGGACACGGATGCGTACGGGGAGCTGCTCGCGCCCTACGCGGACGCGGGCCCGGAGATATCGCCCTCCGTGACCCCGGCCGGCCGCATGCTCCTGTACTTCACCTCGGGCTCGACGGGCGCGCCCAAGGCCGCGATCTGCAGCCAGGGCCGTCTCGCGGCGGCGGGCCGGTCCCTGGTCGAGCACTTCGGTCTTGGGCCGGACGGCGTCCACTACATCTGCATGCCCATGTTCCACGGCAACGCGGTGATCGCGGACTGGGCGCCCGCGCTGGCGGGCGGGGCGGGGGTGGCGCTGCGGCGGCGCTTCTCGGCCTCCGCGTTCCTGGACGACGTACGGGCTCATGGGGCCACGTACTTCACCTATGTGGGCCGGGCGGTGCAGTACCTCCTGGCGACGCCCGAGCGTCCCGACGACACGGAGAACCCGCTCCGGATGGGCTTCGGAACCGAGGCGGGGGCGGTGGACGCGGGGCGGTTCGAGAAGCGGTTCGGTGTGCGGCTGGTGGAGGGTTACGGCTCCTCGGAGGGCGGTGCGGCGATCCAGCGGGCGCCGGGGACTCCGGCCGGGGCGATCGGGCGGGCGGCGCCGGGGGACGAACTGGCGGTGGTGGATCCCGTTACGCGTACGGAGTGCCCGCCCGCTGCCTTCGCCGCGGACGGGCGGCTGCTGAACGGGGACGCGGCGATAGGGGAGCTGGTCAACAAGGGCCGATCGCCCTTCGAGGGGTACTGGCGCAACACGGAGGCGGACGCGGCGCGGCTCCGGGACGGCTGGTACTGGACGGGGGACCTCTTCTACCGGGACGCGGAGGGGTTCCTCTACTTCGCGGGACGCACGGACGACAGGCTCCGCGTGGACAGCGAGAACCTGGCGGCGGCGATGATCGAGAACATCCTCGCGCGGTGGGAGGGGGCGGCGGCGGTCGCGGTGTACGCGGTGCCTGATCCCGTGGCGGGGGATCAGGTGATGGCGGCGCTCGCCCCCCGGGGCGGGGTGGAGTTCGATCCGCTCGCCTTCGCCGAGTTCCTGCTGTCGCAGGAGGACTTGGGCACGAAGATGGCGCCCCGCTTTGTGCGGGTGGTGCGGAGTATGCCGGTCACCGCCACCAACAAGGTGGCGCGGGCCTCCCTGCGCCGGGAGGGGTTCCGCTGCGGGGATCCCGTCTGGTGGCGTCCCGATGCCGGGGGTGGGGCGTACGAGCGGCTCACCCCTGCCGCCGAGTCCTCTCTTCTCGACCTGTACAGGGCCCAGGCCCGGGAGGGGCTGCTGTCGTAGGACGGGCCTCTCCCACCCGCCCAGCCGCCCGATTGCCCCGCAGCCTCCCCCTGAACGAACAAGCATTTCCCGCCCACCCACCCGATTGCCCCGCGGCACCATCGATCAGTCAACGATCGGCCGCAGTCGGCACCGCACCCCCAAACGAACCAGCCCCGCATACCGTGACCCCATGGACGGGGAAAGCGTGTGGACCGGGCTTCGAGGGCGGGCGTATCTGGGGAGCAGCGCGCCCTGGAGAGCGCTGGCATACCTCCTGGGCGGCGTAAGCCTCGGGGTCCTGGTTCTCCTCGGTGGGCTTCTCGGCCTCACCGTGAGCGCCGCCCTGACCCTGGTCCTCGTAGGCCTCCCCCTCCTGCCCCTCCTGGGCCTCACCGGCATCCCCATAGCCGCCCTGGAACGCCGCCGCCTCCGCCTGGTCGACCCCCGGCCCCCCGCACCCACCCCCCACCGCACCCCCGAAGCCCCCGGCATCCCCGCCTGGTTCAAGCTGCGCGTCAAGGAGCAGGCCACCTGGCGCGAGCTCGCGTACGCCGCCCTGCTCGCCCTCGTGCTGTGGCCCCTCGACCTCCTCGTACTCACCTGCACTGTCGGCGCCCCCGCACTCCTCATCGCCACCCCCGCCCAACTCGCCCTGGACGGAGGCGAGATACGCGCGGCCAAGCTCTGGCTCGTCAGCGACTATCCGCACGCCTTCGCCACGGCACTCCTCGGCCTGCTCCTCCTCGCCCCGCTCCTCTACCCCCTGGGCGCCTACGCCGCCGCCCGCGCCGCCCTCGCCCGACTCCTCCTCGCGCCCCGCGAGGCCGAGTTGACCACCCAGCTCGCCGAAGTGACCCGCTCCAGGGCCCGCCTGGTCGACGCCTTCGAAGCCGAGCGGCGCCGGATCGAACGCGACCTGCACGACGGGGCCCAGCAGCGGCTCGTCGCGCTGACCATGACCCTGGGCCTCGCCAGGCTCGACGCCGCCCCCGGCAGCCCCCTTGCCGCCCAACTCGCCACGGCCCACGACGGAGCGGGGAAAGTTCTTGCCGAACTGCGTGAGCTCATCCGTGGCATCCACCCCCAAGTCCTCGCCGACTACGGCCTCGCCGCCGCCATCGAGGACGCCGCCGACCGCTCCCCGGTCCCCGTGGACACCGACCTGGACCTGCCCCGCCTCCCCGAACCCGTGGAATCCGCCGGGTACTTCACCACTCGTGAGGCCCTCACCAACATCGCCCGGCACAGCAACGCGCCCCGCGCGCACATCAGGGCCCGCCACGAGGGTGAGATCCTCCGCATCGACGTGTGCGACGAAGGCGACGGCGGCGCTGACCCGGCCAGGGGCACCGGCCTGACCGGCCTCGCGGACCGGATCGCGGTGCTCGATGGCACACTGACGGTCACCAGCCCGCCCGGCGGCCCGACCGTACTGTCCATGGAGATCCCGTGCCGAGCCCAGCAGCCCAGAGCCCTCGCCGACTGAACGGTCTGCGGATCGTCGTCGCCGAGGACAGCGTGCTGCTCCGCGAGGGGCTCATCGGACTGCTCGCCCGTTTCGGCCACGAGGTGCCGGCCGCGCTCGGGGACGCGGAGGGGCTGCGCGCCGCCGTCGACGCGCACGACCCGGACCTCGTCCTGACCGACGTACGCATGCCGCCCAGCTTCAAGGACGAGGGGCTGCGCGCCGCACTCGCCCTGCGGGCCGAGCGGCCGAAGCTGCCGGTCCTGGTGCTCAGCCAGTACGTGCAGCGTTCGTACGCCGCCGAGCTCCTGGACACCGGCGACGGCACCGGCGTCGGCTATCTGCTCAAGGACCGGGTGGGCCAGGTCGAGCAGTTCGCCGACGCGGTGGCACGGGTCGCGGACGGCGGCACGGTCGTGGACCCGGAGGTCGTACGGCAGTTGATCAGGCGCCGCCGTGACCCCCTCGAACAGCTCACGCCGCGCGAACGCGAGATGCTCGGCCTGGTCGCCGAGGGCAGGTCGAACGCGTCGATCGCCGCCGAACTCATCGTCAGCGAGGCGGCGGTGGGCAAACACATCGGCAACATCCTCGGCAAACTGGACCTGCCGCCCGGGGACGGAACGCACCGCAGGGTGCTCGCGGTCCTGGCATACCTGCGGGCCTGAGCCCGGAAAGCGTGCACAGGCCACCGGTCAGGTCCATTACGATCCTGAACCATGAGCACGTCAGACCAGATACGGGCAGGCCTCACGCCGCGCCAGGCCCGGCGCCTAAGGATCGCCGCGGCCTCGGTGCTGATGGCCGCGGCGGCCGTGGTGCTCGCCGTGCGCCTGGCGAGCCGGTCGTCCGTCCTGGTCGTGGGGGTGTACGGGCTGCTGCTCGTCCTCTGCGGCCTGGTGATCGAACTCAGCAGGCGCGGTCGGACCAGGCTCGGCAGCTACCTCCTCGCCGCCGGCCTGGTGGCCGCCCTGGTCATGGACTGGGTGGTGCTTGCCTGACCCCCTGCTTGGCCGGCCCGGGACCGGCGGAGGGCGCCTCGCGGAGCCCGTACCGCTGATGGATCTTCCGCAGCCGCGGCGGCGCCCACCAGGCGCGGCGGCCGAGCAGCGTCATCGTCGCCGGGACGAGGAACATCCGGACCAGGGTCGCGTCGATGAGCACCGCGAGCGTCAGGCCGAGCCCGATCTGCAGGATCGGTGAGAAGCCCCCGGTCATGAAGCCGCCGAAGACGATCGCGAGCAGCAGCGCCGCGCAGCTGACGACGCGGCCCGAGCGGCGCAGGCCCTCGACGGTGACGGCGCGGGGATCGCCTCTCTCCAGCCAGGTCTCCCGCATCCGGGACAGGATGAACAGCTCGTAGTCCATGGCGAGTCCGAACGCGATCGCGATGATCAGCGGCGGCGCAACAAAAGAAGCCCCTCGCTTCAGCGAGGGGCTTCTCTCTGTCTGTGCGCCGCCAGGGACTCGAACCCCGGACCCGCTGATTAAGAGTCAGCTGCTCTAACCAACTGAGCTAGCGGCGCCTGCTGACTCAAAAATAATACCTGGTCCTGGAGGGTGCTCAGAACCGCCCGCGGCCGGCCTTGGCCGTGGGTTCTAGATCGCCAGGGAGAGCAGTACCGGGGCCGCCCCGCGGTTGAGCGTCTGGGCCGCTTCCCGCAGCCGGTGTGCGTGCTCCACCGGGAGGGAGAGCGCCAGGCAGCCGACCGCGGAGCCCGCCGTGATGGGGACGGCGGCGCAGACCGTGCCGACCGCGTACTCCTGTAGGTCGAGGACCGGGACCGTCGCGGGCTGGGCGGCGAGGCGGTTCAGCAGGACCCGCTCGTTCGTGATCGTCCGCGAGGTGAGGCGGGCCATCTTGTGGCGCGAGAGGTGGTCCCTGCGGCCGTTCAGGTCGAGCTGGGTCAGCAGGCTCTTGCCGACCGCGCTGGCGTGCGCGGAGGAACGGAAGTCCACCCACTCGTTGACCTTGGGGGTGCAGGGGCCGTCCGCGAAGTCGGTGATCTTGATTTCGCCGTCTTCGTACCGGCTGATGTAGACCGCCGCGCCGATCGAGTCGCGCAGCTCGTCGAGGGTCTCCTTGAGCTTGTCCCGCAGGGCCTGGTCGCGGCGGTGGGCCGAGCCGAGGCGGGCGAGGGACGCGCCGGTCACATACGCACCGTCGGCTACCTGCTCGACGTATGCCTCGCGGCGGAGCATGCGCAGCAGGGCGGCGAGCTGGGGTGCGGGCAGTTTGGTCTGCCGGGCGAGCTCGGCGTCGGTCACGCCGGTCTCGTGCCGGGCGACGATCTCGAGCACCCGCAGGGCACTCTGCACCGAATGCTGCGGCGCGGTCGGCTCATGCTTCAGCGCCACGGCTTCCCCCTGCGTGGAACGGTTCCGGACAGCTGGGCTCCGTCCCACGATAGCCGCCAAGAGGTCGATATGGAGCGGCTGTTGACGAGATTGGTGGCGCGTTCCGGCTCCGTCAGCAGGAACGCGCCACTCTGGCATATGCCAGCGTCACCACCCAAGGCCATAGCCTGCGTGGTTACGGAGCGCGGTCACAGGACTGCGCTGAGGAACTCCCTGGTCCGCTCGTGCTCGGGCTCGGTGAAGATCTTCTCCGGCGTCCCGGACTCGATGACCCGGCCGGAGTCGAACATCAGGACCTGGTCCGAGATGTCACGGGCGAAGTTCATCTCGTGGGTCACGCAGAGCATCGTGATGTCCGTGGTGTGGGCGATGTCCCGCAGGACGTCGAGGACACCCGCCACCAGTTCGGGGTCGAGCGCGGACGTGACCTCGTCCAGGAGCAGCACCTGCGGGCGCATCGCCAGGGCGCGCGCGATCGCGACGCGCTGCTGCTGGCCGCCGGAGAGCTGGTTGGGGTACTTGTCGATGTGCTCGGTGAGCCCGACCAGTTCGAGCAGGCCGCGGGCGCGCTCCTCGGCCTCGTCCTTGGACAGGCCGAGCACCTGGACCGGCGCCTCGGTGATGTTCCGCAGGACCTTCATGTTCGGGAAGAGGTTGAACTGCTGGAACACCATCCCGATGTTCTTGCGGACCTCGCGGATGTACTTCTCGCCCGCCGGCACGAGCTTGCCGTTCTTCTCCTCGTGCGTGAGGTAACGCCCGCCGACCTTGATCGTGCCCTCCTCGGGCTTCATCAGGGTCATGAGCAGCCGCAGGATCGTGGTCTTGCCGGATCCGGAGGGGCCGATCAGCGTGACGTGCTTGCCCGAGTCCACGGAGAAGTCGAGCTCGTCGAGGACGGTGTTCGAGCCGAACCTCTTGGTGACCTTGTCGAAGCGGATCAGCTCGCTGCCGTCCACCGCCGGATTGGTCGTTTCCTTGGGGGTGCTTTCAGACGACAAGACGACGCTCCAGAGCTCGGAGGAGGAGGGAGGACGGGTAGGCGATGACGATGAAGGCCACACCGACGACGGTCAGGGCCTCGGTGTACTGGAAGGTCTCCGCCGCCTGGAGCCGCGAGCGCTGCAGCAGCTCCAGGACGCCGATGCTGGCGAGCAGCGGGGTGTCCTTCAGCATCGCGATGACGTAGTTGCCGAGCGCGGGGATCACGCGGCGGATGGCCTGCGGCAGGATCACCGCGGTCCACGTGTGGCGGTAGGGCAGGCTCAGCGCTGTGGCCGCCTCCCACTGGCCGACGGGTACGGCCTCGATGCCGGCGCGGTAGACCTGCGCGGTGTACGTCGAGTAGTGCAGGCCGATCGCGAGGATGCCGGTCGTCAGTGCGGAGAACTGGATGTCCCACTCCGGAAGGACGAAGAAGAAGAAGAACAGCTGCACGAGCAGCGGAGTGTTGCGGATGAACTCGGTGATGATGCCGACCGGCCACCGCACGAAACGGCTGGGCGCACGGAACAGGAGCGCCCACACCAGGCCGAGCGAGAACGAGATCAGCGAGCCCAGGGCGAGGATCTGCAGGGTGGTGAGGACGCCGTCCCAGAAGTGCGGCATGAAGTCGGAGACGGCGCCCCAGTCCCACTTGTCAGCAGCGATGATCATGCGCCGGTGCCCCCGCTCTTCGGAATCTGTGAAACTTGCATCTCCTGACGCCAGTTGAGCTTGGACATCAGGCCCCGGGACTCGGTCTTCTGCCCGATGCCCGCCTTGGTCTTACGCTCCAGGGAGCGCATCCCGCGGGTCAGCAGGAAGGCGAGCACGAAGTAGATGACCAGCGAGATCGTGTAGATCTCCGCGCTCTCCGTGGTGGCGAGGCGCACCAAGTACGCGGCGAAGGACACGTCACCGATACCGAGCAGCGAGACCAGGGCGGTGCCCTTGAGGAGCTCGACCAGCAGGTTCGAGAACGGCGGGATCATCTCCGGGATGGCCTGCGGCAGCAGGATCAGCCGCATGCGTTGCGCAGGGCTGAAGCTCAGCGCGACCCCCGCCTCGCGCTGTGCCGGCGCCACCGCGTTGAGCGAGCCACGCACGATCTCGGCGCCGTAGGCACCGTAGGAGAGCCCGAGGGCGAGCACGGCCGCCCACATCGGGACCAGCGCCCAGCCCACCAGCTGCGGCAGGACGAAGAAGATCCAGAACATCAGCACCAGCGAAGAGGTGCCGCGGAAGATCTCGGTGTAGAAACCGGCCAGGAAGCGCACGGTGCGCAGCCGGTGGGTGCGGGCCATGCCGATGCCGAAGGCGACGACGGTCGCGAGGGCCGCGCTGTAGATCGTCAGCTGGATGGTGATCCAGATACCGGGCAGAACCCAGTGTTCCCACAGTCCCGCTGTCATTTGCACAGCTCCTCTGCGGTCAGCTTGGTCATCTCGTCCTTCGTGAAGCCGAACGGCTTCAGGATCCGGAAGAGCTCACCGCTCTTCTTCATCTTGTGGATCTCCACGTTGAAGGCATCGCGCAGTTCCGTGTCGGTCGGCCGGAAGGTGAAGCCGCCGCCGTCGATCTGCTTCTCGCCGTCGACGATGGGCGCGAAGGCCTCGGTCGCCTCCGCCTTCGTGCTCTTGCGGACCACACCGCGGCCGGTCAGCGCGGTACCAGCGAAGAAGTCGATGCGACCCGCCTCGACGGCGTTCATGCCCGCGACCGGGTCCTGGTAGATGGCGATGTCGTCCCGCTTGTAGCCCGCGGCGATCCCGTAGTCGATCTCCGCGTAGGCAGGGCCCGTGCCCATCTTCGCCTTCGCCTTGAAGGCGTCCTGGTAGTTGAAGAGCTTCTTCGGGTTGCCCTTGCGGACGATGAAGGAGTCCAGCATCTGGTACTCAGGGTCGGAGAAGATGACCTGCTGACAGCGGTCCTTGTTGATGTACATCCCGGCCGAAACCACATCGAACTGCTGTGTTTTCAGACCCGGGATGAGCGAGCCGAACTCGGTGGCCACGGGCTGGACCTTGGGGACGCCCAGGCGTTTGAAGATCACTTTCGCGAGCTCCACCGCCTCACCGGTGAAGGCCCCGTCCTCGTCGATGTACCCGTACGGTGCCTCACCCGCGATCCCGAGCCGTACGGTGCCCTGCGACTTCAGGCGCGCCAGTGTGTCTCCCGTGGGCACCTTGCTGCAGCCCGCGGCGCCGAGCGCGCCCATCGCACCTACCGCGCCCGCGCCGAACAGGAGTGATCGTCGGCGGACCCCGGAGTTCCTGGGCACCGCACTCGGCCCTGCGCCGTAGGCACGGGGGCTCTCTGTCTCATTGCTCTCTGGGTCGTTCCAAAGTGGTGGAGCCATGGGCGCGCGGCTACCCGACTCGACGCGGAATATGCGGGCCAATTTCGGCCCCTGATGCAATCGTTGTGGTCTTGACCCAGGGAGGAGCATGGGACACATGGCAGACCGATTCATCGAAGTCTCCCTCGCCAAGCGAGGAGTTCAGTGCACGGCAAAGCTGCTCGACGACCGGGCCCCGTTGACCTGCGCGGCGGTGTGGGAGGCGCTTCCGCTCAGCGAGGACGTCTATCACGCGAAGTACGCCCGCAATGAGATCTACGCCCTCTTTCCGGCTTTCGCGGACCGTGAGCCGCCGCTGGAGAACCCGACAGTCACCCCCATTCCCGGTGACCTCTGCTATTTCTCCTTCAACGGGACGCAGTTGGGCACACAGGCTTACGGGTACGAACCGGGCGCCGACGTCAAGGCGGGCGCCACGGTCGTCGACCTCGCCCTCTTCTACGAGCGCAACAACCTGCTGCTCAACGGCGACGTCGGCTGGGTCCCCGGCATCGTCTGGGGTCAGGTGGTCGACGGCCTCGACCGGATGGCCGAGGCCTGCAACGACCTGTGGCGCGGGGGCGCGCAGGGCGAGACGCTGAATTTCCGCAGAGCGTAGGCCCCGGGCTCGTAGGTTCAGTCAAGGGCGGGCGGCGCGATCCTCGCGCTGCCCGCTTCGTACAGCGCGTGCGCGGCCCGCAGGACCATGGCGTCGGCGTGCCGCGCCCCCACGATCTGCACCCCCACGGGCAATCCCTCCCGGTCCACCCCGCAAGGGACAGTCGCGGCCGGCTGCTGCGTCAGGTTGAAGGGGTACGTGAACGGCGTCCAACCCGTCCACCGACGATGGCCGGAACCTTTCGGTACCTCCGCCCCCGCCTCGAACGCGGTGATCGGCAACGTCGGAGTGACCAGCAGGTCGTACGTCTGGTGGAAGCGGCCCATGCGACGGCCCAGCTCCATGCGTACGTCAACTGCAGCAAGGTAGTCGAGCGCGCTGTACCGGGCGCCCTGCGCACAGATCTCGCGCAGCCCGGGATCGAGCAACTCCCGCCGCTCGGGCGGCAGGTGCTGGGTCACCCGGGCCGCGCCGCTGAACCACAGCGTGTGGAAAGCCTCCACCGGGTCCGTGAAGTCGGGGTCTGTCTCCTCGACGTACGCACCCTGAGCGGCAAGGGACTCCACCGCCTGCCGCACCGCCGCGGCGACCGCGGGCCGCACCGCGACCTGGCCGCCGAGTGAGGGTGAGTACGCGATGCGCAGGCCGCGTACGCCGCCTTCGATACCCGTGCGGAAGCTGCCCGCCACCGGACCGAGCTGCGACCAGTCGCGCGGGTCGGGTCCGCTGATGACGTCCATCATCAGGGCCGCGTCCGCCGCGTCCCGCGTCATCGGCCCGACGTGCGCCAGCGTGCCGAACGCGGACGCGGGATACAGCGGCACCCGCCCGTACGTCGGCTTCAGCGCGAAGATCCCGCAGAAGGCACCCGGGATCCGCACCGAGCCGCCGCCGTCCGTGCCGAGCGACAGCGGCGCCGTGCCGAGCGCCACGGCCGCCGCGCTGCCGCCGCTGGAGCCGCCCGCGGTGCGCGAGGTGTCGTACGGATTGCGCGTGATCCCGCTCTGCGGGCTGTCCGTGACGCCCTTCCAGCCGAACTCGGGCGTCGTCGTCTTGCCGATGAACACCGCGCCGTGCTCACGGAGCCGCGCCACCGACGGCGCGTCCTCGTCCCAAGCCCCTTCCGTACGAACGGTCTTCGAGCCCCGCAGCGTCGGGCCCCCGCGCTGCAGCAGGATGTCCTTGACCGAGACGGGAACCCCGTCCAGCAAGCCCTGCGGCTCACCGCTCCGCCACCGCGCGGCGCTCGACTCGGCCTGTGCGAGGGCCTCTTCGCCGTCGATGCGCACGAAGGCGTTCACCGTGGGCTGCACTTCCTCGGCCCTGCGCAGCGCCGCCCGAGTCGCGTCGACCGGACTGAACTCGCCCTTGCGATAGGCGTCGACGAGTTGTACCGCGGTGAGATCCGTGAGCTCGGTCATGCACGCTCCTCAAGGGGGAGGGAAGTGGCTCGCCTCAGGGGGAATCGGCCGGCGAATCGGTCGGCGAACCGACCGGGAAATCGGCCGGCGAATCGGCCGGGGAGTGATCAATTCCCCGGTACATACCCACGTTTCTTGTCGACCACGTTGGCAAGAGGCCGCCCGGCCTCCCACTCCTCGTACAACTCGACGAACTGCGCGCCCAGTTCATCGCGCCAGCCCACCGTGTCACCGCTCATGTGCGGGGACACGATCAGGCCCGGCGCTGTCCACAGCGGGCTGTCCGCCGGCAGCGGCTCGTGCTCGAAGACGTCGAGCGCCGCGCCCGCGATCCACCGCTTCGACAGGGCCGCCGCGAGGTCGTCCTCCACGACGAGTGCGCCGCGCCCGATGTTGATGAAGCGCGCCGACGGCTGCATCATCCCGAAGCGCCGCTCGTCGAACATGCCGCGCGTGTCGTCCGTGAGGGGCGCCGCGCACACCACCCAGTCGGCGCGTGCCATGAGGCGGTCGAGCTCGTCGGGGCCGTGGACGCCGTTGCGCGCGCTGCGCCCCACCAGGGCGGTGATGATCCCGAGGCCCTTCAGCATCCGCACGATGGCGTGTCCGATCGGCCCCGAACCCACGACACACGCGCGCGTACGGGCGACTCGCTGGGTCTCGCGGTGCTGCCAGGTGCGCTCGCCCTGGAGCCGGAGGGTGTGCGGCAGGTCCTTGGCCATGGCCAGGACGAGGGCGGCCACGTACTCGGCGATCGGCTGGTCGAAGACGCCGCGGGCGTTCGTGACCAGCGTGTCGGACTCGGCGAGCGCCGGGCACATGAGCCGGTCCACGCCCGCACTCGCAGTGTGTACCCAGCGCGGGCGCGGGCCCTCACCCGGCCAGGCGAGCCGCACCGCGTCCGAGAGGAAGTCCCAGACCAGCAGCACATCGGCGTGGGGCAGTTGGGCCGCAAGGGTGTCCCCGTCGGCGTGCAGCACCCGAACGCGGCCGGTCAGGCTGCCGAGACGGGGCGGCGGGGCGGGGGACGGGGCGTCAAGGACCAGAACGGTTGTGTCGGACATCGGGGCCTTCGTCGATTCGGAGGTCGATTCGGACATCGAGGAGAAACCGTTTCGCAATGAGAGTCCGCTTCCCTGAGATTCGTGTCGGCCAGAGCCGTCTGAGATGCGCGGATTGACCACGCTCGCACCTGAAACTACCTTCGTCAACAGAGGTGCTCTATCACAAGCACCCCACGACTGAGTACTCTCCGTACTAGGTCATAGCACTCTCTGTAGCGCTTTCTTGGCGCCTTCTGCCCCATCCCGACGTCCCGGCGCGTCGCCGGTTCCGCATCTCCCGGCCCCCGGCCGGTCCCTCCATTGCACGCACGCACGAACTTGGGGCCTGCTCATGGACGTCTCCTTCCTCGGCGGACCACACCCTCAACGCGGTGTAGGTGTCGTCGCCCCTTTCGACTTCGCCCTCGACCGAGAGCTCTGGCGCTGGGTGCCGGACGAGGTCTCCCTCCATCTGACACGCACCCCGTACGTGCCTGTCGAGGTAAGCCTTGACCTGGCACGACTCGTCAGCGAGCACGAGACGCTCGGCGAGGCGGTGCGCGCTCTGAGCGCCGCCGAACCCGAAGTTCTCGCCTACGCCTGCACGTCCGGCAGCTTCGTCGGCGGCATCGCCGGCGAGCGCGCGATGTGCGAGGCCATGCACCGCGAGGGCGCGGTCTCCGCGGTCACCACATCGGGCGCGCTGCTCGAAGCGCTCGAGGATCTGGGCGCGCGGCGCATCGCGCTCGTCACGCCCTACACCTGGTCGGTGACCCAGTCCCTCGAGGAGTACCTGGCCGAATCGGGGGTGTCCGTCACCGGCCGCGCCTACCTGGGCCTGACCAGGCACATCTGGAAAGTGCCGTACAAGGACGTGGCGGAGATGGCGCGGCGCGCGGTGCTCGGCGGGGCCGACGCGCTGTTCATCAGCTGCACCAACCTCGCGACGTACGACGTCATTCCGCAGCTGGAGGCCGAGCTGCGGATGCCGGTGATCTCCGCGAACCAGGTGACGATGTGGTCCGCCCTGCGCCGTCTGGGTACCCATGCGGTAGGGCCCTACCAGGCGCTGATCAATCCCAGCGCCCGGCCGGGTGCGGGTCCGGTCGCCGGGCCCGGCGAACTGCCGGGCGTGGTGCCGCTCGATCCGCCCCAGGGTCTGCCCGAAGGACCACCAACGCTGCCTTGAAGGAGGCTGGAAGTGACCGCACTTGGTTTCCTCTATCCGGGTCACTCGGCTGAGGACGACTACCCCCGCATGGAGCAGATGCTGGGGAGTGATGTCCGGCTGCAGGTCGTCCACACCGACATCGGCGAGGACGCGCACCGGGTCGACGCGCTCCTGGAGATGGGATCGACCGAACGGCTCGCCGCCGGGGTCGAGGAGCTGCGCCTGTCCGGCGCGGACGCGGTGGTGTGGGCCTGCACCAGCGCGAGCTTCGTCTTCGGCTGGGAGGGCGCGCACGACCAGGTCCGGTCCCTGGCCCGGACGGCGGGCCTCCCGGCGTCCAGTACGTCCTTCGCGTTCGCCCACGCGGTACGTGAGGTGGGCGCGAGCAGGGTCGCTGTCGCCGCGACGTATCCGGAGGACGTGGCCGGGCTCTTCGCGTCGTTCCTGAAGGCGGCCGGCGTGGAGGTCGTCTCGACCCAGGGGAGCGGCATCATCACGGCCGCGGAGGTCGGTACGTGGGGCTGGGAGGAGGTCCTGGCCATGGCCCGCGCGGGCGACCACCCCGATGCGGAGGCGCTCCTGCTTCCCGATACGGCGCTGCATACGGCCGCGTACGTCCATGACCTGGAGCAGGACCTCGGCAAACCGGTCCTGACGGCGAACCAGGTCACGGTCTGGGAGGCGCTGCGGCTGGCGTCCCGCCGGGTGAACGCTCCGTCCCTGGGTGCACTGTTCACCAAGGAACCGGTGGTGCAGGTGCGGGAGTAGTTGCTGGGGTGCGTGCGGGACCGCGTCGCCGGGCGCGGGTGCTTGCCGGTGCGGTGCGGTGCCGTCTGTGTGTGGGTGCGGTGCCGCGCCGGTATGTCCGTCCTCGCTATCGTCCGGTGGCCGCGGGGCTGCTTCGGGGCTGGAGTGCCGCGAGCTGTGCTCCGGGCGGACATACCGGCACGTCCCCTCGCGTGCGTCGCCGACTGGGGGAGCGCGCGGGCAGCGGGGCTGACCGGTCGTGGGTGCGGTGCCGCGCCGGTATGTCCGTCCTCGCTATCGTCCGGTGGCCGCGGAGCTGCTTCGGGGGTGGAGTGCCGCGAGCCGTGCTCCGGGCGGACATACCGGCACGTCCCCTCGCGTGCGTCGCCGACTGCGGCCCATCGTTGGCTGATCGATGGCACTGCCGGGCAATCGGGTGGGCGGGCGGGAAAAGCTTGTTCGTTGAGGGGGAGGCTGCGGGGTGATCGGGCGGGTGGGTGGGGAAGGCCTGTTCGGGTAGAGGTGGAGGCGGGGGATCACGTCCGTGGGGAGAGGGGGTCGTACGTTCAAGGGAACCCCGCGGGAATAAAGCGGAGCCTGCCTCCTGTTGGACCGCGGCGTAAGGAGTACCGCACAAGCACCGCGCAGCAGGAGGCAGGACCCCCGTGACAGTGGACCCGAGCGACGACATCCGCGGCGAGCGGCACGGCAGCGCGCCCGTCCCGCTCTCCGTGCTCGACCTGGTGACCGTGGGCGCGGGGCGGACCGCCACCGACGCCCTGCGTAAGAGCGTGGAGATCGCCAAGCTGGCGGAGGGCCGCGGCTACCACCGCTACTGGGTGGCCGAGCACCACTCCATGCCGGGCGTGGCCTCCTCGTCCCCGGCGGTCATCCTGGCCCACCTCGCCGCGCACACCGAGCGCATCCGCCTGGGCTCGGGCGGCGTCATGCTGCCCAACCACGCCCCCCTCGTCATCGCGGAGCAGTTCGGCACCCTGGAGGCCATGGCCCCGGGCCGCGTCGACCTGGGCCTGGGCCGTGCCCCGGGCACGGACGGCGCCACCGCCGCCGCGCTCCGCAGGACGGACCGCCTCAACGAAGGCGCCGACGACTTCCCCCAGCAGCTCGCCGAGCTCACCCGCTTCCTGGACGACGATTTCCCCGACGGCCACCCGTACAGCCGTATCCACGCCGTCCCCGGCCCGGTCCAGGCCACCTCGCCCGGCGGCGTGCAGTCCCCGCACCGCCCGCCCCTGTGGCTGCTCGGTTCCTCCGGGTTCAGCGCCCGCCTCGCGGGAGTCCTCGGCCTGCCCTTCGCCTTCGCGCACCACTTCTCCGCGCAGAACACGATCCCGGCGCTCGACCTCTACCGGGAGTCGTTCAAGCCCTCCGCCGTCCTCGACGCCCCGTACGCCCTCATCGGCGTATCGGCCCTGGCGACCGACGACGAGAAGGAGGCCCGG
The DNA here is from genome assembly GCF_040636975.1 of Streptomyces sp. NPDC032198. NCBI lineage: Bacteria > Bacillati > Actinomycetota > Actinomycetes > Kitasatosporales > Streptomycetaceae > Streptomyces > Streptomyces sp. NPDC032198. Next base: position 181,211 of record NZ_JBEZVL010000009.1, on the reverse strand, counting down.
CGCCAGGTCCTCGCCGCCGCGCTGAACATGGTCCGGCTGCGCACCGGGAAGCCGGGTCTCGTCCCGACTCCCGAGGAGGCGGAGGCGTACGAATTCAGCGAGATGGAGCGGGAGTTCGTCGGCAGCTGGAACTCCAACGTCATCCACGGCACCGCCGACCAGGTCCGCACCGGCCTCGACGACCTCGCCAAGCGCACCGGCGCCGACGAGCTGATGATCACCGCCAACGCGCACAGCGGTGAAGTGCGGCTGCGTTCCTATGAGTTGATCGCGGACGCCTACGGGCTGCCCACCGCGTAGCCGCCGGTCAGCCGGCCGCGAGCAGCGCGGAGATACGATCCGGCGTCACCGGGCGGGAGTACAGCCACCCCTGCCCGGTGTCGCAGCCGATCCGCCGCAGCCGCGTCGCCTGCGACGTGGTCTCCACGCACTCCGCGGTGACGGTCAGACCGAGCCGGTGCGCGAGTTGCACCAGGGCCTCGACGATGACCTCGTCCGCGGGGTTGATGTGTGCCTCGCCGGCCTCCGCGTCGTACTGGAACCCCCGTACGAACGAGCCGTCCAGCTTCAGGACGGACACCGGGAGCCGGCTCAGGTACGCCAGGTTCGAGTACCCCGTGCCGAAGTCGTCGATGGCGATCCGCACCCCCATGTCGCTGAGCGACTGGAGGGCCTGCAGCGGGCGTCCCGCCGAGCCCATCACCGCCGACTCGGTGAGTTCGAGCTGGAGCAGCTCGGGGGCGAGGCCCGTCTCGGCGAGGATCTCCGCGACGTCGGCCACCAGGTCCGAGTCCCACACCTGCCGCACCGCGACGTTGACGCTCACGAAGACCGGCGGCCGGTCCGGGTGGTCGAGCTGCCACTGCCGGGCCTGGCGGCACGCCGTCCGCAGCACCCAGCGGCCCAACTGCACGATCGAACCGTCCTCTTCGGCCAATCCGATGAACCGATTCGGCGTCAGCAGGCCGAAGCGCGGATGCTGCCACCGCACGAGTGCCTCGACCCCGCGCAGGCCGCCGTCCTCCAGACGCACCAACGGCTGGTAGTCCAGCAGGAATTCACCGCGCTCGACGGCCGGGCGCAGTGAACTCGACAGCGTCTGGCGGGTCATGCGGTGGGCGTTGCGCTCGGGGTCGAAGAGCGTCCAGCGTGCCTTGCCGTCCGACTTCGCCCAGTAGAGCGTCGTGTCGGCCGCCTGCATCAGGCAGGTCGTCGTGGTCCCCGCGGCGCGCCGCTCCACGACGCCGATCGAGGCCGACACGGAGAGCCGCTGGCCCGCCAGGTCGAAGGGGTCCTGCAGCGCCTTGAGCGCCGTGTCGGCGAGGTCGGCCAGCTGGTCGGTGCCCGTCGAGTCCTCCACGAGCAGCGCGAACTCGTCGCCGCCGAGCCGTGCGACCAGCGGCGCCGCCGCCCTGCCGTGACCCGCCTCGTCCGCGCACCGCGTGAGCCGCTCCGCGACGGCCGCGAGCAGCCGGTCGCCGACCCGGTGGCCGAGGGTGTCGTTGACCGCCTTGAACCCGTCGAGGTCCAGATAGCAGAGGCCGATCCGGCCGGTGCCCGTGTCGTCGTACGCACCCGCTTCGAGCGCGGCGGCCAGGCGTTCGAAGAACAGGCTGCGGTTGGGCAGCCGGGTCACGGGATCGTGCATCTGCAGATGCCGCAGCCGGGCCTGGAGCTCGCGGCGTGCGCTGATGTCGGTGGCGGCGAGCAGCACCGTGCGCCCGCCGGGCATCGGCGAGACGGTGACCTGGACCCACAGCGAGTGCCCGTCGGGATGTTTCAGGCGCCGGGTGCAGCGCAGCTTCGCCTGGCGGCCGCGGAGCACCTCGCGGTACGCGTGCCAGGTGCGTGCGTCCGACGCGAGGTCCACCAGATCGGCGGCGAGCCGTCCCGTGAGCTCGTCCGGGGCCGCGCCGAGCAGCTCGGCGAGTGCGTCGTTGGCATCGATGACGAGACCCTCGCCGTCCACGACGCCGAGGGCGATCGGGGCGGCGGCGAATGCGGCCCGATGATCGGGCCGTCGCCCCGGATGGCTACGCTCCGTAAGGGGCGCCCTGGCGAGGTCGGGTGCTGTGACCGCTGTGGGCGCTTGGCCTTCAGACGTTCCGTTCACCACTTGCTCCCGCAGTGCAGTTGTTCGGCGAGGCCGGGCCCGCGCAGGAAAGTGTGCCGATCATAGGGGCTGGCCCGACGGCGCATCCAGCCACAAGGGGGTGCCGCGTGGCGGCCGTGCAGGGCATAGGACAGGTGCATGCCCGGCACGGATGTGGCACCCACCCGGCGGCAGATCGTTTCTGCTCGCCCGTGTACTGCTTCCTTTACGCCTCAATCTGCCCGGCGACAACTTGTGACGTTCCGTGAGCACTCCAGAGTGGCGCATCACCCGACCGGGTCAGACAAACAGGGCATTTCTCTAAAAAGACGCACAGGGTGGGTGGGATGCCCCGCAATCCGCACCCGGAGGTCGACGTGCCGCGTCAGCTACCCCCCTGGGGACTCACCCGTGGAGGGGAGAGACCCCGGTTGCGCAGCACGGCCGCCGCCCTCACGTCCCTGACCGCGCTTGCCGCCACGGGGCTCGTCGCGGGCCCCGCGGTCGGCCAGACCTCGGCGGTCCCCTGCGCGCTCCAGCGCACCCCGGCGCATCACTCGGAGGGCCTCGACTCCTGGAACGGCGCCTATCCGCGCCCCCATCGGACCCTCGACGCGGTGATGGTCTTCCTCTCCTTCCCCGACTCCCCGCCCCAGGTGTCCCCCGGGGAACTCGCGGCCGACTACTTCCCCGCCACCAGTCAGTTCTTCGACCAGGCCTCCTACGGCAAGTTCACCCTGCGCCCGCACCCGCAGCGCGAGTGGGTCGAGATGCCGGACGACTCCACCTCGTACGCCATACAGCGCGACTGGAACGCCGCCCGGCGCAGTGCCTATCTGCGGGACGCGGTGACGGCGGCCGATCGGCAGGTCGACTTCTCGCGGTACGACGTCGTCTACTTCGTCGCCGACCCGGACGCGCCCGGCGTCGACTCGGACGCGACGAAGGTCGTCAACTTCGACCGGCCGATGCGGGCCGACGGCGCGGACATCAAGCGCATCGTCACGGTCTTCGAGCGGCATCCGCCGGACCGCAACGTCCTCGCCCACGAGACCGGCCATGTCTTCGACCTGCCCGACCTCTACCACCGGCCGACGGACGGCAAGGGCGACTGGGACACGCACGTCGGTGACTGGGACGTCATGGGCAGCCAGTTCGGGCTCTCGCCCGACCTCTTCGGCTGGCACAAGTGGAAGCTCGGCTGGCTCGACCGGCGGCAGGTGGCGTGCGTGGAGGGCAAGGGGCGGCGGCTGACCCTGGAGCCGCTGTCGACGCGGCCCGCGCGCGGGGGCTTCGGCGGCACCAAGCTGGCGGTCGTCCGCACGGGGCGCGGCAGCGCGATCGCCATCGAGGCGCGCGGCGCGGCGGGCATCGACCGTGCGACGTGCCGGGAGGGGGTGCTCGTCTACCGCGTACGCAACGAGGCACCGTCCGGCGGTGGCCCGGTCGAGGTGCTCGACGCCCACCCGGGCTCGGAGGCGTGCTGGGGCGGCTCGGTGTATCCGCCGCTCGCGGACGCGCCGGTGGGGGCGGGGGAGAGCTTCACGGTCCCGGACGAGGACGTGCGCGTCGAGGTCGAGGGACGGACGGCGACGGGGGCGTGGACGGTGAACGTGTCGGTGGGCTGAGGCCCGCGGTGGTGTGCCGGTGCCGGGCAGGAAGCCGGTGCCGGGCATGAAAGAAGCCCCCCGCTTGCGCGAGGGGCTTCTTTCTGTCTGTGCGCCGCCAGGGACTCGAACCCCGGACCCGCTGATTAAGAGTCAGCTGCTCTAACCAACTGAGCTAGCGGCGCCTGCTGACGTCGTAGACCTTAGCATCCTGATCGCCGCCAGGAAAAATCGATATACGGACCGCGGAGCCCGCTGCCGCACGGGCCGCGCGGACGCAGGCCCAGAGCACGACCTCGGGCCCGGGAAGCCAGGGATGGCGGGCATCGGGGGCCACCAGCCAGCGCGATTCGAGGTGCCCCTCAAGGCGGCTGGAGGGCACGCTTCCGCGGGTTTCCGCGGCGATCGGCGGCACCGTCACGGCGTCTCCCATGCCGTGGCAGAGGACGCCGGGGACGGCTCGGCCCCACTCCTCCCACTCCAGGAGCGCGGGCAGGCGCTGGGCGGTCCCGGGGGCGGCGAAGAGCAGCATGCGGCCGCGGTGCGCGGCGACGGGGCCCGAGCCGGGGCCTTCGCCCCATAAGCGGTCGAGCATCCGCCGGCCGAAGACCGCGGGGACGCTCACCACGTCGAAGACGGAGCCGCAGGGGAGGACGGCGGGGGCGGTGGGGCGGCTGCGCCAGTGCGCGAGCGCGCTGCGCGGATACGTTTCCGCGGAGGCGAGCCAGGCGGCTCCCTCGGGGGTGACGTCGCAGATGTCCTGGACGCTGGCGGGGGCGGGATCCGGGTGGAGACGCGTGCTGCTCATGGCGACTACATCTACCGGTAGTGAGGGTTCCATTTCTGAGAGTTGCCAGAAACCGGGACAACAGTGGGGAGGGGGGAGTACCTTGCCCTCGGGGCATATGCCCCGTGATCTTCTCCAGGGGCCTGGAGGCCTCCGCGCTCCCGCCCGGCGGCCCCTTCCCGGGGCCCTCAGGCTTCCGGCCCGCCGCCGCCCGTACCGGCCCCGCGCAGGAGCTCCCGGCCGAACTCGACCATCTTCTTCGCGTAGTCCTCGGTCCACTGCGCGCGCTCGGCGATCACGGCGGGCGTCAGCCGGTCGAAGCGCCGGGGGTCGGCGAGCTGGGCCGCGGCGATCGCCTGGAACTCGACCGCCCGGTCCGTCGCGGCACGGAACGCGTGGGTCAGCTCGGTGGCGCGGGCCAGGAGCTCCCGGGGGTCCTCCATCGACTCCAGGTCGAAGAAGTGCTCGGGGTCGGCGACGGCTTCCGCGGGCTCGAAGAGCAGGGGCGCGGGTCGCAGACGCTGCTCGGTACGGGTCCGATCGGGCTCCGCCATGGTTCTTCCTCCTCGTACGGTTTCCGGCCGTGGGGCCGTCTTCCATTGTCCCTTGCCGCGCAAGGGGGCCACGGGCCCAGGGACGCCACGCGACACGGTGTTCGGCGAGGCGGGCCAGTACCGCGTGATTCGCCTCCCAGCCGTCCGGGGCTGTTTTCTTTGTCCGCCTCCGGCGGTGTGCCGGACTCCGTCCGGCGTTGGGTGGGTGTCTTGGCGGTGGTCATGGACGCCACGCCACACGGTGTTCCGCGAGCCGGGCCAGTACCGCGTGATTCGCCTCCCAGCCGTCCGGGAACTTCACCGTGACGCCCAGCTGGACCGGTTCCGTGGACGGGTGGTCGTCGAGGAGTTCGCTGACGCCCGCGCGGCAGATCACGATGCAGGCGTGCCGGTGGCGGGACGCCAGGACGCAGAGACGGCCCGTCTCCAGGTGGAACGCGGTGGCGTCCGGGCGGCCGGAGAGCGGGTGCAGGACCACCGTCACGTCGAACTCGCGGCCCTGCAGCCGGTTGGCGGTGTCCACCGTGACATCCGTGACGCCCAGCCCCGCGAGGGCCGCGCGCACCGCCGCCGCCTGGTCGCGGTGGGCGGTGCCGACGGCGATCCTGTCGGCCGTCAGGGGAGTGGGGTCCGGGCCGCGCTCCGACGTGGCGGCGCCGCCACGGTCCAGGAGGCGCCGGACGACCTGGGCCACCGCGCGTACGGCCTCGGGGTCGGTGCGCGGCGTGTTCCGCGCGGGCAGTTCGAGCAGGCCCCAGCCCGACTCCGCCGCCTCGTCGATCACCCGGTCCGGGCCCGAACCGTCCGACGGCACACCGAAGCCGAGGCGCCGGTCGCCGTGGTCCGTGCCGCTGCGGAAGGGCGTGTACGGATAGAACGCGGCCGAGACCAGCGGGGCCGCCGACGCCGGGAGCCGCCAGGACACCGGGAGCCGGTGCTGGGGCAGTTCGGGATTGTGCGCGAGCAGGGTCGTCACGGCGCTCACCGACGGGTCGTACGCCAGTCCGGCCCACTGCTCGGCGCCCACGATCGAGAACGGGTCGAGCTGGCCGGGATCGCCCACGAACAGGGCGCGCTCGAAGAGTCCCGCCACGGCGAGCAGCGCGTCCGAGCGCATTTGGTACGCCTCGTCCACGATCGCGTGCCGCCAGGGCGCATCCAGCTTGTCGGCATCGACGTGCGCCCACTTCGCGGCGGTCGACACGACGACGTCGAGCCCGGCGAGATCGGCGGCCTTCGTGGACGTACGCACGGCGGGCAGGTCGTCGAGTGCCTTGTCGTACGCGTCCGGGTCACTGCTGTGCAGGCGGCCGACCGGCAGCTCGGGGTCCTTCTCGGCGAGGCGCAGCACCAGGTCGTCGACCTGCGCGTTCGTCTGCGCGATCACCATCAGCGGGCGTCCCGCCGCGGCCAGTTCGCGGGCCGCGCGGACCACAAGGGTCGACTTGCCGGCGCCGGGCGGTGAGTCGACGACGACGCCGCGGTGCGCGCTGTGCAGCGTGTCGTGCAGGATCGCGTCCGTGGCACGGGTGGCCGCGGCGCCCGGGTCGAAGGAAGCACGGTCGTGGGGGGCACGGTCGAAGGGGGCGGTCGGACTCACAGGGTGTCCTCCGGCGTCACGGGGTCAGGGCGCTCGGCGGCGTCTCCCGGCGGGCCGCCGTGGGTCCAGGGAGTCGCCTCGGGGTCGGGCAGCTTGGCGCCACCGCGCTGCTCATGCTCGAAGAGCGTCCAGCAGATCCGGTCGCCCTTCTCCGGCACGGAACCCTGCTCGGGCTCCTTGCCGCGGCCCATCTTGTCGGTGATGCGCAGGACGACGGTTCCTTCACCCTCGTACGTGACGAACTCGGCCGTCTGCGGCTTGCCCTGGAGCGAGCGGTACACCTTCGCGCGCTCGGCCAGGTGCGGGTGGTCGTCCGTGCGGACGGTGACCAGGGGGCGCGGCCTCGGGCTCTTGCTCTCGCTGTACGCCATGACCACCTCGGTCACCTCACCGGCGAATGCCTCGCCCGCGAGCCGGCGGCCCGCCATCACCAAGGGGTCGTCGAGGGCTTCCTGGGCGTCGAGCCTGGCCTGCTCGCGCTCGCGCGTGGCGAGCTTGTTCGCCGCCGTCACCGCGTCGTCGATGCGGGGCTGCGGGGGTTCGCCCGCCGTCACCCGGTCCCGGTGACCGGTGAACGACCAGCGGTCGCGGGTCCAGCGGTCGGTGGCGTGCGGGGCCTCCGGAAGCGTGCAGAGCGCGTCGAGGCCGCGCCACACCGCGTCCCAGGTGGGGCGGGTCCTGCTCTCGATCAGGGAACGGATCTCCCGCTCGGCCGTGGCCAGTTCGGCGAGGCGGGCGTCCGCCTGGATGCCGTCCTCGGCGGTGGCGAGGGCGCCGCGCGCGCGGTCGTGACGCTCGATGGCCGGGGCGAGCAGGCGGTTGTCGAACGCGGGGTCCGTGGCGGGGCCCGCGGGCGGGCAGAGCAGCTGGCCGTCCCTGTCCCGCGCCAGCTCGGCGCGGAGCGCGGCGTCGGCCCCCGACGTTCCCTCCGGGGCCTCGATCCAGGCGAGCAGGGCGCCGAGGTGCTGGTCCTCCAGGCTGGACTGGCCGGTGGCCCAGTGCCGGGAGAGCAGTTCGGTCATGGCGACCAGGAGGGCGGAGCCGGGGACCCGGGCCCGCTCCCCGAAGTGCGTCAGCCAGCGGCCCAGGAGCGGGACGCGGGGCGGCGCGGGATACGGGGTCTCCGGGTCCTGCTCGGCGGTGCGGCGGAAGCGGGTGGAGCGGCCGATGAGCCGTACGAAGTCGATGCCGGCGCGGCTCGGGACGATCAGCTGCGGGGCGTCCGCGCAGAGTTCGACCTCCACCTTGACGCGCTTGCCGGTCTCCGGATCCGTCTCGCTGCGTTCCGCCGCCTCGACGTCGTCCGCGAAGGAGTCGACGTACTCCAGGACGGTGTCCGCGAGCTGGGCGAGGAAGGTGAAGCGGAGGTCGCGGTCGCGGGGCTGCGGTACGACCAGGATGCGGGGCGAGGTGCGCTCCGTCCCGACGAGCGCGCCGAGCGGAGCACCGGCCTCACCCGCGGTGATGAGGGGGACGAGGACGAGGGGTCGCTGGGAGAGGTGGCGATGCCGGACCGTTGCTCTCGGCTGGGCACGACCACTGGCCACCGCTTCCAGGCGAGCGAGATTATCGATCAACGACACCGGTCAGCCCTCCCGTGCGGGCCGCGCCCGCTTGCCCGGCCACTCCGCGTCGAATTCTCCCCACTCACCCAGCGGATCACCCGGCAGCGAGAGGGCAAGCGGCGAACGGTCACCGGAAAGCTCCAGAACAGGTGGGTGGGCGGGAAAAGAACACCCACCGCGGGTCGCCGGAGCAGGCCTTGGCGAGGCAGGCCGCGCGGCAGAGGCGTGGAGGACGTCAGCATGGTGGGCCCTCCGCCGCATCCCCGCCCGAGGCGCCCACGCCGGACAACGCCTCGGTACGGAGTCTCGCCGCTCTCCTCAGCGTCGCCACCGCCGGGTCCGACGGGTCGCCCGAGGTGCCCGCCGCCGCCGACAGGACGTCCCCGATCGTCGTGAGTCCGCCCAACTCGCCCCGCAGCGAACGGCCCAGGGCGGTCACCGCGCCCTGGGCGCGGGAGCGCTCGCGGCAGTGGAAGGCCAGTTCGCAGGCGGCCAGGCACTCGGGGGCATACGTCGCCGGGACCGATTCGACCGCGGCCGTCAGGTCCTCGGTGGGGCGGGTGACGTCGAACGTCGTGCCCTCCGGGAGCGCCGCCGCGATGTCCTCGATGCGGGTCAGGCGGTCCAACTGGCGCCGCGTCACCGAGAGTTGTTTGCGGACGTCGATCGCCGACGCCGTGGGGAGGTTCGAGAAGTCCTTGGGGCAGACCAGGAGCACGTGGTGCCGGATACGGGGCGCGGGGTCCATGCGCGCCGCCACCCGCTCCAGGGCCAGGGCGTACACCGCGGCCTGGCGCGCCGCCGCGCCCACCTTCGCCGCGTCCGCCGAACCGTCGATCATCGGGAAGGACTTGATCTCGACGACGGTCCAGGAGCCGTCCGGATGGACCACCACCGCGTCCGGTTCGAGGAAGGCGGGCGTCCCCGCGACGTCCAGCGCCAGCATGGGGTGGTCGAGGAGGGTCCAGCCCTCCGTCGACGTCGCCTCGCGCAGCGCGAGCGAGGTGCGGGCCGCGCGGCCTTCGGGTCCCACCGCGGCGAGGTCGGGGACGGACGATTCGCCCGGCACCGGCTCCGGACCGCCCCCGACCCTGCCGTGCACCAGCCGCAGCAGCTCCGCGCCGCCGTCGGCCTTGACCTTCGCCTCGAAGGCATTGCCCCGCATGAACGCGAACTGCGACTGACCGAAGGGTGCGGGGGAGCCGAGCGACTGCGCCAGCGAGGCCTTGTCCACGCCCGCGCCGTCGAGGAGCGCCCGCCGTCGGCAGCCCGGGTTCGCGGCGAGGGCCGCGAGCGCTCGGGCATCGAGCGGCTGAGCGGGGACGTCCGGTCCGCGCAGCTCAGCGAGCCGCTGTCGGAGTGCTGTCCCCCGCTTCGGCGGGTCGGGCACTGGGCTCGGCGCCTGGCTCGGCAGGCCGCTTGCGCGGCCGGGGAATTCGCTCACCCGCCGAAGTCTGGCACCCGCCACTGACAATTGAGGACTCTGGGGCGGACGAGGCGGACATCGAGCCCACCGGGGACCTCTGCCGCGACCCGGCCTGCACCCCCGCCGAAGGCCGCGCGCCGTCGAACGGCAGTCCGACCTTCGCCTTCACACGGTCCGCGAGCCGCTGCACGGGCCGTACGAGGAGCAGGCCGACGCCCATCACCGCGGCACCCGCGACGGCATCGAGGAAGTAGTGGTTCGCGGTGCCCATCACGACGATCGTGGTGATCAGGGGGTAGGCCACCGCCAGCGTCTTGACCAGCGGCGAACGGCCGTGGCGCCACAGCATGACCCCGCACCACAGGGCCCACCCGACATGCAGGCTGGGCATCGCCGCGTACTGGTTGGTCATGCCGCCGAGCCCGCGCGGCGCACTCGCCTCGCCGCCCCACCAGCCGAAGTCGCTGTACTGCGCCATGGTGTCGACGAAGCCGTACCCCTCGCTCAGCAGGCGGGGCGGGCAGGTCGGCAGGAGCGTGAAGCCGATCAGGCCGATCATGGTCGAGGTCATCAGCCACGTGCGTGCCGCGCGGTAGTGGACCGCCCGGCTGCGGAAGAGCCAGACCAGGACCAGGGGCGTCACCAGATAGTGGAGCGACGCGTACCAGAAGTCGGCCGGGACGCCTATCCAGGAATGTTCCGTGAAGAGGCGGTTCAGCGGGTGCTCGGCGTTGAGGCGCAGGAGCTTCTCGACGCGGAGGATCTCCAGCCCGTTGTCGACGGCGCCGGACACGTCACCGCGGGCCAGCAGGCGTCCCGCCGAGTACGCGGCGTACACCAGCACGAGAAGCGGCAACTCCGTCCACCAGCGAAGCCGGAGCGCGCGTATGCCCCCGTTGCCCGGAGCGTCGATCTGCGGCATCCGGTCGGTCCCCCATCTGTCTATGGTCATGCGATGTTCAACGCCGCCTCACCCTACGGCGTACGCGAGAACACGCTGAGGCGGTCCCCGGTCGTCTTAGACGCAGAGATCGGCGGGCGGGTTGCTCCTGACGGGGACCAGTGATCGCGACATGGCGTGTGAGTGATGATGGAGGGTACGGACAGCTGTCTGTCCACAGAATTCGCTCTATGACAGCTGATGGTCATCGGCCGGATGCCGATGGCCGTCGGCCCGGAAAGGCTCGACATGGCACCGCGCATCCTGCTGGCCCGCCACGGACAGACGGAGTGGTCCCTGTCCGGGAAGCACACCGGCAGGACGGACGTCCCCCTCCTGGAAGAGGGCCGCAACGGCGCGAAGCTCCTGGGCGAGCGCTTGCGCCGCGCCCCCTTCGACGGACTCCCGGACGTCGAGGTGCGCACCAGCCCCCTCTCCCGCGCACGGGAGACCTGCGAGATCGCCGGCTTCGGAGACCGTGCCACCACCTGGGACACGCTCATGGAGTGGGACTACGGCTCCTACGAGGGGATGACCCCGGCCGAGATCCAGGACGTACACCCCGGCTGGTTCATCTGGCGCGACGGCGTCCCCCGGGGCGAGACGCTGGAGCAGGTCACCGCCCGCGCGGACGAGGTGGTGGCCTGGGCACGCGGCGCGGACCGCGACGTCCTGGTCTTCGCGCACGGGCACATCCTGCGCTCCATCGGCGCACGCTGGCTCGGCCTCGGCATCGATTTCGCCGCCCGCATCCGTCTCAACCCGACCTCGATCTCCACCCTGGGCTGGGCCTACGGAGAGCCGGCCATCGAGTCGTGGAACGACACCGGGCACCTGGCATAGCGGCAGTACGGCCGGCTACACGGCCCGCGGCAGAGAAGCGTGCCGCTCCAGGAAGCCGCACACCCCCGAGGCCCGCCGGTGCGGAAGCAGCACCCGGGCCGTCGTGGCGAGCATCGACTGGATGCGCGACGACTGCACCTCGTCCAGCAGCCCGAGCACGCGCATGCCCGCCGTCGCCGCCTCGTCCGGACGGCCCGCGCGGGCCAGGTCGTCGGCGAGCTGCGCGGTGTAGAGGGCGATGTTGCGGGTGAACTGCGGGGTCTGCGCCGACGCGATGCCCGCCGCGCGCCGTGCGTGCCGGGCGGCCCGCTCCCAGTCGCCGAGCGCCGACCAGCACTGCGCCTCGAGGACTTCGAGCTCGGCGGGGCCGTAGAAGCTCATCCACTCCGGGTCGGCGTCCGAAGGGCCCCGGTCGAACAAGGCGTGCGCGCGGGTCAGTGACCGTTCGCAGCCCGCCCGGTCGCCGAGCCCCGCCCAGCCCCCGGCCTCGCGCAGCGCGAGGAGCGAGAGCAGCCGCGGCGACGAGAGGTGCTGGGCGGCCCGCGTCGCCGCCTGGGACGCCCGCACCGCCTCCCTGGGCCGCCCCGCGTCGCGTGCCAGGAACGCCGTGTTGCAGAAGGCGTGCGCCTCCAGGGCGGGATCGCCGGCCATGCGGGCCGTCGCGAGCGCCTCGGCGTAGTGCGAGCGCGCGTCGTCGAAGCGGCCCGAGTCGTGCGCCAGCCAGCCCACGGAGATGGAGAGTTCCCCGGCGCTCGTGTACAGCCGGTCCGCCATCGGCTGCCGGGTGGTGCCCGCGTCGAGCAGGGCGTAGGCGGTCCGCAGCGGGGCCGCCGCGCGCCGGTAGAGGCCGTCGGCGCCGTGCCGGTCGTCGAGCAGCCGGATCCTGCGCACGGCTTCCTCGACCGCGGCCGCCTCGGCCCTGCCCACCCGGCCGCCGCGCTGCGCGGTGGCCTCGGCGGCACTCGGTTCCGCGAGCCCGATGGGCCCCAGCGAGGCGGCGGCCACGGTGGCCGTACCGCTCATGAATGCGCGTCGCCGCACGTCGATCTCCTCGTGGCTCTGGATCTCGTACGGGTCGCACTCGTGCGGTTCGGGGCTCGGCGGCCCGGACGGGGGAGACTCATACAGCCGGATCGTGGTGTGTGGTGCGGGCGCCCCGGAGGTGGCGCGCGCCCCCCGTCCGCGCACTGCCGAGCGGGGTGCGAACCCCAGATCCGTCAGTGTCCGGCCGGGGAACAGGTGCAGGAACACCCGCTCGTAGGCGTAGTTGGGGCAGCGGATCTCGCCCGCCTCGACGCGTCCGATGTAACGGGCGTCGCAGCTGACGCGCTCCCCGATCTCGCGAGCGGCCCTGCGGATCAAGGCGGCGAACTCGCCCGGCGAGCGCCGTCCGCGCAGCTGCCGGAAGGGAAGATTCGGTTGTGGGGACGGAGTTGACGATGCCATCGGTGACGACGCCATGGCCTGACCCTCTCGTACGGATCGTGCCGGATTGTGCAGGATTGCGCCGAATCCTGTGGATCCGACGATGCTGCCCCTGTTCCGGCGGAGCACGAACGTACCCGCTGTGATGGGGACGGCACGCGGAGTTTGGCTACAAACCGGATATCTCACCCAAGATCTGCCATGAAGTGCCATCCTTTGCGGCGGCATTGTGCCGTAGCTGTTGACGCCGCCCCGCGTTGAACCATGCGGAGAGGGAGCGACGCGGCTCCCGCCCTTGCGAGGAGGGGTCCCCTTGTTGGAGATCGGCGTGGAGAACGGCGAATCGCGGGCGTCGCTGACCACGGCTCGGCATCTGCCGACCCAGGACCGCAGCGCACCACCACAGCAGGGCATCCGGCCCGCGGAGCCCGCCGGGCCCCCCGGCTTCTGCGACCTCGTCACCGTTCCGGCCCGCCAGGGCCTCGAAGCGGTCGACATCCTGCGCCGCGGGGCGGGCGACGCGGTCGGCCCCGTCCTGCACGACGGGAGCTGCGACACCCTCGGTTTCCTGGTCCCGCCCGGCACCGCCGACGCCTGGGACCTGCCGGGCAGCGCGTGTACACAGACCTTCGGCCGCGGTGCCCGACTGGCCGCCGAGCCGGAGCCGGTCCCCCCGCCGCCCCCGGTCGCGGGCACCGGCTGGCTGCTGCCCCCCGACGAGACCGACCCGGTCACCGACCCCGCCGTGCTGCGCGCTGCGCTCGGCCAGGCGGCCCGCACGATCGAGGCCGCCGACAACTGCCGCTGAGCCCTCGGCGGGGCGGTGCTCCAAGGTCATCGGGCCGCGCGCTCCGCGTACGCCGATAATGGTCCGATGGCAAGGAACAGGCGATCCCGGGAAGAGGCGGAAGCCGTCGTCGAGGAAGTCGACGGGGGACTCGCGGAGCTGATGCCCGACCGGGACAGGCCGCGCGCGTGGACGCTGCTCGTGGACGGCGCCCCGCAGTCCCACGTCGACCTGGACGACCCGGCGTACCTCGACTTCGAGTACCAGCGCAGGATCGGCCACGCCGCCGATCTGGTCGCGCCGCCCGGCAAGCCGATCCAGGCCCTGCACCTCGGCGGCGGCGCCTTCACCCTCGCCCGCTACATAGCCGCGACCCGGCCCCGCTCCACCCAGCAGGTCATCGAGCGCGACACGGCGCTCGTCCAACTCGTCCGCCGCGAGCTGCCGTTGGACCCGCAGGCACGGATACGGGTGCGCGGCACCGACGCCCGCGAAGGGCTCGCGAAGATCGCGGACGGCTGGGCGGACCTCGTCATCGCCGATGTCTTCAGCGGTGCCCGCACCCCCGCCCACCTCACCAGCGCCGAGTTCCTCACCGACGTACGCAGGGTCCTGAAGCCCGGCGGTCTCTACGCGGCCAACCTCGCCGACGGGCCGCCGCTCACGCATCTGCGCGGCCAGCTCGCCACCGCCGCCGAGCTCTTCCCCGAGCTCGCGCTCATCGCCGACCCCGCCGTGCTGCGGGGCAAGCGGTTCGGCAACGCGGTGCTCGTCGGCTCCGACCTGCCGCTGCCGATCGCCGAGCTGACCCGGCGCAGCGCGGGGGACTCGCATCCGGCGCGGGTCGAGCACGGCAGGGCGCTCATCGACTTCAGCGGGGGAGCGGCGGCGGTCACGGACGCGAACGCGGTGGCATCGCCCGCGCCGCCTCCGTCGGTGTTCCGGTGAAGGCGGTCCGCTGAGACGTTCCGCTGAAAGGCGTGCGGGTCAGTATGTGTTGATCTCGACGGCCGGGGCGTGGTCGTGCCATGTGCAGAACACCGAGACCTTGTCGGCGCCCGACGTGAACTCCACCCGGATCCAGGTGTCCTGCTTCCACACCTGCACCGACCAGCCCGCCGCCGGGGTCGCCGACACCAGCGTCGCCGAGTCCTTGCCGAGGTCGAAGACGACCCGGCCGCCGTCGGAGGAGTAGCTCTTCACGTTGCCGGGGGCGGGGGCCGGTGCGGAGGGGGTGCTCGGCTTGCCGGTCCTGGACTTCGACGGCTTGCTCTCGGGGGACTTCGACGGCTTCTGTGTCTTCGAGGGCTTCGATGGCTTTGGTGTCGGCGTGGGGTCCGGGCGGTGCGTGGACGACGAGAGCGGCTCCGCGCGGTCACCGTCGGCGGCCAGCGGAACGGCACGCGGCGGGTCGTAGGCGGTGCCCGCCATGACCGTGTGGACACCCCACCAGGAGAGCGTGACCGCCGCGCCCGTGGCGAGCGACCAAGCCATTGCGTGTATGAGTCCTCTGCGCATCGCGAGCCATACTGCACCACCGGGGCGCCCGCCGTCCCAGGAGGACCGGGGTCACTCATATGGCGTACGGTGCCGCCCATGGCAAGTGTGCTCGTCGTCGAGGATGACCAGTTCGTACGCTCCGCTCTCATCCGGCATCTGACCGAGGCATCGCACACCGTGCGCAGCGTCGGCACTGCCCTGGAGGCGCTGCGCGAAGTGGCCCATTTCCGTTTCGACGTGGTGATCCTGGACCTCGGTCTGCCCGATCTGGACGGTTCCGAGGCGTTGAAGATGCTCCGCGGGATCACCGACGTCCCCGTGATCATCGCCACCGCGCGTGACGACGAGACCGAGATCGTCAGGCTCCTGAACGACGGCGCCGACGACTACCTGACCAAGCCGTTCTCGGTCGAGCACCTGTCGGCCCGGATGGCCGCCGTCCTGCGCCGCTCGCGCGTCACCGCGGGCGAGGCCCCGCCGAGCCGGGAGATACGCGTCGGCGGGCTCGCCATAGACCCGCTGCGCCGCCAGGCGGAGCTGGACGGTGCGCGGCTCGACCTGACCCGGCGCGAGTTCGACCTGCTCGCGTTCCTCGCGGGGCGGCCCGGTGTCGTCGTACCGCGCAAGGAGCTGCTCGCCGAGGTGTGGCAGCAGAGTTACGGGGACGACCAGACCATCGACGTACATCTGTCGTGGCTGCGGAGGAAGTTGGGCGAAACGGCCGCGAGGCCGCGCTATCTGCATACGCTGCGGGGTGTCGGCGTCAAGCTGGAGCCACCGCTGTGAGGTGGGCACTCGTCAAGGTGTGCCTGGCCGTCACGACGATGGTCGTGGTGGCCTTCGCGGTGCCGCTCGGGCTCGTCATCCAGGAGATGGCGCGCGACCGGGCCTTCTCGAACGCGGAGCGGCACGCGGCCGGCATGGGCCCCACGCTCTCCATCACCACCGACCGCGATCAGCTGACGAAGGCCGTCGCCACGTCCGAGGCGGGCGGTGAGGGGCGCATGGCCGTGCACGTGCCGGCCATCGACGACGCACCCGCCCTGGACATCGGCGACGGGCGGGCGGACGCGTCCGCGGTGGAGACGACGCGCAAGGAGGGCAGGGCGCGGACCACGACGGTGGAGGGCGGCTTCGCGCTGCTCCAGCCGACGGCGCTGAGCTCCACCCAGATCGCCGTGGTCGAGATCTTCGTGCCGGAGGGCGCGGTCAGCAACGGCGTGACCACGGCGTGGCTGGTGCTCGCGGGTGTCGGCGTCGCGCTGATCATCGGGTCCGTGGCGGTGGCGGACCGGCTCGGCGTACGCATGGTGCAGCCCGCCAAGCGGCTCGTGGGCGCGGCGCAGTCCCTCGGGGAGGGGAAGCTGGGGGCGCGGGTCCCTGCGGAGGGGCCGACGGAGCTGCGGCTTGCCGCCGTGGCGTTCAACTCGATGGCCGATCAGGTGGTCCAGCTCCTGGCGAACGAGCGGGAACTGGCGGCGGACCTGTCGCACCGCCTGCGTACTCCGCTGACGGTGCTGCGGCTCAACGCGGCCTCGCTGGGGGACGGTCCCGCCGCCGAGCAGACCCGGATCGCGGTGGAGAAGCTGGAGCGCGAGGTCGACACGATCATCCGCACCGCCCGCGACGCCAAGCCGCAGACCGCCGCGGTCGGCCCCGGCGCGGGCTGCGACGCCTCCGAGGTGATCCAGGAGCGCATGGCCTTCTGGTCGGCGCTCGCGGAGGACGAGGGGCGCGAGGTGCGGGTCGCGGGGGTGGAGCGGCCGGTGTGGATACCGGTGGCACGCCCCGAACTCGTCGCCGCCCTGGACGCGCTGCTGGGCAACGTCTTCCGGCACACGCGGGAGGGTTCGGCGTTCGCGGTGGACGTGCACAGTGGCGAGGACGCCGTGATTGTTCTGGTGTCGGACGCGGGGGCCGGGATCGCCGACCCCGAGGCCGCGTTGGCGCGGGGCGCCGGGTCCGGGGCCGATGGCTCGACGGGGCTCGGCCTGGACATCGTGCGGCAGCTCGCGGAGTCCACCGGCGGTGATGTCCGCATCGGGCGGTCCGTGCTCGGCGGTACCGAGGTCCGCATCTGGATCCAGCTGGACGGGCGTCGGCCGGTGGCCGGGGGGCGTGGGCACGGGGGTTCCGTACGCCGCCGCAAGCGCACCACCGGCGCGCGCTAGCCCTGGACCGGCGCTGAGCCCTGCACCGCCGCTTCGCGACGGATTTTTCCCAGCCACCCGCCCACCCACCCGTTCACCCCGCGTCCAGCTGTGAACGAGAGCCCACCATTAACCGCCCCCGATCGCTCCCTTAAGCCCGCCCTAAGATCCAGTGCAGAGCCCCATATGCCCGTAATGCCGCGTCCCCGCGAGGCTAACGTGCTGCACGCATCCCCACAGCACCCCCACCCCCGCACAGCTAAGGCAGGCACGCGATGAGCAGTACGCATCGGCGCACGGTGAGCACTCGGTCCAAGGTCATAGGCGGGCTCGTGGCCGCCGCCCTCACAGGTGGCGGCGCCTTCGCCCTCTCCGGGACGGCCCTTGCGACCAAGGCTCCCGCCGAGGACACCGCGAAGGCCGCGGGCAGTGCCAAGTTCGCCCCGTTCGTGGACACTTCGCTCGCCCCCGCGTACGACCTCGTCGACACCGCCGACAAGACCGGCGTGAAGGAGTTCACCCTCGCCTTCATCACCTCCGGCGGCGGCTGCGAGCCCCTCTGGGGCGGCGCCACCGGCCTCGACGACGACAAGGTCGCCTCGCAGATCGAAGCCCTGCGGGCCAAGGGCGGCGACGTACGCGTGTCCTTCGGCGGCCAGGCGGGCTCCGAGCTGGGCCTCAAGTGCGACAGCGCCGACGAGCTCGCGAAGGCGTACGGCAAGGTCATCGACAAGTACAAGCTGACGAAGGTCGACTTCGACATCGAGGGTGCCGCCCTTCCGGAGACGGCCGCCAACACCCGTCGCGCGCAGGCCATCGCGCAGCTGCAGAAGGAACACGAGGGTCTGGACGTCTCGTTCACGCTGCCCGTCATGCCCGAGGGCCTGACGCAGCCGGGCGTCGACCTCGTCGCCGACGCCAAGAAGAACGGCGTGCAGGTCTCCGCCGTCAACATCATGGCCATGGACTACGGGGCGTCCTACAGCGGTGACATGGGCAAGTACGCCATCGACGCCGCCACCGCCACGCAGAAGCAGATCAAGGGCGCCCTCGACCTGTCCGACGAGGCGGCCTGGAAGGCCGTCGCGGTCACCCCGATGATCGGCGTCAACGACGTCACCACCGAGGTCTTCAAGGTCGACGACGCCACGGAGCTGGTGAAGTTCGCCGAGGAGAAGGGTCTCGGCTGGCTGGCGATGTGGTCCTCGACTCGCGACAAGGCCTGTGAGGGCGGCGCCAACGGCGGTGCCTCGCCGACCTGTTCCTCGATCGAGCAGGAGCCGCTCGCCTTCACCAAGGCCTTCGGGGCCTACAAGTAGCCACCGCCCCCCACGGCGCCTCGACCGGTACCCCCCACCCGGTCGGGGCGCCCACCTCTGTCCCGTACTTCCCGTGCTTCCCGTACTATGCCTTACTTCCGTACTACGCCTTCGACGCCTGCCACTCCGACGCGTAGTCGTTGAAGATCGACCGCAGGTGATGCCCGATCTTCAGGTAGTCGAGGTCGTCGAGGTTCGCGAGTGACACCCGCACCGACCACTCGGGGCCCTCGAAGCCGCCGCCGTTCAGGAGCACCACGTGCGTCTGCTCGGCGAGGCGGAACAGCGGGTCGACCGGCTCGTAGTTCTTCTCCAGGAAGTCGGCGAAGTCCTTGCCGTGGACGCGTTCGGCCTCGGCGAGCAGATCGAGTTCGATGTAGTAGCCGGCCCGGTGCGGGTCGTCCGAGATCTTCATCTCGGCGCCTTCCAGGAGGAGTTCGAGCCGCTGTTGCACGATCGCGCGGATGCGCAGCTTGTACGCCTGCCCTTCCTCCAGCATGTCGAAGAGGGAGAAGAGGACCATCATCATCTGCTGGGGGAGGGACAGCCCCGAGGTGTGGTTCAGCGCCACCTGCCGGGAGTCCGCGACCAGACGGTCGATGAACCTGATCTTCTCCGGCTCCAGCGTCAGCGTCCCGTACCGCTTGGCGAGCCGGTCCTTCTCCCTCTGCGGCAGCGCCGCGATCAGCTCGTCGATGACGTTGTCGTCGTTCAGCCCGATGACGCCGAGCCGCCAGCCGGTGGCGCCGTAGTGCTTGGAGTACGAGTAGACGAGCAGCGTGTTGCGCGGCAGGTCGGCGGCGACGGACCGGAAGCCCTCGACGAACGTCCCGTACACGTCGTCCGTCACGATCAGCAGGTTCGGGTTCGACGTGGCGACGATCTGCTTGATCTGGTCCGCGACCCGCTGACTCAGCGCAAGCGAGGGCGGGTTGGAGGGATTGACCAGGCAGACCATCTTGATGTCCGGGTCGGCGAGCTTGGCGACCTCCTCCTCCGGGTAGCGCCACTCCCGCACGCCCGCCTCGGCGAACATGCTGGCCTCGACGTACGTCACGTCGAACTCGTACGTGTCGAGCTCGGGGATCTCGACGTACGGCGTGAACACCGGCACCATCAGGGCGATCTTGTCGCCCTTGTGCAGGACGCCGTTCTTCATGAGCGAGTCGAAGATGTAGCACATCGCGGCCGTGCCGCCCTCGGTGGCGAACAGGCTGAGGTTGCCCGGCGGGGGCTTGTGGTCGAACATCTCGTCGTCGATGTAGCCGCGCACGATCTGCTCGGCGTGCTTCAGCATCCGGTCGGGCACGGGGTAGTTGTCGCCGACCGAGCTGTCCGTCAGCTCATGGACGAAGTCGTCCCGGTCGAAGCCGAACCGCTCGACGGCGTACTCCACGCACCTCTGGAGCAGCTCGATGCCGGGCAGGTCCGGGTGCTGCCGCACGAAGGTGTCGAAGCGGGCGCCCGATCCCTTCTTCTCCGGCATGCCGCCGAGGTCGTCGGCGGTCCACACCCGCCTCGACTCCGAGAGGGCGAAGTAGCCGAGCGCGTAGAAGGCCTCGCGGGGCCCGGTGGCGATCCAGTTGGGGTTGCCCCGTCCCGCGTTGAGCATCTGGACGCTGGAGGTCTCCTTCTGCCCCGGCTTGTCGGCCTGCACCGCCTGGGCGATCTGGATGAACTTGTCCTTCAGCTCGAAGGGGCTGAGCTGGGCGAAGGACTGGATTTCCTCGCGGGTGAAGGTGGTCTTGGGCACGGCGCTCGTTCCTCACATGCGTACGGAAAGGGGAGAGGCGGAAAGGGGAGAGGCGGAAAGGGGGGAGGCGGAGAAGGGCAATAGGGGAGAGGTTCAGTGGTGGAGCAGGACGATGACGGCTCCCCAGATCGTCAGGAGCACGTTTCCGACGGCGTACGGAATCGTGTAGCCGAGCGTCGGGATCTGGGACCGGGACGACTCGTTGATCGCGCCGATCGCCGCGGTGGTCGTCTGGCCGCCCGCGAGGACGCCCATCAGGATGGGGAAGCGGATCTTCTGCACGTAGTGCCCGAAGAGGAAGCCGACGGTCAGCGGGATCACCGTGGCGACCGCGCCGAACACGAGCAGCCCCCAACCGGCGGTCGAGAGGCCGGAGGTGAAGCTCGGGCCCGCGTTGATGCCGACCACCGCGACGAACAGGCAGAGCCCGAGCGTGTCCATGAACCACTGGGCGCCGGGCGGGACGTTCCCGTACGTCGGGTACTTGCCGCGGATCCACCCGAAGACCAGGCCCATGATCAGCGCGCCGCCGGACGTGGAGAGCGAGATCGGCACGCCGCCCGCGGTCAGCGCCGGGATGCCGATGCAGCCGCCGAGGAAGATGCCGAGCCCCACCCAGATCATGTCGGTGGCGAAGGACGTCGGCACGGGCTTGCCGAGCTCCTTGCCCGCCGGGTCCACCAGGCGTTTGGGGCCGGTGAGGACCAGGGTGTCGCCGCGCTCCAGCTTGGTGGAGAGGCGGTAGGGGAAGTCGGCGCCGGAGCGGTACAGCTTGTCGACGTAGACACCGACCATGAACGGCTCG
The DNA here is from genome assembly GCF_040636975.1 of Streptomyces sp. NPDC032198. Classification (NCBI taxonomy): domain Bacteria; kingdom Bacillati; phylum Actinomycetota; class Actinomycetes; order Kitasatosporales; family Streptomycetaceae; genus Streptomyces; species Streptomyces sp. NPDC032198. The sequence goes on along the minus strand of NZ_JBEZVL010000009.1, from coordinate 160,058 downwards.
CGCCGCAGGTCCCCGATGGTCCGGCCCAGCTGGTCCTTCTCGGAGGCCACGACGTGCAGCGACTCGGTCTGGTAGCCGAGGAGTTCGACGTCGTCGGTCTCGGCGCCGATGTGCGTACGGGCGTCGAACTCGACGAGTGAGCCGCGCAGCGCGCTCAGCGCCACCACGTCGCCCTCGCGCAGGGCGAGCTGCTGGTCGTGGTCGAGGATGTTCCCCTCTCTGCGGACGCGGGTGATGTAGACCCGGCGGCCCAGCTCGCGCTGCTGGTTCTCGAAGTCCTCGATGGTGCGGCCCACGAGGTCGGGGCGCTGGATGGTGTAGGCGCGCAGGACGACCTCGTAGTAGCCCTCGGCGAGGTCGGGGTTGTCGCCGGGGGCGTCCAACTCCTTGGCCAGGGCGGCGGATTCGGCTGCGAGGTCCTTGCGGTAGAGCTTGGGCAGGACGTTGGCGAGCAGCATCGCGCAGAGGATCGTGCCCAGGGGGTACGTCACCGCGTACCCGATGGCGACCAGGTTCGACTCGCTCTTGACCTGCGCGGAGCTGAGCCCCGGCAGGTTGGAGATCGCGTCGCCCGCGACGCCGATGACGGCGGACTGGGTGAGCGCGCCGCCGAGCAGCCCCGCCGAGAGACCGGGGCCGTAACCGAGCATCGCGGCGAAGGCCCAGCAGACGAGCAGGCCGGTCACACAGACGACGACCGCGTTGAGGACCTGGGGGAGGCCGTCCTTCTTCAGGCCGCGGAAGAACTGCGGGCCGACCTTGTAGCCGAGCGCGAACAGGAACATCGTGAAGAAGAGGTTCTTCACCGTGCCGTCGATCTCGACCTTGAACTGCGCCCCGAGCAGCAGCCCCGCGATGAGACAGCCGGTGACCGCGCCGAGCCCGATGGCCTTGTAGCGCAGCTTCCCGAAGAGGAAGCCGATCGCCACGGTGATGAAGACGAGCAGCTCGGGATGGGGCTGGAAGATGTTCCGGTTGAGGAAGTCAATCATTTTCTACGCTCCGGACGCGCCACGTCAGGCGCCGAGTACGCCGACGAGGATCGGCCCGGTCAGGGGGAGCAGGAAGTTCGAGAGGGCGTAGGTGATCGTGTAGCCGAGCAGCGGGACCGAGCTCTGGGCCACCTGGGTGACGGAGGTGATCGCCGGGGTCGAGCACTGCTGGCCGGCGATGGCGCCGATCAGGAGCGGTTTCTCGATCTTCAGGAGCTTGCGGCCGACGAGGAGCGAGATCGTCGCGGGCACCAGGACCATCGCGATCCCGGCGAACGGGAGCAGCGCGCCGTACTCCTTGAGCAGCGGCCAGGCCTGCGGCCCCGACACGAGCCCCGTACAGGCGATGAAGATCGCCAGGCCCATGTCCTTGAGGGTGTTCGCGGCCTGCGGCGGGAACGCCCCGAAGGTCTGTCTGCGGGAGCGGAACCAGCCGAAGAGCAGCCCGGAGATCAGACAGCCGCCACCCGTGCCGAGCGACATGGGCACGTCGCCGAAGTGCACGACGGCCTGCCCGAGCAGGGAACCGGCGGCGATGCCCAGACCCAGATAGATGAAGTCGGTGGCGTCGTTCTTGACGACCGCGCCGATCCTCGCGACCAGCTTGTTCAGGCCGGAGCGCGCGCCCACCAGGGTGAGCACGTCACCGCGGCGCACGGTGGTGGAGCCGGCCGCGGGCAGATGCTGGTCGCCGCGCAGTACGTCGGTGACGTACACGCCGTCCTTGATGAACTCAGGATGCGCGCGCTGGAGGTCGTCCACGCTCATGCCGTCCGACGACTTCTCGGTCACGGCGACCTGCGCGGTGGCCAGTGGGGTGTCGACGCCGGGGATGCCGGGGGTCTCGGGGCCGATGAGATGCCCGGACTCGATGACGTTGGCGCGGCGGCCGACCACCAGGACCAGGTCGGAGAGGGTGAGCGCCAGACCGGGCGCGGGCGTCAGGTTCTTGCTGCCCCGCTTGACGGCCTCGACGGTGACCCGGCCGTCGAGGTCCGACTCCAGGTCGCCGACGGTCCGGCCGTCGGCCGTGGTCACCAGATAGGTGCGGCCGACCATGCCCGGCAGCGCCTGCCGCTCGTCGGACTCCAGGCCGCCGCCCGAGCCGCGCATCTTCTCCCACAGCTCGCGCGAGGCGTCCCGCAGGTTGATGCGCAGCATCATCGGCATGATCTGGCTGGTGTAGAGCACGATGGTGATCAGGCCGAAGAGGTAGCAGACCGTGTACGCGGTGGCCACGTGCCCCTGGTACTGGGTGATCTGGTCCGGGGTGAGGCCGTCGAGCTTGCCGATGGCCTCGGTGGCCGTGCCGACGACGGCCGACTCCGTGGCCGCGCCCGCCAGGATGCCCGAGGCCGTGCCGACGTCCAGGTCGAAGGCCTTGGCCAGGCCGAACGCGATGCCCAGGACGCAGACCAGCTCGATGCCGCAGAGCGCGAAGAAGCGCAGGCTCTCGCGGTTGAGGTTGGAGAAGAACTGCGGGCCCGCGAGATAGCCGAGGGAGAAGATGAAGAGCGCGAAGAAGATCGTCTTGACGTCGTCGGAGACGACGACCTTGGCCCAGGCGCCGAGCAGCAGCGAGACGATCAGCGTGCCGCAGATGCCGCCCAGGGTGATGGGGCCGACGCGCACCTTGCCCACGAGGTAGCCCAGGGCGAGGCAGATGAACAGCGCGAACTCGGGGTGATCACGGAGTACGCCCACCGGCGCTCACCGTGCCTGGTCTATTGCGATACGAGGCGTATATGGCATATGGGCAACCTAAGGAGCCGGGTGGAGTGCTGCCACTCGGCTCCCTGGGCTGCCGCTCCCCGCCGGTCAGTCCGCGACGTACTCGCGCGGCAGCTCGCCGGTGGACGCGACGCCCGCGTACCAGTGGGCGCTGGACTTCGGGATGCGGGCCTGCGTCTCGTAGTCGACGTACACCGCGCCGAAGCGCTTGCTGTAGCCGTACGACCATTCGAAGTTGTCCATGAGGGACCAGAGGTAGTAGCCGCGGACGTCGGCGCCGTCCGTGATGGCCCGGCGGACGGCGGCCAAGTGTCCGTGCAGGTAGGCGATGCGCTCCGGGTCGTGGACGCGGCCCTCCGGGTCGGGCTTGTCGTCGTAGGCCGCGCCGTTCTCGGTGACGTACAGCGGAAGGCCCGGCGCCTCCCGGGTGTAGCGCATGATCAGCTCGTGCAGCCCCGTCGGGTCGATGGTCCAGCCCATCTCGGTGCGGTCGCCCGGCGTCTGGTGGAACGCCACGTCGTCGGACGCGGGCCACGGGGAGTGCTCGCTCGCGCCGTGCCCGTCGGCCCGCGGGTTCCCCGGGTCGTCGTGCGCGGCGGAGACCAGCGCGGGCGTGTAGTAGTTCAGGCCGAGCGCGTCCAGCGGCTGGTGGGCGGCGGCCAGGTCGCCGTCGTGCACGAAGGACCAGTCGGTGACCCGGGCCGTGTCGGTGAGCAGGTCCGCGGGGTAGGCGCCGTGCAGCATCGGGCCGTGGAAGACGCCGTTGGCGAGGTTGTCGATGCGGCGGCGGGCATCCTGGTCCGCTGGGCTGTCCGAAACCGCCCTGACCACCGAGGAGTTGAGGCTCACCGCGACCTTGGCGCGGGCCGGCAGGGCGGCGCGCAGCGCCTGGGTGCCCAGGCCGTGCGCGAGGTTGAGGTGGTGCGCGGCCTGGAGTGCCGCCGCCGGGTCGGTGCGGCCGGGGGCGTGCACGCCGGATCCGTATCCCAGGAAGGCGCTGCACCACGGCTCGTTGAGCGTGATCCACGACTCGACGCGGTCGCCGAGCGCCTCGGCGACGAAGCCCGCGTACTCGGCGAACCGGTGGGCGGTCTCGCGCGCGGGCCAGCCGCCCGCGTCCTCCAGCTCCTGCGGCAGGTCCCAGTGGTAGAGGGTCAGGGCGGGCTTGATGCCCTTCTCCAGCAGCTCGTCGACGAGCCGCCGGTAGAAGTCGAGGCCGCGCTGCACGGCCGGACCGCGCCCGGTGGGCTGCACCCGCGACCAGGAGACGGAGAACCGGTAGGCGCCCAGGCCGAGGTCCGCCATGAGCGCGACGTCGTCGCGGTAGCGGTGGTAGTGCTCGACGGCGATGTCACCGGTGTCGCCGTCGGCCGTCCTGCCGGGCGTGTGGCTGAAGGTGTCCCAGATGGAGGGGGTACGGCCGTCTTCACGCACGGCACCCTCGATCTGGTACGCGGACGTCGCGGCACCCCAGAGGAAATCGGCCGGAAAGGCAAGGGATTCAGTCATGGAAGCGCTCCCATGGAAAGGGGGAAGGGGACAAGAAAGAACAGGGGTCGGTCTGGAGGCCAGGGCCGAGGCCGGCGGTGACTCGGCCCTGGCGGGGGAGAGGGGCGGCAGGCTGCACGGGGCCTCAGCCCTTGACGGCGCCCTGCATGATGCCGCTCACGATCTGCTTGCCGAAGAGGAAGAACGCCAGGAGCAGCGGCAGGGTGCCGAGCAGGGCGCCCGCCATGATCACCGCCCGGTCCGGGATGTAACCCGTGCCGAGGGAGTTGAGCGCCACCTGCACGGTGGGGTTCGACTGGTTCAGCGCGATGATCGGCCACAGGAAGTCATTCCAGGCCATGACGAACGTCAGCAGACCGAGCACCGCCATCGCGGGCCGTGCCGCCGGGAACACCACGTGCCAGATGATGCGCACACTGCTCGCGCCGTCCATCCGCGCCGCCTCGATGAGCTCGCTCGGCAGCGCCTGAAGCAGGAACTGCCGCATGAAGAACACCCCGAAGGCGCTCACGAACGTCGGCAGGATCACCGCCTGGAGCTGGTTGGTCCACTGCAGGTCGGCGATCCACAGATACAGCGGTACGACGCTGAGCTGCGGCGGCACCATCATCGTGCCGATGGTCAGCAGGAGCAGCAGGCCGCTGAACTTGAACTTCAGCTTGGCGAAGGCGAATCCGGCGATCGTGGAGAACAGCACGGTGCCGATGGTGATGCTGCCCGCCACGATCGTGGTGTTCAGCATCGCGTCGCCGAGACTGGCCTCGGTCCAGGCCCGCTCCAGGTTCTTGAAGAGGTTCCCGCCGAACCACAGGGGCGGCGGGGTCTGGGCGAGCCGCCCGCTGGTGCGCGAGGCCGCGATCGCCGTCCAGATCAGCGGTGCCAGCGAGACGGCCGTGAACAGCGCAAGGACGACGTAGGTGACGGGCCCCGCGTGCATCGTGCGGCCGGCCTTCGGGCCCAGCGGCCGGGCAGGCCTCAGGCCCGGGGTGCGGGACTTCATTGGGCCTTCCTCAGACGTCGGGCGATCAGCAGATTGACCGCGGCGATGAGCAGCAGGACCACGAGCATCAGCCAGGCGACCGCCGATGCCCGCCCCAGGTGGCCGTTGATCCAGCCCTGGTCGTACAGATAGAGCCCCAGGGTCTGGAACTGGTGGTCGGCGCCGCCCTTGGATCCCGCCGTGCCGCCGAACAGCAGCGGCTCACCGAAGAGCTGGGTCGCGCCGATGGTCGAGACGACCACCGTGAACAGGATCGTCGGACGCAGCATCGGGATGGTCACGTGCCGGAACTGCTGCCAGCGCGAGGCGCCGTCCAGCGAGGCCGACTCGTACAGGTCGTGCGGCACGGCCTGCATCGCCGCCAGATAGATCAGCGCGTTGTAGCCGGTCCACCGCCAGATGACGATCGACGACACCGCGAACTGCGAACCCCACGACGACTCACGCCAGTTGACGGGGTCGATGCCGACGGACCCGATGATCCAGTTGACCATGCCGCCGTCCCACGCGAAGAGCAGCGTGAAGACCAGCGAGGCACTCGCCACCGACGTGGCGTACGGAGCGAGCATCGCCACCCGCCACAGGGTGGAGCCGCGCAGCTTGTAGTTGAGCAGATGCGCGATGCCGAGCGCGACGGCGAGCTGCGGGACGGTGGAGATGATGCCGATGGTGAAGGTGTTGCCGAGGGCGTTCCAGAAGTAATCGCTCTGCAGCAGGTTGGTGTAGTTCTCCAGTCCCAGCCAGGTGCTGTCGTCGAGGTTGGTCAGCTCCAGGCGGTGCAGCGAGGCCCAGCCGGTGTAGAGCAGCGGGAACAGGCCGAAGGCACCGAAGAAGAGGAAGAACGGGGCGACGAAGACGTACGGCGACGCCTTTATGTCCCAGCGGTACAGGCGGCTGCGCCACGAGGACGTGGGGGAGGCCTTGCGCCTCCCGGACGCGGCCGGGGCCGCGTCCCCCTCACCGGGGGACGCGGTCTCGGCGTACTCAGCGGTCTCGGACATGCGCGTCACTGTCCCAGAACATCCTTGATCTCCTTCTGCGCGGCTTCCCAGCCCTCAGCCGGAGACTTGCCCTGTTGCTCCACCTGGAGCACACCGATGTCCGTGATGGACTGGCCGATCTGGGCGTCCTTGAGGCCGTAGATGGCCGACGGGGTGTTCTTCGCGATGTCGGCGTAGATCTCCGTGATGGGCGCGTCGTTGAAGTACGCCTTGGTCGCGGGCGACGGCTTCAGCGTGTCGTACGCCGACGGGGTGGACGGGAAGCTGGCCTGCTTGGCGAAGACCTTCGCGAGCTGCTCGGGCTGCGTCAGCCAGACGGCGAGCTCGGTCGCCTCCTTCTTGTGCTTGCCCGCGCTCGGCACGCCGAGGAACGTTCCGCCCCAGTTGCCGTCGGTCGGCGCCTTGGCCATGTCCCACTGGCCCTTGCCCTCCGGGCCCGTCTTCTCCTGGATGTAGCCGGCCATCCACGCGGGGCAGGCCACGGTGGCGAACTTGGCGTTGGCGAAGCCCTGGTCCCACGTCGGGTCGAACTGCTTGAGCTTGGAGGACATGTCGCCCTGCGCGACCTTCATCGCCGCGTCCCAGGCGTCCTTGCGGCCCTGGCTGTCCTCGTAGATCTCCTTGCCGCCCTTGTCGTAGTACCGCTCCTTCGCACCGGCGAAGACGGCGTTGTAGACACTGGAGGCGGAGTCGACGAACTTGGTGCCGTCGGGCGCCTTCTTCATGTACTTCTTGCCGACGTCGACGTACTTGTCCCAGTCGCCGGCCCACTCCTTGGCGAGCTCCTCGCGGTCGGTGGGCAGACCGGCCTTCTTGAAGAGGTCCTTGCGGTAACAGAGCGCCGTCGGGCCGATGTCGACGCCGAGGCCGACCGTCTTGCCGTCGTCGGTCGTGGCCTGCTTCCACTTCCAGTCGAGATACGTGGACTTGTCCACGCCCTTGGCCTTGCTCAGGTCCTCGAACTTGGCGGCCTGGGTCTGCACGACCTCGGTGATGTTGCTGACCTCTACGGCCGCGACGTCATTGACACCGGCGCCGGACTGGAGCTGGGTGAGCAGCTTCGGGTAATAGGCGTCGTTGCGCTCGATGACGTTCTCTTTGATCTTGATGTTCGGGTGCGACTTCTCGTACTCGGCGTAGAGACCTGCCTGCTTCAGGCCCAGCACGCCGAACGTGCCCACGTTGAGCGTGACCTTGCCGTCGCCGCCCCCCGAACCGCTGTCGTCGTCGCTGGAACAACCGGCCAGCAGGCTCGTGGCCAGCGCGGTCACGGCCGCGAAGGCCACCAGCCGTCCGGACCGGCGGGAACTCGTGCGCATTGCGTCCTCCTGTTGCCTGACGTGCCGACCCCCCGGCCAACTGCACTTCTTGCCCCGTTGCTTGACGCTTCGGCTCGGGCGGGGAACGTGCGGGATGTGTACGTGTCAGGTAGTGTGGGAGCGCTCCCACAAGTGATGAGTTGAAGAGTCGTGGCTGGGAGCGGGGGTGTCAAGGGACCGGACATAGAGATATGTCTTCAGTTATCGGGCTGTTACGAGGACGCTCGCGCGTTCGGCCCATCGGCCCGGCGATGATCAGGCTGTTACATTCCTCTACATTCCTCGCCGGGGGAAGTGCGACGGGAGGCGGACAATGGCAGCTCACGGTGCGCGTGGCCGCGGTGGCGGTCGACCGACCCTGGAGGAGGTCGCCGCGCGGGCGGGAGTGGGCCGCGGGACGGTCTCCCGGGTGATCAACGGCTCACCGCGGGTGAGTGAGACGACCAGGACGGCCGTGGAGGCCGCGGTCGCGGAGCTCGGTTACGTCCCGAACACGGCGGCCCGTGCCCTCGCCGCCAACCGCACCGACGCCATCGCCCTGGTCGTGCCCGAACCCGAGACCCGCTTCTTCGCCGAGCCGTACTTCTCCGATGTCCTGCGCGGGGTCGGGGCGGAGCTCGGCGAGACGGAGATGCAGCTCCTGTTGATCTTCGCCGGGAACGACCGCAGGCGTCAGCGCCTTGCCCAGTACCTCGCCGCCCACCGCGTCGACGGCGTCCTCCTGGTCTCGGTGCACGCCGACGACCCGCTGCCGGACCTGCTCACCCAGCTGGAGATCCCCGCGGTGATCAGCGGCCGCCGCTCGGCCGACGAGGCGCTGCCCTCGGTCGACTCCGACAACTTCGCGGGGGCCCACTCGGCGGTGGAGCACCTCCTGGCACGCGGCCGTACGCGGATAGCCACCATCACCGGCCGCCTGGACGTCTACGGCGCCCAGCGCCGCCTGGACGGCTACCGCGCGGCGCTGTCGGACGCGGGCCACGCGGTGGACGAGGGGCTCATCGTGCCCGGCGACTTCACGGAGGAGGGCGGGCGCCGGGCGATGACGGAGCTGCTCGCGGCCTGCCCCGAGGTGGACGCGGTGTTCGCGGGCTCCGACGTGATGGCCGCGGGTGCCCGCCAGGTCCTGCGCGAGGCCGGCCGCCGGATACCCGACGACGTGGCGCTCGTCGGCTTCGACGACTCGGCGATCGCCCGCCACATGGACCCGCCGCTGACGAGCGTGCGGCAGCCGATCGAGGAGATGGGCCGGGCGATGATCGACCTGCTGCTCGCCGAGATCGCGGACGACCGCCCGGCCTCGGCCCGCCGCCTGGAGCACCGCCAACTGGTTCTGCCCACGGAACTGGTGGAGCGGGCGTCGTCCTGAGGACCCGCCGGAACGAAGGGCGGGCCGCCGACGCGGGAGGCGACCGGCGGGCCCGGGCGCCCCGGCATCCTGTGCCGACACAGACCACACGAAGCGCCACAGGCACCGTGCACCGGACCGGCGCCGATGGGAAGGGTGTGCGCCGCTCTGCCACGAGGAAGCCCTTCGCACCCCGTGTGACCGGGCGCGGACCGGAGCGTCAGCCCCGTGAGCCGATGCGGCCCCGCAGGGCGTGCACGCAGATCATGCTCGCGGCCAGCCAGAAGCATGCGCCGGACACGGCGATACGCGCCGGTGCGCCGAGAGCCAGGCCGAGAACGCAGACGACGGCGCCGACGGCGACACCGGAGGCGATGGACTTCGTGTCACGCCAGGGAGGCGTGACGGGCCGCCCCGCGAAGATCATGACTCCTGCGGACAGGAGCACCATCAGGGCTCCGCTGTAGATGAGCCACGTACTGCTCAAGACCGTTCTCCACTCGTATCAAGGCCGCGAGCACGAAGAAGGCCCGGTCCGCTTGCGCGGACCGGGCCTTCTTCGTTCAGGGTGAGTGACGGGACTTGAACCCGCGGCCACCTGGACCACAACCAGGTGCTCTACCAACTGAGCTACACCCACCATGTCCGGTCGTTTTTCTTTCTTCCGACCGGCCGAGAAAAAGTGTACAGGGTCCGAAGGGGTGCTCGCGCACGCGTTATTCGGACCCCGTACAGAGGCGTTCCGCGGAGGCTATTCCGCGGGGAGCACGTACTTGGCCGCGATCGTTTTCGCGGTGTCCGAGTCCGGGCCGGGCTGCGGCACGAAGACCGCCTCCCGGTAGTAGCGCAGCTCCGCGATGGATTCGCGGATGTCTGCCAGTGCCCGGTGGTTGCCGTTCTTGTCCGGGCTGTTGAAGTACGCCCGGGGGTACCACCGCCGGGCCAGTTCCTTGATCGAGGAGACGTCGACGATGCGGTAGTGGAGGAACTCCTCCAGCGTCCCCATGTCACGGAGCAGGAAGCCGCGGTCGGTGCCGACCGAGTTCCCGCACAGCGGAGCCTTGCGCGGCTCCTTGACGTGCTCACGTACGTACGCCAGGACCTGCGCCTCGGCGTCGGCCAGCGTGGTTCCGCCGGCCAGCTCGTCGAGGAGCCCCGAGGTGGTGTGCATTTTGCGCACCACCTCGGGCATGGTCTCCAGCGCCGCGTCCGGCGGGCGGATCACGATGTCCACACCTTCGCCGAGCACGTTCAGTTCCGAGTCGGTGACCAGTGCGGCCACCTCGATAAGTGCGTCATCCGTCAGCGAGAGCCCGGTCATCTCGCAGTCGATCCACACCATGCGATCGTTCATGCGTCTTACCCTACGGCGCACTCCTCTGGCCGGGCAGAGGAGTGCGCCCTGGCGCGTACAGATCCGAGCTCGGTTTTCCCGGATCCGCGGACAGCGTCGCCGATGGGCCAAGGGCGCTCGCGGCCGCCGTACGCCGCGTCTGCGACGGGACGGGTCCGCCCTCCGCGTTCACCATCGCCGTGGTGGCCACGGACGCCGCGGATTCCAGCAGCGCCCGTTCACCCCCCTGCGGCCTGCGGGCGCGGTAAGCGGCCCGGTAGGCGGCGGGCGACGAGCCCAGCTGGCGCCGGAAGTGGCCGCGCAGGGCCACGGGTGAACGGAAGCCGCAGCGGCCCGCGACCTCGTCGACGGAGTAGTCGGAGGTCTCGAGCAGCCGCTGTGCCTGCAGCACGCGCTGAGTGATCAGCCACTGCAGGGGAGCGCTCCCGGTGAGCGAGCGGAACCTGCGGTCGAAGGTCCGCCTGCTCATGTACGCGCGCGCGGCCAGCGTCTCCACGTCGAACTGCTCGTGGAGATGCTCCAGGGCCCAGGCGACGACCTCGGCGAGCGGGTCGGCGCCGATCTCCTCTGGTAAAGACCTGTCGAGATAGCGCTCCTGGCCGCCGGCCCGGCGCGGAGGCACGACGAGCCTGCGCGCGAGCGCGCCCGCCGCCTCGTTGCCATGATCCGTGCGCACGATGTGCAGGCACAGATCAATTCCGGCCGCGGTCCCCGCGCTGGTGAGCACGTCCCCGTCGTCGACGAAGAGCTCACGCGGGTCCACATGGACGGACGGATACCGCTTGGCCAGCGTCGGTGCGTACATCCAGTGCGTGGTCGCCGGGCGGCCGTCGAGCAGACCGGCCGCGGCGAGCACGAACGCTCCGGTGCACAGCCCCACGATGCGGGCGCCCTCTTCGTGCGCGCGGCGCAGCGCGTCGAGCGCCTCCGGCGGCGGCGGTGAGGTGATCGACCGCCAGGCCGGCACCACGACGGTGCCCGCACGCCCTATCGCCTCCAGGCCATGTGGCGCGGTGAGTTCGAGCCCCCCGGTCGTACGCAGTGGCCCCTCTTCACCGGCGCAGACCAGCAGCCGGTAGCGGGGAACCCCGGCGTCCTGCCGGTCGATCCCGAACACGGAGAGCGGTATGGAACTCTCGAAGATGGGGCCACCGCTGAACAGCAGCACCGCGACAATCTCCCTGCGGCGGCGTCCGGACAGCTTCCGCGACGCGGCTTCTTGCACGGCAGTGGAGTCGTGGCTCATGGTGCTAAGCCCCCCTCGGTCGTCGCGGCTCCCCGTTCTTGGCGTGCTCTGATTTCTCTGCGTGTTCCGCGTTCTCGGCGTTCTCGGCTTCTGTGTTCTCGGCGCTCTTGGCGTTCCTGTCGGACCTGTCGCTCCTGCACGTTTCCCCTCGGTCCTCCACCAGTCCCCCGCCGTAATACAGTCATGATCGAATCTACTGCGTCCCGTGCTGCCGGGGTTACCAGTTAAGGACCCGGCACTATGTCGACATGGCAACTTGGCGTGAAGCAGTCGATCACGAAGCGTTGCACTCACGGGCGTTGCTGGGAAGTGCGCCTCAGCTCCGTGGCCGGTCCCCGTAGGGTTCAGGCGCCTTCCGCATGCCTTTCAGCCCTGGTGGGAGCGGGGTTGGGTACCCCTTCGGCCAAGGAAGGCATGGCCATAGGAAGTTGGCTGAAAAGTTACGGGTGAGTGCGCGCTAATCGGTCAGTCCACCGGCGTAGACCCACCAGCATGCCGACCGCCCCTGTGCGCCCCCGCGGCCGTCCGCCCGTGCCGCCCGCGGGGCTCGTGACTCTGCTCCTCGACCAGCCGCGCGGCGCCCCGCTCGGACTGCCGCAGGAGCAGTCGGCAGACCCCTGTCACGGCCACGAGTCCGAGGGCGGAACCCGCGGCTCCCGCCAGCGAGGTCCCGTACCCCACGAGGACGACGGGAACCAGGACGCAGCTGAACGCGGCCCAGCGGACGACATCACTCGCGGAGTCCTGCGCCGGGGTGGGTGGCGTCTCCTGGGCGCGTGGCACCGGGGCCCCGCCGCGCGGGCGCTCGCGCGCCCCCTCCGGCGGGCGTCGGCGGCTCTGTGCCGTCACGCGTGAGGACGTCGTGACGTGTGAGGACACGGGCGGCGGTCCAGGCACGGCGGGCTCCCTGTGGCAGTGGGGTACCGAAGTTCAACGCGTGGTCGCGCGGCCGGTCACTGGCGCCGGACGGGGGCCACGCGAGTGGGTGCCCAAACCGCCTGTACAGGGCAGCAACCATTGCCATACGGGCGCCGCTCATGCATGCTCCGGTGAACGCCGTGAGGCTCCCGCAGGGCCGTCAGCAGCTCTGGGCAGGAGAGGAGTGTCGCCGTACCCTTGGGGGTATGGGGTTGGGAAGATGATTCCCGGACACAGCTCCGGTGGTCGCTCCTCCTCGTCCCTGCCCGATCTCCCACAGAGGACTCCTTCGCCGAGACACCCATGGCCGGTCACGAATTCTCCGAACCAGCGGACCGCAAGCGGCAGGTCGCCGATCCCACGGCGACCCCCCAGGCGGCGGAACAACCACGTCACTCCTGCGACCCGGCCTTCCGGCACGGGGTCGTCGTCGGTTTCGACGGCTCGACCTCCAGTGAGCGCGCTCTCTCGTACGCGATCGGGATGGCCCATCGCTCCGGCTCCGGCCTGATCATCGTGCACGTCGCCAACCGGCTCCCCACCACGGTGTGGGCGGGCTGTGAGCCGCCGGTCTTCGTCGATGTGCCGGATCACCGCACGGAAGTGCTCGGCCTGGAGCTGGCCTGTGCGGACTACCTGGCCGAAGTGCCGTGGATCCTGGTCGAGCGCGGCGGCGACATCTGCCATGAGCTCGAAGAGGTCGGCCGGGAGTATTCGGCGGACGCGATCGTCGTCGGATCGACGCACGGGATCGTGGGGCGCATCTTCGGCTCGGTCGCGGGCCGGCTCGCGCGCCGTGCGCAACGACCCGTCGTGGTCATTCCGTAACGCCCCTTCCACGCCCCTTGGCCTCGGGTTCCCAGGTGGGACACGGGTGGCGGGGCGTCAACTTCCTTCGCATGTAGATAAATCTACTCGTGCGTAGAGGTGGGTTGTGTCCTTGTGAAGGGTACGTACAGGTGGCACGACCCCCTGCCGACCGGGGAGTGACGGCCACGGGCTGAGGCAGGCGCGGGTCGGGGGAATGGGCGCCCCCGCCCCTTGAAGAACGACCCCTCGCACGCTTGGTGGCACGCGCGAGGGGTCGTTCATTTTCCGGCGGCTTCCGGGACTACTCGACGGTGACGGACTTCGCCAGGTTGCGCGGCTTGTCGATGTCCCGGCCTAGGGCCAACGCCGTGTGGTAGGCGAGGAGTTGGAGCGGGATGCCCATCAGGATCGGGTCCAGCTCGTTCTCGTTCTTCGGGACGAGGATCGTCTGGTCGGCCTTCTCCTGCTCCTGGTGCGCGACCGCGAGGATCTTGCCGCTGCGGGCCTTGATCTCCTCCAGGGCGGCGCGGTTCTTCTCCAGGAGGTCGTCGTCCGGGACGATCGCGACCGTGGGCAGCGCGGGCTCGATGAGGGCGAGCGGGCCGTGCTTGAGCTCGGAGGCGGGGTAGGCCTCGGCGTGGATGTACGAGACCTCCTTGAGCTTGAGCGAGGCCTCGCGGGCCACGGGGTAGCCGCGTACGCGGCCGATGAAGAGCATCGAGCGGGCGTCCGCGTACCCCTTGGCGATCTTCTTGATCTCGTCCTCCTGCTTGAGGATCTCCGAGATCTGGCCGGGCAGCTTGCGCAGGCCCTCGATGATCCGCTTGCCGTCGGAGACCGACAGGTCGCGGATGCGGCCCAGGTGCAGGGCGAGCAGGCCGAAGGCGACCGTGGTGTTCGTGAAGCACTTGGTGGAGACCACGCAGACCTCCGGGCCCGCGTGGACGTACACGCCCGCGTCGGCCTCACGGGCGATCGCGGAACCGACGACGTTCACGACGCCCAGGACGCGGGCGCCCTTGCGCTTCAGCTCCTGGACGGCGGCGAGCACGTCGTACGTCTCGCCGGACTGGGAGACGGCGATGTACAGGGTGTCGGGGTCCACCACCGGGTTGCGGTAGCGGAACTCGCTCGCGGGCTCGGCGTCCGCGGGGATGCGGGCCAGCTCCTCGATCATCTGGGCGCCGATCATGCCAGCGTGGTACGAGGTGCCGCAGCCGAGGATCTTGACGCGGCGCACCTTGCGGGCGTCGTGCGCGTCGAGGTTCAGGCCGCCGAGGTGCACGGTGGAGAAGCGGTCGTCGATGCGGCCGCGCAGGACGCGGTCCACGGCCTCGGGCTGCTCGAAGATCTCCTTGTGCATGTACGTGTCGTGGCCGCCCATGTCGTACGACTCGGCCTCCCACTCCACGGTGGTCGGCGAGGCGGTCGTACGGGAGCCCTCGGTCGTGTACGTGCGGTAGTCGTCGGCCTTGATGGTGGCCATCTCGCCGTCGTCGAGGGTGACGACCTGGCGGGTGTGCGAGACGAGCGCGGCGACGTCCGAGGCGACGAACATCTCCTTCTCGCCGATGCCGAGGACCACGGGCGAGCCGTTGCGGGCGACGACGATGCGGTCGTTGAAGTCGGCGTGCAGGACGGCGATGCCGTACGTGCCCTCGACGTGGCGCAGGGCCTCGCGGACCTTGTCCTCCAGCTTGTCCGCCTGGGCGCGGGCGATGAGGTGGGTGAGGACCTCGGTGTCCGTCTCGGAGAGGAACTCGACGCCGTCGGCGGTCAGCTTGGCGCGCAGCTCGGAGGCGTTGTCGATGATGCCGTTGTGGACGACGGCGACCTTGTCGTCGCCCGACATGTGCGGGTGGGCGTTCTCGTCGGAGGGTGCGCCGTGGGTGGCCCAGCGGGTGTGGGCGATGCCGGTGGTGCCCTTGAAGCGGGCGGGCACCTTGGCCTCCAGGTCGCGGACCCGGCCCTTCGCCTTGACCATCTTCAGGCCGGCGGTCTTGGGGCTGGTGATGACGACGCCCGCGGAGTCGTAGCCGCGGTACTCCAGGCGCTGGAGGCCTTCGAGGAGGAGGGGGGCCACGTCACGCTTGCCGATGTAACCGACGATTCCGCACATAGAAGGAGTCCTAGCCGTAGAGGGTGGTGGTTGCGGTGTTCCTGGCCTGTTCTCAGCCGTAGATCATGCGGCGCAGCTGTCTGAGGGTGAGCTCGGGCGGCGCGACCGCGCGGTACTTGAGGTCCGCCGAGATCTGTTCGAAGATCGCCGCGTTCAGCAGGCCCTGACCCTGCAGCTCGCGGTGGCGGCGACGGACGAACTGCTCGGTCGTCTCGTCGAAGTAGGCGAGCACGTCCTGGATGACCCGCAGGGCTTCGCCCCGCTGGAGCGGGGTGCTGCGGGTCAGGTGGTCCACCAGGTCGTCGTGCATTCGTTGATCCTGGAGGAACAGTCCTCTACGTGCAACAATCCTGCCCGATTCCGGGCAGGATGGCGGTGAAAACCGGCCCCGACGGCCTACATGCGCTTCAGTACCGCCTGCTTGGCGAGGGAGAACTCCTCGTCCGTGAGTATCCCGGCCTGGTGCAGTTCACCCAGCTCGCGCAGGCGCCGCAGGAGCGCGTCGTGATCGTCCTCGGCCGGGGCGGCGGGCGCGGGCACGGAAGCGGACTTCGTCAGGGCGGGCGGCGCCTCCGAGGGCTCCGCCACGGCCGCAGCCGGGTGCGGCAGCCGCACCTGCACGGCAGCCGCCACCAGCGCCATCAGCGGGTCCTTCTTGAAGCCCCACAGCTCGACCGAGTTCGGGTCGTACTTCGGCGGGGCCTTGGTGGGCGCGTGCCGGACGGTGAAGCGGAGGTGGCCGTTCTCCAGGCCCGCCGCAGGCTGCCATTCCACCGCCGCGACCTCGGAGAGGGCCAGCGTGCGCGTACCGGCGGCGGACTTCGCCTCCTCCGTCTTCCAGTTCCACTCCAGCCGGATGTGCTCCCCGTCGAAGCTCGCCGTGCCGTCCCCCGCCGACACCGACAGCGGCACCGGAGGCCCCGGCAGCAGATAGCTGTCGCAGGGCGCGGCAGGCACCTGCTCGATCAGCAGCGCGTTGCGGACCTCGTCGACGACGTACTCCGCGACCCCGTAGCGGTCCGAATCCACCGTCAGCTGATACGGGTCCGCGGCCTCCCCGAGCTTGCCCCCGGCGGCCTGCAGCAACGGATCCGCGCCGTCCCGCAGCCGCAGCCTCAGCCTCCCCGACTTCTTGCCCTGTTCGAAGGCGATGCCCGCCAACGCGCCCAGCGGCACGGCCAGTTCTCCCAGCGACCTGCGCAGCAGGGACACGTTCTTGTCGCGTCCCGGCACAAGGCGCAGCGTCTCTCCGTCGAAGGTCCAGGTCCCGTCACGCTGGATGATTTCCGCCATGCGACGATTCTTCCATCGGCCGGCGGCAGAAGTGGTCTACACCCTTGACCCGCCCCGGGGTGCAAGGTACCCATGGTGACCGTTCGATGGAGATGCACCACAGTGATGGCCCGTCGAAGGGACCCGCTCGTGAGACAGCACCACAGATCGACCCGCCTGTTCGGCTCGTTGCTGCTCGTCGCCGCGGCCGGCCTCTCGTCCGTGGCCGCCGCGCCCGGCGGCAGCGGGGCGAAGGAAGCGGCCACGCCCGCCACACCGACCCCGCTCGGCCGGATCGTGCCCGCCCCCGCGTCCGCCACGCCCGGCGGATCCCCGTACGAGATCAGCGCCAAGACCCGCATCCGGGTCGACGACTCCCGTGACGCGCGCGCGATCGGCGGTTACCTCGCCGAGGTCCTGCGCCCCTCCACCGGCTACCCCCTGAAGGTGACCGACGACGAGGGCCGCGACGGCATCCGGCTGCGCCTGAGCGCCAAGGACACGTCCCTGGGGAACGAGGGCTACCGCCTGGAGTCCGGGCGGGGCTCCCTCACCATCACGGCCCGCAAGCCCGCCGGGCTCTTCTACGGCGTCCAGACGCTGCGCCAGCAACTGCCCGCGGCGGCCGAGAAGAGGACCCGGCAGAAGGGCCCCTGGAAGGTCGCGGGCGGCACCATCAAGGACACGCCCCGCTATGCGCACCGCGGCGCGATGCTCGACGTGTCGCGGCACTTCTTCTCGGTCGACAAGGTCAAGCGCTACATCGACCAGATGTCGCTCTACAAGGTCAACAAGCTGCACCTGCACCTCAGCGACGACCAGGGCTGGCGCATCGCCATCGACTCCTGGCCCAGGCTCGCCACGTACGGCGGCTCCACGCAGGTCGGCGGCGGCCAGGGCGGCTACTACACGAAGGCCCAGTACAAGGACATCGTCAAGTACGCGGCATCGCGGCAGCTCGAAGTGATCCCCGAGATCGACATGCCGGGTCACACGAACGCCGCACTCGCCTCGTACGCCGAGCTGAACTGCGACGGCGTCGCGCCCCCGCTCTACACCGGCACCGAGGTCGGCTTCAGCTCGCTCTGCGTCAAGAAGGACGTGACGTACGACTTCGTGGACGACGTGATCCGCGAGATCGCCGCCCTGACGCCCGGCAAGTACATCCACATCGGCGGCGACGAGGCGCACTCCACCAGCCACGAGGACTACGTGGCGTTCATGAGCAAGGTCCAGCCGGTGGTCGCCAAGTACGGCAAGACCGCGATCGGCTGGCACCAGCTGACCGGCGCCACGCCCGCCAAGGGCGCCCTCGCGCAGTACTGGGGTTACGACGCCACCGGCGCCGCCGAGCGCGAGCAGGTCGTGAACGCGGCGAAGAACGGCACCAAGCTGGTCCTCTCGCCCGCCGACCGCGCCTACCTCGACATGAAGTACGACAAGGACACCCCGCTGGGTCTGTCCTGGGCGGGCTACGTCTCCACGCGGCGCAGCTACGACTGGGACCCGGGGACGTACCTCAAGGGCGCGCCCGCCGAGTCGATCCAGGGCGTCGAGGCGCCGCTGTGGTCCGAGACGCTCTCGACGTCGGCGCACATCGAGTACATGGCGTTCCCGCGCCTTCCCGGCATCGCCGAGCTCGGCTGGTCGCCCGCGTCGACGCACGACTGGGACGCGTACAAGGTGCGGCTCGCCCAGCAGGGGCCGCGCTGGGACGCGCTCGGGATCGGGTACTACAAGGCGCCGGACGTGCCGTGGCCGGGCAAGTAGGCACCTGACGTACGGACAGGAGTGGGCTCCAGGGGACCGTCCCTGGAGCCCACTCGGCTTGTGCGGTACCGCTTTACGCGATCGGGTTCCTCAGCGTCCCGACCAGCTGGAGCGCCCCCGCCGGGTCGGCGAGGTCCACCATCTGTTCGTTGTCCCGCAGCTGGAGCCGGTTCAGGCAGGAGCGCGCGAACTCCGGGGCGAAGATGTCGTACTGCTTGAACTTGTCGGCCAGCTGGGGCGTGGCCTCCTGGTACGTCGTCACGCACTCGGCGACGGCGCCCCAGAACGTCTCCTCGTCCACCAGGCCCTCGGTGACGAGATGCGCGGACAGGAAGCGGAAGAAGCAGTCGAAGACGTCCGTGAAGATCGACAGGAGCTTCTGGTCGTCGGGGACCTCGACCCGCAGGCGTTCGACCGCGGGCGGGAGCACCGCGTCCGGGTCCATGACCGCGATCTCCTCGGCGATGTCCTTGAAGATCGCCCGCTGTACGACGCCGTCCTTCAGGACCAGGATGACGTTCTCGCCGTGCGGCATGTAGACGAGGTCGTACATGTAGAAGCTGTGCAGGAGCGGCGTCAGGTAGGCGTGCAGGTAGCCGCGCAGCCACTCGGCGGGGGTGAGCCCCGAGCGCTCGATGAGGGCGCCCGCGAAGGACGCGCCCTCCAGGTCGGTGTGCAACAGCGAGGCCATCGTGGCCAGTTGCTCGCCCTCGGCCAGGGACGGGACGGGGCTCTCGCGCCACAGGGCGGCGAGCATTTTGCGGTACGGGGAGTAGCGGTCGGTCGCGGCCTCGTACTCCAGGTGGCGATAGCCGACGGCCGCGCGCTCGCGGATGATCGTGAGGCCGGTCGACTTCAGGGTCTCGTCGGTGTCGATGAGATTCGCGAGCCAGTCGTTGATCGCCGGGGTCGCCTCCATGTACGCGGCCGAAAGTCCGCGCATGAAGCCCATGTTGATGACCGAGAGGGCCGTTTTGACGTAGTGCTTGGCCGGTTCGCTCTTGTTGAAGAACGTACGGATCGACTGCTGGGCAAGGTACTCGTCGTCGCCCTCGCCCAGGCAGACCAGGTGCCGCTGCGCGACCTCGGCGGCGAAGGTCACGGAGAGCTTGTTCCACCACTGCCAGGGGTGCGCCGGGATCAGGAGGTAGTCCTCCGGGTCCAGGCCCTGGTCGCGGAGTCTGCGGTCGAAGCGGTCCAGGGTCTCCTGGCCGAGCTCGGCGCGCAGGAACGACTCGTAGTCGATGCCGGCGCCCGCCGTGAACGCGGCCCGCTCCTTGCTCGCGGCCAGCCACACGAGCCGTACGGGGCTCGCGGTCTCGGGGGCGTACGAGAGGTACTCGTGCACGCCGAAGCCGAGCCGGCCGTTGTTGGCGACGAAGCAGGGGTGGCCCTCGGTCATGCCCGTCTCGATCTCCTGGAAGCCCGAGCGGGAGAGCTCGGCGGAGGGAATCGCGGGCTTGGTGAGTTTGTAGCAGGTGCCGGAGAGGGTGGAGGAGATCTCCTCCAGGTAGACCGGCAGGATCTCGTCGCTCAGGCCGAGCGCCGTACGCAGCTCGACGAAGAAGTCGAGGGCGTTCAGCGGGAGTTCGGTGCCGTCGCGGTGCCGGGAGATCGAGTCGGCGTCGACCTGCCAGTGGTCCAGGCGCAGCCGCTTGGCGGTGAAGCGGTAGCGGGTCAGGGCGTCGTCGCTGCGGATGACGTATTTGTCCTCACCCAGTGGCTCCGGGGTGAAGAGTCGCTCGTGGGAGAACTCGGCGATGGCCTTGCGGATGAGGAGGCGGTTGGCCTGCTCCCAGCGCTCGGGAGAGAGGTGCGCCGTGGCGTCGGACAGGGTCATATCGCCGATTCCCTTTCGCGTACTGCTTCTTCGCGTACTGCTTCTTCGAACTGCTCGCGGGTGCAGAAGCTCAGCAGAGCCTTCTTCTCCGGCTTCTGGATGACCTCGGCCGCCCGGAAACCGACGGCTTCGTTGAGGGCGTGCACGGCCTTGTTGTCGACGTCGGGCTCGACGACGACGCGCTCGGTCGCCGGGTCGGCGAAGAGCGTCTCCATGACCTTGGTGATCACGGCCCGGGTGAAGCCGGGGATGCGGACGTCGGAGGGCGCGGTGAGGAAGTGCATGCCCACGTCGCCGGGCTGCGGCTCGTAGAGACCGACGAGCTCGACGTACCGGGGGTCGTAACGCTCCATGAGGAAGGCGGGGACGCCTTTGTGGAGGCCGATGAACGCGTCGTGGTGCTCGTGGGCGGCGATCGCCATGTACTCGCGCTCGACGTCCGGGAGCGTCGCGTCCTGCATCATCCAGAACGAGGCCTTGGGGTGGGTGACCCAGCCGTGCAGGAGCTCGGCGTCCTTCAGGGGGTCGAGGGGCCGGAGGGTCAACTCGGGTTCTGTGGTCATACGGCGAACTCCTGGAACGCGATGGACTTCTCGACGGGGTAGTACTCCGCGCCGAGCAGCTCACCGATGATGTACGCGTTGCGGTAGGGGCCCATGCCCAGGTCGGGGCTGGTCAACGAGTGGGCGTGCACGGCGCCGTTCTGCAGGAAGATGCCGCGGCCCGTGGTGTCGATCGAGTAGTTGCGGGCGACCTCGAAGCGGCCGCGGCCGTCCCAGCGGATGCGGTCGCGCACGGGCTCCAGGAAGTCGGGCGTGACGTACTGGTAGCCGGTGGCCAGGATCAGGCCCTCGGACTCCAGCTCGAAGTCCTTGCCCTGCTCGTCCTGGCGCAGGCCCAGGGTGTAGGTGCCGTTCTCGTGACGGGCGCTCTGCAGCGAGGAGTTGGTGAGCAGCCGCGTGGGCACCGGGCCGCCGAGGTTCTTCTGGTAGAGGAGGTCGAAGATCTCGTTGATCAGGTCGCCGTCGATGCCCTTGAAGAGCGTCTTCTGCTGGTCCTGGAGGCGGTAGCGGGTCGCCTCCGGCAGCTCGTGGAAGTAGTCGACGTACTCCGGAGAGGTCATCTCCAGCGTCAGCTTCGTGTATTCGAGGGGGAAGAAGCGGGGGGAGCGCGTGACCCAGTTGAGCCGGTAGCCGTGGACGTCGATCTCGCTCAGGAGGTCGTAGTAGATCTCGGCGGCGGACTGGCCGCTGCCGACGAGCGTGATCGACTCCTTCTTCTGGAGCTCCTGCTTGGACTGCAGATAGCGGGAGTTGTGGATGAAGTCCCCGCCGAGGTCCGCGCACGACTCGGGGATGTGCGGCGGGGTGCCGGTGCCGAGGACGAGGTGGCGGGCGCGGAACGTGTCGCCGGTGGAGGTGTGCACGACGTACAGGTCATCTGCGTACGTCACCTCGGTGACCGTCGTGCTGAAGCGGACCGAGGAGAGTTTCGCGGCGGCCCAGCGGCAGTAGTCGTTGTACTCGGTGCGCAGCGGATAGAAGTTCTCGCGGATGTAGAACGAGTACAGCCGCCCGGATTCCTTCAGGTAGTTGAGGAAGGAGTACGGAGACGTCGGGTCCGCGAGGGTGACGAGGTCCGACATGAACGGGGTCTGGAGGTGGGCGCCCTCCAGGAACATGCCCGAGTGCCACTCGAAGTCCGGCTTGGACTCCAGGAAGAGGCCGGTCAGCTCGTCGATCGGTTCGGTGAGGCAGGCGAGGCCGAGGTTGAAGGGGCCAAGGCCGATACCGATGAAGTCCAGTGGTTCCATCGGTTCCAGTGGTTCCCGGTGATCAGGAAGCGCGGTCAAGGGTCTCTCCCAGGTACTGCTCGGCGTGGCCGGCGATCAGATCGAGGACGGCCGTGATGTCGGCGACCGTGGTCTCGGGATTGAGCAGGGTGAACTTGAGGTACTGGCGCTCGCCGACCTTGGTGCCCGCGACGACGGCGTCACCGGAGGCGAACAGGGCCTTGCGGGCGTAGAGGTTGGCGCGGTCGATGGCGGACGGGTCGCAGATCGACTCGGGGATGTAGCGGAAGACGAGCGTGGAGAGCCGGGGCTCCACCACGACGTCGTAGCGGGGGTCGGCGGCGAGCAGCTCCCAGCCCTCGACGGCCAGGTCGCAGACGGAGTCGAAGAGCTCGCCGATGGCGTCGGCGCCCATCACGCGCAGCGTCATCCACAGCTTCAGGGCGTCGAAGCGCCGCGTGGTCTGCAGGGACTTGTCGACCTGGTTGGGGATGCGCTCCTGCACCATGCGGCGTGGGTTGAGGTACTCCGCGTGGTACGTCGCGTGGCTCAGCGTGGAGCGGTCCCGCACCAGGACGGCGGAGGAACTCACCGGCTGGAAGAAGGACTTGTGGTAGTCGACGGTCACGGAGTCGGCGCGCTCGATGCCGTCGATGCGCCCGCGGTTCTTGCGCGAGGCGAGCAGACCGCAACCGTACGCCGCGTCGACGTGCATCCAGGTGCCGTACTGCTCGCAGAGTTCGGCGATCTCGGGGAGCGGGTCGATGGAGCCGAAGTCGGTGGTGCCGGCGGTGGCGACGACCGCCATGGGGGTGAGGTCGTTGTCGCGGCAGCGCTCCAGCTCGCGGGCGAGTGCCACGGTCTGCATGCGCTTGTCGTGATCGGTGGGGATGACGATCACGGCGTCCTCGCCGAGGCCGAGCAGCGTCGCGGCTTTCTGGATGCTGAAGTGGCCGACCTCGGAGGCGAAGATGCGCAGTTCGGTGGCCGACTTGCCCGCCTTCGCGGCCTCCTCGCGGGCGAGCAGCATGGCCTGGAGGTTGGACTGCGAGCCGCCGCTGGTGAAGACGCCGTCGGCGGCCGGGCCGAGCCCGATGCGTTCGGCGGTCCAGTCGATGAGACGGCGCTCGATCAGTGTGCCGCCCGCGGACTGATCCCACGTGTCGAGGGAAGAGTTGACCGCGGAGAGCACCGCCTCGCCGAGCACGGCCGGTATGACGACCGGGCAGTTGAGGTGCGCGAGGTAGCGGGGGTGGTGGAAGTACACGGCGTCGCGCAGGTAGAGCTCGTCGAGCTCGTCCAGGGCGGCGATGGTGTCGTGCAGGGGCTCGTCCAGGTCGACGGCCTCGATGCGGGGCGCGAGTTCGTCGACGGAGATGCCGGTGAAAGGGCGGGAGGTGGTGGCGATTCTGGCCGCCACCCGCTCGACTCCCTCGGTCACGGAACTGCGGTAACGCTCCGCGGTGGTGTCGTTGAGCAGGTGCGAGCGCATGAACTTCCTCTGGGTGAGGGGACTTGGGGGAAGTGAGGTAAGCCTAACCTAACTTCCTTGCGGGTTAAACCCAGGGGGTCCTTGTCGTCACCAGGAGACACGAAAACGGAACAGCCCTCTCCGGAATGCGGAGAGGGCTGTGCTCGTGCGCGGGGTCCAGCGGGTGTCAGCTGACCTTCTTGGCCTTCTCGATCGCGTCGGCGAGGTCCTCGAGGATCGGGGCGCACTTGTCGTACGAGTAGATGGGCTCGGTGACGCGGGGGATGACCTGTCCGGCCTTGACCGCGGGCAGCTTCGCCCAGGTCGGCTTGTCCTTGCCCAGGCCCGCGGGCTGGAGGGTGGCGGTGCGGTTGTCCATCATGATGACGTCCGCGGCGTGCTTGTTGACGTTCTCCCAGCTCAGGTTCTCGAACCAGCCGCCGCTCGCCTTCTTGGCGGCCTCGGACGGCTCGACGAAGTTCACGCCCAGGGACTTGAAGTACTCCAGGTCCGCGGAGAGGTTCGTGCCGGAGACGTAGAAGATGTCCTGGCTCGCCGAGCCGACGAGGACCTTGATGTCCTTGTTCGCCTTGGCGACCTTGCGCAGCCGCTCGGCGGCGGCCTCGAAGCGCTTCTTCGCCTTGACGACCTTCTCGGCCTTCACGTCCGCGCCGAGCGATTCGGCGAGCGCGAGGAGACGCTGGAGGGGCTGGGTCATCTGGCGGTCGTAGACGCTGATGCCGACGCTGGGGGCGAGCTTGAGGATCTTGTCCTTGCTGTCCTCGGGAACGGACCAGAGGGTGCCCGCCGTGTCGAACATCGTGGAGACGAGGAGGTCGGGAGCGAGGCTCGCGTACTTCTCGATGTTGAACTTGCCCCACTCGTTGCCGAGGATCGTCAGCTTGCTGACGTCCATGTCGCCGGCCTGGACGTCGGCCTTGCCGTCCGAGGTCTTCGTCGGGCCGAAGACGCCCTTGACCTCGATGCCGTAGTCGAACAGGGCGGCGGCGACGCCGGTGAAGGCGACGATGTTCTTCGGGGTGCCCTCGCTCTTGGCGGTCGTGCCGCGGTCGTCCTTGAAGCTCCAGGGACCGGAGTCGCCGGCGCTCTCCTTGCCCGCGCCGTCCTTCTTCTCGTCACCGCAGGCTGCCAGCAGGGCCGTGAGGCCGAGGGCACCGCCGGCGGCGAGGATGCCGCGGCGGGAGGGCTGAGGGAAGCGGGCGTGGGACATATGAAGGTCTCTGCTTTCGTGAGGACGGCGGCGCGGCGGGGCCACTGGCCGGAACTAGCGCTTAGGCTAACCTAACCTAAGCTGATGTCCAGTGGCCCCCGCGCTCGCCTTCCCCATCGCGGGCGTGGCTATCCCGCGAATCCCAGCTCCCTGGCGATCAGCATGCGCTGGACCTCGCTGGTGCCCTCGCCGATCTCCAGGATCTTGGAGTCCCGCCACATCCGTGCCACGGGGTACTCGTTCATAAAGCCGTACCCGCCGTGGATCTGGGTGGCCTCGCGCGCGTTGTCGACGGCGACCGTGGAGGAGTAGAGCTTCGCGATCGCCGCCTCCTTCTTGAAGGGCTCACCGCCGACGAGCCGTGACGCGGCGTCCCGCCAGCCGACCCGGGCCATGTGAGCCCGCATCTCCATGTCGGCGATCTTGAACTGGATCGCTTGGTTCGCCCCGATCGGCTTCCCGAAGGCGTGCCGCTCCTTGGCGTACTTCACGGACTCGTCGACGCAGCCCTGTGCGAGGCCCGTCGCGAGCGCGGAGATCGCGACCCGGCCCTCGTCCAGGATCCGCAGGAACTGGGCGTAGCCGCGGCCCTCTTCACCGAGGAGATTCGCCACCGGAACGCGTACGTCGGCGAAGGACAGCTCGCGGGTGTCCGAGGCGTTCCAGCCGACCTTCGAGTACGGCGCCGCGACCGTGAACCCGGGGGTCCCGGACGGCACGATGATCGAGGAGATGAGCGGACGGCCGTCCGCCTTGCGGCCGGTGACGGCGGTGACCGTGACCAGGCCGGTGATGTCCGTGCCGGAGTTCGTGATGAAGCACTTGGAGCCGTTGATCACCCACTCGTCGCCGTCCCGCACCGCGGTCGTACGGGTGCCGCCCGCGTCCGAGCCGCCGTCCGGCTCGGTCAGGCCGAAGGCGCCGAGGAGTTCACCGGAACAGAGCCGGGGCAGCCACTCCTGCTTCTGCTCGTCCGTGCCGAAGAGGTGGATCGGCATGGCGCCCAGCGAGACCCCCGCCTCCAGGGTGATCGCCACCGACGAGTCGACCCGCGCCAGCTCCTCAAGCGCGATGCCGAGGGCGAGATAGTCGCCGCCCATGCCGCCGTACTCCTCGGGGAAGGGCAGACCGAACAGGCCCATGCGGCCCATCTCGCGGACGATCTCGTACGGGAACTCGTGGCGCTCGTACAGATCGCCGATCTTCGGGGCGACGACCTCGTGCGCGAACTCCTCGACGGTGCGGCGGAGTTCCTCGTGCTCGGGGGACAGACGGTGATCCATCGTTCTTCACTGCTCCTGGTGGGAGGTGCCCGTCAGGGCACGGACGGTGCGGGACGGGCTGGGTCGGCCCAGTTGTTCGGCCATCCACGCGCTCGTGGCGGTGAGCTTGCCGAGATCGACGCCGGTCTCGATGCCGAGGCCGTCGAGCATCCATACGAGGTCTTCGGTGGCGAGGTTGCCGGTGGCGCTCTTCGCGTACGGACAGCCGCCGAGGCCGCCTGCCGACGCGTCGACCGTGTGCACGCCGTGCTGCAGGGCGGCGAGGGTGTTCGAGAGCGCCTGGCCGTACGTGTCGTGGAAGTGCACGCCGATGCGGTCCGTCGGCACGCCCTCCTCGTTCAACTCGGCCAGGAGGGACAGGACATGACCCGGGGTGGCCACGCCGATGGTGTCGCCGAGGCTCAGCTCCTCGCAGCCCATGTCCAGGAGGGATTTCGCGGTGCGGACGACCTGGGCGATGGGCACCGGGCCCTCCCACGGGTCGCCGAAGCACATGGAGAGGTAGCCCCGCACATGCACCTTCTGCTCGCGCGCGCGGGCCACCACCGGCTCCGACATGGCGAGCGCCTCGGCCATCGTGCGGTTGAGGTTGGCCTTGGCGAAGGACTCCGTGGCGCTGACGAAGACGGCGACGCTGCGGGCGCCCAGCGCCAGGGCGCGGTCCAGGCCCCGGTCGTTCGGCACCAGGACGGGGAGCTTCGTCCCGGCCTCCTGCACGTCCCGCAGCAGCGGGAACAGCTGCTCGGAGTCGGCCAGTTGGGGCACCCACTTGGGGTGCACGAAGCTGGTCGCCTCGACGGTCGTGAGGCCCGCGGCGGCGAGGCGGTGGATGAACTCCGCCTTGATCTCGGTGGGGACGACCGCCTTCTCGTTCTGCAGGCCGTCCCGTGCGCCCACTTCATGGATGCGGACGCGGGGCGGGAGGTCCTGGGTGGGGACGGTCATGGGGAGGCCGGTCGTCCGGGCGTCGGTGGTCATTCTTTGTCTCCCTCCGCCTCGTCCGGGATCACCACGGCCAGGACCTGGTCCATGGCGACGGTCGAGCCCGGTGTGACATCGAGTTCGCTGACGGTGCCCGCGTGCGGGGCGGAGATGACGTGCTCCATCTTCATGGCCTCCACCACCAGGAGGCTCTGCCCCTGGGTCACGTGGTCGCCGGTGGACACCTTGACCACCGTGACCGTGCCGGGCATGGGTGCCGTGAGGGCGTCGGCGCCGCTGTGGGCGGCGCCGGTGAGGCTCGCCGCCACGGGGTCGAAGTCCTGGACGTGCCAGGCGTCGCCGTCCCTGCCGAGCCAGTCGGCGGCGCGGTGGAAGGTGTGGGTGAGGCCGTCCACGTGCACCGTGACGCGGCCGGGCCCCACAGTGCGGTGGCCGGCGCCCGCGATGTGCGCGACGGGCTCGTGGCCCGGGACGCGCAGGTGGTGCGTCAGCGGGGCCGGGGTGCCGCCGAGGCGCCAGCCCTTCGGCTCCGCGAACGGGTCCCGCCAGCCGTCACCGGTGGGTTCGAGGGCGGCGGTGCGGACGGCTGCCGCCGCCTCGTACACCTCGTCGGGCACTCCTTCGGGGACGAGGCCTTCCGCCTCACGCTCCACGAGGCCGGTGTCCAACTCCCCGGACACCACCGCCGGGTGGGCGAGAAGCCGCCGCAGGAACCCCGCGTTCGTCGGCACCCCCAGGGTGACCGTCTCCGCGAGCGCGGCCCGCAGTTTGCGCAGTGCGGTGGGGCGGTCGGGGCCGTATGCGATGACCTTGGACAGCATCGGGTCGTACAGACTCCCGACCTCCGTGCCCTCGCTCAGTCCGGAGTCGGTCCGCACGCCGTCGCCCTGCGGCTCGTGCAGCGCCAGGACCGTCCCGCCGGACGGCAGGAAGCCACGCGAAGGGTCCTCGGCGCAGACGCGGGCCTCGATCGCGTGGCCGGTGAGCGTGATGTCCTGCTGCCCGTACGGGAGTTCCTCACCGGCGGCGACCCGCAGCTGCCACTCCACCAGGTCGATGCCGGTGATGAGCTCCGTCACCGGGTGCTCCACCTGGAGGCGGGTGTTCATCTCCATGAAGTAGTACGACGCCGGGTCCTTGCCCGGCACGATGAACTCCACCGTGCCCGCGCCCGCATAGCCGCAGGAGCGCGCCGCCTGGACCGCCGCCTCGCCCATCGACGCGCGCGTGGCCTCGTCGAGCAGGACGCTGGGCGCCTCCTCGATGATCTTCTGGTGGCGGCGCTGGAGGGAGCACTCGCGCTCACCGAGGTGGACCACGTTCCCGTGGCCGTCCGCGAGGACCTGGATCTCGATGTGCCGGGGGCGGTCGATCCACCGCTCCACGAGCAGCGTGTCGTCACCGAAGGAGGACCGCGCCTCGCGCCGCGCGGCGGCGATCTCGTCCGCGAGCAGCGCGGCGTCCCGCACCAGGCGCATGCCCTTGCCGCCGCCGCCCGCCGACGGCTTGAGCAGCACCGGCATGCCGATCTCCCGTGCCGCGTCGGCCAGTTGGGCGTCGGTGAGGCCGCTGCCCGACGAGCCGGGGACCACCGGGACCCCGGCCGCCTCGACCGTCTCCTTGGCGCGGATCTTGTCGCCCATCAGGTCGATCGCCGAGGCGGGCGGCCCGATGAAGACGAGCCCGGCTGCCTCGCAGGCCCGCGCGAACTCCGCGTTCTCGGCGAGGAAGCCGTACCCCGGGTGGACCGCCTGGGCGCCGGACCGGGCCGCCGCCTCCAGGATGCGCTCGATGGACAGATAGCTCTCGGTGGCCGGCGGCGGACCGAGCCGTACGGCCGTGTCCGCCTCGCGTACGTGCCGGGCGTCCGCGTCCGCGTCGCTGAAGACCGCGACCGAGCGGACGCCGAGCGCGCGCAGCGTGCGGATGACGCGGACCGCGATCTCGCCGCGGTTGGCGACGAGCACCGTGTCGAACATGGTCCCTCTCCCCGGGGTGGTCCCTTGCTGGAAGTCGCTCATCGTCCGCCCCTCACATCCGGAAGACGCCGAAGCCGGGCTCGCCCAGTGGTGCCTCGGCGCACGCGGTCAGGGCGAGGCCCAGGACCTGCCGGGTCTCCATGGGGTCGATCACGCCGTCGTCCCACAGCCGGGCCGTGGCGTAGTAGGCGTTGCCCTGCTGTTCGTACTGGGCGCGGACCGGGTCCTTGAAGGCCTCCTCGTCCTGCGCCGACCACTCCTCGCCCCGGCCTTCCAACTGGTCGCGCTTGACGGTCGCGAGGACCGAAGCGGCCTGCTCGCCGCCCATCACGGAGATCTTGGCGTTCGGCCACATCCACAGGAAGCGGGGGGAGTAGGCACGGCCGCACATCGAGTAGTTCCCCGCGCCGTACGAACCGCCGATCACGACCGTCAGCTTCGGCACGCGCGTGCAGGCCACCGCCGTCACCATCTTGGCGCCGTGCTTGGCGATGCCGCCCGCCTCGTAGTCCCGGCCGACCATGAAGCCGGAGATGTTCTGCAGGAAGACGAGGGGGATGCCGCGCTGGTCGCACAGCTCGATGAAGTGGGCGCCCTTCTGGGCGGACTCGGAGAACAGGATGCCGTTGTTCGCGATGATGCCGACCGGGTGGCCGTGGAGGTGGGCGAAGCCCGTCACCAGCGTCTGGCCGTACTCCGCCTTGAACTCGGCGAAGCGGGAGCCGTCGACCACGCGCGCGATGACCTCGCGGACGTCATAGGGGGTGCGGGAGTCCGTCGGCACGGCCCCATAGAGCCCGAGGGGGTCTACCTTCGGCTCCTCCACCGGACGGACGGACCACGGGAGTTCGGCGCGGTCGGGGAGCGTGGAGACGATCGTCCGCACGATGCGCAGTGCGTGCGCGTCGTCCTCGGCGAGGTGGTCCGTCACACCGGAGACCCGGGAGTGGACCTCGCCGCCACCGAGCTCCTCGGCCGTCACGACCTCGCCGGTCGCGGCCTTCACCAGGGGCGGGCCGCCGAGGAAGATCGTCCCCT
The DNA here is from genome assembly GCF_040636975.1 of Streptomyces sp. NPDC032198. Lineage (NCBI taxonomy): Bacteria > Bacillati > Actinomycetota > Actinomycetes > Kitasatosporales > Streptomycetaceae > Streptomyces > Streptomyces sp. NPDC032198. The sequence goes on along the minus strand of NZ_JBEZVL010000009.1, from coordinate 130,093 downwards.
GATTGCGGACGATCACCGCCTCGTCGCTCATCGCGGGGACGTACGCCCCGCCCGCCGTGCAGGAGCCGAGGACGGCAGCGATCTGCGGGACGCCCGCACCGGACATCCGCGCCTGGTTGTAGAAGATCCGCCCGAAGTGCTCGCGGTCCGGGAAGACGTCGTCCTGCATGGGCAGGAAGGCGCCGCCCGAGTCCACCAGATACAGACAGGGGAGGCGGTTCTCCAGCGCGACCTCCTGGGCGCGCAGATGCTTCTTCACCGTCATGGGGTAATACGTGCCGCCCTTGACGGTGGCGTCGTTCGCGACGATCACGCAGGTGCGTCCGGAGACCCGGCCGATGCCGGCGATGACCCCGGCCGCCGGTGCGTCTCCGCCGTACAGACCGTCGGCCGCGAGCGGTGCCAGCTCCAGGAAGGGCGACCCGGGGTCGAGCAGGGCGTCCACGCGGTCGCGGGGCAGCAGCTTGCCGCGCGCGACATGGCGGGCGCGGGCCCGCTCGCCACCGCCGAGCCTGGCCGCCGCGAGCTTCGCCCGCAGGTCGTCGACCAGGGCGCGGTGCCCCGCCTCGTTCGTCCGCCAGGTCTGCGACGCGGGATCTGCCGCGCTCGCAAGGACTGGTGCCGGCTGCATCAGTCGAGCCCCCTTGCTCGGTCCACTCGATGGCCGCGGTCCGCTCGGTGGTTAATGAGCGTTAACGCGTTTCGTTCAGGTTAACGAGCGCTAACCGCCCTGTCTAGAATTGATTCCATGGCCACCAGAACCGACGCCCCCACCCGTCGCGAGCAGATCCTCAGGGAAGCCGCCCGGCTCTTCGCCGAGCGCGGCTTCCACGGAGTCGGAGTGGACGAGATAGGAGCCGCCGTCGGCATCAGCGGACCCGGCCTCTACCGCCACTTCGCGGGCAAGGACGCGATGCTCGCCGAGCTGCTCGTCGGCATCAGCGGGCAGCTCCTGACCGGCGGCAAACGGTGTGTGGCCGAAGCGGACGGTTCGCCGGAGCGGGTGCTCGACGCGCTCATCGAGGGGCACATCGACTTCGCCCTCGACGACCGCTCGCTGATCACCCTGCACGACCGCGAGCTCGACCGCCTGCGGGACACCGACCGCAAGCTGGTCCGCCAGCTCCAGCGGCAGTACGTGGAGATCTGGGTCGACGTCGTGCGCAAGGTCTACCCGGACCTCGCCGAGAACGCCGCCCGCGTCTGTGTGCACGCGGTCTTCGGGCTGCTCAACTCCACGCCCCACCTGAGCCGCCGCGACGCGCTGCCCAGCCGTGCGGCCATGGCGGAGCTGCTGCACGGTCTGGCGCGCGGGGCCTTCGCGTCGGCGGTGGCGTGACGGGAGCGACAGGACTTCTCTCTGGACGGTCCGGTGACCGACGGGTAACGTTGCCCTGAGCAAGCGCTTAGTCGCGTTGTGCTTGGCCGAGCCTGGTGCCGTATCGAAGGAGTTTTCCGTGCGCCGTACCGTTTTCAATGAAGACCACGAGGCGTTCCGGGAGACCCTGCGCGCCTTCATCGAGGCCGAGGTCGTCCCGGTCCACGAGGAGTGGTTCGCCGCGGGCCAGGTGCCGCGCGAGTTCTACTACAAGCTCGCCGAGCTGGGCCTCTTCGGCATCAGCGTCCCCGAGGAGTTCGGCGGCGCGGGCATCGACTCGCACAAGTTCGAGGCCATCCAGTACGAGGAGACGGCCCGCGCGGGCGTCACCTTCGGCGGCTCCGGCGTCCACGTGCTGCTCGCCCTGCCGTATATCAAGGCGCTCGGCACCGACGAGCAGAAGAAGCGCTACCTGGAGAAGTTCGTCTCCGCCGAGGAGATGTGGGCCCTGGCGATGACCGAGCCGGGCACCGGCTCCGACCTCGCGGGCATGAAGACCACCGCCAAGCTCTCCGAGGACGGCACGCACTACGTCCTCAACGGCTCCAAGACCTTCATCACCGGCGGCGTGCACGCCGACCGCGTGATCGTCTGCGCCCGTACGTCCGCGCCGACCGCCGAGGACCGCCGCTTCGGCATCTCCCTCTTCGCCGTGGACACCAAGTCCGAGGGCTACTCCATCGGCCGCAAGCTCGACAAGCTCGGCCTGAAGACCTCCGACACCGCCGAGCTCGCGTTCGTCGACGTCAAGGTCCCCGTCGAGGACCTCCTCGGCGAGGAGAACAAGGGCTTCTACTACCTCGGCAGCAACCTGCCCTCCGAGCGCTGGGGCATCGCCTACGGCGCGTACGCGCAGGCCAAGGCCGCCGTCCGGTTCGCCAAGGAGTACGTCCAGGACCGCACGGTCTTCGGCAAGACGGTCGCCTCCTTCCAGAACACCAAGTTCGAGCTTGCCGCCTGCCAGGCCGAGGTGGACGCGGCCGAGGCCGTCGCCGACCGCGCCCTGGAGGCCCTGGACGCGGGCGAGCTGACCGCCGCCGAAGCCGCCTCCGCGAAGCTCTTCAACACCGAGGTCGCGCACCGCGTCATCGACAAGTGCCTCCAGCTGCACGGCGGCTACGGCTTCATGAACGAGTACCCCATCGCCCGCCTGTACGCGGACAACCGCGTCAACCGCATCTACGGCGGCACCAGCGAGGTCATGAAGATGATCATCGCCAAGAACATGGGCCTGTAAAGATCGCCCTGTAGAACTTGATTCATGAACAAGGCACTTGAGTCCCTCCTCGATCTGCTCGACCTGGAGCAGATCGAGGAGGACATATTCCGGGGCGTGAGCCGCTCGGCGCTCGTCCCGCGCGTCTTCGGCGGCCAGGTGGCCGCCCAGGCGCTGGTGGCGGCCGGCCGCACCGTCCCCGCCGAGCGCCCCGCCCACTCCCTGCACGCGTACTTCCTGCGTGCCGGGGACCCGGGCGCGCCCATCGTCTACACCGTCGACCGGATCCGTGACGGCCGCTCCTTCACCACGCGCCGCGTCGTCGCCGTCCAGCACGGGCAGCCGATATTCCACCTCTCCGCGTCCTTCCAGACGTACGAGGAGGGCCTGGAGCACCAGACGGGCATGCCGGCGGCCCCGGCACCGGAGACGCTCCCGACCGCCGCCGAGATGCTGCCGCGCCATCTGCCGGCCCATGTCGCCGAGCGGCTGATCGAGGCCCGCGCGGCCGTCGACCTGCGCTACGTGGACGCGCCGCCCTGGGCCACCGTCGGGCAGCCGCGCGAACCGCGCTCCCAGGTGTGGTTCCGCACCAACGGCAAACTCGACGACTACGGCAACCACACGGTCGACTCGCTGCTGCACGTCTGCCTCGCCACGTACGTCTCCGACATGACGCTCCTCGACTCGGTGCTGCTCGCGCACGGCCGGGGCGGCTGGGCGGTCGGTGACGTAGTCGGTGCCTCGCTCGACCACGCCATGTGGTTCCACCGCCCCTTCAAGGCCGACGAATGGCTCCTGTACGACCAGGAGTCGCCCTCGGCGTCGGGTGGGCGCGGACTCGGCCAGGCACGGATCTGGACGCAGGACGGGCAGCTCGCGGTGACGGTGATTCAGGAAGGCGTCGTTCGCGTTCCCCGGTGATTCGGGAAGGTGTCGTTCGCGTTCGCCGGTGAACGGACATACGGTCCGATACATGAGTGAGCCGGTCGACAGCAGCCAGCCCGAGCCGCCCGAGGGCGGCGGCGAAAGCACCTTCACCGTCATCGTCGCCGCCGTCGCCAACCTCGGGATCGCGATCGCCAAGGCCGTCGCCGGTGTCATCAGCGGGTCGAGCGCCATGCTCTCCGAGGCCGCCCACTCGCTGGCCGACACCGTCACCGAGGTGCTGCTCCTCACCGCCCTGAAACGCAGCGAGAAGCCCGCCGACGAGGACCATCCGCTGGGCTACGGCCCCGAGCGCTACATCTGGGCGATGCTCGCGGCCGTCGCCACCTTCGTCGGCGGCGCCGTCTTCTCGCTCTACGACGGCATCCACACCCTGGTGGCGGGCGAGGAGCTCGGCGACCCGCTCATCTCGTACATCGTGCTCGCCATCGCCTTCCTTCTGGAGGGCTACTCACTGCGCACCGGCGTCAGACAGGCCCGCGGTGAGGCGGCGCGCTTCGGGGCGTCCTTCGGGCGCTATCTGCGCCACACGCCCGACACCGCCGTGAAGGCCGTGGTCCTGGAGGACTCCGCCGCCCTCGCCGGTCTCGTGCTCGCCGCGGGCGGACTGCTCGGCGGGCAGCTCACCGGCTCCGGCGTCTGGGACGGCGTGGCCTCGCTCTGCATCGGCGCGCTCCTCCTGTACGTCGCCTGGGTGCTCGGCCGCAGCAACGCCCAGCTCCTCATCGGGCGGCCCCTGCCGAAGCCGATGCGCAAGGAGATCCGCGAGGTGCTGCTCGCCTCCGAGCACATCGAGGCCGTGCTCGAACTGACGACGCTGCTCCAAGGGCCGCGCGAGGCGCTGGTCGCCGCCAAGGTCGACTTCCGGGACGCCTCCACGGCGGCCCAGATCGAGTGGGCCTGCGAACAGGCCGAGCGGCGGCTGCGGGAGCGCTTTCCCGGCGTACGACGGGTCTACCTGGACCCCACGCCGGGCTTCTCGCAGCGGCGCGAGGAAGGGCTCAGCCCGTGGCCGTGAGTCCGGCCGCGTCCAGCAGGTAGGCCGTCATCGGGTCGTAGTGGCGCGGGCTCGTGACGTGGTCGTCCAGCGGGACGGTCACCTGGAGGGTGCCCTCGGCCTCGCCGATGAACAGCGCCGGGTCGTTGCAGTCCGCGTACCCGATGGAGTCGATGCCGCGCTGGCCCGCCCGTCCCGCCCAGCCGTGGTCGGCGACGACCAGGTCCGGCAGCGGGCGCCCCTCGCGCTCCAGGCCGTCCAGGATCGCGTTCATCGGCTCGGGGGAGTGCGTGTGCCACAGGGTCGCGCCGCGCTCCAGCACCGCCACGTCCGCGAACTGGAAGACCATGCCCTCGTCGGCGGTGAGGCCCTCCGGGATGACGACGATCTCGCAGCCCGCCGCGCGCAGGGCGGCGGCCGTCGCGCGGTGCACGTCGAGCAGGCCCCCGGGGTGGCCGGTGGCGAAAAGGACCCTCTCCTTGCCGGCCGCCGCCTTACGGAGGCGCGCCGCCATCCGGTCCAGGGCGTCGACCGTCAGCTCCGGGTCGATGGTGTCCTGCCCGTGCCGGAACGCGTCGTCGTCGATGACACCGCACCGCTCGGCCATCACCGCGAGGACGTCCTGCTCGTCGGTCCAGCGGTCGCCGAGCTCCAGGCCGAGCCAGTAGTGGCGGTCGCCGTTCGCGAGCTTCCGGTAGTGGCTGAGGTTGTTCTCGCGGGGCGTGGCGACATCGCCCGCGATGCGGGTACGGACGAGGTGGTCGACGAGCGCTGCACGGCTGGGTATGGACATGGTCCCCATTCTGCCGTCGGTAACCGGCTGGTGGCGGGCAGTCCCGAAGCATGGACCTGTGAGGTGCACTGCGTTTGGCTTGGGCGGGGCGGGTTCTTCCTTGTCTGCGGGCCGGCTGTGGCTGGTCGCGCAGTTCCCCGCGCCCCTTCGGGGGCGCCCCCCCTAGCGGCCTCTACTCAGCGCGAACCACAGTTCCATCCGTACGTCCGGGTCGTCCAGGTCCGACCCCAGTAGCGCCCCGCACCGCGTGATGCGCTGTCTGACCGTGTTGCGGTGGACGCCCAGCGCTGTTGCCGTGCGGTCCCAGCTGCCGTGCAGGGAGAGCCAGGTGCGCAGGGTTCCTGTCAGGGCCTCGTTGCCGCCGAGGGGGGCCAGCAGCACGCGCGCGTGGGCCGTGGCCTCCTCGGGGGCGATCAGTGCGGCGATGCCCGCCTCGCGGTGCCTGACCAGGGGCGTACGGGTGGCCTCGGCGCGGCGCAGGGCGCGGTCCGCCTGGGCGTCGGCGGCGGGCAGGTCGCCGGTGGCGGCGGGGGCGGAGGCGCCCAGGGTCCAGCCCTCCTGCCCGGTGAGCTCGCGGCCGGCGGGGAGCAGGAGCCGTACGAGGTCCTGTCCGGCGTCCGCGTCCACCAGGCCGCTGCCCAGCGCGGCGGCCAGCGCGGAGGCGGCGACGGAGTGCGCCACCGGGTCGTTGCCGGCATCCCCGCGCGCGTGCACCACGGTCCACTCGTCGGCCCCCAGGAGAGGCGCGACATCGCCCACCGCCGAGCCGAGCAGCAGCCGTACGAGAGCCGCGGAGCGTACGGAGTCGGCGGCACCCTGGTGTTTCCCGGTCAGGAGCGAGAGCAGCACGACGGCCACCCCGGTGATGGTGTGGTCCCCGGGTTCGCGCTGCTCGGCGGCGACCCCGAGCGCGAACCCCTGCCCGCCGCCCAGCGCGTACGCGGCGAGGTGCGTGCCGCCCACGGAGTCGGTGGCGGAGGCGGGGGCCGGGCCGGGGCGTCCCGACGGGCGGACGACTTCGGAGAGGTCGTGCACCGCCTGCCGCACCCCCGCTCCCGGAGCGGTCCCCACCGTGTGGAGCACCGCGCCGTCCGGGGCGTAGAGCGCCGCCCAGCCGCCCAGGCGGGCCGCCAGCTGGCGCAGCACCGCCGGGACCGGGTCGGGGCGCGCGGCGGCCGTGGCGAGGCCCTGCTGGGCCTCCGTCACGCGGCGCAGCTCCGCGTGCCTGGTCTCCGCCACCAGCTGCCACACCGCGCGGGCGACCCCGCTGAACGTCGTGCGCGGCGGCACCTCAAGGAGCGGCAGACCGTAGCGGTCGCAGGCCGTCAGGAGGGCGCGCGGCACCGTGTCGTGCACGGGCGCGACGCCGAAGCCGAGGGCCGCGCCGCCCGCCTCCACGATCCGCGCCACATAGTCGTCCAGGTACACGCCCGCGCCCACCGGGTCGGTGATGTGCACGCCCGCCGTCAACAGCAGCTCGCCGCCCAGGAGGTACGGGTAGGGGTCCGCCATCTCGGAGGTGTGCACCCACTGGACGGCCGCCCCGCTCTCCCCGGCGTCGGGGCCCGCGATCTGGCGCAGGCCCAGCTCCTCCCGGGCGAGCAGCGCGGTGAGCGGGACCGGCGGGGTCGGGGGAGGCGCGGAGGGGCCTGACAGGGTTGCGGGGTCCGGCACGGTGGATGTTCCATCCATATCGATCACGGGGAGTGGATGAAACGTACACTTCAGCGTTGCTTTCCGGCCACCTAAGGTCGTGCCGACCCCAGGCCGCGGGTACGGGCGGATGTCCCCGAGGCCGGTCGTTGCCACCCCCCCACCCCCATCTGCACGACACGCCACCGAGGTGCGCGAAGGAGGGCCCTATGGCCGTCGACTACACAGTGATCGTCGTCTATCTCGCCGGCATGCTCGCGATGGGCTGGTGGGGCATGCGCCGCGCCAAGTCCAAGAGCGAGTTCCTGGTCGCCGGACGCCGCCTCGGACCGTGGATGTACTCCGGGACCATGGCCGCCATCGTCCTCGGCGGCGCGTCCACCATCGGCGGCGTCGGCCTCGGCTACCAGTACGGGCTCTCCGGCGCCTGGATGGTCTTCACGATCGGCCTCGGCCTGCTCGCGCTGAGCGTCTTCTTCTCGGCGCGCATCGCCCGCCTGAAGGTCTACACCGTCTCCGAGATGCTCGACCTCCGCTACGGCGGACGCGCGGGCATCATCTCCGGGGTCGTCATGTGGTCGTACACGCTGATGCTCGCGGTCACCTCGACCATCGCGTACGCCACGATCTTCGACGTCATCTTCGACATGAACCGCACGATCGCGATCATCCTCGGCGGCTCGATCGTCGTCGCGTACTCGACGCTCGGCGGCATGTGGTCCATCACGCTCACCGACATGGTGCAGTTCGTGGTGAAGACCATCGGCGTGCTGCTCCTGCTGCTGCCCATCGCGGTCGTCAAGGCCGGCGGCTTCAGCGAGATGAAGGCCAAGCTGCCCACCGAGTACTTCGACCCGCTGGGCATCGGCGGCGAGACGATCTTCACGTACGTCCTGATCTATACGTTCGGCATGCTCATCGGGCAGGACATCTGGCAGCGCGTCTTCACCGCGCGCAGCGACAAGGTCGCCCGCTACGGCGGAACCGTCGCCGGTACTTACTGTCTCGTCTACGCGATCGCGGGCGCCGTCATCGGCACGGCGGCCAAGGTCATGTACCCGAAGCTGCCGAGCGCCGACGCGGCCTTCGCGACGATGGTCAAGGACGAGCTGCCCATGGGCGTACGAGGCCTGGTGCTCGCCGCGGCCCTCGCCGCCGTGATGTCCACGTCCTCCGGAGCCCTCATCGCCTGCGCGACCGTCGCCAACAACGACATCTGGTCGCGGCTGCGCGGAGCCGTGAAGTCCGACGGGGCGGGCGACGAGCCGCACGACGAGGTGAAGGGCAACCGCCTCTTCATCCTGATCATGGGCATCGGCGTCGTCTGCATCGCCATCGCGCTCAACGACGTCGTCCAGGCGCTGACCGTCGCCTACAACCTGCTCGTCGCCGGTCTTCTCGTGCCGATCCTCGGCGGGCTGCTCTGGAAGCGCGGCACCGCCGAGGGCGCGCTCGCGGCCATCGTCGCCGGCGGGCTCTCCGTCGTCGGGCTCATGTGGGGGTACGGAATCCTCGCCAACGAGCCGATCTACTACGGCCTGTTGATCTCCCTCGGCGTGTACGTCGTCGTCTCCCTCGCCACGAAGCCCACCGACGCCTCGGTCCTCGCCGCCTGGCGCGAGCGGCTCGCGGGCCGGGGGTCCGAAGAAGCGGAACCGGAAACGCCGGTGGCCGTCTAGTCCTGCGCGCGGCCCACTGTCGGTGGGCCGCGCGACACTTGTCCCAGCAGCACAGCAGCACTCGTACCAGCAGGAGGAAACCGACCATGAGCAGCGCCGAGACCCCGACCCCCCGCGGCCCGGTCGATTCCTCCCGTGTGCCGAGGTACGCGGGCCCGGCGACCTACGCCCGGCTGCCCCGCCTCGACGAGGTGGGCGGCAAGACGGACATCGCCGTGGTCGGCGTGCCCTTCGACACCGGTGTCTCGTACCGCCCCGGCGCCCGCTTCGGCGGCAACGCGATCCGCGAGGCCTCGCGCCTCCTTCGCCCGTACAACCCCGCGCAGGACGCCTCGCCCTTCGCGCTCGCCCAGGTCGCGGACGCGGGCGACATAGCCGCCAACCCGTTCAACATCAACGAGGCGGTCGAGACGATCGAGGCCGCCGCGGACGACCTGCTCGGCTCGGGCGCCCGCATGATGACGCTCGGCGGCGACCACACCATCGCCCTGCCGCTGCTCCGGTCCGTCGCCAAGAAGCACGGCCCGGTCGCCCTGCTGCACTTCGACGCGCACCTGGACACCTGGGACACGTACTTCGGCGCCGAGTACACCCACGGCACGCCGTTCCGCCGTGCCGTCGAGGAGGGCATCCTCGACACCGAGGCGCTCTCCCACGTCGGCACGCGCGGCCCGCTGTACGGCAAGCAGGACCTCACGGACGACGAGAAGATGGGCTTCGGCATCGTCACCTCGGCGGACATCTACCGCCGCGGTGCCGACGAGGTCGCCGACCAGCTGCGCCAGCGCATCGGCGACCGCCCGCTGTACATCTCGATCGACATCGACTGCCTGGACCCGGCCCACGCGCCCGGCACCGGCACCCCGGAGGCGGGCGGCATGACGTCGCGCGAGCTCCTGGAGATCCTGCGGGGGCTCTCCTCCTGCAACCTCGTGTCGGCGGACGTCGTCGAGGTCGCCCCCGCCTACGACCACGCGGAGATCACGGCCGTCGCCGCCTCGCACACCGCGTACGAGCTGACGACGATCATGTCCCGCCAGATCGCGGAGGGGCGGGCGGCCAAGTGACGCACGACCACGACGTAGTCCTGCGGCCCACGGACGCGCAGAAGGAGGCGGCCCTGAACCCGCCCGCCGGGCGCAACGGCGGCGACCTCGTCGTGGAGACCCTCCAGGGCCTCGGCGCGACGACGGTCTTCGGCCTCCCCGGCCAGCACGCGCTCGGCATGTTCGACGCCCTGCGCCGCTCGTCCCTGTCGTACGTGGGCATGCGCGTCGAGAACAACACGGGCTTCGCGGCGGACGCGTACGGCCGGATCACCGGTGAGGTGGCCCCGCTGCTGCTCTCCACCGGCCCCGGTGCGCTCACGTCACTGGCCGCCCTCCAGGAGGCGGCGGCGGGCTCCTCGCCCGTGCTCGCGATCGGCAGCCAGATCCCGGTGGCGGGCCTGGGCGGCGGCCGGCACGGCTACCTCCACGAGCTGCGCGACCAGCAGGCGTCCTTCCGCGACATCGTGAAGTCCGTCCACACGGTCCGCACGGCCTCGCAGATCCCCTCCGCGATCGCGGCGGCCTGGGAGTCGGCGCTCACCGCCCCGCACGGCCCGGTGTGGGTGGAGATCCCGCAGGACGTGCTGCTCGCGGAGACGACCCTGCCCGTCGTCACCGCCATGGACGCGACCCCGGAAGAGGTAGTCCCGCGCCCCGAGCTGACGGCGGTCGCCGCCGACCTGCTCTCGCGCGCCGAACGCCCGGCGATCATCGCGGGCGGCGGCGTCGTGCGTTCGGATGCTTCGGGGAAGCTTCTCGCGCTCGCGGAGCTCGTGAACGCACCCGTCGTCACGACCTTCGGTGGCAAGGGCGCCTTCCCCTGGGAGCACCCGCTGTCGCTCCAGTCGTGGCTGGAGGACCGGTACACGACGGACTTCCTGGAGGACGCGGACGTCCTTCTCGTGGTCGGCTCGGGCCTGGGCGAACTCTCCTCGAACTACCACACGTTCAAGCCGCGCGGCCGGGTCATCCAGATCGAGGCCGACGCCGGGAAGCTGGAGTCCAACCACCCGGCGCTCGGCATCCACGCGGACGCACGGCTCGCGCTCTCGGCCCTCCTGGAGACCATCGACACGCCTCGTGAGGACGCCTCGGCCCCCGAGCGGGTTCAGGCCGTGCTCACCAAGGTCCGGGACCGGATCGCCGCCCAGGAGCTCACCCTGGAGCAGCAGGTGCTCGCCGCGGTGCGCGAGGCCCTGCCGGACACGGCGCCGTCCTTCTGGGACATGACGATCCTGGCGTACTGGGCCTGGTCCGCCTTCGACGCGCGGCACCCGAACACGATGCACTCGGCCCAGGGCGCGGGCGGCCTCGGGTACGGCTTCCCGGCCGCCATCGGCGCGGCTGCCGCCGACCCCTCGAAGCCGGTCCTGGCCGTCTCGGGCGACGGCGGCGCGATGTACTCCCTCGCGGAGCTCGCCTCGGCCAAGCAGCACGACCTGCCGGTCACCTGGCTGATCGTGGACGACGGAGGCTACGGAATCCTCCGGGAGTACATGGCCGACGCCTTCGGGGAGCCCACGGCCACGGAACTCTCCCGGCCGGACTTCGTGGCGCTCGCGGAGTCCTTCGGGGTGCCGGGGGTGCGGACGACCCCGGAGAGCCTCCGTGACGACCTCGCGAAGGCGCTGGCGGCTCCCGGTCCCTCGGTCGTCGTGCTGCCGGCGGTGCTGCGCATGTTCGAGCCGACGCATATCTGAGGCCGGGCTGCTTTCTGAGTCGGGGCCGATTGCAAGAAATTCCCGGCGTCGCACCGTGAACAGCGGGTGACGCCGGGACTTTTCTGCAGTCCGTAGGGATCATCCGGACACGGACTGGTCACAGATCGGTCATCTGTTCCCAAGTCGTGCAACTTTTCACCGGTACCCGTGAGTCATGCGGGGTGAGTGTGCCGGGGGGCGCACTCGTACGGGCTCTGTGGGGCTCGTACAGAACCAAGGGGATGGGGAAACTCCATGAAGCACCCGGTATCCGGGATATCCAGGCGTGCCCGCGTGCTCTCGGCGGGTCTCGCCGCAGGAGTGCTCGTGCCGCTCGGTACGGCCTCCGTCGCGACGCCTGCCGTCGCCGCGGCGGCACCGAAGGTCACCTGCACCTCCGCGCAGTCCGGCCTGGCCGCCAAACTCACCAAGGACATCACGGCGGCGCTCAAGAACCGCAAGGGCACCGTCGCGGTCGGCCTCCGTGACCGCACCACGGGCACCACCTGCACGCTGCGCGCGGGCACCTCCTTCGACTCGGCGAGCGTCGTCAAGGTGACCGTCCTCGCGGCGCTCCTGTGGGACGCGAAGAAGACCGACCGGAAGCTGTCGGCCCGCGAGTCGGACCTCGCCTACTCCATGATCACCAAGTCGGACAACGCGGCGACCAGCAAGCTCTGGAGTCAGCTCGGCACGGGGAAGATCAAGGCCTTCCTCCGCGCCGCCAAGATGACGAACACGGTGCCGGGCAGTGGCGGATACTGGGGCCTGACCCGGATCAACGCGGCCGACGAGCAGAAGCTCCTCGCCCTGGTCACCGCCCAGAACTCCGTCCTGAGCGACAACGCGCGCGCCTACATCCTCAAGCTGATGAACAAGGTCGTCTCCTCGCAGCGCTGGGGCACCCCGGCGGGCGCGCCGTCCGGCGTCAAGATCCACGTCAAGAACGGCTGGCTGCAGCGGTCCACGCACGGCTGGCGTGTGCACAGCATCGGCGCGTTCAACGGCGGCGGCCACGACTACACCCTCTCCGTGCTCACCCACGGCAACAGCACCATGAACTACGGCGTCGCCACCATCCAGGGCGTCGCCAAGGCCGTCCACAAGGACCTGACGCCCAGCGCCTCCGCGGCCGGGCGCTACGCCCCGACGGACACGCCGCGGGAGGCGTTCGTGGCGGTCCCCGGCAGCAGCTGACGGGCCGCGCCCTCGGGCGGATGTTCGGGGCCGCCCACCTCTGAGTGGTCCTAGGACTTCCGAACCGTCTTTGTTGCGGCGGGATGAAATCCTCGTCCCGCCGCGTTGGGCCTCTCGGCAGGTCAGGTCGACGGGAGGCAGCACGTGGTGGAGCAACGGGGCGGGGTCCGGCAGGAGAAATCCGGCTGGGCGAAACGGCTCACAGGGTACGCGTGGCGGTACCCCAAGGACGTCGTGCTCGCGCTCGGGTCCTCGCTGGCCGGCATGGCCGTCATGGCGCTCGTGCCGCTGATCACCAAGGTGATCATCGATGACGTCATCGGCGACAAGACGCGCTCCATGGGGCCCTGGGCCGGCGCCCTCATCGGCGCCGCCGCCCTCGTCTACGTCTTCACCTACATCCGCCGCTACTACGGCGGCCGGCTCGCCCTCGACGTCCAGCACGACCTGCGGACCGACATGTACGGGACGATCACCAGGCTCGACGGACGGCGGCAGGACGAGCTGTCCACCGGTCAGGTCGTCGGACGCGCCACCAGCGACCTCCAGCTCATCCAGGGCCTGCTCTTCATGCTGCCGATGACCATCGGCAACATCCTGCTCTTCGTGATCTCCCTCGTGATCATGGCGTGGCTCTCCGTGCCGCTGACCCTCGTCGCGCTGGCCGTGGCCCCCGCCCTCTGGTTCATCGCCAAGCGCAGCCGCAGCCGCCTGCACCCCTCCACCTGGTACGCGCAGGCCCAGGCCGCCGCCGTCGCCGGAGTCGTGGACGGCTCCGTCTCCGGCGTACGCGTCGTGAAGGGGTTCGGCCAGGAGGACCAGGAGACCGGGAAGCTCCGGGAGGTCGGACGCAAGCTCTTCGCGGGGCGCCTGCGGACCATCCGGCTGAACTCCAAGTACACGCCCGCCCTGCAGGCCGTGCCCGCGCTCGGGCAGGTCGCGATGCTCGCGCTCGGCGGCTGGCTGGCCGTGCGGGGGCAGATCACGCTCGGCACGTTCGTCGCCTTCTCCAGCTACCTCGCCCAGCTCGTCGGCCCCGTACGCATGCTCGCCATGGTCCTCACCGTCGGCCAGCAGGCCCGCGCGGGCGCCGAGCGCGTCCTGGAGCTCATCGACACCGAGCCGACGCTCAAGGACGGCAGCAAGGAGCTGCCCGCCGACGCTCCGGCGACCGTCGAGTTCGACGACGTCTCCTTCGCGTACGAGGACAGCCGCCCCGTCCTGGACGGCCTCTCCTTCGAGATCCGGCCCGGCGAGACCCTCGCCGTCGTCGGCACCTCGGGCAGCGGCAAGTCCACCGTCTCGCTGCTGCTTCCCCGCTTCTACGACGTGACGCACGGCGCCGTCCTCATCGGCGGGCACGACGTCCGCGAGCTGACGGCCGACTCGCTGCGGGCCGCCATCGGGCTGGTGCCCGAGGACTCCTTCCTCTTCTCCGACACCATCCGCGCCAACATCGCGTACGGAAAGCCGGACGCCACCCAGGAGGAGATCGAGACCGCGGCCCGCGCCGCCCAGGCCGACCGCTTCATAGCCGAGCTGCCCGACGGGTACGACACCACCGTCGGCGAGCACGGGCTCACCCTCTCCGGTGGCCAGCGCCAGCGTGTGGCCCTCGCCCGCGCCATCCTCACCGACCCCCGGCTGCTCGTCCTGGACGACGCGACGTCCGCCGTGGACGCCCGCGTCGAGCACGAGATCCATGAGGCGCTGCGCGATGTCATGGCAGGGCGCACGACCCTCCTCATCGCCCACCGCCGCTCCACCCTGAACCTCGCCGACCGCATCGCCGTACTCGACGGCGGCAAGCTCGCGGCCATCGGCACGCACGAGGAGCTGACGGAGAACTCCCCGCTCTACCGGCGCCTCCTGACCGACCCCGACGAGCTCGGCGGCGTCTCGCCCGGCCACGCGGTCCCGGTCGAACTTCCCGAGGACACCTCCGTACGCGACGAGCTCGACGCCGAGTTCGACGCCGAGCGCGGCATCACGCCTGCCCTGTGGACCGGCGACCGCGAGCCCCGCGACACCGCGATGGACGGGACGCCCGCGACGCCCGAACTCCTCGCACAGGTCGAAGCGCTGCCCCCGGCGACCGACACCCCCGGCATCGACGAGGCACGCGCGGTCACCCCTGAGGAGTCCTACGGCCTGCGCAGACTGCTCGCCGGTTTCGGCAAGCCGCTGCTGCTGGCGCTGCTCCTGGTCGCCGTCGACGCGGGCATGGGGCTGCTGCTTCCCGTACTGATCCGGCACGGCATCGACGAAGGCGTCTCGCAGCTCGCGCTCGGCGCGGTATGGGTGGCCGCCGGGCTCGCGCTTGGCACCGTGCTCGTGCAGTGGGCGGCGCAGATCGGCGAGACGCGGATGACGGGACGGACGGGCGAGCGCGTCCTCTACTCCCTCCGCCTGAAGATCTTCGCGCAGCTCCAGCGGCTCGGACTCGACTTCTACGAACGGGAGTTGACCGGGCGCATCATGACCCGGATGACCACGGACGTGGACGCCCTGTCCACCTTCCTGCAGACCGGGCTCGTCACCGCCTTCGTCTCCGTCGTCACCTTCTTCGGCATCATGGTCGCGCTCGTCGTCATCGACGTGGAGCTCGCGCTCGTCGTGTTCGCGACGCTGCCGCCGCTGATCATCGGCACGTTCTTCTTCCGCCGCTCCAGCGTCAAGGCGTACGAGCTGGCGCGTGAGCGCGTCTCGGTGGTCAACGCCGACCTCCAGGAGTCCGTCGCCGGGCTCCGCATCGTGCAGGCCTTCCGGCGCGAGCGCATGGGCGGCGAGAAGTTCGCCGCGGCCAGCGCCGACTACCGCAAGGCCCGCATCCGCGGACAGTGGCTGATCTCCATCTACTTCCCGTTCGTACAGCTGCTCTCGGCGGTCGCCGCGGCGGCGGTGCTCTGGGTCGGCGCGGGCCGCGTCGAGGCGGGGACGCTCACGACCGGCGCCCTGGTCGCCTACCTCCTCTACATCGACCTGTTCTTCGCCCCCGTCCAGCAGCTCTCCCAGGTCTTCGACGGCTACCAGCAGGCCACCGTCTCGCTCGGCCGCATCCAGGAGCTGCTCCGGGAGCCGACCTCCACCGAGGCCGCCGACGAGCCGCTCGACGTCCTGTCCCTGCGCGGCGAGATCGCCTTCGAGGACGTGGACTTCGCGTACGGCTCCGCCGACGAACCGGAGGAGGCCCTGAGCGACGTGCGCCTGCGGATTCCCGCCGGGCAGACCGTCGCCTTCGTCGGCGAGACCGGCGCGGGCAAGTCGACGCTGGTCAAGCTCGTCGCCCGGTTCTACGACCCGACCGGCGGCCGGGTGACGGTGGACGGCACGGACCTGCGGTCCCTGGACATCACCGCCTACCGCCACCGCCTCGGCGTCGTCCCGCAGGAGGCCTACCTCTTCGCGGGCACGGTGCGCGACGCGATCGCCTACGGGCGGCCCGACGCCACCGACGCCGAGGTGGAGGCCGCGGCCCGCGCGGTCGGTGCGCACGACATGATCGCCACTCTGGACGGCGGCTACCTCCACGAGGTCTCCGAGCGCGGCCGCAACCTCTCGGCCGGCCAGCGCCAGCTCATCGCCCTGGCCCGCGCGGAGCTCGTCGACCCGGATATCCTGCTCCTCGACGAGGCGACCGCCGCCCTCGACCTGGCCACGGAAGCGCAGGTCAACCAGGCCACCGACCGCATCGCGGGCAAGCGCACCACCCTAGTCGTCGCCCACCGCCTCACCACGGCCGCCCGCGCGGACCGGGTGATCCTGATGGACCACGGCCGGGTCGCGGAGGACGGCACGCACGAGGAGCTGCTCGCGCTCGACGGCCGGTACGCGACGCTGTGGCGGACGTTCGTCGGGGAGGCGGAGCCGTCCGCCGCCTAGCGGACGGCCTCGCGCATGGATCATGCCGGTGAACGAATCGGGGCGGTCGCGCAACCGGGCGCCCTACGGTAGGCGTCCGTACATCAGTACGCTGATGCGGATGTGTCGGGAGGGATACCGGTGAGCAGTGGTCGAATACGGCGGAGCCTTGCGCTCGGCGCCGTCGTCCTCGCGGCTGCCCTCCTGCTGGGTGTCGCGGGCGCCGGTGCGGCGCAGGCGCAGCCATCGTCCGGACGCTGCGCCGGGCACAAGGTGCGCACCCTTTCCTTCAGCACCGGCAAGATCGTCGTCTACAAGAGCCGCGGCTACATCTGCGCCGTCACCGTCGCCAAGCGCCCCGGCGCCCGCAAGACGATGTCCGTCAGCGTCCAGGCCCGCGGCAACCGCCCGGCCAGGGACAAGGGCCGCTACACGCGCCAGGCGGGCCCGGTGACGGTGCACGCCGGGCATCGGTGCGTGTGGGTGAAGGGCGCGGTGGGCGCGGGGGGCATCAGCTCGGGCTGGATCCTCTGCTGAGGGCGATGCCGCTACGGATGCCCCCTTTGTGACGTACTGCGTTCTGGTGTGACGCAAGAGCCCCTAGTAGTGAGCGAGTTGCTCCGATAAGTTCCGGCGGACGCAACCGTGAACTTATGGGGAGAGTGCATGCGCAAGGCGCTCAGATGGCTTCTGTCGCTGGTGGTGCTCATAGGCACCGTCGGCACGGCGAGTGCGGCAGGGGCGGCCACCGCCGCCGAACCGCGGGCCACCGACATCAAGGACCGACTCCTCGCGATACCGGGCATGAGCCTGGTCGAGGAGAAGCCGTACACCGGCTACCGCTACTTCGTCCTCAACTACACCCAGCCGATCGACCACCGGCACCCCTCCAAGGGCACCTTCAAGCAGCGCCTTACAGTCCTGCACAAGGACACCGCACGCCCCACGGCCTTCTTCACCAGCGGCTACGGAGTCTCCACGACCCCCAGCCGCAGCGAGCCGACGCGGATCATCGACGGCAACCAAGTCTCCTTGGAATACCGCTACTTCACGCCGTCCCGTCCCCAGCCGGCCGACTGGTCCAAGCTCGACATCTGGCAGGCGGCGAGCGACCAGCACCGCATCTTCAAGGCGCTGAAGCCCCTCTACGACAAGAAGTGGGTGGCCACCGGCGGCTCGAAGGGCGGCATGACGGCCACGTACTACGAGCGCTTCTACCCGCGTGACATGGACGGCGTCGTCGCGTACGTCGCACCGAACGACGTGGTGAACAAGGAGGACTCGCGCTACGACAAGTTCTTCGAGACCGTCGGCACCAAGGAGTGCAGGGCCAAGCTGGAGGCCGTGCAGCGCGAGGCACTCGTGCGCCGCGAGCCGCTGGAGAAGAAGTACGCCGCGTTCGCCGAGGCGGGCGACTACACCTTCAAGACGGTCGGCAACCTCGACAAGGCCTACGAGGCGGTCGTCCTCGACCTGGTGTGGGGCTTCTGGCAGTACCAGCCGGAGTCCGCGTGCGCCGACGTCCCCGACGCCAAGTCCGCCTCGGACCAGGCGATCTTCGACTACGTCGACGCGGTGGGCGGCTGGTCCTCCTACACCGACCAGGGCCTGACCCCGTACACGCCGTACTACTACCAGGCCGGTACGCAGCTGGGCTCGCCCGACATCAAGCAGCCCTGGCTCGGCGACCTGAGCCGCTACGGCTACCAGCCGCCGCGGAACTTCGTGCCGCGTGACATCCCGATGAAGTTCCAGTCGGGCGCCATGAAGGACGTCGACCGCTGGGTGCGGCACAACGCGCAGCGGATGCTGTACGTCTACGGCGCGAACGACCCGTGGGGTGCCGAGCCGTTCCGTCCCGCCAAGGGCGCGAAGCACGACTCGTACGTCTTCACCGCTCCCGGGGCCAACCACGGCGCGAACGTCGCCGGTCTCGTCCCGGCGGAGAAGGCCAAGGCGACGGAGCGGATCCAGGCCTGGGCCGGTGTCTCCACCTCGGCCTCTCCCAAGCCGCTGGCTCCGTACGACGCGAAGCTGGACCGCAAGGACGAGCACAAGCAGATGACCTTGCGGCCGTAACGCCCGCTCCGTCATCGGCTTCGCCGGGTTCGTCCCCAAACGCCGGACGGGCTGACTCGCAGCCCGTCCGGCGGCAGGGACCCGCTCACACCCGCACCGCACACCCCACCGGCTTCGCACCCCCCAGCGACACGTAGAGCTGTGTCGCGGCAGGGCACAGGGACCGTTCGGCGGCGGCCACCGTCACCCGGTACTCGGGGGCCTTCGTCCCGGACCCGTCGCAGGCCGTCTCCCGCACCTCGCCCCGCCCCGCCGCGTAGACGCAGTCCCCGACCACCGTCCGGGGCCCGCCCCCGCCCCCGGGGTCCCCGGGATGCGGCTTCTCCAGGTTCCGCATGCAGGCGTAGCCCCGCGGCACATCGCCGGTCCCGTCCTCGTCCGCCGCGGGCCTGTCCTCGCTGATGTGGAGCACGAAGTCCGTGTGGAGGGGGCACGAAGGGCCCTTTGAAACCTTGCCGTCGTAACGGGCGACGACCCTGGCCGTCGCCCGCTCGCTCGTGCACGACACCTCCGTGAAGCTCGCGCGGCCCCGCGAACTGCACTCGTCCACCGCGAGGAAGACGACGCCGTGCCCGGACGGCTCCGACGAGGCCGGCTGCCGGCCCTTCAGGCTCCCCGACGCGTCCGACCCCGGATCCGAGGACTTCTGGCAGCCGGTCACGGCGGCGCACAGCGCCACCGCGAGCAGCACGAGCAACCCCCGCACCACCCCGGACCACGCCGTGTTCCTGCCAAGCAAGGCATGCATGGCGAACCCCCCGATACGTGCACCCAGCGTGACCCGCCGGAGCGGGCGCGCACCAGGTGCGTGGGGTGCTTTGGGTCAGCCGGCGGTGGCACGCCGGGGGCGCGGCGTACAGGTCAGTACGTCAGCCCGTGCCCGACCGCATACAGCACCTGCCCCGGGTCATCCGCACGCTGCACCGGCACGGGCAGCTGCCCCCGCGGCTCGGCGCGCCCCGCGATCACCCGTACCGCGGCCCGCAGTTCGACGTCCGTCCAGCAGTACGCGGCGAGCGACGCGCCCACGCTCGGGAGCCACGCGATGTCGTACGGATTGCGGATCGCGAGGGCGACGACGGGGACACCGGTCGCCACCAGCGCCTTCACCAGCGCCTTCACCAGGGCGATCTGGGCGCTGCCCGCCCCCACGTTGTACGTGCCCACGAGCACCGCGGCCTTGCCCGAGGCCGCCGCCACCGCTTCGGCGATCTTCGCGGCGGAGGGGGCCGTACCCGTCGGCAGCACCGTCGGCGTGAAGCCGAGGTCCGTCAGCTCGCGGCCCATGACGGCCGTCGGCGGACCCGTCGTGCCCGACGGCGACGCCGGGTCGGCGCCCACGACGAGCACGTCCCGGTGCGTGCGCCCCGACAGCGGAAGCAGCCCGTCCGTGTTGAGTAGCAGCGTCGTCGTCTCCTCCGCGATCCGGTCGGCGGCAGCGAGGTGCGCGCGCGTGCCGACCGCCCGGTCGACACCGCGCGAGGTGACGTACGGGTCGGAGAAGAGGTCGAGCTTCGCCTTGAGACGCAGGATCCGCAGGATCGATTCGTCGAGCCGCGCCTCCGTCAACTCGCCGTCCCGCACGGCCTGGAGCACCGCGTTCCAGGCGGTCTCCGGCTTCGGCGGGTTCAGGAGCTGGTCGACGCCCGCCTTCAGCGCGAGCACCGGCACCCGGTCGTCGCCGTACTTCGTGCGGACGCCCTGCATGCCGAGCGAGTCCGTCACCACGACGCCGTCGTAGCCGAGTTCCTCGCGCAGGATGCCCGTGAGGATGGGGCGGGAGAGCGTCGCGGGATCTTCGGCCGGGTCGAGGGCGGGGACCACGATGTGCGCGGTCATGATCGAGTCGATGCCCGCGGCCACCGCCGCGCGGAATGGCGGGGCGTCCAGGGTCTCCCACTGCTCACGGGTGTGGTGGATGTACGGCAGCTTGGAGTGGCTGTCGTCCTTGGTGTCGCCGTGCCCGGGGAAGTGCTTGGACGTCGACGCGATGTCCGTGCCCTGGTAGCCCTTGACCTGCGCGGCGACCAGGTCGGCGACCGCTTCGGGGTCCGAGCCGAAGGACCGTACGCCGATGACCGGGTTGCCGGGATTGACGTTCACGTCGGCGACCGGGGCGTAGTTCTGCCGGATGCCGAGCGCGCGGAGTTCGGTGCCGGCGATGCGGGCCGCCTTGCGCGCGGTGGAGCGCGAGCCCGCGGCGCCCAGGGCCATCGCGCCGGGCAGGAGCGTGGCGGGGATGCCGACGCGGGCGACGGCGCCGTGCTCCTGGTCGGTGGAGAGGAGCAGCGGGATGCGGGCGGTGGGGGACTGCTCCGGGTGGTCCGGGGTGAGGGCCGCGCGCTGGATGCCGTTCGAGAGGTCGGCGATCTGGTGCGGGGCACGGGTGTTGTGCGCCCAGCCGAAGTAGATGATGCCGCCGAGGTGGTACTTGGCGACCGCCTCCGCGGCGGTGCGGACGCCGAGCTCCTCGACGTTGGCGTCGATGTCCGCCTGGTCGGGCTCGGTGGCGGAGTGGCCGTACACATGCATCACGAAGAGCTGGCCGACCTTCTCCTCGAGGCTCATGCGGGAGATGAGCTCCCGCAGCTTCCGGTCGCGACCGCGGTCGCCGCTGCCCGCCGCGTGAGCTGCGGAGGGCGCGGCCAGGGCCGTCGCCGCGACGGCCGTGGCGGTGAGCAGGGTGCGTCTGGAGGCGGGGCGGTGGGACATGTGCGCTCCTTCGGGGACGGAAGCCGGGCCGGAGCCTGGTGAAGGAAACTTTCCGGAAGTCACGGATATCCCGAAGATTTCTGCCGGTCAAGGGATGCGGCGGCCACGGTGGAGGAGAGGGGCCGTCACCGGCGCTGTTGAAGGGGTTCGCACCGGTGACGGCATGCTGCCGGCCGCGGGCGGCAGAGAGGGTGGTCAGCGTTCGCAGCCAGCAGCGATGCCGACACCGCCTCGCGGAGACTCACCCGGCAGCACGCCGGTTGGACGAGGGTTGCTCCGTCAGGGTTCCCGGTCGGAGGGCGATTTCAGGAAATGGTGCGGACGGGAATCCTGAGCTTCAGGAAGCCCGCGTCGCGGGCGCCGCGGCGGCTATCGCGGTCGCGCCATCGGGCGTCGCGGGTGCCGCGTCCGGCTTCGTCGGCGCCGCGTCGGACCAGTGGCCCCGCAGGGTCCGTACCGTCTCGGCGATCGCGGGGCGCCGCGACGCCCCGGCCCGCCACAGCGCGTACAGCCGCCGCACCGGCAGCGGATCGAGCCGCACGGTGACCGCGCCGTCCGGGATCGGCCCGCGGCCCAGGCGGGGGATGAGCGCGATGCCGAGCCCCGCCGCGACCAGCGCGACCAGGGTGGGGTTCTCCTCCGCGGTGTGCGCGATGTCCGGTTCGCAGCCCGCCTCCCGCAGGGTGCGGACCAGCCACTCGTGGCAGACGAGCCCCGGCGGCTGCGTGATCCACCGCTCGCCCTTCAGCTCCTCGCGGCGCACGGCACCGCGGCCCGCGAGCCAGTGCCCCGCGGGCACGACGAGGTCGCAGTAGTCGTCGCCGATGATGGCCTGTTCGACGCCGGGCGGCGTCGGCAGCGGTGCGATGTCCCAGTCGTGCACGACCGCCATGTCCACCGCACCCTTGGCCACCAGGTCGATGGAGAGATGCGGGTCGATCTCCGACATCCGGGCGTCGAGCGCGGGATGCCGGTGGGCGAGATCCGCGAGGACGCCGGGCAGCAGGCCGCGCGCAGCCGAGGCGAACGCCGCGATGGTCAGACGCCCCGCGGGCAGCCCGCGCCGCTCCTCCAGCTCGGTCTCCGCGCGCTCCACGATCGCCATCAACTCCTGCGCGGTGGCCGCGAGATGACGGGCTTCCTCGGTGAGCGCCACGCCCCTGCCCTGCCGTTCGAGGAGGGTGGTGCGCGTCTCGCGCTCCAGCTTGGCGATCTGCTGGGAAATGGCGGACGGGGTGTAGCCGAGCGCGGTGGCGGCGCCGCCGACGGTGCCGTGCACGGAGACGGCGTGCAGGGCGCGGAGCCGAGCGAGATCGAGCACGGGAAGCCCTCCCCATTCGTCGGCGGTGCCTCTCGGCGGCCACCCGACCAGTTAGCGTTGCTTCATCCCATCATGCAGATATCCGCGCTGGTCCTACATGGTCCGGGCGGGTGATCCTCGACGCATGCGACCCGCACATGTCTTTCTGGCCGTCCTCGTCGCCGCCGTCTGGGGCGTCAATTTCGTGGTCATCGAGGTGGGCCTCGACCACTTCCCGCCGCTGCTCTTCTCCGCCCTGCGCTTCCTGGTGGCGGCGCTGCCCGCGGTCTTCTTCGCGGGGCCGCCGAAGGTCGCCTGGAAGTGGGTCGTGGGGGTCGGACTCGTCCTGGGGGTCGCCAAGTTCGGGCTGCTGTTCATCGGCATGGACGCGGGGATGCCGGCCGGGACGTCCTCCCTGGTCCTCCAGATCCAGGCGGTGTTCACGGCGCTCTTCGCCTTCGTGGCCCTCGGTGAACGACCCGGCCGCGTACGCCTGTTGGGCATGGTCATCGCGCTCGCGGGCATCGCCGTCGCGGCCGTCGACGAGGGCGAGGCGGGCCCGCTCACGGCTTTCGCGCTGCTGATCGCCGCCGCGGCCTGCTGGGGCGCGTCGAACGTCCTGACCCGCAAGGCCTCCCCGCCCGACGCGCTGAACTTCATGGTGTGGGTGAGCACGGTCCCGGTCCTGCCGCTGCTCGGGCTCTCGCTGCTGTTCGAGGGCCCGACGGCGGACCGCGCGGCCCTGGGCTCCCTGGACTGGCAGGGCGCGGGCATCATCGTCTACGTAGCGTGGATCACGACGGTCTTCGGCTTCGGCGCCTGGGGCTATCTGCTGCGCCGCCACCCCGCGTCGACCGTCGCCCCCTTCTCGCTCCTGGTCCCGGTGTTCGGGATGTCCGCCGCCGGGCTCGTCCTGGGCGAGTCGGTGAGCGCCCTGGGGTGGTGCGCGGCGGCTCTGCTGGTCGGCGGGGTGGGCCTGGCGTCCCTGGCCGGGGCCGGGCGAGGCGGGGTCAGGCGAGGCGGTTCAGGAGCCGTGACAGGAAGTCCCTTCCCTGGCCCAGGAGTTCGGGCAGCGGAGCCGCGTCCTCGTACCACCGCTTCTCGTACTCCCAGCACAGCCAGCCGTCCCGGTGCTCCCCGCTGAGCAGCACGTCCACGACCTCGGCGAGCGGCAGGACGCCCTCGCCGAGCCCCAACGGCGTCGTGTCGCCGTCCCCCGCGATGTCCTTCACCTGGACGTAGCCGAGGTAGGGGGAGAGGGCCGCGTGGCTCTCTGTGGGGGACTCGCCGCCGAGCCAGGTGTGCATCACGTCCCACAAGGCGCCCGCGTGCCGGTGGCCGACCGCGCCGAGCACACGGGTCGCCGCGGCGCCCGTGCGGTGCGAGTCGTGGGTCTCCAGGAGGATGCGTACGCCGAAGTCCGCGGCGTGCTCGGCCGCGGTGCCGAGCCGTCGGGCCGCCGTCGCGTCGGCCTCCTCCGCGCTCTGCTCGGTGCCGCCGCCGGGGAAGACGCGGATGAAGGGGGCGCCCAGGTCCCGGGCGAGGGCGAGCAGGGCACGTATGTCGTCGAGGACCGGCTCGTCGTCGCCCGGTGCGGCCACGCGCGCGTACCCGGAGATCCCGAGGATCTCGATGCCCGCTTCCTTGAACCGGGCGGCCACGTCGGCCCGTTCGGCGAGGTCGATCCCCGGGTGGACCGGCTCCTCGGGATGCGCGCGCAACTCGATGCCTTGATAGCCGTGGGTGGTGGCCAGGCTCAGCACGTCGGCCAGGGGGAGCCCGGGCACACCGAGGGTGGAGAAGGCGAGTTTCATGACGCCGACCCTAGGTGCAGGTGCCAGTCCTGTCCCACCAGGTCGACGCCGAAGGAGCGGTGCGGCTTCTCGTCCACGAGGACGAATCCGTGCCGCTGGTAGATGGTGCGGGCGGCGCCGAGGATGTCGTTGGTCCACAGGACCATCTCGCGGTAACCCACTCCGCGTGCGAACTCGATGCAGGCGCCCACGAGTTGATCGCCTATGCCGTGACCGCGCGCGTCCGGCTCGACGATCAGGAGCCGCAGCCGGGCGGTCCCCGGCGCGTCGTCGCGCACGCACATCACACAGCCCGCGGGCCGCCCGTCGAGCTCGGCGATCCACACCCGCTCCAGGTGCGGGTCGTGATCCTCCGCGAAGTCGGCGACGATCCGGGCGACAAGGCCCTCGTAGTCGGTGTTGAACCCGAACTCGGCCGCGTACAGGGCGGCGTTGCGCTGCACGATCCACCCGAGGTCGCCCGGGGCGGGCTCGCGCAGGATCGAGCGTGAGGGGGCCGCCCCGCTCCCGCCGCCGCTCAGGATCTCCCGCACGGTGCGCATCGCGTCCGCGAGGCGGGGCCGGTCGGCGGCCGGGACGTTCGAGAGCAGCGACCCGACGGCTTCGCTGGACCGCTCGTCCAGCAGCCCGGCGGTCTCGCGCCCCCGCGCGGTGAGCGTGATGCGCTGGCGTCTCGGGTCACGCTCGGAGGGCGCCCGCACGACGATCCCGGCCTTCTCGAGCTTGCCGAGCAGACGGCTCAAGTACCCGGCGTCCAGGCAGAGTTCACCGCGCAGATCGGCCGCGTCGAGATGACTGGCGTGATGGAGCTCGTAGAGGACGCGCGCCTCGGTGAGGGTGTACGGGACGTACAGCTGGCGGCTGTAGTCGAGGGCGCCGATGAGGTTCGTGTAGAAGCGGTTGAACGCACGGATCTCATGGATGGGCGTGTCGGTGGCGTGCGGCACAGGGAATCACTCCGGAGCGTCGGGCCGGTCTACCCTTGACTGAGTCAAGGGTACGCCCGCGTCGCCGCTGCCCGCCATGGATTGCTGGGGAGGATTTTTCCCGGCCGACGCCCCCGGCGCCGCTGCCGCCGGATCAGTCCAGTCAGTCCAGGTCCCCGGCCTTCGGGAAGCCGTCCGTCGTGATGGTGATGTCACGCCCCTGGAGAGGCAGGACCAGATCCTGGCCGAACGGGACCTTCGCCGCGTCTTCGTAGCTCCCCGTCCTGGTCGGCCCGCGGTGGACGGTGCAGACCCCGTCCTCGGGGTCGATGACCACGTAGAGGGGGATGCCGCATTCCGCGTAGAGGTGGAACTTCTTGGCGAAGTCGTTGTCCCGGATGCTCCGCGAGACGACCTCGATGACCGCCTCCAGGCTGTGCCACTCGAAGCGGCCACGGCTGTTGCGCTCGGCGCCGGGGGCCACGATCGCCAGGTCAGGTGCGTAGCCGTACTGGCTCGACGGGAAGTCGATCATGACGTGCGAGAGGATGTCACCGTGCGCGGCGAGCTGCTGCTCGATCTGAGGGGCTGCCTTCAGGATGACTTTCCACCGGTACTCACCTTGTGGCGTCATGATGATCTTCCCCTCCGTGATCTCGACGCGGTAGCCGCGGGGAAGATGGACGCCGTCCAGTACGTCCCAGGCGCTGGGTGCATCCATGACCATGACTGCCATATGAGCCTCCTTTTCCCGGTGACGTCAAAGACATCGAGGGCTCAGCGACACGGCGGCGCCGTAGACCCCCGCACCATCAGCTCCGCGGCGATCGTCGCCACCCCGCCGGGGGGCGCTTCCTCCGCGCCCGTGGCGAGACGCCCCGCGCGGGCGCCCGCCTCGTACAGCGGCAGTCGTACGGTCGTCAGGGCGGGGACGGCGTCCACCGAGAACGGCAGGTCGTCGAAGCCCGCCACCGAGATGTCCTCGGGGATGCGCAGGCCGCGCTCGCGCAGGGCGGCGGACGCGCCCAGGGCGACCGTGTCGTTGGCGGCCACGATCGCTGTCAAGTCCGGGGCGCGGCGCAGGAGTTCGAGGGTGGCCTCGTAGCCGGACCGGCGGGTGTAGGGGCCGTGCACGGTCAGCTCGTCCTGGTCGGCGTTCCCGGCGTTCCCCGCGCCCGCCGCCGCGAGCGCGTCCCGGTGGCCTTCGAGCCGGTGCCGGGTGGTCGTCCGCTCCATCGGCCCCGCCACGTACCCGATCCTGCGGTGCCCCAGCGTCAGCAGGTGCTCCGTGAGGCGCCGCCCGCCGTTGCGGTTGTCGAAGGTGAGGGTGGCCACCGCCGCGTCCGAGTCCTCAAGGGGCGGCCGTCCGCAGAGCACGATCCGGGTGCCCGCGTCCGCGAGGCGCGCCAGCTTCGCGGACATCGCGGCGGCGTGGGCGGGGTCCTCCAGGGCGCCGCCGGTCAGCACGACGGCGGCGGCGCGCTGCCGCTGGAGCAGGGTCAGATACGTCAGCTCGCGCTCCGGGGAGCCCCCCGTGTTGCAGACCACGGCCATCCGCTCGCCCCCGGCGCGCCCGCCCGGCCCGCCGATCTCGGACTGGACGGCGCCCGCCATGATCCCGAAGAACGGGTCGGCGATGTCGTTCACGAGGATGCCGACCAGGTCGGAGGTGGCCGCGGCGAGCGAGCTCGCGGGCCCGTTGAGGACGTAGTCGAGGTCGTTCACGGCCCGAAGGACACGCTCCCGGGTGGCCGCGGCCACCGGGTAGTTGCCGTTCAGCACGCGGGAGACGGTAGCGGGGGAGACCTGGGCGCGGGCCGCCACGTCCGCCAGGGTCACGGTCATCTCGTCGTCCTCCGGTCACGGCTCTGGTCCGAAGCCCTTGTCCGAACCTTGTGCGGCAGGCTAGCTTCTTCTTGGATAGAAAGCGCTTGCTATGCGCTTACCTGCGTACGGAGGGACCCCTGTGACTCGCAAGACGGTGCGCATCGCCATGAACGGCGTGACGGGACGGATGGGCTACCGCCAGCACCTCGTCCGCTCCCTGCTCGCCCTGCGCGAGCAGGGCGGTCTCCCCCTGGGTGACGCCGAGGGCACGGTGCTGTGGCCCGAGCCGGTCCTGGTGGGCCGCAGAGAGCACGCACTGCGGGAGATCGCGGAGCGCCACGGACTTGACCCCGAGAAGGACGTATCGACGGATCTGGACGCGGTCCTCGCCGACCCCGCCGTCGACATCTACTTCGACGCGCAGGTCACCTCCGCGCGCGAGGAAGCCATCAAGCGGGCCATCGCCGCGGGCAAGCACATCTACACGGAGAAGCCGTCCGCGACCGGCCTCGCGGGAGCCCTCGAACTGGCCCGTCTTGCCCAGTCGGCCGGCATCAAGCACGGCGTCGTCCAGGACAAGCTCTTTCTACCGGGACTGCTCAAGCTGAAGCGCCTCATCGACGGCGGTTTCTTCGGCCAGATCCTGTCCGTCCGGGGCGAGTTCGGCTACTGGGTCTTCGAGGGCGACTGGCAGAGCGCCCAGCGCCCCTCCTGGAACTACCGCTCTCAGGACGGCGGCGGCATCGTCGTCGACATGTTCCCGCACTGGGAGTACGTCCTGCACGAGCTGTTCGGCCGCGTCCGCAGTGTCCAGGCGCTGGCCGCGACGCACGTGCCGCAGCGCTGGGACGAGCAGAACAAGCCCTACGACGCCACGGCGGACGACGCCGCGTACGGCATCTTCGAGATCGAGGGAGGCGCGATCGCGCAGATCAACTCCTCCTGGACGGTCCGCGTGAACCGCGACGAGCTCGTCGAGTTCCAGGTGGACGGCACGGAGGGCTCGGCGGTCGCGGGCCTGCGCAACTGCCGCGTACAGCACCGGAGCAACACCCCCAAGCCGGTCTGGAACCCGGACCTGCCCGCCACCCACTCCTTCCGTGACCAGTGGCAGGAAGTCCCCGACAACCAGGAGTTCGACAACGGCTTCAAGGCGCAGTGGGAGCTGTTCCTGAAGCACGTGTACGCGGACGCGCCCTACCACTGGGACCTGCACGCGGGCGCGCGCGGCGTGCAGCTAGCCGAACTGGGCCTGAAGTCCTCCGCCGAGGGCCGCCGCATCGAGGTCCCGGAGATCGCCCAGTGACGCTGCTGCTGCCGCGCGTGGACGGCACCACGTACGCGTACGAACCCCGCCCGGCGCCCGCGGAGGCGGCGGCCGGGGGCTCCGTCCTCACCTCCCGCACGGTCTTCTCGGCAGCACACGTGGTGGCGGACCCCCGCGCCGACGTGTCCCCGGACTCCCCGGCGGCCGTCGACTGGGACGCGACCCTTGCCTTCCGCCGCCATCTGTGGGCGCAGGGCCTGGGGGTCGCCGAGGCGATGGACACGGCTCAGCGGGGGATGGGCCTCGACTGGAAGGGCGCGGCGGAACTGATCACGCGGTCCGCCGCCGAGGCGAAGTCGGTGGACGGTGCGATCGCCTGCGGCGTGGGCACGGACCAGCTGACAGGACCCGCGGACCTGCCGGCGGTCCGCGCCGCCTACGAGGAGCAGCTCGCGCTTGTCGAGTCGACCGGCGCCCAGGTGATCCTGATGGCGTCCCGGGCCCTCGCGGCGGCGGCGACGTCACCGGACGACTATCTGGAGACGTACGGCCACCTCCTGCGGCAGGCGAGCGAGCCGGTGATCCTGCACTGGCTCGGCCCGATGTTCGACCCGGCGCTCACCGGCTACTGGGGCAGCGAGGACCTGGACGCGGCGACCGACACCTTCCTGGAGGTCATCGCCGGGCACCCCGACAAGGTCGACGGCATCAAGATCTCCCTCCTCGACCCGGGGCGCGAGATCGCGCTGCGCCGCCGCCTCCCGGACGGCGTGCGCTGCTACACGGGGGACGACTTCAACTACCCCGAGCTGATCGCGGGCGACGAACAGGGCTTCAGCCACGCCCTGCTGGGCATCTTCGACCCCTTGGCCCCCCTGGCGGCACAGGCGGTACGCCTTCTCGACACCGGTGACGTGAAGGGGTTCCGCGCCTGCCTGGACCCCACGGTCGAGCTGTCCCGCCATCTGTTCCAGCCGCCCACACGCTTCTACAAGACGGGAGTGGTGTTCCTGGCGTGGCTGGCGGGCCACCAGAGCCACTTCACGATGGTGGGCGGCCTCCAGTCGGCACGTTCGCTGCCGCACCTGGTGCACGCCTACGAACTGGCGGACGCCCTGGGTCTCTTCCCGGACCCGCTCCTGGCAGAGTCCCGCATGAAGTCCCTTCTCACCACGTACGGAGTCCAGCAGTGAGCGAGGCCTTGGCGCGGTTCTCCATCAACCAGATGACGGTCAAGCAGCTGTCGTTGCCGGAACTGGTCTCCGCGTGCACCGAGTTGGGGGTCCCTGGGGTGGGCCTCTGGCGGGAGCCGGTACAGGCCTACGGCCTTGAGGAGACCGCCAAGCTGGTGCGCGACGCGGGCCTGTCCGTCACCACGCTCTGCCGTGGCGGCTTCCTCACGGCGATCGAGCCGCACGCGCGCGTGGCGGCCATCGACGACAACAGGGCGGCGATCGACGAGGCGGCGACGCTCGGCACGGACACGCTGGTCCTGGTCTCCGGCGGGCTGCCCGCCGGCAGCAGGGACCTGCACGGGGCGCGCGCCCGTATCGCCGATGCGCTCGGTGAACTCGCCCCCTACGCCGCCTCGCGGGGCATCCGCCTGGCCATCGAGCCCCTCCACCCCATGTTCGCGTCGGACCGCTGCGTGGTCTCCACGCTGGCCCAGGCCCTCGACCTGGCGGAGCTGTTTCCCGCCGCGGAGGTCGGGGTCTGCGTGGACACGTACCACGTGTGGTGGGACGACCGGGCGCCTGCGCAGATCGCCCGCGCGGGGCGGGCGGGCCGCCTCCACGCGTTCCAACTGGCCGACTGGGTCACGCCGTTGCCCGAGGGCGTCCTGAACGGCCGCGGCCAGCTCGGCGAGGGCTCGGTCGACCTGCGCTCGTGGCGGGCGCTGGTGGAGGAGGCGGGCTACGGGGGTCCCATCGAGGTAGAGCTCTTCAACGAAACCCTATGGACCCACCCAGGCAAGGACCTCCTAAAACAAACAACCACCGCCTACGCCAGCCACGCCTGCTGACCCCCACCCCCTGAACGAACAAGCTTTTCCCGCCCACCCACCCGATTGCCCGGCAGCACCATCGATCAGCCAACGATGGGCCGCAGTCGGCGACGCTCGCGAGGGGACGTGCCGGTATGTCCGCCCGGAGCACGGTTCGCGGCGCTCCAGCTCCGAAGTAGCCCGGCGGCCACCGGACGATAGCGAGGACGGACATACCGGCGCGGCACCGCACCCACGACCGGACAGCCAGCCCCCCCCGCAGGGCTACCTCTTCTTGCCGCCCAGGATTTGGTTCAGGAGGTCTCCGATGCCGCCGCCGCCAGCAGGCGACCCCGTTGTCCCCGGCTTCGGGGACGTCCGGGCCCGCTTCGTCAGGACCGTGAGAAGCACCGGGATCAGGAGTTCGATCACGCGGGTCACCGTCGCCGCGGGCAGCCCCGTCCTTTTCGCGACCGCCTGGGCCACCGGCCTGCTCATCTTCGCCAGCACCCCCGACAGCATCCCGCCCGCCGCAAGCCCCCCGAACCCCCCGAACCCGGCGATCCCCTGCGGAGGCGTCGCCTCGGCGAAAGCCTGCTCGACCTCCTCGGCCTCCGCGGGATCCTCCGCCTTCTCCTGCAGGTTCCCCGAGAGCGCGCTCACCGTGGTGCCCACCACGTCCTGCGCCCCCGCGGCATCCGTACCGAGAAGCCCCGCGATCTCCTGAAGCTTGTCGTCGCCGAGTTCGTCGAGGACGTCCTTCTCCAGAGAGGTTCCGCTTCCGGGCGAGGTTTCGGGAGATTCTTGGCTCATGCGTTAAAAGTTACTTCTGCCCGACTTCGTCGGCACCCCGAAAAACTAGTGGCCTTGCCCGTGCAACCCTTCCCGCCCGACGCGGGTCGTACTGTGCGTCGGGACCTCCGTGGGGGGGATCTGGGGGGATCGCCGGAGGGCCGACAGGGGAGGGGAGACCCGAAGGGGCCCGGTCGAAAGACCGGGCCCCTTCGGGTCTGTCACCGCCCGGGCCCGAGCCGCGCTCACCGAGTTATCCACAGGCTTCCCGCACTGTCTCCCGCACTGTCAGCGCCGAGCGATAGCGTCGGCTCATGTCGAGTCCAGCAGAAGCAGCGGCCTCAACGGCAAAAGCGGCGCCAGGCACCGCCGTGGTCGAGGGGGTCCTGGAGCGGATCACGTACGCCAACGAGGAGAACGGGTACACGGTCGCCCGCGTGGACACGGGCCGCGGCAGCGGCGACCTCCTCACCGTCGTCGGCGCGCTGCTGGGCGCCCAGGCAGGCGAATCCCTGCGCATGGAGGGCCGCTGGGGCTCCCACGCGCAGTACGGCAAGCAGTTCACGGTGGAGAACTACACGACGATCCTCCCCGCGACCATCCAGGGCATCCGCCGCTATCTGGGCTCGGGCCTCATCAAGGGCATCGGCCCCGTCATGGCCGACCGCATCACCACCCACTTCGGCGTGGACACCCTCGACATCATCGAGAAGGAACCCAAGCGCCTCGTCGAAGTCCCGGGCCTCGGCCCCAAACGCACCAAGATGATCGCCGCGGCCTGGGAGGAGCAGAAGGCCATCAAGGAGGTCATGGTCTTCCTCCAGGGCGTGGGCGTCTCCACCTCCATCGCCGTCCGCATCTACAAGAAGTACGCGGACGCCTCCATCTCCATAGTGAAGAACGAGCCCTACCGCCTCGCCGCCGACGTCTGGGGCATCGGCTTCCTCACCGCGGACCGCATCGCCCAGTCCGTCGGCATCCCGCACGACAGCCCCGAACGGGTCAAGGCAGGCCTGCAGTACGCACTGTCCCAGTCCACCGACCAGGGCAACTGCTATCTCCCCGAGGACCGCCTCATCGCGGACGCGGTGAAGCTGCTCCAGGTCGACACGGGCCTGGTGATCGACTGCCTGGCGGAGCTGGCCACCGAAGAGGAAGGCGTCGTACGCGAGACGGTCCCCGGCCCCGGCGGCGAAGAGTCCGTCACCGCCGTCTACCTCGTCCCCTTCTACCGCGCGGAACTCTCCCTCTCCGCCCAGCTCCTGCGCCTCCTGCGGACCCCCGAGGACCGCATGCCCGCCTTCCAGGACGTGGCCTGGGACAAGGCTCTCTCCTGGCTGGCCGCCCGCACCGGCGCCGACCTCGCCCCCGGTCAGGAGGAAGCGGTCAGGCTCGCGCTCACGCAGAAGGCGGCCGTCCTCACCGGAGGCCCCGGCTGCGGCAAGTCCTTCACGGTCCGGTCCATCGTGGAGCTGGCCCGCGCCAAGAAGGCCAAGGTCGTCCTCGCGGCGCCCACGGGCCGGGCCGCCAAACGCCTCGCCGAGCTCACCGGGACGGAGGCCTCCACCGTCCACCGCCTCCTGGAGCTCAAGCCGGGCGGGGACGCCGCGTACGACAAGGACCGCCCGCTCGACGCGGACCTCGTCGTGGTCGACGAGGCGTCCATGCTGGACCTGCTCCTGGCCAACAAGCTGGTGAAAGCCGTCGCCCCCGGCGCCCACCTCCTGTTCGTCGGAGACGTGGACCAGCTGCCGAGCGTCGGCGCCGGCGAGGTCCTGCGGGACATGCTCAGCGAGCGGAGCCCCATCCCCGCGGTCCGGCTCACCCACATCTTCCGCCAGGCCCAGCAGTCCGGCGTCGTCACGAACGCCCACCGCATCAACTCGGGGGTGCCGCCCATCACCCAGGGCCTCTCCGACTTCTTCCTCTTCGTGGAGGACGAGACCGAGGACGCGGGCCGGGTCACGGTGGACGTGGCCGCGCGCCGCATCCCGGCGAAGTTCGGCCTCGACCCGCGCCGCGACGTCCAGGTGCTCGCACCCATGCACCGCGGCCCGGCGGGCGCGGGGAACCTGAACGGCCTGCTCCAGCAGGCCATCACCCCCAGCAGACCCGACGTACCGGAGAAGCGCTTCGGCGGCCGGGTCTTCCGCGTCGGCGACAAGGTCACCCAGATCCGCAACAACTACGAGAAGGGGCAGAACGGCGTCTTCAATGGCACCGTCGGAGTAGTCACCTCGCTCGACTCCGACGAGCAGCGGCTCACGGTCCTGACGGACGAGGACGAGGAGATTCCGTACGAATTCGACGAACTGGACGAACTGGCGCACGCGTACGCCGTCACCATCCACCGCTCCCAGGGCAGCGAGTATCCGGCGGTGGTGATCCCGGTGACCACGGGGGCATGGATGATGCTGCAGCGGAACCTGCTCTACACGGCGGTCACGCGCGCCAAGAAGCTGGTCGTCCTGGTCGGTTCGCGCAAGGCTCTGGGGCAAGCGGTGCGCACGGTCTCCGCGGGCAGACGCTGTACGGCCCTGGATTTCCGGCTCGCCGGAGGCCGTGGATCCGCTCCGGGATCCATGCTCGGATCCACCCCCGGATCCGCCTCCCGAAATTTTGATCGATCAAACGAGTAGGAAAGGTCACAGAGCACTTCCGCAACCGGGGCGAAGAGGGGCAGGATGAGAAGGTTGGCGGCACTCAGTGCCGCCAATAGGCCCAATGGTCGACCCCGAGTGCACTCTCCAGGGCCAAATGGGGGATGGTAGAGACAGTCAGGGCACCTCGAAGAAGAGGCACAACGTCGGTGAGGGATGACGTGAGCGACAACTCTGTAGTACTGCGGTACGGCGATGGCGAGTACACCTACCCGGTGATCGATTCGACCGTCGGCGACAAGGGCTTCGACATCGGGAAGCTCCGCGCCCAGACCGGTCTGGTGACCCTGGACAGCGGCTATGGCAATACCGCCGCCTATAAATCCGCCATCACCTATCTCGACGGTGAGCAGGGGATCCTCCGGTACCGCGGCTATCCGATCGAGCAGCTGGCCGAGCGCTCCACCTTCACCGAGGTGGCGTACCTGCTGATCAACGGCGAACTGCCGAAGGTCGACGAGCTCGCCAGTTTCAAGAACGAGATCACGCAGCACACCCTGCTGCACGAGGACGTCAAGCGGTTCTACGACGGCTTCCCGCGTGACGCCCACCCGATGGCGATGCTGTCCTCCGTGGTCAGCGCGCTGTCGACGTTCTACCAGGACAGTCACAACCCGTTCGACGAGGAGCAGCGCGACCTCTCGACGATCCGCCTGCTCGCCAAGCTTCCGACGATCGCGGCGTACGCCTACAAGAAGTCCGTGGGCCACCCGGTCGTCTACCCGCGCAACGACCTCGGCTATGTCGAGAACTTCCTGCGCATGACCTTCTCGGTGCCGGCCGCCGAGTACGACCTCGACCCGGTCGTCGTGTCCGCGCTGGACAAGCTCCTGATCCTGCACGCGGACCACGAGCAGAACTGTTCGACCTCCACCGTGCGTCTGGTGGGCTCGTCGCAGGCGAACATGTTCGCCTCGATCTCCGCCGGCATCTCGGCCCTCTGGGGCCCGCTGCACGGTGGCGCCAACCAGTCCGTCCTGGAGATGCTCGAGGGCATCAAGCAGGACGGCGGCGACGTCGACAACTTCATCCGCAAGGTGAAGAACAAGGAAGACGGCGTGAAGCTCATGGGCTTTGGGCACCGCGTCTACAAGAACTTCGACCCCCGGGCGAAGATCATCAAGGCTGCGGCGCACGACGTCCTGTCGGCTCTCGGCAAGGATGACGAGCTCCTGGACATCGCGCTCAAGCTCGAGGAGCACGCGCTGGCCGACGACTACTTCGTCGAGCGCAAGCTCTACCCGAACGTGGACTTCTACACGGGCCTCATCTACCGCGCGATGGGCTTCCCGACCGAGATGTTCACCGTGCTGTTCGCGCTGGGCCGGCTGCCGGGCTGGATCGCGCAGTGGCACGAGATGATCAAGGAGCCGGGATCCCGCATCGGGCGCCCGCGCCAGATCTACACGGGCGAGGTTCTCCGGGACTTCGTCCCGGTCGAGGGTCGCTGACCCTCACTGGAGCGCCAAGCGAAAAGCGCCCCGCCGCCGATCCCCCCACGGGTCGACGGTCGGGGCGCTTTCCTGTTTCCCGGTGCGGATTCCCCCCACGGGATCCGGCCGGGCGTCTGTGGTGGCAGCGCGCCAGTCTTTCCTGCGATCTGCCGGGACGCGTACGTATCGGGAGGGCCGCTCAAAGCTCTCCGGTGCACGTGTCCCGGCCAACGCATTCCTAGGAACATCCCCCAAGATGTCCCCGATGTCTAGAGACGTCCCCCAAGACGTCTCTGGCATCGTCCTCTTAGACTCACGAGCCCCCTCGATGGTTACGTTGAGATCCCTGTGATCTGCGTCTCCTGCATATGTCCTGTACGTATGCAAGAGGTCCGATATGCCGATCGAGACTCAGGCGTGAGAATGCTGCGACCAAGATGTGAAGAGCTTATGTGAAGTTTCTGAGACGGAGGCTATTGCTGACCACAAAGACCGAGGAAAATGCCATCGCGGCCCCGGCGATCATCGGATTCAGGAGCCCGGCCGCGGCGAGCGGCAGTGCGGCGACGTTGTAGCCGAAGGCCCAGAA
Organism: Streptomyces sp. NPDC032198; assembly: GCF_040636975.1. NCBI lineage: Bacteria > Bacillati > Actinomycetota > Actinomycetes > Kitasatosporales > Streptomycetaceae > Streptomyces > Streptomyces sp. NPDC032198. The sequence continues at coordinate 94,239 of NZ_JBEZVL010000009.1, read as the reverse complement.
GAGGTTGCCCTTGATCGTGGCGAGGGTCTTGCGGGAGAGCCTGATGGCGTCGGCCGCCCCGCGCAAGTCCCCGCGCACCAGCGTCAGATCACTCGCCTCGATGGCCGCGTCCGTGCCCGTGCCCATCGCGAGGCCCAGATCCGCGGTGGCGAGCGCCGCCGCGTCGTTGACCCCGTCCCCGACCATCGCGACGACCTTGCCCTCGTCCCGCAGCCGCCGCACCACATCGACCTTCTCCTCGGGCAGGACCTCCGCGAACACGGCGTCCGCCCCGATGCCGACGGACTTCGCCACCGCGTCGGCCACGGCCCGGTTGTCCCCGGTGAGCAGCATCGGCGTCAGCCCCAGGGCGCGCAGCTCGCGCACCGCTTCGGCGCTGGTGTCCTTCACGGTGTCGGCGACGGCGATGACGCCGCGTGCCACGCCGTCCCAGGCGACCAGGACGGCCGTACGTCCCGCCGTCTCGGCCTCGGCCCTGAGCGCGGCCAGCGAAGCGAGCCCCTCGACCCCCGCGTCCGCGAGCAGCCGCTCACGGCCCGCGAGCACCACGTGCCCTTCCACCGTGCCGCGCACGCCCGACCCCGCCACGTTCCGGAACCCCTCCACGGCGGGCAGCGCGCCCACCGAGAGCCCCAACTCCGCGGCGGCGCCCGCCGCGACGGCCCGTGCCACGGGATGCTCGGAGGCGTGCTCCAGGGCCCCCGCGAGGCGCAGCAGCTGCTTCTCCTCGGTCTCCCCGGCGGCGTACACCTCCCGCAGCGTCATCCGCCCCGTCGTCACCGTCCCGGTCTTGTCCAAAACGACGGTGTCCACCCGCCGCGTGGATTCGAGGACTTCGGGGCCCTTGATGAGGATGCCGAGCTGCGCGCCGCGCCCCGTGCCGACCATCAGGGCGGTCGGGGTCGCCAGGCCCAGGGCGCACGGGCAGGCGATGATCAGGACGGCGACGGCCGCGGTGAAGGCGGCGGTCACGTCGCCGGTGGCGCCGAGCCAGCCGCCGAGCGTGGCGGTGGCGATCATCAGGACCACCGGCACGAAGACCGCGGCGATCCGGTCGGCGAGGCGCTGCACCTGGGCCTTGCCGGTCTGCGCGTCCTCGACGAGCTTCGCCATCCTGGCCAGTTGGGTGTCGGAGCCGACCCGCGTGGCCTCGACGAGGAGGCGCCCCGAGAGGTTCGAGGTCGCCCCGGTCACCGCGTCGCCCGCGGCCACGTCCACCGGCACGGACTCGCCGGTCAGCATCGAGACGTCGACCGCGGACGCCCCGTCGACGACGGTGCCGTCGGTCGCGACGGTCTCCCCGGGGCGTACGACGAACCGGTCGCCGACCACCAGACGCGCGACCGGTATGCGGACCTCCGCGCCGTCCCGCAGCACGGCCGCCTCCTTGGCGCCCAGTTCGAGCAGAGTGCGCAGGGCCGCGCCCGCCTTCCGCTTCGAGCGGGCCTCCAGCCAGCGGCCGAGCAGGATGAACGAGACGACGCCCGCGGCGACTTCGAGATAGATCGTCGACGCGGCGTCGGCGCGCGAGACGGTGAACGTGAAGCCGTGCCGCATCCCCGGCATCCCCGCGTCCCCGAGGAAGAGCGCCCACAGGGACCAGCCGAACGCGGCGAGCGTGCCCACCGAGACCAGGGTGTCCATGGTCGCGGCGCCGTGCCGCAGGTTCGTGAACGCCGCCCTGTGGAAGGGGTATCCGCCCCAGACGACGACCGGCGCCGCCAGGGTCAGCGAGAGCCACTGCCAGTTGTCGAACTGCAGCGCGGGGATCATCGCGAGCAGGACGACCGGGAGCGAGAGCAGCGCCGAGACGATCAGGCGTTGGCGCAGGGTGTCCGGCTCGGTGATGTCGGCGGTGGTGACCGGCGCCTCCTGCGCGGGAGGCGCGGGGACGATCTCCTGGGCGCTGTAGCCCAGCTTCTCGACCGTCGCGATCAGCTGCGCGACCTCGACCCCTTCCGCGTACGAGACCTTCGCCTTCTCCGTGGCGAGATTGACCGACGCGGTCACGCCCTCCACGCGGTTCAGCTTCTTCTCGATGCGGGCGGAGCAGGAGGCGCAGGTCATTCCGCCGACGGCGAGTTCGACTTCGTTCATGGCTCTTTCATGCGTCTGGGGTGAAGCGGCTGCGGGCCCTGTGACGGTGTCACAGGGCCCGGGGTACCCGGCAGAGGGCAGGTCAGACCTTGCTGACACCGGCGAGCTCATAGCCCGCCTCGTCGACGGCGGCGCGTACCGCGGTCTCGTCCAGCGGGGCCTCGGAGACCACGGTCACCAGGCCGGTGGCGGCCACCGCCTTGACGGAGCTGACGCCGGCGATCTCCGAGATCTCACCGGAGACGGCACCCTCGCAGTGACCACAGGTCATGCCGGTCACCTCGTACACGGTCGTCACGGCACCCTGCGGCGTCGCGGCGGCGCCGTCGGAGTGGCAGGAACCGCTGGGGGAGCAGCAGGAGCCGGTCGTCTCTGCCTGCGGGAGCTCGGTCTGGGCGCTCATGTCGTTCTCCTCGATGAGGGTGCGGCGTGTGTGCGGGCCTGCTTGTGCGTCGTAATGTGCAGGAGGGGTCCCGGTGTTCCCGGAGCCCTCCTGACACTCACCACTCTATACCCCTAGGGGGTACACCTCAACGAGGGGGCCACGGAGGGGGCCGAGGGTGGTGCCCCACCGGGGCGGTCAGTCCCTGCGCCCGCGGTTGCTCGGCCTCGCGGCCACCCAGGCGCGGATGGTGTCCGCGTACCAGTAGGGCTTGCCCGACTCCACGTGGTCGGGGTCGGGGAGCAGACCGTGCTTGCGATAGGAGCGCACGGTGTCGGGCTGCACCCGGATGTGTGCGGCGATCTCCTTGTACGACCAGAGCTTTCGGTCGGTCATCGATGGCACCTCCCTGGCGGGCGCCGCAGGGGCGGCTCGGGGGAGCCGTCGGGGGAGCTGCGGCGCGACGCTGGCGATCACTCAGCCTGTGCCCGGTGAACGACGCGGAGTGAGCGCAGGGGGGCGGCTGTCGACTCCCTGTGACGCAAGACCCGCGTATACGGGACATGTGTGACAGGAGGAGGTTGTTTGTGACGCTTGTGATGCATTCAGGCGGCGCATGACCACGGCGCGAATCGGGCGCACGGGACGCGGGGCAGGGCCCACGGGGCGAGCGGCACGTCGATGCCCGTGAGGTGGCCGCCGTGCTCGCCCAGCACCGGCGTCGTGCCAAGCCCCGAGAGCACCGACACCAGCGTCACCGGCTCCTGCCTCGACCTCGCGAGCGGGACCCCCCAGCCGTCCGCCGCGCTAGGCGCCGCAGGAGCGCAGATACGAGCGGGTGCGGCGGGCGATGGGCAGCGGCTTGTCCGGCGGGCACGGGTACATGTCCTGCTCCACGATGGCGAACAGGTCGACGCCCAGTTTCTGGGCCGCCGCGAGGACCGGCTCGATGGCGGGCACCCCGGTCGGCGGCTCGCACATCACGCCCCGGGCCACGGCGGGCCCGAACGGCATCTCCTGGGCCCGGACTTCGGCCAGGACGGCCGGGTCGACCTGCTTGAGGTGCAGATAGCCGATGCGCTCGCCGTACGTCTCGATCAGCTTGACGCTGTCGCCGCCGCAGTAGGCGTAATGGCCCGTGTCCAGGCAGAGCGAGACGAGGCCGGAGTCGGTCGCGTCCAGGAAACGGGTGACGTTGGCCTCGTCGTCGATGTGCGTGTCGGCATGAGGGTGGACGACCACGCGCAGGCCGTACCGCTCGCGCACCTCGTGCGCCAGGCGCTCGGTCTGGAGCGTGAGCTGACGCCACTGCTCCGGGGTGAGCGTGCGGTCCTCCAGGACCTCGCCGGTCTTGTCGTCCCGCCAGAAGGAGGGGATGACGACGAGGTGCTCGGCGCCCATCGCCCGGGTGAGCGCGGCGATGTCGGACACATGGGCCCAGGTCTTGTCCCAGACGGCGGGGCCGTGGTGCAGGCCCGTGAAGACCGTCCCGGCCGACACCTTCAGGCCGCGCCGCTGGGTCTCGGCGCTCAGGACGGCCGGATCGCTCGGCAGATAGCCGTACGGGCCGAGCTCGATCCACTCGTATCCGGAGTCCGCCACCTCGTCGAGGAAGCGGCTCCAGGGGACCTGGCCCGGATCCTCGGGGAACCACACCCCCCACGAGTCGGGTGCCGAGCCGATCCGGATGCGTGACAGCGTCGTCATGTCCGCCAGCTTTCAGGGCGCCGCGGAACGGTGTCAAGGAGTGGTCCGAATGTAAGGACAATGTGTTGACAGGGTTCGTGGTGCGGCATAGACCTAGGGGAGGACTCAAGGGGGCGATGCCGAGGAGGAGTACAGGGTGACCGATCCGAACGACGCCAGCGATCCGTACGACGTGATCACGATGGGCCGGATCGGGGTGGATCTGTACCCCCTGCAGGCCGGGGTGGGTCTCGCCGACGTCAGCACCTTCGGCAAGTTCCTGGGCGGCTCGGCGTCGAACGTCGCCGTCGCCGCGTCCCGGCTCGGCCGCCGGGTCGCCGTCGTCACACGCACCGGAGAGGACCCCTTCGGGGACTATCTGCACCGCGAGCTGCGGGAGTTCGGCGTCGACGACCGGTGGGTGAGCGGGGTCGCGGGCCTGCCGACCCCGGTGACGTTCTGCGAGGTCTTCCCGCCTGACGACTTCCCGCTCTACTTCTACCGGCAGCCCAAGGCGCCCGACCTCGAGATGTACGAGAAGGAGCTCGACCTGGACGCCATCGCGTCCGCACGGGTGTTCTGGATGACGGGTACGGGGCTCTGCGCGGAGCCCAGCAGGTCGGCGACGCTGGCCGCACTGCGCCGGCGGGCGAAGGCGGGGCTCACCGTCTTCGACCTCGACTGGCGGCCGATGTTCTGGGAACGGGCGGACGAGGCGCGGGGCTTCTACGCCCAGGCGCTCGCCCAGGCCACCGTCGCGGTCGGCAACCTCGACGAGGTCGAGATCGCCACGGGCGTACGGGAACCGGAGGCAGCGGCCCGCGCGTTGCTGGACGCCGGCGTCGAACTCGCCGTCGTCAAACAGGGCCCCAAGGGGGTCCTCGCGATGAACCGCGCGGGCGAGCGCGCCGAGGTGCCGCCACTGCCCGTGACGGTGCTCAACGGCCTCGGCGCCGGGGACGCCTTCGGCGGGGCGCTGTGCCACGGGCTGCTCTCCGGCTGGGAGTTGGAGCGGATCATGCGGTACGCCAACGCGGCGGGGGCGATCGTCGCCTCCCGGCTCGAATGCTCGTCCGCGATGCCGTTCCCGGACGAGGTCGACGCGGCGCTCGCCGCGGGAGCCGTGACCCATGATTGACCTCGCCGAACTCGTCAGGACCCGGGCCCGGCACCCCGAGGCCATCGCCGAAGCCGCCGTCCGGCGCGTCCGGCGCCCGCTCCTCGGCGACAGCGGACGGCTGATGATCATCGCCGCCGACCATCCCGCGCGGGGCGCCCTCTCCGTCGGCGGGGACCGGTTGGCCATGGCCAACCGCGGGGACCTGCTCGAACGGCTCTGCGTGGCGCTCTCGCGGCCCCGCGTGGACGGCGTGCTCGCCACCGCCGACATCCTCGAGGACCTCCTGCTGCTCGGCGCCCTCGACGGCAAGGTCGTCATGGGGTCGATGAACCGCGGCGGGCTCGCGGGAGCCTCCTTCGAGCTGGACGACCGGTTCACGGGGTACCGGGCCGAGGACATCGACCGGCTCGGTTTCGACGCCGGGAAACTCCTGCTGCGGGTGGACCACGACGACCCCGGCTCCCTGGCCACCCTGTACTCCAGCGCCCGCGCCGTCGACGCCATGGCCGCCCGGAAACTGCCCGTCTTCGTGGAGCCGTTCCTCTGCCGCCGCGCCCCCGACGGCGGGCCGCCGCGCAACGACCTGAGCGCCGGGGCCGTCACCACGTCCATCGCGATCGCCTCGGGGCTCGCCGGGACATCGGCGTACACCTGGCTGAAGGTCCCCGTGACGGAGAATCCGGACGACATGGCAAGCGTCATGGAGACCTCGACCCTGCCCGCCGTCCTCCTCGGAGGTGACCTCGGTGACGACAGCGATGCCGCGTACGAGAAGTGGCGCGGGGCGCTCCAACTGCCCACCGTGCACGGTCTCGTCGCCGGGCGCACGCTGCTCTACCCGGCCGACGGTGACGTGGCGGGCGCTGTCGACACCGCCGTCGGACTGCTGTAGGAGGGCCACATGACGTACGTACCGAGGGGCAGCGCGGCCGAAGGCCCCTATGCCCTCGAACTCGACCCGAAGCGGTCCGGTCTGGTCTATTCCGCGCTGCGCGTGGTCGACATCGAACCCGGCACCGCACACTCCTTCGCGACCGGGGAGAGTGAATGGATCGTGCTGCCCCTGACCGGCGGCTGTACGGTGCACGCGGAAGGCGAGATCATTGAACTGCTGGGCCGACAGGGTGTGTTCAGCGGAGTGAGCGACTTCGCCTACGTGCCTCGTGACGCCCAGATCCAGATCGCCTCCGGCGCGGGAGGCCGCTTCGCCCTGGCAGGAGCGAAGTGCGAGCGTCGACTCCCCGCCCGCTACGGCTCCGCGCCGGAGGTTTCCGTCGAGCACCGCGGCAGTGGCACCTGCGCCCGCGAGGTCCGCAACTTCGCGTCCGCCGACGCCTTCGACTGCGACCGGCTCATCGCCGTCGAGGTGATCACGCCCGGCGGCAACTGGTCCTCGTACCCGCCGCACAAGCACGACGAGCACCGCCCCGGCATCGAGGCCGAGCTCGAAGAGATCTACTACTTCGAGATCGAGGCCGGCCAGGGAGGGCAGGACGGCTTCGGATACCAGCGGGTGTTCCCCTCGCGCCCCGGCGGTACGGACGTCCTCGCCGAGGTCCGCACGGGGGACGCCGTGCTCGTACCCGACGGCTGGCACGGGCCCTCGATCGCCCAGCCGGGGCACAGCATGTACTACCTGAACGTGATGGCAGGTCCCGGAGACGAGCGGGAGTGGCGGATCTGCTTCCACCCCGATCACACGGAGGGATACCGATGACGGCGGAGGGAAATCGATGACCTCGACGATCAGGCTGACCACCGCGCAGGCCCTCGTCCGCTTCCTCGCCCGGCAGTTCACCGAGCGCGACGGCGAGCGGCAGCGGCTCATCGGCGCCACCTGGGGCATCTTCGGGCACGGGAACGTGGCGGGCATCGGCCAGGCCCTCGTCGAGTACGGCGACGAGATGCCCTTCCACCAGGGCCGCAACGAACAGGCCATGGTGCACGCCGCCGTCGGCTACGCCCGTCAGTCGGGCCGCCTGTCCACGCACGCCGTCACCACCTCCATCGGCCCCGGCGCCACCAACCTCGTCACGGGCGCCGCGCTCGCGACCGTCAACCACCTCCCGGTGCTCCTGCTGCCCGCCGACACCTTCGCGACCCGCCCCGCCGACCCGGTGCTCCAGCAGCTCGAAGTCCCGTACGCGGGCGACGTGTCGGTGAACGACTGCCTGCGCCCGGTGTCGAAGTACTTCGACCGCGTGACCCGCCCCGAGGCCCTCATCCCGGCCGCGCTCGCCGCGATGCGCGTGCTCACCGACCCGGCCGCCACCGGAGCCGTCACGCTCGCGCTGCCGCAGGACGTGCAGGCGGAGGCGTACGACTGGCCGGAGGAGTTCTTCGCGGAGAGGGTGTGGGGTGTACGCCGTCAGGCACCCGATCCGCGTGAACTGGCCGCCGCCGCGCGGGCCGTGCGCGAGGCGCGGCGCCCGCTGATCGTCGCGGGCGGCGGGGTCCACCACAGCGCGGCCGAGGAGGCGCTGCGGGACCTCGCGGACGCGACCGGCATCCCCGTCGCCTCCACCCAGGCGGGCAAGGGGTCCCTGCGGTTCGACCACCCGGCGGACGTCGGTGGCATCGGGCACACGGGCACCGCCACGGCCGACGAACTGGCCCGCACCGCCGACCTGGTGATCGGCGTCGGCACCCGCTACAGCGACTTCACCACCGCGTCCGGCACGCTCTTCACCGAGCCCGGCGTCCGCTTCCTGAACCTCAACATCACGGCGTTCGACGGCCACAAGATGGCGGGCACACCCCTGATCGCGGACGCGCGCGCCGGACTTGAGGGTCTGACCGGCGCCCTGGAGGGATGGCGCGTGCCGCCCGCGTACGTCGCCGAGTACACCGAGGACAAGGTGCGCTGGGAGCAGCGGGTCGACGCGGCGTACGCGACGGACGAACCGGACGTACGGCCCACCCAGCTCCAAGTCCTCGGCCTGCTGGACGCGTTGGTGACGGACGAAGACGTGCTCATCAACGCGGCGGGGTCCCTGCCCGGAGATCTCCACAAGCTGTGGAGGGCGCGCTCGCCCCGGCAGTACCACGTCGAGTACGGCTACTCCTGCATGGGATACGAGATCCCCGCCTCGATCGGGGTGGCCCTCGCGGTACCGGACCGGCCGGTCTGGGCGCTGGTGGGCGACGGGACGTATCTGATGATGCCCACCGAGATCGTCACGGCCGTCCAGGAGAACATTCCGGTCAAGGTCGTGATCCTGCAGAACCACGGGTACGCGTCCATCGGCGGGCTCTCCGAGTCCGTGGGAGGCGAGCGGTTCGGCACCGCCTACCGCTTCCGGGCCTCGGACGGGACGTACACCGGGGCCCCGCTGCCCGTGGATCTCGCGGCCAACGCGGCCTCGCTGGGGATGCGTGTGATTCGCGCCAAAACAGTGGCTGACCTGCGGGATGCCCTTGCGGAGGCGCGGGCGGCCGACGGTCCCACATGTGTCTACGTGGAGACGGAAACGGCAGACACAGTGTCGCCCCCACCCCCGGCGCAGGCGTGGTGGGATGTGCCCGTGGCCGAGACCGCGGACCGACCGTCGGCGGTCGAGGCCAGGAAAGAGTACGACCGGCACGTCTCAGCCCGACGCCGCCACCTGTGAGAGTAGGGATGCTTGTCATGACGAAGACCGTCAATCACTGGATCGGCGGGAAGACCGTCGAGGGCGCGTCGGGTACGTACGGGCCGGTGACCGATCCGGCGACCGGCGCCGTCACCACGCAGGTCGCCTTCGCCTCCGTGGAGGAGGTGGACGCCGCCGTCGCCTCCGCGCGTGAGGCGTACGCCACGTGGGGCAAGTCGTCGCTCGCCAAGCGCACCTCGGTGCTCTTCGCCTTCCGCGCGCTGCTCGACGCCAACCGTGACGCGATCGCCGAGCTCATCACCGCCGAGCACGGCAAGGTGCACTCGGACGCGCTCGGCGAGGTCGCCCGCGGCCTGGAGATCGTGGACCTGGCCTGTGGGATCACGGTCCAGCTCAAGGGCGAGCTGTCGACCGAGGTCGCCTCGCGCGTGGACGTCTCGTCCATCCGCCAGCCCCTTGGTGTCGTCGCGGGCATCACGCCGTTCAACTTCCCGGCCATGGTGCCGATGTGGATGTTCCCGCTGGCCATCGCGTGCGGCAACACCTTCGTCCTGAAGCCCTCGGAGAAGGACCCCTCGGCCGCGATGAAGATCGCGGAGCTGCTCTCCGAGGCGGGCCTCCCGGACGGCGTCTTCAACGTCGTGCACGGCGACAAGGTGGCCGTGGACGCGCTCCTTGAGCACCCGGACGTGGCGGCCGTCTCCTTCGTCGGCTCCACCCCGATCGCCCGCTACATCCACACCACCGCGACGGCCAACGGCAAGCGCGTCCAGGCCCTCGGCGGCGCCAAGAACCACATGCTGGTCCTGCCGGACGCCGACCTCGACGCGGCGGCCGACGCTGCCGTCTCGGCGGCGTACGGCTCCGCCGGTGAGCGCTGCATGGCCATCTCGGCCGTCGTCGCGGTCGGCTCGGTCGGCGACGAGTTGGTCGCGAAGATCAAGGAGCGGGCCGAGAAGATCAAGATCGGCCCCGGCAACGACCCGGCGTCGGAGATGGGCCCGCTGATCACCGCGGCCCACCGCGACAAGGTCGCCTCGTACGTCACCGGCGCGGCGGCGGAGGGCTGCGAGGTCGTCCTCGACGGCACGGGCCACACGGTCGAGGGCTTCGAGGACGGCCACTGGATCGGGCTCTCGCTCCTGGACCGCGTGCCGGTCTCGGCCGCCGCGTACAAGGACGAGATCTTCGGCCCCGTGCTGTGCGTCCTTCGCGTCGACACGTACGAGGAGGGTGTGGCGCTGATGAACGCGTCGCCCTTCGGCAACGGCACCGCGATCTTCACGCGTGACGGGGGCGCCGCGCGCCGCTTCCAGCTGGAGATCGAGGCGGGCATGGTGGGCGTCAACGTCCCGATTCCCGTGCCGGTCGGCTACCACTCCTTCGGTGGCTGGAAGGACTCCCTCTTCGGAGATCACCACATCTACGGAAATGACGGGACGCACTTCTACACCCGCGGCAAGGTCATCACCACCCGCTGGCCGGACCCGTCGGACGCGCCGGAGGGCGTGGACCTGGGCTTCCCGCGCAACCACTGAGGTCATCCCTGATCGCCGTGCGGGCCGAAGCCCCGGCCCGCACGGCGATCAGTGCCGTACCGCGCCTGTCGTACGCCGCCCTTCCCCCGTACTCCCCAAGTAGTCAACCGGGTTCAGACCACCGGCTGCCCCGGTTGTCGGACGTCGCCCGTACGGTTGAACCATGGATCTACGACTGCCCAGGCGCAGACTGCTTGCCGCCGCGGCCGCCCTCGCCGTTCTGGCGGGGGCGGGCACGTGGACGGCGGCGGCATCGGACGACGGGCCCGCCGTGCACCGTGAGGACCGCCTCATGGAGATGCCCGGCGTGGACACAACGGGCGGCGCGAAGATCGACACCTCGTACTTCACCGCGGGGGACCCCGACAAGAAGCGCCCCGCCGTCCTCATAGGCCACGGCTTCGGCGGCAGCAAGGACGACCTGCGCGCCCAGGCCGAGGACCTGGCCGAAAAGGGCTACGCGGTCCTCACCTGGTCCGCCCGAGGCTTCGGCAAGTCCACCGGCAAGATCGGCCTGAACGACCCCAAGGGCGAGGTCGCCGACGCCCGCAGGCTCATCGACTGGCTGGCCAAGCGGCCCGAGGTGGAGCTGGACAAGAAGGGCGACCCCCGCGTCGGCATGACCGGCGCCTCGTACGGAGGCGCGATCTCCCTCCTCACCGCCGGGTACGACAACCGGGTGGACGCCGTAGCGCCCCAGATCACGTACTGGAACCTGAGCGACGCCCTCTTCCCGAACGGCGTGTTCAAGAAGCTCTGGGCCGGGCTCTTCATCAACACCGGCGGCGGCTGCGAGCGGTTCGAGAAGCGGCTCTGTGAGATGTACAACCGCGTGGCGGAGGCCGGGAAGCCGGACGCGGCGGCACGCAAGCTGCTCGCCGAGCGCAGCCCGCAGGCCGTCGGCGACCGCATCAAGGTGCCCGCCCTGCTCTTCCAGGGCCAGACCGACTCCCTCTTCCCGCTGAGCCAGTCCGATGCCATCGCCAAGGCGATCCGCGGCAATCACGCGCCCGTGTCCGTCGACTGGATCTCCGGCGGCCATGACGGCGGCGACCGCGAGACGGGGCGGGTCGAGTCACGCGTCGGGTCGTGGTTCGACCGCTATCTGAAGGACGACAAGAGCACGGACACCGGCCCCGCGTTCCGCGTCACCCGCACCGGAGGCATGGACTCCACCAACGGCTCGGCACAGCTGCGGGGCGCGAGCGCCGACACGTACCCCGGCCTGGAGAGCGGGCAGCGGAAGATCGCGCTCAGCGGGCGCCAGCCGCAGCGCGTCGAGAACCCCGCGGGCGCGTCGCCGCCCGCGATCTCCGCGCTCCCCGGCGCGGGCGGTGGCGGGCTCAACCAGCTCTCCTCGCTCGGCGTCGGCGTCTCCCTCGACTTCCCCGGCCAGCACGCCGCGTTCCAGTCGGCGCCGCTCAAGGACGACCTGCGGGTCACCGGATCGCCGAAGGTGCGGGTGCACGTCAAGTCGTCCAGCGAGGACGCCGTGCTCTTCGGGAAGGTGTACGACGTGGGGCCCGGCGGCGGGCAGAAGGTGCTGCCCTCGCAGCTCGTCTCGCCGATCCGGGTGGAGGGCACGAAGGCCGGCAAGGACGTCGACCTCACCCTGCCCGCCGTCGACCACGACCTGCAGAAGGGCCACCGGCTGCGGCTCGTCCTCGCCTCGACGGATCTCGGCTATGCCTCCCCCACGAAGCCCGCCACGTACGCGGTGTCCGTGAAGGGTGACCTGAGGGTCCCGACGGCGCCCGGCGTGAAGACGGCCGCTGCCCCGCTGCCCGCCTGGGTGTGGTGGCTCCCCGCGGCCGGAGCGGTCATCGCGGTGCTCCTCCTGGTCACCGCCCGGCGGCGGACCTCGGCGCCCGCGCCGGACCCGGCGCTCGCGGAAGTACCGCTGGTGATCGAGGACTTGAGCAAGCGGTACGCCAAGTCGACGGACCGCTATGCCGTCCGTGACCTCTCCTTCAGCGTCGAGAAGGGGCAGGTGCTCGGCCTCCTGGGCCCGAACGGCGCGGGCAAGACGACCACCCTGCGCATGCTCATGGGCCTGATCCGGCCCGACGCGGGCGAGATCCGCGTCTTCGGGCAGGCGATCCGGCCGGGCGCCCCGGTCCTCTCCCGGGTCGGCGCGTTCGTCGAGGGCGCGGGCTTCCTGCCGCACCTCTCCGGCCGCGAGAACCTGGAGCTGTACTGGAAGGCGACGGGACGCCCCGCAGAGGACGCCCGCATGGACGAGGCGCTGGAGATCGCCGGCCTCGGCGACGCCCTGGCCCGCGCGGTGCGGACGTACTCCCAGGGTATGCGGCAGCGGCTCGCGATCGCTCAGGCGATGCTCGGCATGCCGGACCTGCTGATCCTCGACGAGCCGACGAACGGCCTCGACCCGCCGCAGATCCGCGAGATGCGCGAGGTGATGATCCGGTACGCGGCGGGCGGCCGCACGGTCATCGTCTCCAGCCATCTCCTCGCCGAGGTCGAGCAGTCCTGCACCCACCTGGTGGTCATGGACCGCGGCCGCCTTATCCAGGCGGGCCCGGTCTCCGAGATCGTCGGCTCCGGCGACACGCTCCTGGTGGGCCTCGCGGACGACATCTCCGACCCGCTGGTCGACAAGGTGGCCGCGCTGCCCGGCGTCGCGTCGGCGGTCCGCGCGGACGGCGGCCTCCTGGTGCGCCTGGACGGCACGGACGGTGCGAGCGCAGCCCGGCTGCTGCCCGAACTGGTGCGCCTGGAGCTGCCGGTGGAGTCCATGGGCCCGCACCGGCGCCTCGAAGACGCGTTCCTGACCCTGATCGACGGAGGCACCGCATGAGCGCCCCAGCCCCAGTCACACGCACGGAGCCGGGCACGGAACGCGCCACGGCCCCCGGATACCGCCCCGGCCGTACGCTGCCGCTGCGGGTCGAGGCGGTCCGCCAGCTGAAGCGACGCAGGACCCTGGTGATGGCCGGGGTGATGGGCCTGCTGCCCTTCGTCCTCGTCCTCGCGTTCACCATCGCCGGTTCGCCGGAGTCCCGGAGCGGCCGGGTGACGCTGATGGACACGGCCACGGCGTCCGGCGCGAACTTCGCGGCGACGTGCCTGTTCGTGTCGGCGGGCTTCCTCCTCGTCATCCCCGTCGCGCTGTTCTGCGGGGACACGGTCGCCTCGGAGGCGAGCTGGTCCTCCCTGCGCTATCTCCTCGCGGCCCCGGTGCCACGGGCCCGGCTGCTCTGGTCGAAGCTGGCCGTCGCGCTCGGCCTCAGCGCGGCGGCGATGGTGCTGCTCCCCCTCATCGCCCTCGCGGTGGGGACGGTGACCTATGGCTGGGGTCCGCTCCAGATCCCGACCGGCGGCGCACTGCCCGCCGGGACGGCCGCGCAGCGCCTGGTGATCGTCGTGGTGTACATCTTCGTCTCCCAACTGGTCACCGCCGCCCTCGCGTTCTGGCTCTCCACGAAGACCGACGCGCCCCTGGGCGCGGTGGGCGGCGCGGTCGGCCTGACCATCGTCGGCAACGTCCTGGACGCGGTGACGGCACTGGGCAGCTGGCGCGATTTCCTGCCGGCGCACTGGCAGTTCGCCTGGGCGGACGCGATCCAGCCCAGGATGGAATGGGGCGGAATGATCCAGGGCTCCGCGGTCTCGGTGACATACGCCTTGGTGCTCTTCGCCCTGGCATTCAGGGGGTTCGCGCGCAAGGACGTGGTGTCCTAGGAAGTTTCAGCCCGTCCGGCGTTTGAGGACGAACGCGGCGAAGCCGGTGACAGACCCCGCCCAAGGGCCAGGGGCCCGTTCCCGCATCGAGACTCTTCCGCAACGGTTTGGAGCGAGCGTTCACGGTGCCCCGCGCGTCACAGTCATGTGAACCGACGACGCGAGGGGGCCAGGATGCGGACCTGGAAAGTACGGCGGGGGCTGCTCGCCGCGGGCGTGGCGGGCGGGCTGTTGCTCACCGGGTGCAGTTCCGGCGGCCAGAACACGGACCGGGCCAGTGACAGCAGCGGGAAGGACCGGCGCGGCACCGCGCCGCTGCCCGCGCCGGGCCCCGCGTCGCCGGGCAGCGGCGAAGCTGCCACCCCCGGCGAGCAACAGGACGGCAAGGAGCGGGACTTCGCGCCGCCCCCGGACTACCTCTCCACGTTCGCCCTGGACGTGGACACCGCCTCGTACGGCTTCGCCCGCCGCACCCTCGCCGAAGGACGCCTCCCGGACCCGGCGACCGTACGCCCCGAGGAGTTCGTCAACAGCTTCCGCCAGGACTACCCGCGCCCCGACGGCGACGGCTTCTCGGTGAACGTGGACGGCGCCCGCACCGACGAGGACGACTGGTCCCTGATGCGGGTGGGGCTCGCCACCCGCGGCGACGCATCGGACGGCGAACGCCCGCCCGCGGCCCTCACCTTCGTGATCGACGTGTCCGGTTCGATGGCGGAGCCCGGCCGCCTCGACCTGGTCAAGGAGTCGCTCGGCATCATGACCGACAAGCTGCGCGACGACGACTCCGTCGCACTCGTCACCTTCAGCGACAGCGCCAGGACGGTGCTGCCCATGACCCGTCTCGGTGACCACCGCGGCAAGGTGCACTCGGCGGTCGACGCCATGGAGCCGGCCCAGTCCACCAACCTGGAGGCGGGCATCCGCACGGGCTACGACACCGCGGTGGGCGGCAAGCACGACGGCGCCACCAACCGCGTCGTGCTCCTCTCCGACGCCCTCGCCAACACCGGTGAGACCAGCGCCGACGGCATCCTGGAGCGCATCTCCGATGCCCGCCGTGAACACGGCATCACCCTCTTCGGGGTCGGCGTCGGCAGCGACTACGGGGACGCCCTGATGGAACGCCTCGCCGACAAGGGCGACGGCCACACCACCTACGTGTCGGACAGCGAGGAGGCCCGCAAGGTCTTCTGCGAGCAACTCCCGGCCAACATCGAACTGCGGGCCCGCGACGCGAAGGCACAGGTCGCGTTCGACCCGCGGACCGTCAAACAGTTCCGGCTGATCGGCTACGACAACCGCGCGGTCGCCGACGACGACTTCCGCGACGACAGGGTGGACGGCGGCGAGGTCGGGCCGGGCCACACCGTGACCGCGCTGTATGCCGTACGGATGAGGCCCGGCGCGAGCGGGCACGTGGCGACGGCGAACGTCCGCTGGCTCGACCCCGACAGCCGTGCCCCGCACGAGAAGTCGAACCAGATCGAGTCCGACGACCTGGACGGCGGGCTGCGGAACGCCGACGACGGGCTGCGCACCACCGCGGTCGCCGCGTACTTCGCGGACGCGCTGCGGCACGGGACCTCCACGCAGGACGCCCCGGAGCCGATGTCCACCTCCACCGATTCCCGGTCCACCTCCTGGCAGCCCCTGCCCGGCGCGCCCTCGCTCTCCGAACTCGCCGGAACAGCCGACGAGTTGTCCTCGGACAGCGACGGCGACAAGGCCCTGCGCGACCTCGCCACCGCCGTCCGCCAGGCGGACCGCCTCACCGGCGGGTACGAAGGCAGCGGCGGCGGAGAGGACGAGGGCGAGATCAGGACGGGCTGAGCGCCCTCAGCCGGTACGCGTACGTGTACGTGCGCCCCGAGTGCAGCAGATACGCGGCCAGTGGCGGCGCACCCCAGGAGTCGTTGCCGCCGACCCCCATCTGCCGGTGGTTGACCCCGAGCACCGTCTCGTCGCGCCGCTTCACCTCGTGCGGGTGCCGCGGCCCGTCGAGATCGGCGGGCGAGTGGTGCAGCGCGCTGGTCTCAAGGAGCGGCTCGCCCTCTCCCGGGTCGGCGAGCACGGTCAGTCCGCCGCCCGAGCGGTCGGCGAGCGAGAAGCGCCGCACGTCCGTCATGTTGCCGGTCTGCTGCGGCCTGACGTACGGCGCGACCTGCTCGTCCACCGTGGAGCGGTAACGTCCCACGAACGCCGCCGACTTGCGGTCCTGGTAGTTCTCGTGTGGCCCGCGCCCGTACCAGTCGATCCGCTCGAACCCGGCGGGCACGGTCAGCAGGGCGCCCACCATGGGCAGGTCGGGCAGGCCCGATGCCGCCTTCAGCGTGTGCCTGACCCGCACCTCGCCGTCGCCGCGCACCGTGAACACCGTGTGCCAGGAAGACTCCTGTGGCGCGGTCGGCAGCGTGCAGCTCACCTCGATGGTGACCTCACCGGGCGCGGGCTGCGCGGCCTTGACCTCCGTGACCTTCGCCTTGGCGCCCGCGTCGCGCCAAGTGGCCGCCTTCTCATGGAACTTGCGGCCGATGTCGTTGTCGGTGGGTCCGCGCCAGAAGTTGGGCACGGGGCCGCCCGCGAGCAGCGCCTTCCCCTTGACCTTGTACGAGGCGAGGGTGCCGGTCTCCTTGGACAGGACGACCTCGACGTCCCGCCCGGTGACCTTCACCTCGTTGCCGCTCTCGGTGAGTTCGAGGGCGGGCAGGGTTCCGGGGGCCGGGTCGGCGGGTGCGGGGGCGTGCCAGTCCAGGGGGAGCTGCTCGGCGGCGACGGTGTGGCCCGCCGGGGCCCAGCGGGTCTTGTGGCGCAGGGCGAAGGTGACGTCGAGCCAGTACTCGGAGCCGGGCTCGAGACGGCCCGGCTTCTTGTACGGGATGTGTACGGCCTTGGAGGTGCCGGGAGCCACATCGGGTGCCCGGAGCGTGCCGTGCTGGATCCGCTCGCCGTCGCATGTCACGCTCCAGCGCAGCTCGTACGCGTCCAGACCGCTGAAGAGGTGCTTGTTGCGGATCTTGACGGTCCCCGCCCCGAGGTCGTCCGCCGTCACGGCCAGCGGCTGGTAGACCTTCTTGATCTCCATGAGGCCGGGGTGGGGCGCACGGGTCGACGCCACCAGGCCGTTGCAGCTGAAGTTGCCGTCCGTCGGATAGCCGGGGTGCCAGTCGCCGCCGTACGAGAGATAGCTGTGCCTGCGGTCGCCGGGGATGGGGAGGCGGATGTTCTGGTCGACCCAGTCCCAGACGAAACCGCCGTGCAGATTCGGGTACTTCTCGAAGATCTCCCAGTACTCGGGGAGGTTTCCGTTGCTGTTGCCCATCGCGTGCGTGTACTCGCAGAGCATGAACGGCATGGGGTTGCCGGACTTGCCGTACTTCTCGACGTCGGCGGGCTTCGTGTACATCTCGCTGTGCACGTCGGCGACGGAGTTCATGCCTTCGTAGTGCACGGGCCGTGAGTCGTCACGGCCGCGGACCCAGTCCGCCATCTTCTTGAAGTTGTCGCCGTTCCCGGCCTCGTTGCCCAGCGACCAGGCCACCACGCAGGCGTGGTTCTTGTCGCGCTCGACCATCGAGCGGATCCGGTCCACGCAGGCGTCGGTCCACTCGGGCAGCGAGGCGGGCAGCCGGTCGCGCACCCCGTGCGTCTCCAGGTTGGTCTCGTCGATGGCGTACAGGCCGTACTCGTCGCACAGCTCCAGCCAGCGCGGATGGTTGGGATAGTGCGAGGTCCGGACGGCGTTGATGTTGTGCCGCTTCATCAGGAGCACGTCCTCGACCATCACCGACTCCGGTACGGCCTGCCCGTGCTCGGGGGTCGACTCGTGCCGGTTGGTGCCGTGGAACATGACGTGCTTGCCGTTGACCGTCCACTTGCCGGGACCGAAGTCGACCTGGCGGAAGCCGATGCGGGTCCGCTGGATGTCGGTCGTGCGGCCCTTGGCGTCGGTGAGGGTGACGACGAGGGTGTAGAGATTCGGGTCCTCGGCGGACCAGAGGGCGGGAGCCCTGACGTCGGCCTTGAGGGTGAGCGGCTTGTCGAAGACGGGCTCGCCGCTCAGTTTGGTGCCCGGCACGGGGCGGCCGGCTGCGTCGTACAGCCGGGCCGTGACGCGATGGCTGCCCGCGCGCGCCTCGCCGGTCCGGTCGCGTACGACGGTGGTGACGGACAGCGTCGCGTCGCGGAACGCCGCGTCCAGGTCCGTCCGTACGAAGACGTCGTGCACATGCACGAGGGGGATCGCGTACAGATACACGTCCCGGAAGATCCCGGACAGGTCGATCATGTCCTGGTCCTCGAGCCAGCTGCCGTCGGACCAGCGGTAGACCTCCACCGAGAGGGAGTTGGCGCCGGGCCGCAGATACGGGCTGATGTCGAACTCGGCCGGGGTGTAGCTGTCCTCGCTGTAGCCGACCTTCTTGCCGTTGACCCAGACGAAGAAGGCCGACTTCACACCCTGGAAGGAGATCAGGGTGCGCCGTCCGGACCAGTCGTCGGGGACGGTGAAGGTGCGGCGGTAGGAGCCGACGGGGTTGAAGTCCTTGGGCACGTCGGGGAAGTCGGGCTTCTCGTAGCCCTCCCACGGATACCTGATGTTGAGGTAGATCGGCTCGGGATAGCCCTCGATCTCCCAGTTGGAGGGCACGGGGATGTGGTCCCAGCCGCTGACGTCGTAGTCGTCGGCCTCGAAGCCGGTGGGGCGCTGCTCCGGGTTCCTCGACCAGTGGAAGCGCCAACTTCCGTTCAGCGAACGGTAGTACGGCGATTTGGTGAGCTCGCCGCGCAGGGCGTCCGCGGTGGAGGCGTACGGGACGAGTCTGGGCCTCGCCGCTTCTCTGTTGACCTGGAAGACGCGCGGATCGGCGTTCCACTCGGGGGTGTCCGCCGCCTTCGCCTCCGCCGCGAAGGCCTGTTTCTGAGCCGAGAAGGCGGCCCAGCCCACGAGGGCGGTACCGGTGGCGAGGAAGGACCGGCGGCTCGGCAGATGTGCGCCCATGCTGCAACTCCGAACGTAAGGCAACAAGAACCGCCAGCATCAGACGTGTTCGCTCAACATTCAAGACCCGAGCGGGCGGCGGAATCCGACGTTCGACGGGCCGCACAGGACCGGCGTGATCCGGCCGCCGCGCGGCCCCTCCGAGGAGCTTCTAGCCGCCGCAGAGCTGCCGTTCGGCCCGCACCGGGTCGTTGGGGAAGCGGAAGGAGGTGCGCTCCCAGGAGCCGGTGATGTTGTGCAGGAACCTGCCCGGCGTCAGGGGATCCCGCGTCGCCGCCCGCAGTTCGGCCAGCGGACCGCAGTCGAGCGCCCGCCGGGCCGCGGCGACCCCCGCCGGGTCGAGGCCCTCGGGAAGGGGGCCGCGGCCACGGTCGGCGAAGATCCAGGTGTCCGGGAGCCGCTTGTCGTGGCCCACCCTGCCGTCGATGCGCTCGGAGTGCGCGGCCAGCGGATAGGCGAGCCCGATCGGGTCGAGCGCGGCGCCGTCCAGCGGGACCACCGTGCCGCTGAAGCCCAGCGTGCTGTAGACGCCGGTGACGACGGGGGAGTTGGCGCCGGCGGGAGTCCTGGCCAGAAACAGGCTCGGCGTGCCCTCGCGACTGGCCTCGCGTACGAGACGTGCGTACGCGACGTTGCTCGGGTAGCCCGCGAAGTCGTGGTGCAGGGGATGGGCCGCCGCGTTCTGCTGGACGTACACCCCGCGTTCGTCCGCCACCCCGGCGGGCCCGATCCGCCCCTCGTACGGAATCCGCAGCAGGCTCGCGCAGACCACGGCCCAGATCCCGACGCCCACGGCCGCGATGGTCCACGCGCGCGTGAGGGGCACCAGGAAGACCGGCAGGAGCATCAGGAGCAGCCCCGGCAGGAACATCCGGCCGTGCATGAAGTCGCCGCCCACCTTGATGACGTAGGCCCAGCAGAGGAGCCCCGCGACGACGGGCGCGAGCGCCGGGACGAGGGAAGCGGCGTCGCGCCGGACCGTCCGCGCGGGCAGCAGGGCCGCGAGCAGGAACAGCCCGGGCACCCACAGCAGATAGGGGTCCGCGAAGTCCGCGAGGTAGTCGAAGCCGCGCCCCCACAGGCTCTGCGAGGCCTCCTTGGTCACACCGGGCAGCGGCATCAGCTGCCCGTAATACCCGACCCGGAAGATCTCGTACGCGACCGGCAGCGCGAGGGCGGCTCCGAGGCCGCCGAGCGCGGCCCGCCGCGAGGGCCGCGCCAGCAGCCACTGCGCGCCGAGGAAGACGGCGGACACGAGCGCCAGGTCGGGCCGTACGAGCGGGCCGAGCCCGAGGACCACGCACGTGACGGGCGAGTGCGCCCGCGTCACGAGCAGCAGCCAGGCCCCCGCGATCCAGCAGGTGGCGAGGCCGGTCTCCAGGCCGGAGGTGGCGAAGTCCCAGACCGGCGGCAGGGCGAGCAGGACGAGGCAGCCGAGGGGGAGGGCCGCCCTGTCCGCGTACAGCCGCATCGCCCCGAGCGAGGCGAACGCGAACCCCGCGGCGGTCAGCAGCAGCCCGCCGTACATCGCGGCCCTCGCGATGTCGAGCCCCGGCAGCCCCGCCAGCACCAGGAGCCACTGCCAGAGGGTGCCGGTGGAGGACTCGGCGCGTTCGCCCGCGTTGAAGACGGGGCCGTTGCCGGCCAGGATCTGCCGGACCGTGCGGACGTAGATGTGCCCGTCGTCGGACATCCAGCGCCGCTGGAACCCGGCAACCGCGATGACGAGGGCAGGCAGCAGACAGAGGACGCCGCGCCGGAGCCTGTGCCCGACGCCGCGCCGGCTGTTGATCAGCCCGAGGACGGCGTCGGGCTCGCGGAGGGAGAGGTGCGTCGACGTCATGATCTTTTCATCGGCGCCGGTCAGGCGTGGCTTGAGAGGGGGCCTTCCGGGGCCGGGGCCGCACCTCGGTCGCCGGACGGGCCGGTCCCCCCGCCCAGCATCCCCTCAGCGGATCTGCCGGCCCGAAATCGCCCGGGCGATCACCAGGCGCTGGATCTCGCTCGTCCCCTCGAAGATCGTGTAGATCTTCGCGTCCCGGTACATCCGCTCCACGGGATGCTCCCTGCTGTACCCCGCGCCCCCGAGCACCTGCACCGCCTTCTCCGTGGCCGCCACGGCCAGCTCCCCGGCGCGCAGCTTGGACATCGAGCCCTGCCCCGCGTCGAACGCCTTGTCGTTCCGCGCCATCCACGACGCCTGCCAGATCAGCAGCCGCACGGCCTCGATCTCGGTGCGCAGATCGGCGAGCGCGAAGGCGATGGACTGGTTCTCGATGATGGGGCGGCCGAAGGCGACCCGGGAGCCCGCGTAGTCCAGCGCGTACTCGTACGCGGCCCGCGCGATGCCGAGCGCCTGCGCGCCCACCGTCGGGCGGCTCACCTCGAAGGTCGCCATGGCGGCCTGACCGCGGCCCCCGGAGCCCGTTTTGGCCCCTTCGCGGGCCCGCGCGAGCCGGGCGTCGAGGCGCTCCTTGCCGCCGAGCAGACAGTGCCCCGGCACGCGTACGTCGTCCAGGAACACGTCCGCGGTGTGCGAGGCCCGAAGGCCCAGCTTCTTTATCTTCTTGGCGCCTTCGAGGCCCTGCGTGCCGGGCGGCACGATGAACGCGGCCTGCCCCCGCGAGCCCAGTGCCGGATCGACCGACGCGACCACCACATGGACGTTGGCTATGCCGCCGTTCGTGATCCACGCCTTCTGGCCCGAAAGGGTCCACTCGTCGCGTGCCTCGTCGTACGTCGCGCGCGTGCGCATCGCCGACACGTCCGAGCCCGCCTCGGGCTCGGAGACGCAGAACGCCGCGACCTTGGGGTCGTCCTCGTCGCCGAAGCACTGCGGCACCCATTCGGCGAGCTGGTCGGGCGTGCCCGCGGAGAAGATCCCGGCCACCGCGAGCGAGGTGCCGAACAGGGCCATCCCGATGCCCGCGTCGCCCCAGAACAGCTCTTCGTTGGCGATCTGCAGCGAGAGTCCGCTGGGGTCGCCGAACAGGTCGGCCAGGGACTCGAACCCGTACAGGCCGATCTTGGCGGCCTCCTGGATGACGGGCCAGGGAGTCTCCTCGCGCTCGTCCCACTCGGCGGCCGCCGGCCGCACCACGTCGGCGGCGAAGCCGTGCACCCAGCCGCGCAGGTCGCGCTGTTCCTCGGTCAGTTCGAGCGAGAAGGCCATGGTGTGTTCCCTTCCTGAAGTCGGTGGAAGTCCGTGTGCCGGGTCAGGCCTTCGGGATGTCGAAGTAGCGGGTCAGACCGGCGGCGAACGCCACGTCGCCCACGATCTTGAGCTTGCGCATCATGAACATCGTCACGGGGCTCGCATTGCCGGAGACCAGCTTGAGGAACTCGGCGTCGGCCATGACGAGCGTGACGCGCGGCTCGGCGTCGGAGCGGCCCTCGCGCACGGTGCAGGTGCCCTGTGAGATCTCCGTCTCGTGGACCGCCTCCTCGACCCCGGTGATCTTCCAGCGGATCAGTGCCTCGACGCTGCCCGCGGCCTCCGGCTTGAACTGCCGTCCCATGCGCCCGAACACCTCCTGCAGGACGCGGGAGCGCAGCTCGGCGTCCTGGGCGATCGCGGTGATCTCCTTGCCGGAGAGCCCCTTCACGATCTTCGCGAACTCCTCGGGCGTGACGCTCGCGAAGTCAAGGCCGGCCAGGCCCTCGGCGCCGCCGATGCCGTCCGTCATGGCGATCTCCTTACTCAAGAGTAAACTTACTAAGGGGTAAGGTAGCCCCGAGTCTGGGAGGCTGCAAGGGTGACGGTCAACGGGAGAACTGAGGGACGGCGTCGGCGCGTTCCGCGCCAGGAACGCGAGCAGCAGATCATCGATGTGGCGGTGACGGTCTTCGCCAAGCGCGGCTATCACGCCGCGTCCGTGGACGAGATCGCCGAACTGGCCGGAATCTCCAAGCCGATGGTCTATCTCTATCTCGACTCCAAGGAAGGGCTCTTCCTCGCCTGCCTGCGGCGCGAGGCCGACCGCCTGGTCGCCGCCTTCCAGGACGCGGCGCGGGCCGGCGGCGGCGCGCCCGAACTGCGCCTGCACGCGGGCCTCTCGGCGTTCTTCGCCTTCGTCGCCGAGCACCGCGACAGCTGGATCGTCCTGCACCGCCAGGCCTCGGAGCTGAGCGAGGCGATCGCCACCGCGGTCGCCGACGCGCGCCGGGCGGTGATGGCGCAGGTCGCGGGCCTGGTCCGGGACGGCATCGAGGAGAGCCCCGGCGGTTCGCAACTGGACGACGAGGACGCCGACTTCGTCGCGCACGCGCTGGTCGGCGCGGCGGACTCGCTCACCGACTGGATGGGCGGCCACCCGGGCCAGTCGCCGGAGGGGGTCACCCTGCGGCTGATGAACATGGTGTGGGTGGGGATGGGGCGCGTGCTCGAGGGGGAGGTCTGGGTGCCGGGGGAGGGGACTGCGTGAGGCTCCTCGCCGGGTCTGCCCCGGGCTCGGCGTTGTGAGCGCTTTGTCACCGGCGTGACGGCCGACCGGCGATTTCTCCGCCGCCCGCCCCATTGAACTTTCCCTACGCTTGAGTAAGTTGACCTCCCAGTAAGTACGCACCGCATCACCTCTGTATGACCTCTGCATGACTCTGCACGTCAGCTGGTAGCCGGGAGCCGGGAGCCGTCATGGGCGTACGCAAGGATCTGAAACGGGCGCAGCGCCACAGCGAGCTGGCGGACCGCGCCGCGGTGGACATCGTCAGGGACGAGCACGGAACCGTCCGCGAGGCGCGTACCGCCCCGCTCGCGGCGAAGGCCACCACGGGCAGCACCGCCGACATCCCCTTCACCAACGCCGCCGAGGCGCCCGGCGCGGTCGTCCTGCGCCGCAAACAGGACGACCAGTGGCAGCCGGTCACCGCGGCGGCCTTCGCGCGCGAAGTCACCGCCACCGCCAAGGGGTTGATCGCCGCCGGGCTCCAGCCGGGCGGCCGGGTCGCGCTGATGTCCCGTACGCGGTACGAGTGGGCCGTACTGGACTTCGCGATCTGGGCGGCGGGCGGCCAGACCGTGCCCGTCTACGCGACATCGGCGGCGGACCAGATCGAGTGGATCGTGCGGGACTCCGGCGCGACGCTGCTGATCGCGGAGACGGCGGAGAACGTCGCGACGGCCGAGGCGGCGGTCCGGGGCCTCACAGACCCGCCGCGCGTCCGCTGCGTCGACGACGGCGCGCTGACCGACCTGGCGGCCGAAGGCGTGGAGTTGTCCGACGAGGAGGTGACCAAGCGGAGGGCCGCCCTCACCCCGGACTCCGTCGCCACCATCTGCTACACCTCGGGCACGACCGGCAAGCCCAAGGGCTGCGTCCTCACGCACGGCAATCTGCACGCCGAGGCCGCGAACACGGTCGACCTGCTGCACCCCATCTTCAAGGAGATCACCGGCCAGGTCGCCTCCACGCTCCTCTTCCTGCCGCTCGCCCACATCCTGGGCCGCACCATCCAGATCGCCTGCATGCTCGCCCGCATCGAACTCGGCCACTGCCCGAGCATCAAGCCGGACGAACTCCGGCCCGAGCTGCGCTCGTTCAGGCCGACGTTCGTCGTCGGCGTCCCGTACCTCTTCGAGAAGATCCACGACACGGGCCGCGCGACCGCCGAGAAGATCGGGCGCGGTGCGTCCTTCGACCGCGCCGAGGGAATCGCGGTGCGGTTCGGTGAGGCGTACCTGAACAAGTTCCTCGACCAGCGCGGACCCGGCCCGTCGCTCGGGCTCCACCTCGGCTGGGCGCTGTACGAACTGCTCGTCTACCGCCGCATCCGCAAGGAGGTCGGCGGCAGGCTGCGCTACGCGATCAGCGGCGGCTCGCCCCTCGACCGGCGCCTCAACCTCTTCTTCTACGCCGCCGGGATCATCATCTACGAGGGGTACGGCCTGACGGAGACCACGGCCGCCGCCACCATCACCCCGCCGCTGAAGCCGCGCCCCGGCACGGTCGGGACGCCGGTGCCGGGCACGTCCGTACGCATCGCGGACGACGGCGAGGTGCTCATCAAGGGCGGCATCGTCTTCGGCTCGTACTGGAACAACCCGGCGGCGACGGATGCCGTGCTGCGGGACGAGTGGTTCGCCACCGGTGACCTGGGGGCGCTGGACGGCGACGGCTATCTCACGATCACCGGGCGCAAGAAGGACATCATCGTCACGTCCGGGGGCAAGAACGTATCCCCCGCGGTCCTGGAGGACCGGCTGCGCGGCCGGGCGCCCGTCGGGCAGTGCATCGTCGTCGGCGACAACCGTTCGTACGTGGCGGCGCTCATCACGCTGGACCCGGAGGCCGTCGAGCACTGGCTCGCGGTGCGCAAACGCCCGAAGGACACCCCGCTCGCCGAACTGTGCCGTGACCCGAAGATGATCGCGGAGATCCAGAAGGCCGTGGACTACGCCAACAAGGCGGTCTCGCGAGCGGAGTCCATCCGTAGATTCTCGCTGGTCGAGGGTGAGTTCACCGAGGACAACGGCCTGCTCACGCCCTCGCTGAAGATCAAGAGGCATGCGGTGACGGCCGCGTACGAGGCCGAGATCGAGGCGCTCTACGGCGAGTCCGCACGGTGAGCGGGAACGACGGGGCGTACGACTTCGACGTGCTGGTGGTCGGCTCCGGGTTCGGCGGGTCCGTGGCCGCCCTGCGCCTCACCGAGAAGGGCTACCGCGTCGGCGTCATAGAGGCGGGCCGCCGCTTCACCCGCGCCTCGCTGCCCAAGGACTCCTGGGACCTGAGGAACTACCTGTGGGCACCCGCCCTGGGGCTCTACGGCATCCAGCGCATCCACCTCCTGCGCAACGTCATGGTCCTCGCGGGCGCCGGGGTGGGCGGCGGCTCGCTCAACTACGCGAACACCCTCTACGTGCCGCCGCCCGCCTTCTTCCAGGACAAGCAGTGGGCGGGCATCACGGACTGGCAGGCGGAACTCGCCCCGTACTACGACCAGGCGCGGCGCATGCTCGGCGTACGCCAGAACCCGACCGTGACCGAGGCGGACGAGCACCTGCGGGCGGCGGCGGACCGGATGGGGGTGGCGGACACCTTCCGGCTGACGCCCGTGGGCGTGTTCTTCGGCGACGGGGCGGACGCGGGTGGTGGCTCGGGTGGTGGCGGTGCCGGTGGCGCCACCAGCATCGTCCGTTCAACGGACGGGACAGGCGCGGAAGTTCCCGATCCGTACTTCGGCGGGGCGGGTCCTTCCAGGAGGGCCTGCACCGAGTGCGGATCATGCATGACGGGCTGCAAGGTCGGCGCCAAGAACACCCTCACCGAGAACTACCTCTACCTGGCCGAGCGGGCGGGCGCGGAGATCCGCGCGATGACGACCGTGGTGTCCGTCAAAGAGAAGGGCGAGGGGGAGGGGCAGGGCTTCGAGGTGGTCGTGGTCCCCACCGGCAGGCGCCGCCGGGGCCGCCGCACCGTCCTGCGCGCCCGCCATGTCGTCCTCGCGGCGGGCACGTACGGCACCCAGACCCTCCTGCACCGCATGAAGGACGAGGGAACCCTGCCGCGCCTGTCCGACCGTCTCGGCAGGCTCACCCGCACCAACTCCGAGGCTCTGGTGGGCGCGGTGACCTTCCCGCGCCGCTACCGCAAGAAGCACGGGGACGGCCGCCCCCTGGACTTCACGCGGGGCGTCGCCATCACGTCCTCCATCCACCCGAACCCCACCACCCACGTCGAGAACGTTCGCTACGGCAAGGGCTCCAACCTGATGGCGCTGATCTGCGTCCCGCAGTACAGCCGCAGCCTCCCCAAGCCGCTGGCCGCGCTGCTCGCCTTCCTCACCCACCCCATGCTGGTGGCGCGGGTCGCGTCGACGCACCGCTGGTCGGAGCGCACGATCATCGGCCTCGTCATGCAGACCCACGACAACTCCCTCACCACACGCCTGGGACGCCGCCGCATGCTGACGGCCGAGCAGGGGCACGGCGCACCCAATCCCGTACACATCGCGGAGGGCTGGGAGGCGGCAGGACTGGTCGCCGACCGCATCAACGGCTTCGCGGGCACGAACCTGGGAGAACTCCTCAACAAGCCGCTGACCGCACACTTCCTGGGCGGCTGCCCGATCGGCGCATCGCCGGACAAGGGAGTGATCGACCCCTATCACCGCCTTTACGGCCACCCGGGCATCTCCGTGGTGGACGGTTCGTCGGTCTCGGCGAACCTGGGCGTGAACCCCTCCCTCACCATCACGGCACAGGCCGAACGAGCCATGGCGTACTGGCCGAACAAGGGTGATCCGGACACTCGACCGAAACAGGACATGAGGTACGCGCGCGTGCCGGCCGTCGCACCGGAGAACCCCGCGGTGCCGAAGGGGTCGTACGGGGAGCTGCGTCTGCCGGAGTGAGGTCGGGGGCGCCGCAGTGGGCGCCGGAGTGAGGCCGACGTTTGCAAAGTGAACCACTTCAGGATCCGGCACGTGATCACCAGTGACACCTTTATGCCGCACCTCCTGAGGAACATTCATGACGCGCAGATGGCCGCTCATCACCACGATCGCCGTATTGACCGTCGCGCTGGCCTTCGTCGTCGTGCAACTGGTGCGCGGCCAGGACTCCGGCAAGGAAGAAGAGGCCGGGGCGAAACCGGCCGCGTCCAGCCCGGACGGCGGCGCCGATTCGCTTCAGGGCCTCGGATGGTGGCCCCTCCACCAGTCCGGCACCGCGAAGGTCGGCGAGCACGACGCCGTGACCAGCGGCGACACGCGATGGACCGACGGCCCCGAGGGCGGCGCCCTGCAACTGGACGGCTCCACCGGATACGCGGACACCAACACCAAGCTCGACACCGCGGGCAAGGACTACTCGGTGGCCGCGCGGGTGCGCCTCAGCTCCGAGGGCATGACCGGCGTCCACACCGCCCTGTCGCAGGAGGGCGACCGGTTCAGCGTGTTCTTCCTCCAGTACTCCGGACCCGACGGAAACTTCGCCTTCAGTTTCCCCGGCGCCCGTACCGTCGCTGACACGCCCGAGGAGCCGCAGCCCGGCCGCTGGTACCACCTGACCGGCACGTACAGTCAGAAGGACCACCGGATGCGGGTCTATGTGGACGGCAAGCTCGCGGGCACCAGGGTGGCCTCCAGCAACGTGAAACCCACGGGCGCTGTGCTGGTCGGACGCGGCAAGTTCAACGGCGAAGCGGCTGACCACTGGAACGGCGACATCGCCGACGTCCATGCCTACGACCGGGAGCTGACCTCCCGTGAGGTGGGCTCGCTCTCCTCCCACGAACCGGGCTGACCGGCCCCGGCGAGCGAGCTCACCGCCGCCCCGGGCCGGCCGGCGCCGCACAGGCGCACGGCGGCCCGCGGCGGCGCCTGCCTGCTCTCCCGCAACCGGCTGTACCCGTCTCCCCACAGACGACCGGAGAGGAAGGCCCTTGTCGGCCAGCACTTCGACCGAAAACCCGACAACCCCTCATATACCCGGCCCTCACACACCGGGACCCCACACACCCGGCCCCCACGCCGCGGAGCCCCGCCCCGACGAATTCCTCAGAGCGCTCTACGACTCCCACGGCAGCGCGCTGCTGCGGTTCGCCGCCCGGCGCCTTGAGGGTGACTGGCACCGTGCCGAGGACGTCCTCCAGGAAGTCGCGATACGCGCCTGGCGGCACGCCGGGGAACTCGATCCGACCGCGGATTCGGTGCGGCCCTGGCTGTTCACCGCGCTGCGCAACCTCGTCATCGACGGCCACCGCGCCCGCCAGGCCAGACCGCCGGAGACCGGTGACCCCGAGCTCGCCCACCTGCCGGTGTCCGACGGCGTGGACCACATACTCACCTCCCAGGTGCTCAGGGAAGCGCTGCGCGACCTGCGCCCGGCCCAGCGCGAGGTCCTGCTGCACGTCCACTACCTGGGACGCAGCGTCAACCAGACGGCCAAGGTCCTCGGCGTGCCGCCGGGCACGGTCAAGTCCCGTACGTACTACGCCGCCCGCGCCATGCGGGAAGCCCTGCACACGCGTGGGATGTACGGCCTGGACCGCGAGGCCGGATGACACTCATGCCAGACGGCCCGCGTGCCGGGTGATCTCCAGACCGAGCGGCCCGGTGTCCAGCGAGCCGTCCGCCCCCACACGCCAGCGCCACCCCGTGGGTGCCTCGCCGATCACCAGGAGCGCGTCCCCGCGCCGCAGGCCCGCGAGGACCCCTTCCCGTCGGGGGAGCTGTGAGGCGTCCACGACGAACAGATGCGGCACCTCGCCCTGGACGGCGATCCGGCTGCTGCCCTCGATCAGCCGGTAGACCTGGGTGACGTCGGGCGATCCGGGTTCCGGGGCTCCCGTGCCCGCCGACGCCGCCGTGGCGAACGCCTCCTCCAGGCTGGCCGCGTCGTGCAGCCGCGAGGTCCGCGGCTCGTCGCCGGACAGGAGCCTGCCGTCGGTCAGGGACCCCACCAGGGTGACCTCGGCGAGTGCCCCCACCGGTCCCGCGAGCGCCTCGGCGACCACGGCCCGCACCAGGGCGCGCACCTCGTCGTCCGGACCCGTCACCGAGACGGGACCCGCCGCCCTGGAGAGGTCGACGAGGACACGGTCGGGGCCGTCCAGGCCCACCGTCACCGTCAGCGCGTACGGCAGGGCGGGCTCGCCCTCGGGGCCCGGACGGTGCAGATCGTCGGGCCGGATCGTCCAGCGCTCGCCGTCCGCCTCGGCGGCCCAGGGCGCGGGGGCGGTCTCCTCGGCCCCGGCGAGGAGCAGCCCGAGCCGCTCCTCGGAGTAGACGACCGCGTACAGGTCGGGCAGCGACCGGCCGGAGCGCAGGCATTCGCCCGTCAGCCGGCGCAGGCCCGCGTTGACCACGTCCAGCGCCTCCCGGCCCACGACGGCGGCCGAGGCGGCGCCGGGCTTCGGCGGGCGGGGCCGCCGCTCGGAGAGGACCAGCGCGGCCACCGCGCCGATCAACGCCAGCCCCAGCACCACGGCCAGGACGTACCAGATCATCTTCTGACTCCTTGTCGGGACGTCCCGGCGGAGCGGGGACGGTCGAGAGCGGGGGCGGCACAGTCGCCGCGCCGCCCACCCGTTGGCCACTACGGCGCCCGTCCGCGGATGGTTCACCGGTGCGCCGGGTGAACCATCCGACGACGGGCGCCGTAGCTCCGGTCAGTGGCTCGGGAGCCGTCGACTACGGCTGCCGAGCTCCCCATTCGCGCTGGCTGGAGGACGTTTTCGTGTCGTTGATGTTGACCGTGGTCGAGGGGGGCGGTGACGCGTTCGACGTCCACCTCGACGCCGACCCCGACACGCCCGTGAGCGCCGTGGCGGAGGCGCTGGCCGGGGCAGGAGGCGTCCACCGGCCCCCGGAGGGCCTCGGCCTGTACGCCGACGACCGGCTGCTGCCCGCCGACATGCGGCTGCGGGAAGCGCCGCTCCACCACGCGGCCATCGTGGGCCTGGGCCGCCCGGCGGGCACCGCGTCGGCCGAACCGAACGGCCTCGTGGAGCTCCGTGCGGTCGGCGGCCCCGGCGCGGGCGCCGTGCACCGGCTCGACATGGGCGAGTACCGGATCGGGCTCGGCCACGACGGAACCGCCCAAGTACTGCGCGCCGTACCGGACCGCCCGTCCGCCGTCCTGGCGATCGGCCCCGGAGGACGCTGCCGTATCCAGCCCGACGCCGCCGCGCCGGACGGCAGCATCCCGCAACTGGACCGCGAGGACCTCACCGAGGCGACCGCCTGGCCGGTCGGCGCGCAACTCCTCGTCGGCGGCTGCCTGCTCGAACTCGCCCGGCCGCAGAAGCCGGACGCGGCCGTGCAGCCGTCGGAGGACGGCACCGGCTGGAACTACAACCGGCCGCCGCGGCTGCGGCCCGCCGAGAACGCCACCCGCTTCACCCTGCCGTCACCGCCCGCACCGCCCGCCGCCCGGCCGCTCCCGTGGATCACCGCGCTGGCCCCGCTGGTGATGGCGGGCGCCGGGGCGCTGATCTTCGGCCGTATGACGATGCTGCTCTTCGGGCTGCTCTCGCCGGTCGCGATCCTCGGCAACTACCTGATGAGCCGCCGCACCGGCCGCCAGTCCCACTCCGACAGCGTCACCGCCTACGAGGAGAAGAAGGCGCGCATCGAGGGCGACGCGACGCAGGCCCTGGCCGCCGAACGCACCGCCAGGCGCCGGGGTTTCCCCGACCCGGCCGAGGTCGTCCTGACCGCCGTCGGCCCCCGACGGCGCCTGTGGGAGCGCCGCACCTCCGACGCCGACTTCCTCGAACTGCGCGTCGGGACCGCCGACATGGCATCCGACGTGGTGCTCCAGGACCCGACGAAGGACGAGCACCGCCGCGAGGACCCGTGGACCGCGTACGACGTCCCGGTGACCGTCCCGCTGCGCGAGCACGACGTCCTGGGCATCGCGGGCGAGGGCCCGGCCGCACGCGCGGTGGCACGCTGGGCGGTCGCCCAGGCCGCCGTCCTGCACAGCCCGCGTGACCTCCAGATCCATCTCCTGACGACCGGTGAGCGGGGCCGCGACGGCTGGTCCTGGCTGCGCTGGCTGCCGCACGTGCGCAAGAAGTCCGGCGACACCCCGGCCAGCATCGGCTACGGCACGGAGACCTGCGCCCGGCGGGTCGCCGAACTGACCGCGCTGATCACCGAGCGCGCCGGACGGCAGGACCGGCGCGGCAGGACCGCCGGGCCCGACGTGCTCGTCATCCTCGACGGGGCCCGCAGGCTGCGCTCGCTGCCCGGCGTGGCGCAGATCCTGCGCGACGGACCGGCCGTCGGCGTCCGCGCGGTCTGCCTGGACGCCGAGGAGCGGCTGCTGCCCGAGGAGTGCCAGGCCGTCGTCGCCGAGGAGCCCGGCGGGACCGTACGGGTGGGGCGCTCCGGCAGGGGCACCGTCGGGGGCATCCGGCCCGACGCGGTCTCCCTGGACTGGTGCCGTTCGCTGGCCCGCGCGATGGGCCCGCTGCGGGACCCGGGCGAGGCCGACGAGGGGGCCGCGGTGCTTCCCGGCTCCGCCCGGCTGCTCGACGTCCTCTCCCTCGACCCGCCGCGCGCCGACGGGATCCGGGCGCGCTGGGCGGCGGGGGGCCGCTCGACGCGGGCGGCCGTCGGCGTCTCCCTGGACGGCCCGTTCCACCTGGACCTGCGGCGCGACGGACCGCACGGCCTGATCGCGGGCACCACCGGCTCCGGCAAGTCCGAACTCCTCCAGACACTGGTCGCCTCGCTCGCGGTGGCGAACCGCCCCGACGCGATGACGTTCGTCCTGGTCGACTACAAGGGCGGCTCCGCGTTCAAGGACTGCGTGGACCTGCCGCACACCGTCGGCATGGTCACCGACCTCGACGCCCACCTCGTCGAGCGCGCCCTGGTGTCCCTCACCGCGGAACTCACCCGGCGCGAGCACATCCTCGCCGCGGCCGGCGCCAAGGACATCGAGGACTACGTCGACCTCCTGGAGCGCGAGCCGGGCGCGGGCCGTGATCCCATGCCCCGACTCCTCATCGTCATCGACGAGTTCGCCTCGATGGTGCGCGACCTGCCGGACTTCGTGAAGGGCCTGGTCAACATCGCCCAGCGGGGCCGCAGCCTCGGCATCCACCTGATCCTGGCGACCCAGCGCCCCAGCGGCGTCGTCTCCTCGGAGATCCGCGCCAACACCAACCTGCGCATCGCGCTGCGGGTGACGGACGCGGGCGAGAGCCAGGACGTCCTCAACTCCGGTGAAGCCGCCGGGATCTCGCAGCGCACTCCCGGGCGCGCCTATGTGCGCCTGGGCCAGAACTCCCTCGTGCCGTTCCAGTCCGGCCGGGTCGGCGGCCGCAGGCCCGGCGCCGCGGCGACCTCGCTGCCCGCGCCCTGGGCCGTCACGGTCGGCTGGGAGCGGCTCGGCGAGCCCCTCCCGGCGCGGCCCCGCGGAGCGGCCGTACCCGCCGAGGTGGAGACCGACCTCACCGGGCTCGTCACCGCGATCCGCGAGGCGGACCGGGAGATGGGCATCCCCGCGCAGCACAGCCCCTGGCTGCCGCCGCTGCCCGAGGTCCTGGTCACCGCCGAACTGCCGCCGCCCCCGCCCTCGGCGTACGACCTCGCGCCCGTCGCGTACGGCGTGGTGGACCTGCCCGCGCAACAGGCCAGGCTGCCCCTGGTGATCGACCCGGCGACGCTCGGCCACCTGCACATCATCGGCTCGCCCCGGCAGGGCAGGTCGCAGACGCTGCGCACCATCGCCGGCACCATGGCCGCCGCCCACTCCCCGGACCAGCTGCACATGTACGGCATCGACTGCGGCAACGGCGCGCTGCTGCCCATCGAGCGCCTTCCGCACTGCGGGGCCATCACCCAGCGCACCCAGCCCGACCGGGTGGCCCGGCTGCTCGCCCGGCTGACCGCGGAGGTGACCCGGCGCCAGGAGATGCTCGCCGCCCGCGGCAGCGCCGACCTGCCGGAGCTGCGCCGCGCCCTCCCGGAGGCCGAACGGCCGCCGCACGTCCTGCTGTTCATCGACCGGTGGGAGGTCTTCGACAAGCAGCTCGGCGAGTACGACTCCGGGAACCTGCTGAGCTCCGTCCTGAACCTGCTCCGGGACGGCGCGAGCGTCGGCATCCACCTGGTGATGACCGGTGACCGTGCGCTGTTCTCCAGCCGGGTCAACGGCTCCACCGAGGACAAGCTCGTACTGAAGCTGAACGAGAAGTCCGAGTACGGGGCGATCGGCATCACCCAGCGCAACGTGCCCGACGAGATCCCGCCGGGCCGCGCGTTCCGTGCCGCCGACCGGGCCGAGGCGCAGATCGCGCTCCTCACGGACAACCCGGAGGGCCAGGCGCAGGCCGCGGCGCTCCAGCGGATCGCCGAGCACTGCCGCGAGCGGTCGGCCCAACTGCCGTCCACTGCAAGGCCGTTCCGCGTCGACACGCTGCCCGACCGGCTCACCTGGGAGGAGGCGAACCGGTACGTGCCGCAGCCGCTGCCGTCCGCGCGCTGGGCGCTGGCCGGTGTCGGCGGCGACGAACTCACGGCGTCAGGACCCGACTTCACCCTCACGCCGACCTTCCTGGTGGCGGGACCCGCCCGTTCCGGACGCAGTACGGTCCTGACCACGCTGGCCCTGTCGCTCCTGTCGGCCGGGACACCCGTCGTCATCGGCGCGCCCGCGAGGTCGCCGCTGCGCGAACTCGCAGGACGGCCAGGGGTCCTGGCGGTCTTCGACGAGAGCGACATCGACCCCGCCGCCCTCGAGGAGACACTGGCGTCCTCGCCGGAAGGAGCCGTGGTGATCCTGGACGACGCCGACCTGCTCCTGAAGACGAAGGCCGAACCCGTCCTCACCCAGATCGCCAAGTCCGGCGCCGAGAACGGCCGGGGCCTGGTGATCGCCGGACAGACCGACCGGCTCTCCTCCGGCTTCTCCGGCTGGCACACCGAGGCCCGCCGCAACCGCTGCGGACTGCTCCTGAAGCCGCAGAACATGAGCGACGGCGAACTGATCGGCGTGAAGGTGCCCCGCAGCCGCCTGGGCGCGAGCCGGCCGGGGCGGGCGATCCTGCATCTGGGGGACGGGGTGCTGCGTACGGTGCAGGTTCCGGAGATGTCTTGAGAGAGATGTCGTGAGGGTGGCTTGA
Source organism: Streptomyces sp. NPDC032198 (assembly GCF_040636975.1). Lineage (NCBI taxonomy): Bacteria > Bacillati > Actinomycetota > Actinomycetes > Kitasatosporales > Streptomycetaceae > Streptomyces > Streptomyces sp. NPDC032198. Next base: position 59,541 of record NZ_JBEZVL010000009.1, on the reverse strand, counting down.
GGACGAGCCGAGGGCTCCCGCCGACGAGTTCGGCGGGAGCCCTCACGCGTGTCGTGGGCGAGTCCCGGTCAGGTCGAGCCCTCCAGGTAAGTGGAGTCGTGCACGGTCGTCTTGTCCGAGCCGTTGGGGACCGCCCCGTTGATGGCCCAGCCGAGACCGGCAAGTCCGATGAGGTTCGAGCTCTGGTCGACCCACCCCCCGAACTTCGTCCAGAAGGTGGAGATGTTCGGCAACGCCTTCAGCACGTCCGGTGTCTTCAACAGCCCACCGGGGATCTTCGACAGCACGTTCCCGACGATGCCCACCGGGTCCTTGAACCCGGTGAACGACTTGAAGGCGGGGACCACGGTCTTGATGTTGACCTGGATGGTCTTGAGGTCGTTCCCGACCGTCTTGAGGGTGTTCGCGATCCCGTTCAGGTTGGCGATCTTGATCAGGCCGACTCCGCCGAGCACCAGCCCCAGACCGCTGAGGACCATGTCGAGCACGTCCCACTCGCCCGACTCGATGCTGTCGACGATGTTCATGATGAACGGGATCGCGGCGGTGACCAGACTGGCGATCGTCAGGATGAGCCCGAGGCCCTGCAGCCCGGGGATGAGCATGGCGATGATGCCCAGGGCGGCGCTGATGAAGCCGAGCACCTGCTTGAAGATGTCCTTGATCTTCTCCCACAGGGTCTTGCCCGGGACCGCCTCGCTCGTCGCGTCGTCCAGCGCACGGGCCGCCGTCGAGGCGTCCGTCTCGCGCAACTCCCGGGCGTCCTCGGCGAGCATGCGGGCGGCGTCGAGGTCCCCCTGGGCGCTGTCGGCGTCCCCCTGCGCCGCGGACTGGTCGCCGCGGGCGTCCTCCATGGCAAGGCGCGCACTGCGCCGGGCCGACTCGTCGTCCGGCGGTGGCGGGTCCGCGGCGTCCAGGCCGCTGATCACGGAGCCCGCCGCGGCGGCGGCGTCGGTGGCCCGCTCAAGGCGTTCCTTGGCGTCCCGTCCGTCGACCAGGGCGTTGTCGGCCTTGCGCTGATGGTCGCCCAGCTGGTCGGCGTACGTGTCCAGGGCACGGGCGGCCTTGTCGTACGAACTCTGCAGCTTGTCGACCTGGTTGGCGAGGTCCCCGAGCTTGTCCCGGAGTTTGTCCATGGCCTTGCCCTCGCCGAGCTGGCTGTTCTTCAGGCCGCTGACAACGGGGAGCGCCTGGTCCGCGTCGTCGGCGACGGACCGGTACTGGCCCGCGAGCCGCGCGAGCATCTCCGCGTCGCCCGGCGTCGGGTCGTCCGAGAACCCGAAGACCGTCTCCCAGTCGGACACCGCTGGCCGCGCCATTGCCGCGCCCTCACTTTCCGTTCTCGTTCGTGGAACTGCTCTTGACTGCCACTTCCACTTCCACGAAGCGCAGGGTCCCCGCGATGGCGTCGAACACCTCGAAGAACTGGTCCTTGAGATCCACGTTGGGCGTGGAGCTGGAGACCAGCAGGTACTCACGGCGGCCCGGGATCGGGAACAGGGTGTGCAGCAGCGCCGTGGGCACGGGTCTGCCCTTGTAGTCGATGTCCTCGACCGAGGCGATCCGCCCGACGGGACCGACGTCCGGAAGCTCCAGCAGCTCCACCTCGCGCGGCGGGTATCCGCTGCTCTGCGGCCCCCCGGCCTGCATGCCGGCCCCGAAAAGCACCTCGGCCAGATCGGCCGACTGGTCGTCCGGCACGGGCATCCGCAGCACGACGGACGTGGCGCTGAGCATGGCGTCCCCACCGGGGAACCTGACCATCCCGGCCGCCTGGAGCGCGCCGCGGCCGTAGGCCTCGCGGGCGGTCCTGCGGGTGTCGCGGATCAGACCGTCGAGCCGCTCGCGGGAGAGCTGCGGGATCCCCTTCGCCTGGTGCTCGATACGGCGGCGGATGGACGCGTCCCGGGTGCTCGGGTCGAGGTCCAGATACCACCAGGAGCCGGGGTAGCGCAGTTTGTAGTGCGCGGGTGCCCCCGTGGCCCGGTCCGTGACCGGATGCGTCATCACGCATGTCCCTTCTTGGCCGCGGCCTTGCCGGCTGGCTCAACCGGCGGTCAAGGCCTACGGGCTCTCGTGAGTTCTCAGTTCTCAGTTCTTAGTTCTTCTTGGAGTCGTCGAGCGCCTTGCCGGTCTCGTCGTCCGTCTGCGTGAAGGCGTCGGAGATCTTCTTCGTGTTCTCGGAGAAGACCTTCACGTTCTCCTGCACCTTCTCGTGGCCCTCGCCCCACGCCTTGTCGAAGTCGGCGAGGGAGCCGGCGAGCGTCGAATCACCCACGTCGTCCTCCGACCCGATGTCGCTGAGCCGCGCGGTGTTGTTGATCCGCTCCCCGATGTCCTCAAGTGACTTGACGGTCTCGTTCAGATCTTCGAGGGGAACGCTGATGCGAGTCATCGGTTACTGGTCACTCCTCTCAGGCCGCTGCCGCCCGGCCCCGCCACGGAGGGGCGGGACCGGACACGGGGGCACGTCAGCCGACGGAGTTGGCCGTCTGGTCGTCGGTGTCGACGAACGCGTCGGCGACCTGCTTGATGAACTCGCTGACACCCTGCAGGCCCTCGATCGCCTTGTCGGTGCCGTTCTTGTACTCCTCCCAGAACGGACGGAACTTGGTCTCGGAGCCGGGCGTCGCGTAGGCCGCCTCGACCATCTCGTCCATCTTGGTGCTGGCCTCGTGGAGGCTCTGCTGCATCAGTTCCTTCTGGTTCTGGAGCCAGGTCGACGCCTCGTGCATCTCGTCGGGGCTGATCTTGATGTTGCCGCCGGCCATGTCGCTGCCTTCTCTCGTCTCGTTCCGCCGCGGTCACTGATCCGCGCACAACTGGCTGTACGGGGCATCCGGCGGGGCGGTTCATGCCTGTTGCGGAACGGTGACGAAGGGGGCACCCGGGACCGGCGAGAAGGCCCTCCGCATGGCACCGGCGGCAGCTGCTATGGGGGGTGATACATACGGATGAATCTGCTCCGAAGCGCGAACCAGATTTTTCTGAAGTCCGACAGCCTGCGGATGTCGAGAACGTGCCACCGGCTCCGTCCCAGGGACATCAGCGGCCACCACCGGCCGCGCGAGGAAGCATCAGGAAGAAGGAGAAACCAGCATGGCGATTCAGCGGATGGACAATGTCGGCATCGTCGTCGAGGACATGGATGCCGCCGTCGCGTTCTTCGTGGAACTCGGTATGGAGCTGGAGGGCAGGGCGGAGGTCAAGGGCCTCGTCGCCGACCAGTGCACCGGACTCGACGGCGTCCACTGTGACATCGCGATGGTCCGGACCCCGGACGGCCACAGCCGGCTCGAACTGGCGAAGTACCGCAGCCCCGCGGCGACCAGCGACGAGCCGCGCAACCGGCCGCACAACATCCTGGGCACACACCGCGTCATGTTCGCCGTCGACGACCTCGAGGCCACCGTCGCCCGCCTGCGCCCGCACGGCGCCGAACTCCTCGGCGAGATCGCCCGCTACGAGGACAGCTACCTGCTCTGCTACGTCCGCGGCCCGGAGGGAATCATCGTGGGCCTGGCGGAGCAACTGGGCTGAGACGGCTGGACCGAGCAGGCCGGGACAAGAGGAGCGGGCGCTTACGCGCCCGCTACCACCCGCTCGCTACGTTTCCCCGACCAGCAAAAAGGCCCTCCCGGCGAGGAGGGCCGACCAAGGATGCACCGCACTGCACTGAAGCGCCCCCGGCAGGACTCGAACCTGCGGCCAAGCGCTTAGAAGGCGCTGAACCGTTGCATCGTCATCTTGGTCTTGACCTGCACATTTTCGGGGCGGCTCTAGTCGGGGTCCCCAGCTTCGACACGTATTCGACTCGGCCGCCATGATTGCTGGAGGGCGGGCCGCTCGTGACCGGTCACGAGCGACACCGTGAATTGGTTTGGGCGACGGGAACTCAGGCCTCATGTTTTCTCAGTGTTTCTCCCGTATCGGCGGAGTCGAGTGCCACACTGGTGGTGGCTTCGCTTCCGGGGGTCACTCCGCAGGCCGTACGAGCACCGGTAGGTGCAGGCACGCGACAGGGCTGAGAATCGCTCAGAACTGCTCGTATCGTACGACTAGAGACTCGGTCGGCGTCACATATTGATCAAGAGCACGTGGGTGTGACCCCCTCGTCCTCACGCGCCATGCAAGGCGTGGTCTGAGGAGGAGCGCCGTGGAACCCCACGACGAGATCGAGTACGTACTTTCGCCGGATGCCCTGTTCTGGGCGATGGAGCCCTTCGGACCGCCTCTGGGTGAGGCGGCCTGCCACGCATGGGACGCGATGAGGTTCCCCAGCAAAGCGCAGCAGCAGGCCGCCTTCGACGGGGAACCGGTCGAACCGAAGCAGGACATTCCGCAGGCTCGGGCCATGTGTCGCGACTGCTCGCTGCTGCAGAGCTGCCGACAGTACGCCCTAGACAGCCGAGACGAGCACGTCTTCCTGGCGGCCGAGACGGCGGAGGAGCGGCGCAAAAGGTGGCGTAAGTCTGGCGAGGTCGTCAAGCGGCGCCGCCAGGTGGCCGAACTGCATGTCTTGAGGGTGCCGACGACGATGATCGCTCGGCTGCTCGGCCGTGACGAGAGTTCGATCCGCAGCGATCTTCGGAACCTCGGAGAGCGCGATCCGCAGCTGCCCCCTACCGCGTGAGTCGGGTGGCCGCCAGCGGTTACACGGGCCCGCCGGCGGCCACGTGCGGAGCCCCCATTCGGCGTGTCCGCACACTGCCAGACCAAACCCCTGTGCTGATGGAAAAGAACATGACGGGACGTCAGGAAGTGGAGAATCACGAGATGGTCGAAGACATGGAAGAGCTGGAAAGCGCTGTGGACGAGTTTGACACGGACGACAGTACGGAGGAGGACAGCGCTGCGATCTGGTCGCGCTTCGCTGAAGAGGACCTGCCGTCGATGGCAAAGATGGCCGCAGTTCGGCGCGCAGCTGTAGCGGCTGAGGAAGTCGGCCTGCCCGCCGACTTCGCCGCAGCGCTCGCCCACGCCGCCGTTGACCCCAGTGAGCTACGGTCCTTGCTAAAGCGACCCACGCGAGTCAATGTCGCAGGGGGCATGATCGAGGCGATTGACCTGGATCTCTACGTCCCCGGACTCGTTCCACTGCCGACCAATAACCGCACGATGGAACGACGCGTCTACCCGGCGGCCGGAGCCGAGGGATTCGTGGGTCCGCTCACCGGGCCGCGGTCTGACCCGGGCGAGACCAGCACGCTTTGGATCGGGGGCGACAGTGTCAGCCACGTCTTGGAAGAGACGGAGCGCGCCCGCGAGTTCATCCTATTGAACAACAACCTGCGTGAGTCCATCGCCGCACGTGGCATCGCCATGCCGGTGACTGTTGTGCTGTTCGAACTGAGGCATCGCGATGGCGAATCGTCGATGCCCCTTCTGGGGACTGCGGACGGTTCCAGCCGGATCACCAACGCGCAGGACGTCTTGGGGCTTACGGACGAACAGATCCACTATCACTACGCCACCAACCGGGACGACTATCGCCGCTTCATCGGTCGCGTTAGCGGGGAAGATCCTGAGGCTCTGAAGCCGACGGCGCATCGCAAACTGATCCGCCAACGCAACGCCTTGATCACACCGGCCCGTGTCTTCCTTCGCTTCACTCCGACCAGGGAGGGCTATGACTACGCGCGCGCCGTCAACGCCTTCGTCGGCATGCTCCACGTCGACCCTCCTCGGCCGTGGAGCCAAACGGGCAAACTTGAGGCCATGGCAGAAGCCGTCTTGGACGTGCTCCGCGGGGCCGAAGTGCTCGACGACCCGGTACACGACTACCTCGCTGGCCTGCTCACGCCAGAGGAGGCGAGGGCCGCAGGCCTTCCTGTGGAGCGAGACGAACAGGCGGCATTTGTCCTTGCCTCCCTGCTGCGCGAGCATCATCGCGAAATGGTCGAGCGCGGAATCCGAGACGTCACCGCCAAGAAGAGCGTGAGTGCCGGCCGGCGAACTGAAGTCATCGCAGAGTTGGCCCTACGGCCCACTCGAAGCATCGCCACCACCCTGGAATCCCGTGACCCAGAACGGCTGCGGGCTGAGCGGATGCGTGCCCCGTACCTGCGCTGTACCCGGCTAGCGCGATACGCCACAGTGCCATGGACGGTCACCGGCCGCACGCCCCAAGAGCTCCTTGACGCTGCTCTTTTGGAGCTTGCTGCTGGCAATATCTCCTCTGCTGAACCTGATGCGTGCGTGGCCCGGCTGGAACTAGCTGCCCTCGCCCAGTATCACCTCACCGCTTGGGGCGGGCTGCAGCGCGAGCCGATGAGTAGCCCCAACGCCGATAAGCGTGGACCGCATCAGATCCTGGAGCTGATGCTCCATGACGAACTGGGGTTGCGGTTGCTGACGCAGGCGATCGTCGACGGACGTGCCAAGACACGCCCTCGCCGCGTCGACGAGAACGGCGAGTTCAGTCTCGGCAAGCTCGACGACTTCGGGAAGTGGCAGGAAGATCCCGAAGGCAAGCCGATGCCGATCGAGGATACGTGGTTGCGTTATGAGTCCTATCCCGCAGGCACCGTGGTCCCGCGGCCGGCGACGGCGCCGAATGAGACTCCTCGGATGAAGGCAACTCGTCTGAAGGGCCAGATCACCCAGTTCATCGAGCAGACCAGCTTGGATGTTGACGAGCTGGCCAGCGTTGAGGAGCCGGAGGGCGCCCGGTTGCTCGACCGGGAGGGATGGTCCAAACCGAGTGAACTCCTCAGCCAGCTCATGGACATCCACTCGCAGATCGGCTACTGGGCGCGCGTAGCCGAGCGTCGGATGCCGTGATCTGATTTCGGAGAGGGGGAACCCTAGGGCTCCCCCTCTTGCTATTCCGAGATTCCGATTCTGCCCTAGTTTAGAGCGCTGTATTGACCTTGCGAATCCATTTTGCAGGGGGACCGTGGCCTGTGCGAAGGCCCGACAATGCATAGCGGCTCGGCGGTGTGGTGGGCCCAGCTGCGGAGCCGCCCCATACGACCGGACTGTTACTCAAAGTGGCCGAATGCCGATAGTTAGAGCAACGCTCGCCGCAGGAAGGCGAATCTGCATCTAGACCGAACTTACGGAGTGGCAGAATCTAGGGGTCTCTTAGTGATCAACGAACTGACGCAAGTGTTGTACTTGGTCGATGACTCTATCAGCAGATGTGCGGGGATCTTCGTGCTCCCAGAATCGCATCACGGTCCAGCCAGCGTCACCCAGTAGGCGATTGGTTTCCGCATCCCGAGATCTGTTCTGCTCGATCTTCTGCTGCCACATCTGTGCGTTCTTCTTAGCGGGGCGAAAGTGATCTGGACATCCGTGCCAAAAGCAACCGTCAACAAAAATAGCCAGCTTTTGTCGAGGGAAGACTAGATCGGCTCGCCTACGCACTCCGGTCAGCGGACTGATGTCAACGCGATAGCGCAAACCTTGCGCATGTAGTAGGGAACGCAAGGCAAGCTCAGGCTTAGTATCGCGACCCCGATTCGCACGCATTACGGCCCGGACTTCACGCGAGGAAGCCTTAGAATGAGATGGCAATGGCTCTTCGGTGAGGAGCCCTTGATCCCACGCACGGTTCCAGGCTTCCCGCAGGTTGGCCATACGCGTGGAGTGAGAGACCTCGCCGAGATAAATTTCTGGCGAACTCCCATCCTGTGACCACCTTAGGACTGCGCGAATCCTCCTGGTTCGTTTGTACAACCTCAATGTCACAGAGGCACGTGCAAAGCAGTTGTCGTCGAGGGCGACCATTCGACGATGGCGGCCGCCGGCAGCGCGGTCCTGCTCGGCAGTCGGAGAGGTACGGCTAGCGCGCTTGTAGGCACGATCAGGCGGGAGGGCCATCTTCCAAGGGGTGCCGTGGCTATCGTCTGTCATCTCGGCGTCAGTGGCCAACACTGCTGAGGGCGTCAGCTACTGCTTTCGCGAAAAATTCCCCGAGAGTAACAGGAACTGCGTTGCCCAATTGCCGCATTTTCTCCCCACGACGGCCGGATCCCTGCCACTCGTCTGGGAAAGTCATGGCGCGTGCCGTCTCACGTACCGACATGTAACGATGAAGGTAGCGCCAACCGCTGGGCTCGTTGGAGTCACGAATCCGTTCGTCGGTTAGCATGACCGACTCCCCGCCGGGCACGCCGTGAACTCCAGCCTTTACCGTCTTGGCTGGACGATCAAGTTCGTTCGGAGTGTGCCCCTTATAGATACGCGCCCCTGGCCAGCCGATATGGTCCGTGATACCCAAGTGGGCGGCCTGCTCTGTTTTTCGATCCAACACATCGTGATCGATTGGGGGGAGAGCCAGGGAAGGGGATGAAGTGCCAAAGCCTCGAACTGCGTCGCGAAGCGTCCGCCAAGGGGCGCAGTCGTCATCATCAATTTTTGCCGGAAGTGACGACCGAACGCGCTGCTTAACGTGTTCCTCTACATAAGAGTGGCGAGTCCAGTACTCGCCATCTTCATCTCTCATCGAGCGAAATAGAGCATCGATGGAATACTGGGGTGTATTGACATACTTTTCAAAGGCGTCCACGTCTACACCGAGATCGGTTCGGAATGCTACGAGGACTACACGATGGCGGACCTGCGGGACTCCATAGTCTGCTGCGTTCACCGCGACCTTTACGACGCGATAGTGCTGGTCGTCTGAATCGTTCTCGGACCGCAGAGCGAGGAGTCGTTCAAGTTCAGCATTGTGGACTTGCCAGGAGACGGAGTCGTCGCGCTGAACGAAGGGCAATGAAAGCTCTCGCTGAATATATTCAAAATAATCATTGAAGGATGGCCTTAGTAGACCGCGAACGTTCTCGCAGATTACTGCTTTCGGTTGCATCTCGCGAACAGCTTTGAACATAGCGGGAAACATATTCCGCTTGTCTTCGTCGCCCTTGGCCACACCGCCCGCGCTGAAAGGTTGGCAAGGTGGGCCGCCCGCCAGAATATCTACTTGTCCGGAGAGTCCTGACAGGTCCAACTCGCGTACGTCACCCGGGTAGAGGGGTGCAGGGTCTCCAGGCTTAGGGGGTTGGGGCCGACGGTCGTCTGTGCGTGTGATGCCGTCAACACCGAGCGTCTTCGTGGCGCTAGCCTCTAGTGTCGCGCACGCGTGTGCGTTGAACTCGTTCAATAGAAGTGGGCGGAAGCCTGCTTGGTGCACTGCCATGGCGAGGCCACCACCACCCGCGAAGAGCTCTACGCTGGTGCGGTCGTGCTTCATGCCTTCACCCTGTTCAGCCATGCTGAAAGCATACCGCGGAGGCGTCGGGCTTGAGCGACAGATGAGCGAAGTGTGTCGCAAGCTACTACCGCCGGGCGTAGGGTGCGCCCCAGTCAAGTGATCATTCAGGGGAGGGGTGGCGCAGTGGCTAGGCAGCTCGGTCTTGGTGGTGGATCTTCGCATCGAGCGGAGTTCCGGCTAAGCATTACGCAAGCTCTAAAAGATCAATTGGCCGAGGCGCTTCGAGGGCTGCAGCCGACACCTCTAACCAAGCTGGCGCTCGAGCAGCTCGAACGTCGCGGGGGAATCTATCAGCTCTACCTGGATGGGAAGTTCGTCTACGTAGGGAAAGCCGATAAGAATCTACCGGGACGCATTGCTAAGCATCGACGAAAGATCTCGGGGCGGATCGGTATTTCGCTAAGCCGCATGTCGTTTACGTGTCTCTATGTTGATGAAGATTTTCCCGCTGTCGCACCAGAGAGGCTCTTGATTGCTAAGTACAGAGAGCAGGGTGAGATCCCATGGAACACTAATGGGTTCGGGAATAATGACCCGGGTCGCCGACGAGATGACACAATCAATCCGGCAAATCATTTCGACGTGTGTTACCCCGTCGACCTAGAGCGAATTGCGGAAGGTGTTACGCCCGGAGAGATTTCGCTTCGCAAGCTTCTTGCGGACCTGAAGAAATGTCTTCCGTATAACTTCCGGTATGCGGTCACCTCGTTGGGCGAAATGGGGGATAGGGTCGTTCATGTTCCGGGTGGAGGTCTGACCGCTGACCAGCTGTTTTCATTGGTTGCTTCGGCAATAGATGAGGAATGGCAGATTGTTGTTCTTCATGGATATGTGATCATGTATCCAGATGTTATGCGCCAGTACCCGAGTGCGCGACGCTACTACCGCGATGGCGCTCAGTTTGATGTGACGCCGGAAGTTGACGACGTGGCACTTGAAATCGCCGAGGAAACCGAAAGCGATGATGACTCATAGGTGCGGCGTCAGCTGAGGTCGGTGGAGCGGCTTTGGGCGGGAGCTGGCATGGGGCGAGTGATCATGGCCCCGTAAGCTCATGTCGAGTCGGGCAGTCTGTGGACCTGCCCGTTAAAGCACGACGTTGGGGCCATGATCTTCGAGGCTCGCCCCATGGTGGCTGCCTAAAGCCGTGGAGCCGACCGCCCCAGCCGCGGGGCAACGGCCCAGGTAGTGGGTTTGCCCGCCGGGCACCGCCGCCGCGATCCGGCCTTATCGGTAACACAAAGCTCTCTGTGGCCTGCTGTGCGGCAATCCCCTGTGCCTTATGGCTGCGTGCTTGGTTTTGGCCGCTGCCGGGGCGACGGACGGACGGCGCGCGCAGCTGGTGGCGGAGACATGGAAGCGGCGGGCGGCGGCCGGACGGCGCCCCCGCGCTGTGCGCGGCCCCTCGGTCCTTGGATCGATCCCGACTTCGTTGGGTGGCGCGTGCCCGGTGGTCTTGATGGGTGTGTTCTTCGGCGTGCGCTTCTCGGGCCTACGGATGCTGCTGGTTCTTCTTCCCTTCCTAGGTCGGATCGCGGCGGCGGTACCCGGCGGGCTTCTCCCGCGTCACCGGGGACGGAAGATCTGGGCAGGGGTGGTTGAAGCTCGCGGCTGACTCTGGCGGCCGCGAGCGCAGCGAGCCTTGATTAAGTAGGGAAACTCTGTCCGCGCAGCTCGTCTCGCGGCCCGCCCCTTTGGCGTGTGTCGTCGTGACCTGCTGGTTTGACTCCGTCACGAACTGGCATATGCGGATCTGACAAGACAGGTTGTCTCACGCGAGACAAATCGGGACTATCGAGTTATGTCCACTCGGCGAACTCGTCACCGCAGCAAGGGTGTTCAGCAGCACCAACCTCGCGTAACGGCCGCGCCCACTGCACATGCCCCCGCGGGGACCCCGGAAGATGCCCGCGCTGAGGCCGTGCGGGGGCTGATGGCTCCTGGCGAGCAGCGTCTGCGGCTCGTAGCTGAGTTGGACCGCTTGGATACCGCTTTGTGGCCCCTTGTCGTCCAGGCCGTCCATGCCGGCGTCCCCTACCGGCGCATTGCTGAGCTCACGAACATTTCCCGTGCGACCGTTGCCCGTTGGGGCAAACAAGATCCTGAGGCTTGACGAGCGGGAAGGAAAAGGGCCGCGCCCGATTGCAGCGGACGCGGCCTGACCGATTCGAAGGAGTCGAAGCCATGCCGAATCGATCCCCTTCAATTCTGGCAGAAGATCAAGGGCTCGCGAACGAGCGTTTGCGAGCGGCGATGGTCGCTGCCAACGTCACCACGGAAGGGCTGGCAGACCACTTGGGGATAGACCCGAAGAGCGTGGATCGGTGGATCACAACAACGCGCATCCCTCACGCACGGAACGCGCACGCAGTGGCCAAGGTGCTTCGCATTGACCCGTACTACTTGTGGCCCATGCTCGACGAGCGGCATCGTTCCAGTGTGAGTCCCCGTGACGAGCTGATGGCCTGCTACCCGAGTCGCGGCGCCATTCCACACGGCCTGTGGCGTGGAACGCTGCTTGAAGCATCCAGCGTGATCGACCTCGCGATCTCCAACCTGATCTTCTTGACCAACGCTGTCTTCGACCTGCACGCGATTCTCGTCGCGAAGTCTGAGGCCGGTGTACGGGTTCGCATCGCCACTCCTGCTGGCTCCGGCCAGCACGTGGCCTTGATGGATGTCTTCCCCTCGTTCCCTGGGGTCAAGCTGGTAACCCATCCTGGGCTACGGGCCGACCTCTACCGCGCCGATGACGAACTTCTGGTCATCACTCCCGTAGATGGGCTCACTCCCGTCCTGTCTCCAGTGCTGCACCTGCGCCGCGTCGGCCCGGCACCGCTGACGGCGGGTTATCTGACCGCGCTGGACAACATCTTCGAGACGGCCACCCCGATGGAGCAGGCAGACGCTCCCTGATCCCACTGTGGCCGTGTATCGCTCCTGTGCGGGCAACAGCGTTCCGGTCCTGCTCGCGTTCTACGCCGGCTGCTTCGAGGGCCAGCTCCCGGATCTCAAGCGGCAGATGGAGGCCGTCGGGGATCTCCCTGATCTCGACCTGGGTCCTGGCGACTGATCCGCCCGGAGGAACTTCGACACGTATTCGACACAGCGACCCGCAGAAACCCGGTGACAGCCGGACGGCGCCGGACCCTCCCCACCCTGACCTGGGGGCGGTCCGGCGTTTACGCGTCCGCTACCCGGCCCTCGCTACGTTGCCCCGACCAGCAAAAAGGCCCTCCCGGCGAGGAGGGCCGACCAAGGATGCACCGCACTGCACTGAAGCGCCCCCGGCAGGACTCGAACCTGCGGCCAAGCGCTTAGAAGGCGCCTGCTCTATCCACTGAGCTACGGGGGCCGGATGGTGGCCGGTGGCCTGGAGCCCGGTGGGGACGAGCCGTGACCTTGCCGGGGACAAGGATAGGGCTCCCGGGTCCTTGTCCCTGGTGCTTCGCCTCCGCGGCACTATGTGGAGGTTCAGTGAAGCGGTCCTGATAATCGCAGGCAGGTGCGAATCTCGCAGCGCTTTTGGCGTCTCACGCCCCGGGTGTTGTGCACTCGTTATGCCTGTGCCCCAGTCGCCCCTTCCATCCCATGTGTCCGATCGGCGCGCAGGGGTGTCCATATGCTTCAGAAACCCGTCAAAATTGGGCATTCTTCGCATGTGGTGACCTTGGACGTACGGCCTCAACTGCTTGACGCACTCTCCGCCCTGCGCGAGCGTGTCGCCGCCGCACGCTTTCCGCTCCCCTTGGCGGGGGCGCCACGCGCGCGTGCCAACCGGGATGAGCTCCTTGCCCAGCTCGACGACTACTTGGTGCCCCGCCTGCGGGCCCCCGAAGCGCCGCTGCTCGCCGTGATCGGGGGTTCCACCGGGGCGGGCAAGTCCACCCTGGTGAACTCCCTCGTGGGGCGGCAGGTCAGCGAGGCGGGGGTGCTGCGGCCGACGACCCGTACGCCGGTCCTTGTATGCCATCCGGAGGACCATCACTGGTTCGCCGGCATGCGCGTACTGCCCGACCTCACGCGCGTGTGGGTGCCCCGTCCGGAGCCTTCGGGCACCCAGGACGAGGACGACGGGAGCGACGACCTGCTGCCGCCCGGGCCCGAGGGCGAGCGCGCGCTGCGCATCGAGACCTCGGAGACCCTGCCCCAGGGGCTCGCGCTCCTGGACGCCCCCGACGTCGACTCCCTCATCTCCGACAACCGGATCCTCGCCGCCGAGCTGATCTCCGCTGCCGACGTCTGGGTCATGGTGACCACCGCGTCCCGGTACGCGGACGCCGTGCCCTGGCATCTGCTGCGTACCGCCAAGGAGCACGACGCCACCCTCGTCACCGTCCTCGACCGGGTGCCGCACCAGCTGGTGGCCGAGGTGTCGCGGCAGTACGGGGCGCTGCTCCTCAAGGCGGGCCTGGGCGACGTGCCGCGTTTCACCGTGCCCGAGCTGCCCGAGTCCACGGGCGGCGGCGGACTGCTGCCTTCCACCGCTGTCGCGCCGTTGCGGGCCTGGCTCACCCACCGGTCCCAGGAACCCACGGCAAGGGCGCAGGCCATCGCGCGTACGGCACATGGCGTCATCCAGTCCCTCAACGTGCGGGTGCCGGAGATCGCGGCCGCCGTCGCCCTCCAGTACGCGGCCGCACTGCGGCTCACCTCCGCCGTCGACGAGGCGTACGGACACGAGCACGCGCGCGTGCGGGAACGTCTGCAGGCGGGAGCCGTCCTCGCGGGCGACGCGTTGAAGCGGTGGCGCAGCTATCCGCTGGACTGCGGCCCCGGCGAGCTCCTCGACGCCGTCGCCGAGAGCCTGGAGGCGCTCCTGCTGTGCGCGGTGACCGCCGCCGACGAGCGGATCGACGAGGCGTGGCGCCGTGAGCCGGCCTCCGCCGCCCCCGGGCTGGGCGGGCGCGAGCGGTCCATCGAGAGCGCAGAGGGCGCCGAGAGCGCCGAGCACCGCATCGGGATGGCGGTACGGCGCTGGCGACGCGTCCTGGAGGAGTACGCGGAGGACGAGGTCCGCGAGCTCGACCGGATCGAGAAGAACTTCGTGCCCGACCCCGAGATGGTGGCCGCCCTGCTCGCCACGGCCCTGCTCGGCGGGGCCCGCGGACGCTCGGCGGGCGAGACGCTCGCCGAGCGGATCGGCGCCCAAGGAGCGCTCCGGCTGCGGGACCGGGGCGGCCGACTGCTCGCCACCTACCTGGACAACGTCCTGGACGCGGAGCGCGAGCGACGCCTCGCCCCTCTCGACCGCCTCGACGTGAACCCCGAACCCCAGGCCGACCTGATCGCCGCGCTGTCCGTACTGCAGAAGGAGAGGTGACCGCGGTGACTGCCGTCACTGATCACACCGAGCACGAGCGAGAGCGCGACGAGCCTCCCGCAAAGCCGAGCAGCACCGATGGCACTCCCGGAGAGGCCCGTAACGCCGGAGAGACCTCTACGGCCGGGGAGACCCCCGCCTCCGGAGAGGCTCGTCATGGCTCCTCCGAAGGCGTCTGGGACGACGGGCTGATCGCGCGGCGCGGAGGCGCCACGAGTTCGTCCGGTGCGCCTTCCGGAGGACCGTCCGGCGCGCCATCCGTTACGCCGTCCGTTGCGCCGTCCGGTGCACCCTCCGGTACGTCTGCACCCTCCAGTACGTCTGCGTCATCCAGTACGTACTGCGGTACGTCTACGTCATCCGGTGCCTCATCCAGTACCTCCTCCGGCATCTCGACCGCGTACGAAGGGCCCCTGCGCGCCCGGCTTGACGCCCTGCGTGAACTCGTCGGGCTCTCGCGCACGCGCCTGGACAGCGCCACGCTCGCCGAGGCGGGACGGGTCCTGGACGAGGCCGCGGCCCGGCGCAGGCTCTCGGGACGGCACACCGTCGTGGCCATCGCGGGTGCCACGGGGAGCGGCAAGTCGACGCTGTTCAACGCGCTGGCCGGGGTGACGATCTCGGAGACCGGCGTTCGCAGGCCGACCACGGCGGCCCCCATCGGGTGCAGCTGGACCGACGGCGCCGCGGGGCTCCTGGACCGGCTCGGCATCCCGGGGCGGCTGCGCAGACGCCCGCTCCAGGGCCCGGACCTGAACACCCTGGAGGGGCTCGTCCTGATCGACCTGCCCGACCACGACTCGGCGGTCGGGGAGCACCGCGCGCACGTGGACCGGATCCTCGCGCTCGTCGACGCGGTCATCTGGGTCGTCGACCCGGAGAAGTACGCCGACGCGATGCTCCACGAACGCTATCTGCGGCCCATGGCGGGGCACGCCGAGGTCACGTTCGTCGTGCTCAACCAGGTGGACCGGCTCCCGGGCGACGCCGCCGACCAGGTGCTCGACGATCTGCGGCGGCTGCTCGACGAGGACGGCATCGCCCTCGGCGAGCACGGCGAACCCGGGGCCACCGTGCTCTCCCTCTCCGCTCTGACCGGCGAGGGAGTCGATGAACTCCGCGATTCCCTCGGCCAGTTCACCAAGGAGCGGGGCGCCGCCGCCCGGCGGATCGCGGCCGACCTGGACGCCGCCGCCGATGAGCTGTGGCCGGTGTACGCCGCCGGGGCAGGGACGCACGGGGGCCGGGGCGGAGTGCGGATCGGGCTCAGCGAAGAGGCGCGCGAGGAGTTCGCCGACCGGCTCGCGGACGCGGTGGGCGCGGCGGCTGCGGGGCAGGCCGCGGAACGGGCCTGGCGGCGCAACGCGGGCAAGGCGTGCGGCACCCCCTGGCTGCGGCTGTGGCGTTGGTACGAGGCCCAGCGCTCGCCCCTGAACGTCGGCTGGCCCGCGACGCGGGAGCCCGCGGACGAGGAGGCCACGGCCCGGCAGCGCGTCGAGCACGCGGTGCGCACGGTGGCCGACGAGGCTGCTTCGGGCCTGCCCCAGCCTTGGGGCCAGGCCGTTCGCGAGGCGGCGGTGCGGGGCGCGGAGGGGCTGCCCGAGGCCCTGGACGAGCTGACGGTCTCGGCCGGCGTACCGGAGGGAAGACCTCCGAGGCCCGGATGGTGGCCGGTCGCGGTCTTCGCCCAGGCGGCGATGACGATGCTCCAAGTCGTCGGCGGGCTCTGGCTGGTGGCTCAGATCATCGGCATCGCGGTACCGAACCTGGGCGTGCCGGTGCTGCTGATGCTGGCCGGGATCGTGGGCGGCCCCTGCGTGGAGTGGGGGAGCCGGATGGCGGCACGGGGGCCGGCACGACGCTACGGCGCGGACGCGGAACGACGGTTGCGGGAGGCGGCCGCCGGGTGCGGGCGGGCGAGGGTGCTGGATCCGGTGGCGGCGGAGCTGTTGCGGTATCTGGAGGTGCGGGAGCAGTACGTGCGGGTGACGGGGGCGGTTGTCGGCTGAGCGGGGGGCCTCGCCTGCCTCGCCTCACATGATCCGCCCCCTCGGTGACGCCGCGGGGCCCCGTTCGGGTGAGGGAGTTTTCCACAACTGCCCGGTAGACCACAGGGCTCAGCGGGATCGTGCCGACCGGTCCACTCTGAGATCGAAGCCGCGGGATCGACCGCCGCGGCGGCGAAGCGGAGTGGACGAGGGAGGGGTTCGGCATGAACGAGACCATGGTGACGGTGGTGGGGAACGTCGCGACGACGCCGGTGTTCCGGGAGTTGCCCTCGGGGCCGGTGGCGCGGTTCCGGCTCGCGGTGACGGCGCGGTATTTCGACGCGGTGCAGAACGTCTGGACGGACGGACACACCAACTTCTTCACGGTGTGGGCGAGGCGAGGGCTCGGATCGAATGTGCAGGGGTCCCTGGCGATCGGCGAACCCGTGATCGTGCAGGGCAAGTTGAAGGTGCGTGACGAGGAACGGGGCGGCCAGCACTGGACGTCGGCGGACATCGACGCGACCACCATCGGCCACGACCTGTCGCGCGGGACGGCTGCGTTCCGCCGCGTGCTCAAGGCGAACGCGGCGCTGACGGATACGTATGCGGGTGCGGATGCGGCGGCGCGCGAGCCGCTGCCCGAGCCCGAGCCGGTGGGGTGATGGGCCGTCAGTGTGAGATGAGGACCCAGGGGGCCGGGGGACCCAGGGGACCCGGGGGAGGGGGGCGACCGATGTGCGGCATATGGCCGACTGGGAGCGATTGATTTGTCGATAAGCCCAGTTCGGAAAGGTTGTTGGCGATAACGATTCCGAGTCGGATCGGTTATCGAACGGCAGGACGGGGGACCGTGGTGTGCCGCGTCCCTAGGATGCCGAAGGTAGCTAACGGGGCAGTTGGTAGTGGTTGCCACGCAGGTGGCAGGTGATTCTGCCCCCTCAATCTGCTGGCGGGACCACCCCCCTCGAAGTGAACGGGTCCCGCCCGGAGGGGAATTCTGTGTCTTTTGCGCGTTCTGTGTGTGCGGCGTTTTCCGCGTTCTCTGCGTTTCCCGGGTCCTCCGGGGGTCGTGCGTTCTCTGCGTTCTCTGCCCCGACCCGGGGGAGACGAGGTGCCACGCGCCTCGCCGCGGTGACGCTGGCGACCGGGGCCCTCGCGGCGGGGGCGATAGCCACCGCGGGACCCGCCGCGGCGGAAGAGGCCCCGCAGAGCCGGGGTGGAGCCGTCGCGACGCTGGGCGGGCTCCAGACGTACGACCAGGCCGTCATCCGTGAGGACGGGACGAGCCAGCAGGTGCCCGCAGGCCTCTTCGAGATGTCCGTGGACGGCGGCGGCACGCTGCAGACGTACTGCATCGACATCCAGAACCCCACGCAGAAGGACGCGAAGTACCAGGAGACCCCCTGGAGCGGCACGTCGCTGAACGGCAACAAGGACGCGGGCAGGATCCGCTGGATCCTGCAGAACTCCTACCCCCAGGTGAACGACCTGGCCGCGCTGGCGAGGAAGGCGGGCGCACGGGCGCTCACCGAGCAGGCGGCGGCGGCCGGTACGCAGGTGGCCATCTGGCGCTACTCGGACGGCGCCGCGGTGGACGCGGTCGACCCGCAGGCCGAGAAGCTCGCCGACTACCTCTACAAGAGCGCGCGCGGCGCGGCGGAGCCCAGGGCCTCGCTGACCCTCGACCCGCCCGCGGTCTCCGGGCACGCGGGGGAGCGACTGGGTCCGGTCACCGTGCGGACGGACGCGGACGCCGTGTCCGTCACCCCGCCCGCGGACACGGCAGCGAGTGGGGTGAAGGTCGTCGGCAAGGACGGTAAGCCCGTCACGTCCGCGGCTAACGGAAGCCAGCTGTTCTTCGACGTCCCCAAGGACACCCCGGACGGCTCAGCGGCACTCGCCGTGCAGGCGTCGACCACGATTCCGGTCGGCCGCGCCTTCGCCTCCGAGACCAGGAGCCAGACGCAGATCCTCGCGGGCTCCAGCGAGTCCACCGTCTCCGCGACGGCGAGCGCCACTTGGGCCAAGGACGGCGCGATACCGGCACTGTCCGCGGAGAAGAACTGCGCCAAGAGCGGCGTGGACATCACGGCGAGCAACAAGGGCGACCGTCCGTTCACCTTCCGCCTCATGGGCCTCAAGCACACCATCGAGGCCGGCACGTCCCGGACGGTGACGATCCCGCTCCAGGAAGACCAGGCCTACGACTTCACGATCAAGGGCCCGAACGGCTTCGAGAAGCGGTTCAAGGGCGTACTCGACTGCCGGACCGAGGGCAGCGTGATCGACAACAAAACAGCACCGGTATCCGACCCGAGCCCGGCATCAGCAGGCGGCACGGGCATAGGCACCGGCGACCTCGCGGAAACGGGCAGCTCCAACGCCACCCCGAAGATCGCCGGAATAGCGGTCCTGCTGGTCGTACTCGGCGCGGCGGCAATGTTCTTCCTCCGCAAGAAGAAGACCCCGCCGGAGCCGACGGAAGACTGAACCACGACCTGCCCGCCCGGCAGTTACATAACTGCCGGGCGGGGCTCCGGGCAACCGGCTGGCCGGACGTCGTGGCGGTGGCCGGGCGTCCGGCTCAGGTCATGGCCTCGAACGACCTGGGGGAGCTCGTTGCGCTGCAGGGAATCGCTGACCGGGCGCGCGGCAGTCGCGCTGGTTCGGAGGCGGAACCGGACGGGTCGGGCTGTCGCTGACGATCGCGGCCGGACCGTCTCCGGGCCGTGCGAGGTCGCCCGCCAGTGACCTGTAGCGACAGGCAGTGACACATCGATTACCCAAGTGACCGGTGAACGTCCAGGTCATGGCCCCGGGACCATACTGGTTTCCTCCGGGAGGTGGCTGTCAGGCAAGATGGGGTGTATCTGCCCACTCACTGATTGCCGGACGGTTTCTCTTGGCTGAGTACATCTACACCATGCGCAAGACGCGCAAGGCGCACGGCGACAAGGTGATTCTTGATGACGTCACCCTGAGCTTCCTCCCTGGCGCGAAGATCGGTGTCGTGGGCCCCAACGGCGCCGGTAAGTCCACGGTGCTGAAGATCATGGCCGGTCTCGAGCAGCCGTCCAACGGTGACGCGTTCCTCTCGCCCGGGTACACCGTCGGCATCCTCATGCAGGAGCCGGAGCTCGACGAGTCGAAGACCGTCCTGGAGAACGTCCAGGACGGCGCCGCCGAGATCATGGGCAAGCTCAAGCGCTTCAACGAGGTCGCCGAGCTCATGGCGACCGACTACTCCGACGCGCTCATGGAAGAGATGGGCAAGCTCCAGGAGGACCTGGACCACGCCAACGCGTGGGACCTCGACGCCCAGCTCGAGCAGGCCATGGACGCGCTCGGCTGCCCGCCCGGCGACTGGCCCGTCACCACCCTCTCCGGTGGCGAGAAGCGCCGCGTCGCGCTCTGCAAGCTCCTCATCGAGGCGCCCGACCTGCTCCTCCTCGACGAGCCCACCAACCATCTCGACGCCGAGTCGGTGAACTGGCTGGAGCAGCACCTCTCGAAGTACGCGGGCGCCGTTGTCGCCGTCACTCACGACCGGTACTTCCTCGACAACGTCGCCGAGTGGATCCTTGAGCTCGACCGCGGTCGCGCCCACCCCTACGAGGGCAACTACTCCACGTACCTGGAGAAGAAGCAGACCCGCCTCAAGGTCGAGGGCCGCAAGGACGAGAAGCGCGCCAAGCGGCTCAAGGACGAGCTCGAGTGGGTGCGGTCCAACGCCAAGGGGCGTCAGGCCAAGTCCAAGGCGCGCCTCGCGCGTTACGAGGAGATGGCCGCCGAGGCCGACAAGATGCGGAAGCTGGACTTCGAGGAGATCCAGATTCCGCCGGGCCCGCGGCTCGGTTCCATCGTCGTCGAGGTCGAGAATCTCTCCAAGGCCTTTGGCGACAAGGTTCTGATCGACGACCTCAGCTTCACGCTGCCTCGCAACGGCATCGTCGGCATCATCGGTCCGAACGGCGCCGGCAAGACCACGCTGTTCAAGATGCTCCAGGGCCTGGAGACGCCGGACTCCGGCAAGATCAAGATCGGCGACACGGTCAAGGTCTCGTACGTCGACCAGAGCCGCGCCAACATCGATCCGAAGAAGACGTTGTGGGCCGTCGTGAGTGACGAGCTCGACTACATCAATGTGGGCCAGGTCGAGATGCCCTCGCGCGCCTACGTCTCCGCCTTCGGGTTCAAGGGGCCGGACCAGCAGAAGCCCGCCGGTGTGCTCTCCGGTGGTGAGCGCAACCGCCTCAACCTGGCGCTGACCCTCAAGGAGGGCGGAAACCTCCTCCTCCTCGACGAACCGACGAACGACCTCGACGTCGAGACCCTGTCGTCGCTCGAGAACGCGCTCCTGGAGTTCCCCGGTGCCGCCGTCGTGATCTCCCACGACCGGTGGTTCCTGGACCGAGTGGCCACCCACATCCTTGCCTACGAGGGTGACTCCCGGTGGTACTGGTTCGAGGGCAACTTCGAGTCGTACGAGAAGAACAAGATCGAGCGGCTCGGTGCCGACGCGGCCCGTCCGCACCGCGCCACCTACAAGAAGCTCACCCGAGGCTGAGACCAAGGCTGAGAAGACTGAGGCTGAGACTGACATGAGTCGGCATATCTACAGTTGCCCCCTCCGGTGGTCGGACATGGATGCCTTCGGGCACGTCAACAACGCCGTCTTCCTGCGGTACTTGGAAGAGGCGAGGATCGACTTCATGTTCCGGCTCGCACCGGGGGACGGCAGCCCGTCGTTCTCGGGCGGGTCCGTCGTGGCCCGCCATGAGATCGACTACGTACGGCCGTTGGTCCATCGGCACTCGCCGGTGACCATCGAGTCGTGGGTGACGAAGATAGGCGCTGCCTCGCTCACCATCTCGTACGAGGTCAAGGACCCCGAGCAGGTGTACGTGCGGGCCTCGACGATCGTCGTCCCGTTCAACCTGGAGGCGCAGCGGCCGCGGCGGATCACCGCCGACGAGAAGGCCGTGCTCCTGACCTACATGGACGACGACGGCGACGACACCGCGGGTACGGAGGCGCTCGTCGCATGACGGCGCAGCTGCACTTCGCCGACGCCGGGGAGGCGGGGGATCTCGCCGCCTTCCTGGCCCGGCTGATCCACTACGACAAGGCAGCGGCGGTGCGGCTGCAGGCGGCGGGGGACACCCTCGCCGTGTTCGGGCGCCCGCCGTCGTTCGAGGTGCTCGCCATCCGTACGGCGCGCCTCGCGAAGCCGTACGAGCACGGCCTCGACTCCTCGCTCGACGTCACCGTCTCCGCCGGTGAACTCCTGGAATCCGTGGGGGAGTCGGCGGAGTCCGTCGAGTCGGCGGGCGTGGCCTCCGTGCCGCAGGCCGTCACCGGGCCGCCGTGGGCCGGGGTTCTTCCGCCGCGGGGCGGCTGGCAGCCGGAGCAGGGACTTCCGCCCGCGGACGCCGTACGGGGTCTTGTGGCGGCCGCGGTCGCCGAATTCAAGTCCCGCGTCGAGGAGTTGCCGCAGGAGCGGCGCGTGCGGGCCGAACTCGACCAGCTGGGGCGGGAGATCTGGTCCCGGACCATCGGGGACACGGGGCTGCCCGTGCGGGCCGCGCATGCCGCGCAGGCCCTCGGGTTCCTGCGGGGGGACTCGCTCGACCTGCTGTCCTCCGGGGCGTGGCTGCGGCTGCGCACGAACTACGGGTCGATCGCCGTGCGCCGGGCGGGTGCCGGCGTCGGCGGGCTTCTCGTCACGCCTGCGTAACCCTCGTCTGCTGGAGCCCGCCCGCGTCGCGTCGCGTCTCCCACGTCACTTCGCGTCGCCCGACCCGTCCGGCCACACCCCGATGTGATCCCGTTCGAGCTCCAGCGCCACCCTGTCCCGCATCTCCAGCGACGCCGTGTACGCGGCGGGCCAACTGCCCTTGGTCAGGCGGACCCTGGAGCGGTCGAGCGCCGCGTAATGCGTGAGCTCCCGTTCGTCGCCCTCGCGGCCCCCCGGCAGTGCGTACGGCCCCGAACGGGCCAGGGACCGCAGCCCCACCGGCAGTCCGGTCCCGTGCGCGGGCCGTGCCGCAGTGCCACGTCCCCGATGAAGCCGGAGAACGCCGTGAGCGTGGCCAGGACCGCCGTGGTGAGGAGGACGGCCACGAGCGTGGCGGCCAGCAGCAATGGAAGGGGAGCCGTCAGCCCTCGGAGTTGACCATGGACGCCGCCGCGTACGTCAGGTAGTTCCACAGCGTCCGCTCATGTTCCTCGGAGAGCTTCAGCTCCTCGACGGCGGCCCGCATGTGCTTCAGCCACGCGTCGTGCGCGGCCCTGTCGACGGTGAACGGGGCGTGGCGCATCCGCAGCCGGGGGTGGCCGCGGTTGTCGCTGTACGTGCGGGGGCCGCCCCAGTACTGCATGAGGAACAGCGCGAGGCGCTCCTCGGCGGGGCCCAGATCCTCCTCCGGGTACATCGGCCGCAGCAGCGGGTCCTCCGCGACCCCCTGGTAGAAGAAGTGCACCAGGCGCCTGAAGGTCTCCTCGCCGCCGACCTGTTCGTAGAAGGTCTGCTCCTGAAGCGTGCCGCGCGGGATCTCTATCACACCGTCCATGGTCTCAGACGGGACGGCCGAGGACGGAAGACTTAGGACCGGGGTCATCCGGATCAGGCCCGGCGGCCCTCGCACCGGGACCGATCTCCTCCGGATCGCTACGTCCCGCGGCTCGCATCGTGGGCCATACCGCAGCACAGTGGCTATATGGGACCCACAGTCGACCCACTGCTCGCGGCGGAGGCCGGATCCGCCCTGGTGCGTGAGATCGGGGCGAGCGGCGCCTGGACGCGGGACCCCGGGCTGCGCGCGGCGTTCGAGCAGGTCCCTCGGCACCTGTTCGTGCCGTACTACTACGTCACCTCGTCGGCCGGCGGCTACGAACGCCTCTGGGGCGAGGACCCCGACCCCGCACGCCGGGCCCGCTGGCTGCGCGGCGCCTACGCGGACGCCCCGCTCGCCACCCGCGTACGCGACGGAGAGCTGCTCTCGTCCAGCAGTCAGCCCTCCCTGATGGCGAAGATGCTGGGGGAGCTCGAGCTGCCCGACGGGGACTGCGACGTCCTGGAGATCGGCGCGGGGACCGGCTACAACGCGGCCCTGCTCGCCCACCGCCTCGGCGAGGAGCACGTCACCACCGTCGACCTGGACCCGGAGATCACCGAGTCCGCGCGGCGGCATCTCACGGCCGCCGGATACCGCCCGGCCGTGGTCACCGGTGACGGCGCCGCGGGTTGCCCCGAGCGCGCTCCGTACGACCGGATCATCGCGACCTGCACCCTGACCTCCGTGCCGCGCCCCTGGCTGGCCCAGTGCCGCCCCGGCGCCCGCGTCCTGGCCCCGCTGGCCACCGGCCTGATCGCGCTGACCGTGCGGGACGCCGAGCACGCCGAGGGCCGCTTCCTGCACACCCCCGCGTACTTCGTGCCGCTGCGGGGCGGCAGCGGAAGGGCCCCGCACGAGCAGCACCTCGGGGGGCTGCCGCGCAGGGCCCTGCAGAACGAACTCTTCCGCTTCTTGCTCGAGCTGACCGCGGGGAGCCTCGATCCCTACGAAACCTTCGCCCTGTGGCAGCGCGAGGACCGGCCGGTGCGCGAGCGGTTCGGGGTCAGCGTGAGCGGCCCGCACGAGTGGGCCTGGCTGGATGACCCCGAAGGGCCGTACGCCTGGCCACTCGTGTGAGCCTCTGTGCTCCGCCGCTCAGCTGTGCCGGATCGTGATCGTCGTCCAGGCGCCCACGTGCACCCGGTCGCCGTCCTGGAGCGGCACCGGGACGAACGGCTGGATGGGCTCCTCGCCGTTGTTGACCGTGGTGCCGTTGGTCGAGTTCTGGTCGACGACCGCCCAGCTGCCGTCCGGCTGCTGGACCAGGACCGCGTGCTGGTGCGAGACGCCCGGGTCCTCCGGCGGCACCGACAGGTCGATGTCCGGGGTGTCACCGGTGGAGTGCCTGCGGCGGCCGATGGTGATCTGGTCGCCGGCCAGCGGGCGCTGCTGCTCGGGCGAGTACGCGGGCAGGTTCAGGCCCGATGCCTCGGGACCGCTGCGGTGCATCATCGCCATGAAGTACTCACGGTCCGGACCGATCGTCGCCGACCAGGTGACCGTGCCGGTGCTGGGACCGGGCACCGCCTGATAGCCGGGAGGACCCTGGGGCGCCTGCGTCGGCTGAGGGCTCGGCTGGCGGACCCACTCGCCCCGCTCGGGAGCCTGCGGGGCACCGGGAGCCGGGGAGGACTGCGAGGGCGGCGGGAG
Source organism: Streptomyces sp. NPDC032198 (assembly GCF_040636975.1). Classification (NCBI taxonomy): domain Bacteria; kingdom Bacillati; phylum Actinomycetota; class Actinomycetes; order Kitasatosporales; family Streptomycetaceae; genus Streptomyces; species Streptomyces sp. NPDC032198. The sequence goes on along the minus strand of NZ_JBEZVL010000009.1, from coordinate 34,740 downwards.
CATCCAGTCGTCGTCGCCGCCGAAGGACGGGCCGCCCTGACCCGACGGGCCGGGCTGCTGCGGAGGCGGCGGAGTCCCCGTCTCCTGCGGGAACGCGGGCGGCGCCGGCGGACCCTGCTGCTGGAACGACTGCGGGGGCCGGCCCGACGGGTCACCGCTGTAGGGCGGCGGGGGCGCGTCGCCGTTGTACGGCGGGGGCACCTGGCCCTGCGGGTTGCCGTTGCCGAACGGCGGGATCGGCTCGGCGGGCCGGTTCATCTGCGAGGGCCGTGAGCCCTGGTAGCCGAACGGGTCCTGGCCGGGCTGGGTGCCGTGGGGCTGCTGGCCGGGCGGCTGCTGGAACTGCTGCGCCGGGTTCGGCGTCGGCGGGTGCGGGGCGGCCGGAGTGTACGAGGTCGCCGTGTTCGTCAGGAAGTTCCAGCGGCACTCCTCGCAGAACGGCGCGCTCGCCTCGCGGGGCGTGCGGCACTGCGGGCAGAGCTCGGCCTCGGCGGCCTGGTCCGGCACGGCCGACAGGTGCGGACGGCCGGGGGCCTGCTGGGGGTATCCGTACCCGGCGTCCTGGCCGGGGCCGGGCGGCGGATAGCCGTAGCCGGGCGCGGCCGGTGGCGGCGGGGGAGGAGGCGGTACGGCTCCGGCCATGCGGTGACCGCAGACCTCGCACCAGTCGTCGGAACCCGACTGGTGTCCGTTCGGGCAGGTCGGCATGTCGGCGCTTCCCCCTCTCCTTCTCCGGCCCGAGGGCCGTACGTGCTGCTGTGGGGCTACTGATGGGTATGGGTGGTGCGTATGGGTGGTGCTACTTCTTCACGCGAACAGTCTTCGTGGACCGCGTCTCGAGAGTCATCTCGTCGGCCTCGGCAACCCTCGCCTTCAATCGAACAGTACCTGCCACGGCGTCGACCACGTCGACCACCTTCGAAAGCAGCTTCGCGGTGTCCTCGTTTCCCGAGGCGCTCGCGAGCTGAACGGCACGACCCAGTTTGGCCGTTGCTCCGTCCATATCTCCCGACTTGCGCGCATCGAGGCCCTGCTGGATCACCTGGGCCAGTTCCGCCTGGCCCGTGTAGTGCGCCACCTGCGGGTTGATCGATGTGGAGGCGGACATGTCATCCGTCCAGACCGCCCGGACGAGGCCCTGCGAGAGCGTCTGGGCGCTGCCGTCCGGCTGCGGCACGATCAGCGAGACACGGGCCGCGAGCATCTCCTGGCCGAGCTCGGCGTCCGGCACCTCGACACAGATGTGGTAATCGCGGGACTCGTCCCCCCAGGACCCGGTGGGATAGTCACCGGCCCGCGGCCCCGCCTCCGTGCGACGGCTCGTCAACTCCTCGACCGTGGGCGCCACTTGCTTGACGAACTTGATCTCCGAGCCCATCGGCGTCCACAGCCGCAGGCTGACGTCGGCGACCTCCTTGCCCATCGCCGCCTCCATCATCTGCGTGAAGTCGGCGGCGAGCCCCGAGGGGTCGGCGACGATGTCGGCGGTGCCGAGCAGCGCGGAGGCGATGCCCGTGACCTCCTTCACCTCCCAGTCGGTGCCGACACCGCGGGCGTCGCAGGTGAAGCGGCCCGCGCAGGCGTCGAGGGAGGCCTGCAGGTCCTCGGGTGACTCGTGTTCATTGCGGCCGTCCGTCAGCACGATCCCGTGCCGTATGGAGACATCGGCCGAGGAGAGGAGCCGGTCCGCGAGCCGCAGCCAGGTGCCGATGGCCGTGCCACCGCCCGCGCTGAGCTTGCGCAGCGCCTGCTTGGCCTGGTCCCGGGTCTGCGCGTCCGCGACCGCGAGGCGGCCGTTGCCCGGATAGACCTCCTTGGCGACATGGGTGCCACCGATCACCGCGAAGTGGACTCCGTCACGTACGGCGTCGATCGCGGCGGACGTCGCGTCGCGGGCGCCGCGCATCTTCGTCGGCGGGTAGTCCATCGAGCCCGAACAGTCGACCATGATCGCCACGGCCGCGTCCGGGGTCTGCCCCGCCGCATAGAGGTGCGGGGCGCTCACGGCGGCCCCCACCGTGCCACCGCCCGTCGAGGTGACCGTGGCGATCGCGTTGACCTCGCGGCCGCCCTCCGGGAGGTATTCGTTCTGGTACACGTCGACCGAGAACTGCGGCACGTTCGACTTCGAGAAATTGGCCATGGATCCCTGCTCCCCCTAGACGTTCCCACCGGCTTCCCCAAGCCGGCGGGTGACAAGTGCGCGTGGTCGGCTCCCCATGGCGGGGGCCTTCACTAGGCGGATCCTGCCCCTTGCGGCACGACACGGAACGGCAGAATCGCCACTGTTACGTTGTCGTGGCCCCCGCCGTCCAGCGCGTGGCCGACCAGGACCTGGGCGCTGTGCAGCGGGCGCACGGCGGAGTCGACGGGCACGGCGCGTGCCATGTCCTCCACCGCTTCCGCGTAGTTCCAGAGCCCGTCGGTGCACACCACCACTACACCCGCGCGATCCGGCTTGAAGGAAGCGGTGTGCGGCTCCAGTTCGTACGCGTCGGCGCCGAGCCAGCCCGTGATGGCGTGCGCGCGCTCGTCGGCGTACGCCTCCGCCTCGTTCATCAGACCCGCGGCGACCATCTGCGCGGCCCACGAATCGTCCTCGGTGAGCCGGACCGTCGGACCGGTGCGGTCGTCGGGGACCCAGTAGGCACGGCTGTCGCCGACCCAGCCGACGACCAGGAGGTCACCGGCGACGATCGAGCCGACGAGCGTGCACGCGGGCGCGTTCTGGTGCGGGGAGTGCTCCCTGGCCTGAGTGGGCTCCGCGGCAAGGGCGTTGACGGCGTCGGACGCCGACAGGATCGCGTCGTGCATGGCCTGCTGCGGGTGCGTGCCGCGCGGCAGGGCCTCAAGGAGCGACTCGTTGGCCGCGCGGGACGCGGCGAGCGAGGCCTCGTCGGGGCGCGTCGCGGACGAGACGCCGTCACAGACGATCGCGACGACGGCGGGGGAGCCGTCCGGCAGCGCGGCCGACGAGATCGCGAACGCGTCCTCGTTGCGGTGGTGGCGCAGACCCCGGTCGCTGACCGCGGCGACCGCGTCGAGCTCCTGCTCCATGTGGTCGCGCTCGCGCGGCTGGGCGTGCCCGCAGTTCTCGCAGTAGCCGTCCGGGTCCACCCGGCCCGAACGGCACGCCACGCAGAGCTTGGTGCCCGCGGGCGGCGTGGGCTCGGAGAGGACCGCCCGCGGATCGGCGGGCTCCGGTTCCGGCGCGGCGCCGGGGGCGGGCAGGGGGTACTCGTCCGGCTCGGCGGGGCGGGCGAAGGGGGCGTCCGTCCGCACCTCCCCCGCGTTCGGGGAGAGCTCGCCACCCGACGACTCCGTGACGGGCAGGTCCGTGGGCAGGTGCACGGGCACCGGCATGTCGGAGCTGTCCACGTCCGGGGCGACGGGCCACTGCGACGAGGCGCCGGGCTGCGGCGCCGGCGACGAGCCGTTCATCGCGACGGTGGGGCGGTCGTCCGACCCGGCCGGCCGCGCCGACAGGTCGTACCCGCACGCGCCGCAGAACAGGTCACCCGATTCCAGCGGCTCTTCGCAGCCGGGGCACGTGCCTGCCCCGGCAGTCTGCTGGTGCATCTGTGACATCTTCACACCCACGTCCGAGGGCGGAAACGGTTGGCCCGCTCCACCAGTTCGATCCTTTCCTCGCCACCCTGTGCGAGCCGGGCAAGCGTTCGGTACGAGCGCTCCAGACCGAACCGGAGGCCGCGCTCGTCCAGGTCGCTGCCGAGCAGCACGGTCCGCGATCCGCCTGCCGGTGCGGCGGGTGCCGCCGGCGGGGTGGAAGCGTGACCAGAGTGCCTACCGGAGAGTACCCAGTCCAGCGCGCTGCCAAGGACTTCGGTGGAGAGTCGCTCGCGGCGCACCGCGTCGAGGCCGAAGCCCGCGAGGGCCTCCACCTGCCCCGCCGCGGCCGTCAGATCGTCGAGGAAGAGCGCGCCGGGCGACGGCGCGGTGGCCAACGTCATACGGTGCCGCAGCCTCGCCCGCACCGCCGCCACGCGGGCCGCGGTGTAGTGGATCGAGGACTCGGGCACCGACTCCAGGGTGTGCACGGCACCGCGCCGGTCGTCCGACGCGAGCTGTACGCGGGCCAGGCCGAACGCCGCGCTGACATAGCTCGGGTCGGTGGCCCACACGAGGCGGTAGTACTCGGCCGCGTTGTCCAGCTGCTCCAGGACCTCCGCGCAGACGCCCAGGGCCAGCTTGGGCGCGGGCTCGCCGGGGAACGCGTCGTACACGGCGTCGAAGGACAGCGCCGCGTTCTCGTGGTCGCCGGTGGCGAGCGAGGCGATGCCGCGGTACCAGACCACCCGCCAGTCGTCCGGATGCTGCACCTCCAGGTCGGCCAGCGCCTGGGCCGCGGAGTCCGGTTCACCCATCGCGAGCCGGGCCCGCAGGCCGCGCAGCCGCAGCTCCACGGAGTCGGTGGGCGCGGCCCGCAGCGCGGTGATCAGCTCGGCGGGCGCGGAAGCCATGAGCCCGGCGAGGAACCCTGCGTTCGCGTCGTTCGGGTCGACGCGCGGCACCGGCAGGGCGAGAGCCGTCGCGGGGGCGTCGAGCGTGCGGACGATCCGGGCGGGCGGGGCGGCCGGGGGCACCGGCGGCTGGGCGGCCGACCGCACGGCGGGCGGCGCGGACGGCGGCGCGGGCGGTGCGATCGCCGCCGTGCCGTTGGCCTTGCCCTGGCCGTTGCCCGCGGCCGGTCCGGCACGTCCGTTGCGTCGGCCCGCGGGCAGCACCCGCACCCCGAACTGCGAGACGTCGCCGGTCAGCTCGGCGAACAGCTCCGTGTCCGTGACCTTCACCTCGGGCCCGAACAGCGTCGAGAGCGCGGGCCGCGGCCGGCCCGACTGGAGGGCCACGACCTCCCTCAGGACGCCCGTGAGCTGCTCCGCCATCTCCTGGGCCGAGGCGAACCTGCGGGCCGGGTCCGGGTCGGTGGCACGCACCAACAGGCGGTAGAACGACTCGTACGTACGGAAGACCTCGATGTTGTCGGGGTCCGGCAGGGAGTCCACAAAGACGTTCGTGTAGCCCTGGAAGTCGAAGGTGAGCACGGCCAGGGTGCGCGCCACCGTGTACAGGTCGGAAGCCACCGAGGGGCCCAGCTCGGCGACTTCGGGGCCCTGATAGCCGACCGTGCCGTAGATCGCCGACTCGTCGTCGTCCATGCGGCGGACCGCGCCCATGTCGATCAGCTTGAGCTGGTCCTCGGTCTGGATCGCGTTGTCGACCTTGAAGTCGCAGTACAGGAGATTGCGGCTGTGCAGATGCCCGAGCGCCTCAAGGGCCTCGATGCCGAACGCGCAGGCCTGCTCGACGGGCAGCGGATCGCGCTTGCCCAGCGGCGTGCGGCGTTCGTTGGCGATCTCCTTCAGGGACTTGCCGCCCACGTACTCCATGACGATGTAGCCGTCCATGGAGCCCGTGCGCTGGTCGAGGTGCTCGACGAAGTTGTAGATGCGGACGATGTTGCTGTGCTCGATCTCCGCGAGGAAGCGGCGCTCGGAGATCGCGGCGGCCATCGCGTCCTGGTCGCCCGTGTCGAGGAGGCCCTTGAGGACCACCCAGCGGTCGGAGACCGCGCGGTCCACGGCGAGATAGACCCAGCCGAGTCCGCCGTGCGCCAGACAGCCCACGACCTCGTACTGCCCGTGCACGATGTCCCCGGCGGCCAGCTTCGGCACGAACGAGTACGGGTGGCCGCACTTGGTGCAGAACCCCTCGGTGCGTCCCGGCCGTTCACCGCGCGCGCGGCCCACCGGCGCCCCGCAGTCGGAGCGCGAGCAGAACCGCTTCCGCTCGGGCACCTCGGGGTTCTCCTGCACCGCCTGGCGCGGATCGGGGCGCGGCACCTCGGGCACCTGCACCAGGCCCACGCCCAGTCTGCTGCGGGCCGACGTGGCCGCCCCGGAGCCGGAGCTGCGCACCGAGACCGAGCGGGACGTCGAGCTGCCGGACAGCGAGCGCGAGAGCCGCCCCGACACCGACCGGCGCGAGGACTGGGAGCGCGACGAACGCGACGAGCGGGACGAGGCACGCGAACTGGACCGGGAGCTGCTGCTGTTCGAGCCCTTGCCGCCGCCGGTGACGCCGGTCGGGGGAGAGGACACCATGCCCGTCGGCGAGACGACCGGGGCCATGCCGCAGGTGTCGCAGTACAGCTCGCCGCAGCCCACGTCCTCGTACGACCCCGCACATCCGGGTCGCTGGCACTTCCGCTGCTCACTCATGCTTCCCCCCTCCGGTCGGTGGGACCGCCCTGTTGCGGGACCCTTGACGCAAGGACCTCGGCGGCCGCCTGCTGATAACGAAGCACCGCCTGTTCGGCGACGCGCAGATCACAGGGCGCGCTCCACAGCATCCGGCGCGCCGCGTCGTACCGCTCGACCAGGAGGGGGTCCTCGGCGAAGCCGAGCCGCCCGACCTTGGCCTTGTAGGCGTCGAGCCGGCCGCGCAGCTCCGCGCGGACCGCGAGGGGCTGGGTGACGGCCGTCAACGACTCGCGGGCGCGCATCAGTTCGTCCTCGGCCTTCTGCTCCAGGGACTCCAGGAGCGGCGAGAGCCGGTGCCACTGGGCGTGCCTGCGGTAGTCGGACGCCATCGCGAGCTGCTCCTGCAGCGCGGTCGAGGGGCCGCTGACGGCGGGCACCTCGGACGCCGCGATCTTGGCGAGGACCTCGCCGCGCGCGGAGCGTGCCTCCGCCAGCGTGCGGTCCGCGCGCGAGAGCACGTCACGGAGCCTGCCGAGCCGCAGCTCGGCGTCCTGCCGGACGGTGAGCACCGCGTCGATCTCCCGGCGCACGTCCTCCAGGGCGCGGGCCTCGCGGTCGTACCGCTCGGTGTGCGGACGGCCGCCGCCGGGGGCCGAACTGCCCCGCGCGGGCTGCCAGAAGGCCAGCGGATCGGACACCACCTGCTCGCGCAGGCGGGTCAGCTCCGCTGTGATCCGCTCCAGGTCGTCGCCCGCCGGGTGCTCACCCGGGCGCACTCCCACGGAGTGGGCGAGCTGGCGGGTGCGGTGCAGCTCGGCCGCCAGGAGGTCTATCCGGGCGGGCAGCGCCGACCAGACCGCGTCCGCGGCGACGACCATGTCGAGCGAGTGCGCGTACAGGTCGTTCATCCGCGCGACGAGGTCGATGAGCGTGAAGCGTTCGGTGAGCTTGGCGGGGCCGGTGATCGAGGCCGACGGCGCGGGGGCGGCGCCGCCGGCGACGGTGACGCTCTCACCGCGCAGCAGCTCGGTCAGCTCCACCAGGTCGTCCCTGTTGGGCCAGCGTCTGCGGGCCCGCACCTCGTGCGCCGTGCGCAGGGCGTCGGCGTACGCGTCGAAGTACGCCCAGAGAAGCGTGATCTGCTGCTCGGTGGACTGCCAGCGCTCCTGTGTGGTGCCGGTGAGACCGGCGCCTTCGAGGAGGCGTCGGCCCGCGTGATCCTGAAGGGCGAGGAGCGAGGTCTCGATCGCCTCGTGCTCTGCGTCGAGCCGCGCCAGCGCACGGTCCACCTCGTCCCGGTCCATCACAGGACCGGGGGGTCCCGCGACGCTCATCGATCACCTCTCCGCTCTGAATTGCCGTGCACGTCAGGATCAGTCGCTGTACTTAGGGGCGGGCGGACCCGCCGATTCGCCGAGGCCCGGCTTCAGCCACTTGTCGTACGACTTCTGCCAGCCGCTCTTTCGATAGTCCTCCAGGACCTGGTTGACCCGGCGCACCAGGTCGTCCTTGCCGTTCTCCGGCTTCTTCATCGCCACGCCGTAGTACTCGGTGTTCAGCGGTTCGTCGCCCTTGAGTTCGACGGTCGGGTCCTGCGCGGCCTGGCTGGCGGCGAGCGCGCTGTCGGTGACGACGGCGTCCACCTCACCGAGCTGGAGCCGCACCAGACAGTCGAGCTGGTTCGGGACCGTGGTCGAGATGTCGGCGTCGATGACCTTCTTCTTCTTGAGCTCCCCCAGCTGGGTGAGAGCCGTGGAACCCTTCGCGGAGCAGACCCTCTTGCCGTCCAGTGTGTCGTCGAACCCGGTGATGTCCGAGGACTTGGGGGCGAGGACCTGCTGGCCGGTCTTGAAGTAGGCGGTGGAGAAGGCGACATCCTCCTTGCGGTCACAGTTGATCGTCATGGTCCGCACGACCATGTCGACCTGGCCGCTCTGTATCGCCTTGACGCGCTGGTTGGTGGGGATGGCGCGGAACAGCACGGCGTCGCGGTCGCCGAGGATGTCCTCGGCGATCCTGTGCGCGAGGTCGATGTCGAAGCCTTCGAGCGTCGCCGTCTTCTTGTTCGGGTCGCGATAGCCCCAGCGGTAGCTGTTCTGGTCGACGCCGACGATGAGCTTCTTGACCTTGCGGTTGCGGATGTCCTCGATCGTCGGGCCGTCCTTGCCGCTGGGCGACAGGCTCTCCTCCGGGGTCTCGCACTCCTTGGCGCGGGCCGGAGCGGCGGCCGCGGAGCCCTGGGAGACGCGGTCCTCGTCCTTGCCGGACCCGGCCGCACCGCCGGCCTGCGGCAGCACGAGCACGAGGGAGCCCGTGAGTGCGCAGGCCACCGCCATGGCGCCAGCTCCACCCCAGCCGCGCATCCTCGCCAGTCCTCGCGTACGCATCGTCCGCTCGCCCCCTCTCACCTGTACTCCGACAGCCTGCGCCCGACGCCGAGCACGGCGCCGGCGGCGGCGAGCACCGCGAGCACGGCGGCGCCCACAGGGAGGCCGGTCATCGCACCCTTGCCGTCCCCGGCCGCCTGCTCGAACTCGCTGCGCTCATGCTTCAGCGCGACCTCGAGCGCGTCGTCGACGTTGTCGAAGCACTCACCGGTGGGCTCGTCGCTCTTGTCGCCGACGACCTTGGCGAGCGCGCCCTTGTAGTCACCCGCGTCGTCGCTGTCCCGCGCGGTCTTGTGCCGGTCCTTCCAGACCGAGACGTTCTTCGCGGCCGACTCGACGGGGTTCTTGCCCGAGGAGTCGTCGGCGATGGCCGCGGCCTGGGCGAGCAGCCCCTTGGGGCTGCTGAGCTTGTTCATCTGGTCCTGGTAGGCGACATCGAACTTGTCCTTGATGTCCTTCTTCGCGCCTACCTCGACGGTCTCCGCGCCCCGGCTGACCAACGTGAGGTTCTCGTTGCTGCGGGCCTTGAGCGAGCTGATGCGGGCGTCGTTCAGGACGTTCAGGGACATCACGCCGTGGTCGTACGAGTCGTTGAGCCCCGAGCGCGCGAAGGTGTGCCCGGCGACCAGCCAGAGCAGGACGACCGTGGACGCGGCGGTCGCGGCGACCAGGCCGTGGTTGAACACGCGGTTCGTCCGGCGGTAGTTGCGGCGCTGGGCCCAGAACAGGGCGCCGAGCGCGAGCAGGCCGAGGGCGATGGCGAACCAGGGATACGGCTTCGCGTCGTCGTAGTCCCTGTTCAGCCGCTCCTTCTCCACGGTGTAGAGCTGCTCGGCGGCCGGGAGCATCTGGGTCTGCATCTTGTCGTTCGCGTACCGCAGATAGGCGCCGCCCAGGGGCAGGCCCTGGCGGTTGCTCGCGCGGGCCCGCTCGATCAGGCCGGTGTACTCCGGCAGGAGCTTGTTCAGCTTGCTCACCGAGGCGGCGGCCGACGAGCCGGAGCCCGCGTTCGACGCGGCGTTCGCCAGCTTCTCGGAGGCCCGGTCGATGTCCGCCTTGTACCGGTCGCGTACGTCGGCCGGTTCCTGGCCGCCCGCCAGGAAACCGCTGGAGGCCGCCGTGTTGGCGTCCGCGAGGGAGCGGTAGATGGCGGCCGCGTCGTCGCTCAGCGGCTGGCTGCGGTTCAGGACGCTGTCCGCGGCGGCCGCACGGTCGGACATCTGCCAGGTGGTGACGGCGCCGAACGCCACGACGAGCAGCGCGAGGAAGGCACCGATGATCCGCAGCCTGCCCGGCTCCGTCGTCGCCGCGGCCCGCAGCCTGTCCCGTCCCTCGACCCAGGCGGGGCGCCGGGGTACCGCGTTCTGCACGGCCTGTGCGGCTGCCGCGGATTCCGGGCCCGCCTGCGGCGGGACGGTGGGCATCGTCGGCGCGGCCCGTCCCGGCGGCGCGGCGCTGCCGTTCGGCGGATATGTCACCTCGACCTCGACCTCCCCCTTGGTCATCGGACGTTCACTTCCGACCGGCGTGCGCGGCGCGGGAAGAAGTGCACGGCGGCAAGTATCGCCGCAGGGACCGACATCCGCACAGGTCTTGACTGGATCTTGTTCTGATCACTGCGCCCGGAGACCTGTCCGGAGCATGCGAAGATCGCACACCACCCCTGCCCTTGAATACGCGATCCAGGGCGGATCGGTTCCCTTCCGGGCCGACGAACTCAGCCGCCGCGGGCCCCCGGATCACGCTCGTAATGCCCCCGCACGCGCGCGTACACCTCGGTGGGCGCCCCCACCTGGTCCAGGCCGAGCAGCGCGGCGCCGAGCACGGGACGGGCGACGACCACCCTGGCCACCGCCTTGGGTGCCCGGTCGGCGAGCAACGCCTCGATCCGGTCGTCCAGTTGCGGATGGCGGGCGGCGAGGACGCTGCCGCCGAGCAGTACCGGGGTCTCCTCGCCGAGCAGGTCCAGGCGGTCCAGGGCCACGGTCGACATGGCGACGACCTCGTCGGCCATCCGGTCCACCAGCGCGCGCGCCACCGCGTCGCCCGCTGCCGCCGTGGCGAAGAGCACCGGCGTCAGCTCGTGCCGCCGCACGGGGGCGATGGCGCCCAGGTGCAGGGCCTCGATCAGCGCGTACATGGAGGACAGGCCGAAGTGCGCGGGCAGCGCCTCGCGCAGCGCGGTCGCCTCGCCGCGGCCGTCCTCGGCCCGCGCCGCGAACCAGAGCGCCTCCTCGGCCAGGCCGCCACCGCCGCCCCAGTCGCCGGAGATCCGGCCGATGGCGGGGAAGCGGGCGGTGCGCCCGTCGGGCAGCATGCCCACGCAGTTGATGCCCGCGCCGCACACCACGGCGACGCCCCGCGGCTCGGCGTCCTCCAGGAGACCGGCCCGCAGGATGGCGAACGTGTCGTTGCGTACATCGACCGAAGGGCCCCACGCGCGCCGGCGCAGGGCCAGGCCCAACTCCCGCTCCTCGACCGGCAGGTCGGCGTTGGCGAGGCAGGCGGACACATGCCCGACGGAGTCGGTGCCCGCCTCGGCCAGGGCCCGCGTCACCGCCTCCTCCAGGATGTCCACCGCGGCCTCGACGCCGACCTGGGGCGGCTGGAACCCGCCGCCGCGGGCCGAGCCGACGACGGTGCCGTCGGCCGCGATCACCGCGACGTCGGTCTTGCTGTTGCCCGCGTCGATCGCGAGCACGCTCGTGCTCACGCCCACGCCAGGTGCTCCCGGTTGTGGGCGATCAGCCGGTCGGTGAGCTGCTCCGCGTAGGTGTACTGCCCGACCAGCGGGTGGGCGAGCAGCGCCTTGAAGACGCGGTCCCGGCCGCCGTGCAGCGCGGCCTGGAGGGCCAGGTCCTCGTAGCCGGTGACGTGCGCGATGAGCCCGGCGTACAGCGGGTCGAGCTTCGGCACGGCGAGCGGCTTGGCACCCTTGCCGTCGACCGTGGCCTGCACCTCGATGACCGCGTCGTCCGGCAGGAACGGCAGCGTGCCGTTGTTGACGGTGTTCACCACCTGGTAGGGGCTGCCGCCGTTGCCGAGCAGCGAGGCCGCCAGGTCCACGGCCGCCTCCGAGTAGAAGGCGCCGCCGCGCTTGGCGAGCAGCTCCGGCTTCTCGTCGAGCGCCGGGTCGCCGTACATCTTCAGCAACTCCTGCTCCATCGCGGCCACTTCGGAGGCGCGGGACGGCTTGGTCCGCATCTCCTCGACCACCGCGTCGTGCTGGTAGAAGTAGCGCAGGTAGTACGAGGGCACGACGCCGAGGCGGTCGACGATCTCGCGCGGCATGCGCAGGTCGGCGGCGACCGCGTCGCCGTGCTCGGCGAGGAGCCTGGGCAGGATGTCGTCGCCGCCGGGGCCCCCGAGACGTACGCCGGTCTCCCACGTCAGGTGGTTGAGTCCCACGTGATCGAGGTGCACCTCGCCCGGCGCGACGTCGAGCAGCTTGGCGAACTTCCGCTGGAAGCCGATCGCCACGTTGCACAGGCCGACGGCCTTGTGGCCGGCCTGGAGCAGTGCCCGCGTGACGATGCCGACCGGGTTGGTGAAGTCGATGATCCAGGCGTTCGGGTTGGTGCGGCGTACGCGCTCGGCGATGTCGAGGACGACGGGCACCGTGCGCAGGGCCTTCGCGAGACCGCCCGCGCCGGTGGTCTCCTGGCCGACGCAGCCGCACTCCAGGGGCCACGTCTCGTCCTGGTTGCGGGCGGCCTGGCCGCCGACGCGCAGCTGGAGCAGGACCGCGTCGGCGTCCGCGACGCCCGCGTCCACGTCGGACGTGGTGCGGATGACGCCGGGGTGGCCCTGCTTGGCGAAGATGCGCCGCGCCAGGCCCCCTACGAGTTCGAGCCGGTCGGCCGCCGGGTCGACGAGGACGAGTTCCTCGATCGGCAGGCTGTCCCTCAACCGGGCGAATCCATCGATCAGTTCGGGTGTGTAGGTCGACCCTCCGCCGACCACTGCGAGCTTCATATCGGTTCTCAGCCCTTTACTCCGGTGAGGGTGACGCCTTCGACGAAGGCCTTTTGTGCGAAGAAGAAAACGAGGATGACGGGGGCCATGACCAGCAGCGTCGCCGCCATGGTCATGTTCCAGTTGACGGCGTGGGCGCTCTTGAACGATTCGAGCCCGTAACTCAGCGTCCAGGCACCGGGGTTCTGGGCGGCGTAGATCTGCGGACCGAAGTAGTCGTTCCAGCAGTAGAAGAACTGGAAGAGCGCGATGGCCGCGATGCCGGGCTTGGCCATCGGGACGACGATCTTGATCATCGTACGGAAGTCGCCGCAGCCGTCGACCTTCGCCGACTCGATGTACTCCTTGGGGATGGTGAGGAGGAACTGCCTCAGCAGGAAGATCGAGTACGCGTCGCCGAAAGCCATCGGGATGATCAGCGGCCACAGCGTGCCCGACAGGTGGAACTGCTGGGCCCACACCAGATACATCGGGATCACGATGACCTGCGGCGGCAGCATCATCGTCGAGATGACGAGCAGCATCGCGGTGCGCCGGCCGCGGAAGCGGAACTTGGCGAGCGCGTACGCCACCGGGATCGCCGAGCAGACGGTGAACAGGGTGCCCAGACCCGCGTACATCAGCGAGTTGCGCCACCAGTCGAGGAAGCCCGGCGTCTCGAAGACCTCCTTGTAGTTCGACCAGTGCCAGGAGTCGGGCCACAGGTCGCCGCTCATCGCCTGCGAGTCGCTCATCACCGACGTCAGGAAGACGAAGACGAACGGCAGGACGAAGAGCAGCGCGACGGCTATCGCGATGCTGTGTACGGCGATCCAGTGCAGGATCCGCTTGCGGCGGGCACGGGCGGCGGCCGGGCCGCGCTGCTTGGGGGCGGCGGGGGCGGATGCCGTCGGCGCGGTGAGAGTCGTGGTCGTCATGAGTCCTCAGTCCTCCGCCGAGAGCAGCCCGGAGCGCTTGCGCATCAGGAGCATGGTCACGGACATGGCGATGGCGAAGAGCACGAGCGAAAGCACGCACGCGGCACCGGTGTTGAAGTTCTGGAAGCCCATCTGGTAGACGAGCTGGGGGACCGTGAGGGTCGAGTGGTCCGGATAGCCGGGCTGGATCACCGAGCCGGGGCCGACGTTGACGCCGGAGGCGACCTTCCCCGCGACCAGGGCCTGCGTGTAGTACTGCATGGTCTGCACGACGCCCGTGACCACCGCGAACATCACGATCGGCGTGATCGCGGGCCACGTGACGTAGCGGAACTTGGACCACGCGCCGGCGCCGTCCAGGTCCGCCGCCTCGTACTGCTCCTTGGGCACGTCGAGCAGCGAGGCCATGAAGATCACCATCAGGTCGCCGATGCCCCACAGGGAGAGCAGGACGAGCGAGGGCTTGGCGGTGTCCGGGTCGTTGAACCAGTTGGGCCCGGAGATCCCGATCGTATCGAGGATCTCGTTCACCGGTCCCGTGCCCGGGTTGAGCAGGAAGACGAAGGCGACGGTGGCGGCCACCGGCGGGGCGAGATACGGGATGTAGAAAGCGGTGCGGAAGAACCCGGCCCCCGTCTTGATCTTCGTGATGAGCAGTCCGAGCGAGAGCCCGAAGACCACCCGCACGGCCACCATGATCACGACCAGCCACAGGGTGTTCCACAGGGCCGGGCCGAACAGGGGCATCTGCTCGAACACGTACTTCCAGTTCCGCAGGCCCACGAAGGTGGGCTCTTTGATCTGGTTGTAGTGCATGAACGAGAAGTAGACGGTGGCGATCAGCGGATACGCGAAGAAGACGCTGAAGCCGACCAGCCAGGGGGACAGGAAGCCGACCGTGCGCAGTCTGCGGCGCGCGGGGTTGGAGAGGGAAAGTGCCATGGCGGGGTCCTCAGCTCAGCTCTTCGACTGGAGGGTGTCGGCGTCGATCTGCTCGTCGAGCTTCTTCAGGCGCCCCCGGAGATCGCCCACGCGCCCGGCCTCGACGCCGTACGAGAAGTCCCCGAGGGAGACGACGTAGGCGCCGCCGTTGACGGAGGGCGGCAGGGCCTTGCTGTGCTTGTTCTCCAGGATGTCGAAGAAGGTCCGGAAGGTCGGATCGGCGTCCAGATCGGGGGACTTGAGCGCCGCGAACGTGGAGGGCACGTTGTGGATGGCGTTCGCGAAGTTCACGACCTGCTTGGTGTCCGCGGTCAGGAACCGCACCAGCTCCCACGCGGCGTTCTGGTGCTTGCTGCTGTGCGCGATCCCGGCGACGGTGCCCGTGATGAAGCCCCGCCCGTACGTGTCGGCCTGGTCGTCCGGCACGGGCAGCGGCGCCACGCCCCAGTCGAACTTGGCCTTCGCCTCGTCCAGCATCAGACCGCGCCACTCACCGTCCAGGTGCATGGCGACCTTGCCGGTCAGGAAGGCGTTCTGGCTGGACATCTCGTCGCCGAAGGTCAGCCGGAACCGCTCCAGCTCATTGAAACCGCCCTGCGCGTCGGCGAGTTGGGTGGCGGTCTTGAAGAATTTGTACGTCTTCGGCTCTTCGGCGAGGCGTGAGTTGCCCTCGGCGTCGAAGTACTGGGGGCCCCACTGCGCGAAGAGACGGTCCGGACTGTTCTGGTAGAAGCGGAAGTTGGGCAGAAACCCGACCTGCTTGTACGAGTGCTTGCCGTTGCGCACGGTCAGCTTCTTGGCGACCTTCTCGAACTCGGACATCGTGCGCGGCGGACGCTCGATGCCCGCCTTCTTGTAGGCGTCCTTGTTGTAGTACATCCCGAAGGCGTCCGCGAGCAGCGGCAGGGCGCACTGGTTGCCGCGGTAACTCGTGTAGTCAAGGAGGGTCTTGGGGAAGACCTTGCGCTTGTCCAGGCCGGTTTTCTCCATGAACGGATCGAGGTCCGCCCACATCCCGGAGTCGCAGTACTGGCCGACGTTGTTGGTGGTGAAGGAGGACACCACGTCCGGTGCCTTGTCGCCGCCCGCCCGCAGGGCCTGGTTCACGGTCTCGTCGGAGACGTTCCCGGTGGCCTTCACATTGATGTTCGGGTGCAGCTTCTCGAAGCGGGCGATGCTTTCGTTGACGGCCTTGACCTCGCCGGGCGTCGACCAGCCGTGCCAGAACTTCAGGGTGACCGGCTTGGTCGGGTCGTCGTTCGCGCTGCCGACGCTCGGGTTGGCGCAGCCGGAGAGCAAGAGACCGGCTGCGGCGAGCGCCGCGGACGCGCAGGTGGGCATGCGCCATCGCGGCATGGCGGACTTCCTTTACGGGGGAGGAGAGGGGAAGTGAGGTGTGGGAAAGGAGGGAACGGGCGGGCGGTTCAGGCCGTGTCGAAGACCTGGTCGCGGGCCTGGGTGAGGGCCGAGCGGAGGGCGCCGGTGAGGATCGGGTCGCCGTCGAGTTCGCTGATGCGGATCTCCGGGCGGGGGAGTGCGAGCCCGGTGAGCTCCTCCTCGACACGGACCCGCAGTTTGTCGCCGCCGGCCTGCGCCACCGAGCCGGAGAGCACGACGAGTTCGGGGTCGACGACGGCGACGACCGCGGCGATGCCGGTGGCGATGCGCCGCGCGACCTCACCGAGTGCGGTGTCGTCGGCCATGACCTGCGTCAACGTCGCTCCGCCGCCGGTGAGTTCGCGCACCACGTACGCGGAGACGAGGCTCTCGAAGCCGCCTCCGCTGCCGTTCCCGCGCGCCAGCGGGGCGTCCGGCAGCGGCATGTAGCCGATCTCGCCCGCGCCGCCGGTGGCGCCGCGCAGCAGATTGCCGCCGAGCACGATGGCGGCGCCCACGCCCTCGTCGAGCCAGGTGAGGACGTAGTTGTCGTAGTCCTGGGCGGCGCCCTCGTACTGCTCGGCGACGGCGGCCAGGTTCACGTCGTTCTCGATGACGACGGGGGTGCCGAGGACGGCGGCGAGGTCGTCGCGCAGCGTCCGCGAGTGCCAGCCCGGCAGATGCGGGGCGTACCGCAGCTCACCGGTGTGCGGGTCGATGGCGCCGGGGGTGCCGATCACCGCGGCCCGCAGGTCGTCGTGGCCGAGGCCCGCCTGGCGCAGCGCCTCGTCGACGGCCTCCGTCACGAGCTGCGCGGTGCGGTGGCGCACGTCCTCGGCGACGGCGACCGCCTCGACGCGGGCCTGGCCGAGGACGGTGCCGGTGATGTCGGCCACGAGGGCGGTGATGCCGGTCGGATCGGCGGAGAGCGCGGCGACATGGCCTGCGCCCGGGTCGATCTCGTACAGCAGGGCGTTGGGGCCCGGCCGGCCGCTGAGGCTGCCGGTCGTGTGCACAAGCCCGGCCGCTTCGAGGCGCCCGAGGAGCTGCGAGGTGGTGGGCTTGGAGAGGCCGGTCAGCTCACCGATGCGGGTACGGGTGAGGGGGCCGTGCGCGACGAGGAGGTCGAGCACCGCCCGGTCGTTCATGGCGCGCAGGACGCTCGGCGTGCCCGGGGTCCCCGGAGTGCTGCCTGCTGCTGCCATGACGTCACCCTACTTCGGTCGGCCGCTAACTGTTAGGAAACTTTCCAATTCGTGAGGACCGTACGACTGGCGTGAATGGGCCGTCAATAGCGAACGCCCCCGCGGCAACCAAGTCGTTACCTGCGGGGGCGGGGTGTTGCGCGGGGTGCGGCTCGCCTGGGGGGCGCTGGGGGTGGTGATGCCCGGCGGCGTGCCCGCCCACGTGCGCGGCGGATGCTCGGTTCCGGGGGCAGGGGCGTCCCGGAGCTCAGTGGAGTGACGCGGTGAAACTCGCCCAGGTGGCCGGGGCGAGGCGGAGTATCGGGGCGTCGGGGTCCGGATCCTTGGAGTCGCGGATGGCGATGGTTCCGGGGACGTTGAGGGCGACTTCGACGCATTCGTAGTTGGCGGTGCTGTAGCTGGACTTCGCGAAGTCGAATTCGGGCATGGGTCACATTTCCTTGCGCAGGCCGGCGATAAGCGCGGTGGAGTCACGTGGGGCCAGGCTGAGTCGGGCGGTGCGGTCGAAGCGGTCGCTGTATGTGTGGCACTCTGCCTCGTTCTCGACCCAGGCCATGCCTGACACGGTGTCGGATTGGACCACGTCGAGGGCGTCGGCCTCTTCGAAGGAGACGATGCTGAATGGGCCTGCGATGCAAGGGTGCGCGCCCGCGCGAAAGGGGAGCACTTGCAGGTGTACGTGCGGCAGTTCGGCGAGTTCCAGCAAGCGCTCAAGCTGGGCACTCATCACGGTGGGTCCTCCGATCTGTTGGCGCAACGCAGCTTCCCAGACCACCGCATACAGCCGGAGGGGTCGCTCACCGAATAGCCGTTGCTGACGCTTCTGCTTGATCTCGACCCCACGTTCAATGTCGTCCGGGTCTTCCCAGAAGCCTTCGCTCACGCCGAGTGTGCGGGTGTACTCGGGTGTTTGGAGCAGTCCTGGAACCAATGAAGACTGCCAGTTGCGGATGTGGCTCGCGGCTTGCTCCATGGCGATGTATTCGGGCATCCCGCCGGGGGCGGGGGTGTGACGCCACCACCCCTTGGCTCGGCGCCTCTCGCGGTCCAGCTTCGCCAACTCAAGCAACCGAACAACGGCCTTGCGGTCCTCCAGGCCGTAGAACTCGCACAGCACACGGATGTCCGGGTCGCGCATTGGGACCCAGCCCCGTTCCATCTTCACGATCTTCGTGCCTGTCGCGTTGATGGACTCGGCGGCTTGTTGCTGCGTCTTACCCGCAGCGTTGCGTAGGCGCAGTAGGTCGCCACCGAGCCTGCGCCCCAAGACAGTTGATGCTCGGGTGCTGGTCTGCTGAGTGGATCGCATCACGGTCACAGTGTGTCTCGTCGTCATGGCTGAGTCGACACGGTTCACGCTTTGGGGAAGAACTTCCCCGATTGGATTGCGCCTGGAGTGGAGATCTCGCTACGTTCAGTACTCAACCGCTAACCCAGCGGCGCCAGTTGGCGGAAGTGCACCGCCCTGCTCTGAGCAGGAGCGGCAGAGCCACCGTCGCCCCTGACCGCACAAGGAGGTGCGCGTCACCATGGCCGAACCGTCCCGCTCGGACCCGGTGTCCCTGACGGTGCTCCACGAGGACCGCCTCGACTACACCCCCCTGGCCCGCAGCGTCTCCCTCGCCCGCCGTCGAACCGCCCGCCTCGTCAGCGACTGGGGGCACCCCGACCTCGCTGGAGACGCGGCAGTGGTCCTCTCCGAGCTGATGACCAACGCCCTGCTCCACGGCAGCCTCCGTGACCGCCTCATCCGCGTACGGATCACCCTCACGGCCACCGCCCTGCGCATCGAGGTCACCGACCCGCGCGGCGAGCGGCTGCCGAGCCCCCGGGAGGCGGACGGAGAGGATCAGTTCGGGCGGGGGCTGCTGCTGGTGGGGGTGCTGGCTGACGACTGGGGAGTGGAGCCGACGGACGGCCTCGGCAAGACGGTCTGGGCCGTCCTGAAAGGGGGCCGCTCATGCTGACAGAACGCCCCCGCGCCCAGGTGCCGGCCTCCGTATGCTGGGGATCTGACCCCGCAGTGGCAGGAGGACACAGGTGACCATGCTCGCCGACCGCCCGCAGATGCTGGCCATAGAGTTCGAGGAAATCGCGCGTCACGCGGCCCGCACCACCGAAGGTGCCCGGCTTGAGTTCATCAATGGCCACATCGGGGGGAAGGCCGTGCCTGACGGCGATCACGGACGCATCATCCAGTGGCTGACGCGAATCTGTATGCAGCATCGGCCCGAACTGTGGCTCGACCCCGGCCAGGGACTGGTGATCGAGACCTATCGAGAGGGGCGTGCGCGCCCGGACGGATCCCTGACGCCCGCCGACGCGTTCGTCGGTGAGGGGGAGTGGGCCGACCCCGCCCCCGTGCTCATGGTCGTTGAAGTCACCTCCTACGACTCCGACACGGACCGGCGCGACCGCGTCGAAAAGCCCCGTGCCTATGCCGAGACCGGGATCCCGGTGTACCTCCTGATCGACCGCGACACCTGCGAGCTCAAGGTGCACAGTCAGCCGGACGGCGGTCGCTACGAGCAGGTGATGACTCTGCCCTTCGGTAAGGAGTGCACGCTCCCGGACCCGGTCGGTATCACACTCGACACCGGGGACCTGAAGAATTGGGTTCGCTGAGGAGCGCGTAGGCAGTCGCACGGGGAGGGGCGGCCCACGGATCCACCGTGGGCCGCCCCTCCCCGTGCCTACGACTTACTTCGCCAGGTTCGGCGGCGGGGCTATCGGGGAGGCCGCGAGCGACTGCGGGGACGTCGTGGACGCGTACGCCGAGGGGGCCGCGACGCCCGCCGACGGGCCCGCGGCGCCCTCCTCCGTCACCTGGAGCGGGAGGCCGCCCACGATGCGGATGCCCGCCTCGTCGAACGCCCGCTTGATGCGCCAGCGCAGCTCGCGCTCCACGCCGAGCGCGTTGCCCGGCATCGTCTTGGCGGAGACCCGTACGACCATCGAGTCGAGCAGGACGCTGTCCAGGCCGAGGACCTCGACCGGGCCCCACAGGCGCTCGTTCCACGGCTCGTCCTTGGCCATGGTCTCGCCGACCTCGATCAGCGTCGCCTGCACCTTCTGCAGGTCCTCGTCCGGGCGGACGGTGACGTCGACGCCCGCCGTGGACCAGCCCTGGCTGAGGTTGCCGATGCGCTTGACCTCGCCGTTGCGGACGTACCAGATCTCGCCGTTGTCGCCGCGCAGTTTCGTGACGCGCAGGCCGACCTCGATCACCTCGCCGGACGCGACGCCCGCGTCGATCGAGTCGCCCACCCCGTACTGGTCCTCAAGGATCATGAAGACGCCGGAGAGGAAGTCCGTGACCAGGTTGCGGGCGCCGAAACCGATCGCCACACCCGCGACACCCGCCGAGGCGAGCAGCGGGGCGAGATTGATCTGGAACGTGCCCAGAATCATCAGCGCGGCCGTGCCGAGGATCAGGAACGACGCCACCGAACGCAGCACCGAACCGATGGCCTGCGAACGCTGGCGGCGGCGCTCCACGTTCACGAGGAGACCGCCGAGCGCCGTGCCGTTCACGGACTGTGCCGTGCGGTTCATGCGCTCGATGAGCTTGGTGATCGAGCGCCGGACGACCACACGCAGGACGACGGCGACGGCGATGATCAGCAGGATGCGGAGACCGATGCCCAGCCACGCCGACCAGTTCTGCTCGACCCAGCTAGCGGCGTTCGTCGCGCTCTCCTGGGCGTCCTCGAAGGTCGGGGACTTCGGCGTCTTCTTGTCGTCCGGGTCCGTTCCGGCTGCTGACAGGACGGACAGGAACACGGCAGGTACCTCCAGGCATAGCGGCCTGCCCAGGAGATGCACCGGGCAGAGACACCACACTAACGGGGCATTGTGTGTGGATCGTTGTGATGTTCGAGGGAGAGACAGTGCTCACCTGGGGAAGATGAGGGTGTAGCACATGTGTGGTCGAAAACACTCCGAGCCCGTTACCAGCTGATGGTGGCGCTTGGACCAGGCATGAGGGGAGACTGGCTACAGATCGTCCCGGCGCGAGCCACGCGCCGCCGGCGTAATAGGAGGCATCCGTGCCGCACGTCCTGGTCCTCAATGCGTCGTACGAGCCTCTGGGCGTCGTACCGCTCCGCCGCGCGCTCGTCCTCGTCCTGGAGAACAAGGCTCTCTGCCTCGAGGAATCCGGCGCCTTCATGCACAGCGCGACGCGCACTGTCCCCGCACCCAGCGTGGTCCGCCTCAAGCGGTTCGTCCGGGTCCCTTACAGGGGGCCCGTTCCTCTGACCAGGCGGGCGCTCTTCGCCCGCGACGGCGGTCGGTGCATGTACTGCGGTGGCGTCGCAACCAGCGTCGACCACGTCATTCCGAAGAGCCGTGGCGGTCAGCACGCCTGGGAGAACGTGGTGGCGTCCTGCCGCCGCTGCAACCACACCAAGGCGGACCGTCATCTCCTGGAGCTGGGGTGGCGCCTGCGTCACAAGCCCGCGCCGCCCTCGGGCCTCGCGTGGCGCATCATCGGGACCGGGCACAGGGATCCGCGCTGGCTGCCGTACTTGCAGCCGTTCGGCGCGGACGACGCGATGGCCCGGATCGACGGCATTTCCGCCTGAGAGATCCGGGCTTTTACGTGTGGCCGGGGCGGCCTCGCCAGCCCCGGCCTCCAGCCCCGGCTTCCCTCACCGGCCGTTGCGCCGCTGCACGGCCGTGATCACCGCTGCCAGCGCGGCGACACCGCCGCCGAGCAGACCGGCGCCCGCACTCGCCGAGCCGTGGTCGACGCAGTACTTGGCGATCCACAGGTAGCCGACGATCCCGCCCGCCCCGAGGGTCACGCCGGTCACCACGCCCGCCGCCCGGAACCACACGTTGACCAGGTCGAGGCGGCGGTTGTGCTCGGCGTCCCTGACCCGCTGGTCGACGAGCTTGTTCTTCATCTGGAATTCCTGCTCGACGAGCGAAAGCATCCGCTCGGCCGAATCGGACACCAGCTCGTTCCAGATCTTCATCTGCTCGCCGGACGGCAGCTCGCGGTACTCGCCGGTCGTCGCGGGCGGCGCCGCGGGCTCCGGGGACGTCTCCGGGGCCGGTGGGTCTTCCGGTTCCGGAGAGCGGGGTGGGACGGGGGCGGTCATGGAGTGGTCCCGTTGTCGTCGGGCGAAGGGGATGAGGAAGCGGCCGGGGACGGTGGCGGGTCCGGCGCCCGCATCTGGGGCACCGGCAGGCGGGCGTACAGGGCGTTCAGGGACCGCTCGACCGCGGCCCGGCTCTCCTCACGTGTGGGGCGCGCTGGGATCGGCTGCCGGGGGCGTCCGGTCGGCTGCGGCACCGGTCCTGGGAATCCCCATGCCGCCCACATGCCGTCCATGAAGGCCTGGCTGCGGGGTGCGGGGGACGACGCCTTGTCGGGCGGGCGGGCGCGGGTGGGCGGCGTCCGCAGCCGCGTGATGATCCCGATGACGGCGAGCACCGCCCACAGCCCGAGCAGCACCACCGCCGCCCACGTTCCCCGCATCGGCGGCAACGCCCGCAGCAGGGCGAAGAGACCGCCCGCGACGACCGCGACGGCCAGCAGCAGGAGGGCGAAGGGCGCGGCGGCGGAGAGGGCCGAGGCGGTGGACTCGCGGGCCTTGGTCAGGGCGGGGCGGGTGCGGTCGAGTGTGCGGTACAGGGCGGATGGTGTGGTGCTGCTGTGCCTGACGGCCGGCCTCCCGCCGCCGCGTCGTCCGCTCTCCGTCAGGCGTACGTCGCGGCCGTGCGCTTGTGCCAGGACCTGGGCCCGGGTGTGGGCGGCGAGCGTGCGCGTGGAGACCGGGCCGTCGGCGCCGAGCGCGTCGGCCAGGAACGGGCGGGGACGGGGGTCGGGGCGGGTGACGATCAGGGTGAAGTCGGCCAGGAGGCGCAGCCCCGCCACGTGGTCGTACAGGCTGCGGATCGTCCGTTCATGGGAGACGTCGGCCGACCAGTCCGGTTCAAGAACCATGACGATGTGCTGGGCCGGGGACATCCTGGCGGCTTCCGCCAGCTCGGAGACGGGCAGGCCGCCCCGGCCGGAGGCCCGACTGTAGGGGTCGCCGCTGCCCGCGGCGCCCGAGTAGTGGACGAGGAGCAGATCGCGGGCGTCGCGGATGACATCGTCGAACCTGCGCGCGCCTTCCGGCGAGGTGATGTCGAGCACAGCGACGCGGTCCGGTTCGGCGTGGAAGAGGCTGTCGGGCCAGCGGGTCAAGGCGTCCCGGAGGGCTCGTGTGGCAGGGGGAGGGCCGGACGGGCGCCGCCCGTGGTTCCGCCGGTTCCACTCGTACGGGTTGTGTTCACAGACGAGGGCATGTCCGGACTCCGGGTCGTACCCGTCGCAGTTCCGATCGCCGTCGCAGCCCGGGCGGCGGCGGTAGGCGTCCGGCCCGTCCGTATCGCCGTCGTACAGCAGAACGGCATACGAGAGCCGCGCATCCGGTCGGTGCGGCGGTAACCGCATGTCCGTCCTCCCCCCCCGGCCGACGAGGCCCCGCCTCCATCATCGCGTGCCGGGGCGCCCAACTGGCAAGACTCACAGGCAATTGGTTGACGACCCGCCCGGCTACGCCCCCTCCGCCACGGCGTACGCCTCCACCGACCAGAGTGAGTAGCCGAAGCGCGTGGCGCGCTTGTCGCCCTGGACGCGGATGTAGCGGGTGTCGCGGGCGTCCATGCGGACCGATTCGCGGCCGCCCTTGCCGTCCTTCACGGTCGCCGCCGTGCGCCAGGTCTTCCCGTCGGCGGACGTCTGCACGCGGTAGCCCGCCGCGTACGCGTCCTGCCAGCGCAGCACGACCTGGCCCAGCCTGACCGGCTCCTCGAGCTCCAGCTGCCACCAGGCGCCGTCCTCGACCGGCGAGGACCAGCGGGTCGAGGGGTCGCCGTCGTTCGCGCCGGACGCCGGGAAGTCCTTCGTCTCGTCGCCCGAGGACGAGGCCTTGGCGCCGCGCGCCAGGTCGGGGCCGTCCGTGCGCGGGTAGGCGCGGACCGAGACCGTGCGGGTGAGGCCGTCGAAGGAGACGGGGATCTCGTACGTCCCCGCGCGCGTGCCCGCCGGGACGGTGACGTCGACCGGGACGTCCACCTGTGTGCCGCGTGGCAGCGTCGAGTTCTCCGGGGTGCGCACCTCGATGCCCTTGGGGGCCTTCGCCGTGACCTTGCCCCGTACGTCGCCGGGGCGCAGGGACGTCAGCTTCGCGGTGATCCGCTGCGGGCCGCCGCCGATCTCCACGTCGGCCTCGGAGCGGGCCAGGGAGAAGCGGGCCTCGGGGGCGTCGGCGTACCAGGGGACCAGGTGGCGGACCGTGCCCTCGGTGAGCGTGACGCGGACGGCGTCGGCGCGCGGGCCGGCGCCCTTGGGCCTGGCCTCGGTGAAGCCCGTGGCGGAGAGGGCGCCGATGCGGCGCCAGCCCTCGCCGGGGACGTGCGCCTCGATGCTGCCCTTGGTGCCGGGGTCGGTCAGCGCCGTCACCGCCGTGAGGGGGCGGGCGCGGGGGACACGGACCGTCGCCCGGTCCGACGCCTGCGCGCTGTCGAGCCCCGCCCAGGCCTCGTACGCCTTCTGCGACCGTGTCAGGAAGGGGGCGAGGACGCCCTTGCCGACGGTCGCCCGGCCCGCCTTCAGGTCCTTCTGGAGACCCGTCAGGGTGCGTGAGGCGCGCCAGGCCGCCGCGCCGTCCCCCTCGGACTGCGCGCGCAGCATGTCGACCGCCGTCTCACCGGCCTCGCCGAAGCGCGCCAACTGCTCCACCCAGGGCCGCACCTCGGTGTCGACATCGCTGCCGGCGAGCCGCCGCGGAGCCTCCTTCATGACCGTGAAGGCGTCCCGCAGGTCCTGCGCCGACTTCTCGATGCGGGCCGTGTTCGTCGTCGTGCGCGCCCGCCAGAAGTCGTTCATGAGCGGGCGCAGATACGCCGATTCGTCGGCGCCGAGCACGGACGACGCGTCATTGCCCGCGAGGGCCCGCAGGGCGCCCCGCGCCTTCGCGTCGCCGCCCGAGAGGTCGTCGATCGCGGCGAGCCAGGACTCGTGCGGGCGGTAGGCGCGCGGGTTCCAGGCGTAGTCGGCGGCCGTGAAGAGGGGGATGCGGGACGCGGAGGGCTGCTCCATGGCGTTGCCGAGGAGCGCGGCCGAGCCGGTGGCGACGGCGGGCTCGCGGCCGGTGTAGGGGCCGAGGAAGATACGGTCCTGCGCGAAGTCGTTGACGGGGTAGTTGTCCATCGTCACGAGCGGATGCGAGCCGAACGCCTTGCGCGCGCCCGCCAGTTCACGCCCGGTGATGGTCCTGGGGACCACGCCGACGCCGGTCCACGCCACCTCGATGCCCTGGTGGAGGCGCTCCGCGATGGCGTCGCGGTACTCGGTGGAGCCGTCCTGGTAGTACTCCGTGGGCATCAGGGAGAGCGGCTTCGCGCCGGGGTGGCGCTCGGCCAGGTGCGCGGAGACGGCGTTGGCGACGCGGGACTGCGCCTTCGCGGCGGCCTCGGGCCCCGAACCGAAGGCGTCGGCGTCCGCGCCGCAGTGCCACTCGCTGTAGCTGACGTCCTGGAACTGCAGCTGGAACGCGCGTACGCCAAGGGCCCACATCGCGTCGATCTTGCGGTTCAGGGCCTTGATGTCCTTGTCGGACGACATGCACATCGCCTGGCCCGGGGCGACGGCCCAGGCGAGCGTCACGTGATTGCGCCGGGCCCGCTCGGCGAGGGCGCGGAAGTCGGCGCGCTGGTCGGCGGGGTACGGCTCGCGCCAGCGTGCCTGGCGGTACAGGTCGTCGCCGGGGGCGTAGAGATAGCGGTTCTGTTTCGTGCGCCCCATGAAGTCGATCTGGTCGAGGCGCTGTTCGCGGGTCCACGGGGTGCCGTAGAAACCCTCCGTCATGCCGCGGACCGCGGTGCCGGGCCAGTCGCGGATCTGGACTCCGGGGACGGTGGCCCGGCCGCCGGTGTTCTTGGTGATCAGCTGGCGCAGGGTCTGTACGCCGTGGAAGAGGCCGTCGTCGCCCGTGCCCGCCAGGGCGATGGTGTCCCGGCCGCCGATCCGGCCCACCGCGAGGCGGTAGCCGCCGGACGGGAGGTCACCGCGGGCGCGGGAGCCGAGGGTCCGCAGGGCCTGGTCGGCGCCGGTGCCGTCGGCGCGGACGACGAGGTTCCGGCCGCCGTCCGTCGTCTCGGTGGCCTCCGTGATCTCGGCGACCTCGGTGACCTTGTGGGCGCCCGCGTCGCGCAGCACGGCGTGGAGGGCGTCGATGGCGTACGGATCGGGGTTCTGGCCGGTGGCGAGGACGACCTCGTCCGTCACGGTGACCGTGGCCCCGGCCGTGGTCATCGACTGGGGGCGGGGCCAGACCGGGGGAAGCGAGCCGTCGCTCTCCCGGTCGTCGTCCGGGGAGGTGGCCGGGGTGCCGGGCTTTCCGGGGAGGCCGGGGGCGGCGACGGCGCCGGGGGCGCCACCGAGTGCGCCCGCGATGACGGCGATGGCGATGGCCGCCGCGCCCTTCCTGCGCCGCAGTTGCACGGCCCTCTCCTCGTTGTCCCTCGTGCTGCTGATCACGTTTGGTGCGTTGGTTGTCTCAGGGTGTCACTGAGCCCACCACTCGCGTGGTGGGGGTGTCAACGGGCGTGGGTGTTGTGGGGGTTTTCTTCCCTGTGACATGGCCCCGTCCGCCCTGCGGCGGGGACTGTTCGCCGTCAAACTCGTCGTGAAACCGAAAAGGGGCTGGAATGTATGGGCCGGATGCGGGCAGGGACGGTGAGGTACCGAAGGCGGGGAGAAGGAAGATCTTGCGTCCAGACCCCCACTCAGGGAAACGAATGTGAGCACGCGCACGTTCATACAACGGATATGTCTGCGATCCCGTGCACTGGGTAGGGCTGCCGAAGACCTGCCCCCTGACAATGGAGCCCTACGTGCCCGCTTCCGCGAATCTTCTTCTCTCCGCCCTCTCCAAACAGGTGTCCGGCCCGGACTCGGGTCTCGACGGCTCCTGCTCCTGCGGCTGCTTCGAGCCGCCCCTGACCAGTGAGCCCCCGCTGGCCGACGCCGCCCCCCTGACCAGCGAGCCTCCCCTCGCCGACGCCGCTCCGCTGACCAGCGAGCCGACCTCCACCGGCACCGCGTCGGGCCTGGCCTACATGGGGGTCTAGGTGGCCCCACCCGGAGCGACCGGACCCGTCACCGGCCCCATCACCGGGCCCACCGCCCCCACCGGACTTTCCCGCCTCGCCGCCCTGCACGGCGTGGCTACCTCTTACTCCCCGTCCCCGGACCGCACGGTTCCGGCCACCGACGCCGCGGTGATCGCTGCCCTGGCCGCCCTCGACGTGGACGCGAGCACTCCCGAGGCGGTGCGGCGCGCCCTCACGGCCCGCGAGGCGGTGCCGAGCGCCCGCCTGCTGCCGCCGACACTGGTGATGTGGCGGGGCGGCGCTTCTGACCTGGGTGCTGCTCCTGGCCCCTCCTCCGACCCGGGCCCCGCCCCTGAGGCGCCCCCGCCCTGGGCCGGGCTGCCGCCGGGCACCCGTGTGCGCGTCGAGACGGAGCAGGGGGAGCGGCTGGAGTGGGAGCTGCCGGGCGGACAGGGCGAGTCACCGCGAGACGGCGGAGAGACGGGACCAGGAGCGGCGACAGAGCCAGGAGCGGCGGCGCCGACCCTGCCGCTGGGCGTCCACGGACTCCGGGTCGAGACCCCGGACGACCGCACCGCCACCGCCCATCTCATCGTCGCCCCGCACCGCTTGCCGCCCCCGCGCGCGAAGACGTACGGACTCCTCGTCCAGCTCTACTCCCTCCTCTCCCGCCGCTCCTGGGGCATGGGCGACCTCGGTGACCTCGCCGAGGTCGCGGCCTGGTCCGGGCGGGCCCTGGGTGCGGGATTCGTACAGGTCAACCCCTTGCACGCGGCGGTGCCGAAGCCTTCGGACGGGGCGTCCGACCCCTCCCCGTACCGCCCGTCGTCGCGCCGCTTCCCCGACCCCGTCCACCTCCGTGTCGAGGACGTCCCCGAGTACGCCCACCTGGACGGCGCGGCCCGCGACCTGGCCGCCGATCTCACCCGGCGGGCCGCCGCGCTCCGTGAATCGGTCCTCCAGCAGGGCCAGTTGATCGACCGTGACGCGGTCTGGGAACTCAAGCTCCAAGCCCTGGAGCTGATCCGCGAGGTCCCGCTGGGCCCCGGACGGCGCGCCGCCTACAACGACTTCCTCGCCGAGCACGGAACGGACCTGGAGGACCACGCCACTTGGTACGCGCTCGCCGAGCGGTACGGCCCCGACTGGCACGCCTGGCCCGCGCCGCTGCGTGACCCCGCGTCCCCCGAATCCGCCCGCGCCCGCCGCGAGTTGATGGACCGCGTGGACTTCCACTGCCGTCTGGCCTGGCTCACCGACGCCCAGCTCGCGGCCGCCCAGCGCTCCGCGCGGGACGCGGGCATGGACATCGGCCTCGTGCACGACCTCGCGGTCGGCGTCCACCCGGCCGGAGCCGACGCGTGGGCGCAGCGGCGGCACTTCGCCGCGGGCATGTCGGTGGGCGCACCGCCGGACGCGTTCAACGCGCGCGGCCAGGACTGGGGCCTCCCGCCCTGGCGCCCGGACCGCCTCGCCGAGTCCGGATACGCCCCGTACCGCGCCCTCCTGCGTGGACTGCTCCGGCATGCGGGCGCGATCCGCATCGACCACGTCATGGGGCTCTTCCGGCTCTGGTGGATCCCGGAGGGCCGCGCGCCCACCGAGGGAACGTATGTCCATTACGACGCCGACGCGATGCTCGCCGTCCTCGCCCTGGAGGCGCACCGCGCGGGCGCCCTCGTCATCGGCGAGGACCTCGGCACCGTCGAGCCCGGCGTCCGCGAGGCCCTGCAGCGCCGGGGTGTGCTCGGCACCTCCGTGCTCTGGTTCGAGCGGGACTGGGCCGGCACGGGGCGGCCGCTGCCGCCCGAGCGGTGGCGCGCGGACTGCCTGGCCACCGCCACCACCCACGACCTGCCGTCCACGGCCGCCCGCATCACCGGCGAACACGTCCAGCTCCGCGACAGGCTCGGCCTGTTGACCCGCCCCGTGGCCGTGGAGCAGGCCGAGGCGGCGGCCGACGTGTCGGAGTGGCTGGCGCTGCTCTCCCGCCTCGGGATGCTGCCCGGCGGCGGCGGACACGAGCAGGAGGAGATCCGCGCCGTCCACCGCTTCCTGCTCGCCACCCCGGCGCGCATGACCGGCATCTGGCTGCCGGACGCGCTCGGCGACCGCCGCCCGCAGAACCTCCCCGGCACCTGGGACCAGTACCCCAACTGGCGGCTGCCGATCGCCGACGCCGCGGGCCGCCCCGTCACCCTGGAGGAACTCGCCGCGTCACCCCGCGTGCACGCGTTCATGGACGTGTTCCGCACCCGTACGGCACCCCCGGGCGCGCGGCCGGTTTAGCAGTTCGCTACGTTGGCACCGTGGACAAGAAGAACGCCCTGCGCGCCGGCGCCCTGGCTTCCGGTACGACGCTGATGATGCTGCTCATGTCGTCCCCCGCGCTCGCGCTCACGCGCGACGACGGCGACGACCCGGGTCCCGGCCTGAGTGTGATCGAGACGCTCGGCCTCTATGTCGCGGCGCCCATCGTGCTGTTCCTGGTGATCGCGGGTCTCGTCATGGTCGGTGACAAGTCCCGCAAGCAGGAGAAGAAGGTCTGACGTCAAGGCCTGAAGCCACTTCGCTTTCCGAGTCCCTTCGTGGGGGCTCTTCCGTAGGGGCTCTTCGCCGGTACGCGCATGCACCCATGCGTACGCCGACGAAGGGCCCCTACGTATGTCCCGGTCGGGTGCGGTGGGGGCGTTCGTATCTCACGGCCGCTCGGCCGTGAGATACCGCTGTACCGTCGGCCCGACCCAGTCCGCCATCTCCTGGACGGACAGCGCGACCGCGGGCGGGAACCGCAGCACATAGCGGGTCAGCGCCATGCCGAGGATCTGCGAGGCGCAGAGCCCGGCCCGCGTCGGGGCCTCGGCGGGATCGGGGCAGACGCGGCGCGCGACCGGCAGCAGCTGGTCCCTGAAGATGCCCTGCATGCGCTCGGCGCCCGCCGTGTTCGTGATGCCGACCCTGAGCATCGCGGTCAGCACCCCGTCCTTCTCCCAGACGTCCAGGAAGTGCGTCACCAGGGCGCGCCCGACGGCCTCGTGCGGCACCTCGGTGAGATCGGGCAGCCGCAGATCGATGGAGCAGGCCGCGGCGAACAGCCCCTCCTTGTTGCCGTAATAGCGCATCACCATCGACGGATCGATCCGCGCGTCCTTGGCGATGGCGCGGATGGTGGCCCGTTCGTAGCCGTCGGCGGCGAACCGCTCGCGAGCGGCGGCGAGGATCGCGCCTCGGGTCGCGTCGGAGCGGCGGGGCGGCGCCGCGGCCGCTGCTTCGGCCAGGGCGTCGGGCGTGGCCCCAGGCGTGGCCTCGGGCACGGCCTCGTTCACTGGATCGGGTGCACTTTCGGTCATGCCAACAAGCGTAGGCCAACATGTGTTGACAGTCCATGAGGACGGTCCTACGTTGGCCAACAAGCGTTGACCAACAGCTGTTGGCACAAGGAGGCCGTCATGAACGGAACACAGGACACGACCGGCACCGCGGGCCCCGCTGTGATCGTCGTCGGCTCCGGCCCCACCGGGCTGCTGCTCGCCGGTGACCTGGCCGCCGCGGGTACCCCCGTCACCCTGCTCGAAAAGCGGCCGCACGAGATCAGCAACCTCTCGCGCGCCCTGGTGCTGCACGCCCGCACCCTCGAACAGCTCGACGCGCGCGGCCTCGCCGACGAACTGGAGGCCAAGGGCAGGACGCTCGACCGGCTGCGTCTCTTCGCCCACCTCGACGTCGGCCTCGACAAGCTGCACTCGCGCTACAACCACCTCCTGGTCCTGCCGCAGTACGAGGTGGAGCGCGTCCTGGAGCGACGGGCGATCGAGGCCGGTGTCGACTTCCAGTACGAGAGCGAGGTCACCGGACTCACTCAGGACGCGGACGGCGTGAGCCTCGAAGTCCGGGGCCCCGACGGCGGTTCGAGCACGCGACGGGCCGCGTACGTCGTCGGCGCGGACGGGCTGCACAGTCCGGTCCGCAAGGCCGTCGGCCTGCCCTTCCCCGGCAAGTCCGCCATCCGCTCCCTCGTGCTCGCCGACGTGAAGCTCGCCGAGAAGCCCGCATCGGTCCTCACGGTGAACGCCGCCGGGGACGCCTTCGCCTTCATCGCGCCCTTCGCCGACGGCTATTACCGCATCATCGGCTGGAACCGCGCGCACAACGTGCCCGACAGCGAGCCCCTCGACCTCGCGGAGGTCAAGGAGATCACCCGGCTCGCGCTCGGCCACGACTACGGCATGCACGACGCCCGCTGGATGTCCCGCTTCCACAGCGACGAGCGCCAGGCGCCCGCGTACCGGGTCGGCCGGGTCTTCCTCGCCGGGGACGCCGCGCACGTCCACACCCCGGCGGGCGCGCAGGGCATGAACACCGGCCTCCAGGATGCCGTGAACCTGAGCTGGAAACTGGCGGCGGCGGTCGGCGGCCGGGCTCCGGAGGGCCTGTTGGACACCTACCAGTCCGAGCGGCACCCCATCGGCAAGGCGGTCCTGCGCAGCAGCGGCGGGATCGTGCGGCTCGCGATGGTCAAGCGCCCGTGGTCGCGGGCGGGCCGCGCCGTGCTCGCGTCCTTCATCGGCGCCGTGCCCCCGGTCCGCGACAGGGCGATCGGCCAGATCACCGGCATCGGCTACAGCTACCCCGCCCCGAAGGGCGCCCACCGCCTGACCGGTCACCGCGCTCCCGACATCGCACTCAAGGAGGGACGGCTGTACGAGGCCCTGCGCGAGGGCAGGTTCGTGCTGATCACTCCTCAGGGCGCGGACGCGGACACGGTGGTGGAAAGCGACGCGGGGCGTGCCGTCGTCACCCACTGGACGAGCGGGCGGCGTACGACCGTCCTCGTCCGCCCTGACGGGTACGTGGCGTGGGCGGCGGACGAGGCGGACGCGGGGGCGGTGCGGGGGGCGCTCGCGGAGTGGGGGGTGGCGGCGTGACGGGGCCGGGCCGAGCGTGATGGTCCGCTCCGTCGATCGTTCAGTTCACCTTCAAAGATATCTCGAAAAGATTCGATGGACCTGATGGGTGTTGGGGTGCGACGGTAGCCCCGCAGCCAACCAAGAAGAGATCAGCCAAGAGATCCCCGCCGGGTGGTGACCACCTCGGCGGGGTTCGTGTTTTCCCGGGACGACCTTGTGAACCGGGAGAGAGACAAGGGATATCAGTGACTGTCCTGGACCGGACGACCCCCACCCGCACCGCGTCGACGGCGACGACCGACTCGCCCGTATCGGCGTCGCCGGCGCCGAGCAAGGCGCAGGGGGCCGCGCGCCCCATCGGCCTCGGTCTCGCTCTCGCGGCGCTCGCCACGGTCGTCTGGTCGGGCAGCTTCGTCACCTCGCGGGCCCTGGCCGACAGCGTGCCGCCCGTCCAGCACGCGTTCTGGCGGTGGATCATCGCGATCGTGGCCGTGGCGCCGTTCGCGGCACGCCAGGCGTGGCGGCAGCGGGCCGTGCTCCGAAAGCACATCCGCTTCCTGCTGCTCGCCTCGCTGCTCGGCGTCACCATCTACAACACCCTGGTCAACCAGGCGGGCGTCACCACCACCGCGGGCAACATGGGCATGATCATGGCCGCGTCGCCGGTCCTGATGGCGGTGTACGAGCGCCTCGGCGGCGCGCGGCTCGGCGCGCGCCGGGTGACGGGCATGCTGATCGCCTGCGCGGGCGTCCTGGTCCTGGTGTCCGGGGGATCGCTCTCCATGGACTTCGCGGTGGGCGACCTGTGGGTGATCGCGGGGGCCGTGTCCTTCGGTTCGTACAGCGCGCTGCTCAAGCGGAAGCCGGCCGAGATCGGCGGACTGCCGTTCCTCTTCGCGACGTTCACGCTGGGTGCGCTGATGCTGCTTCCGGTGTTCGTGGCGAGCTTCGTGATCCAGGGCGGCTTCGAGCCGACCGTCGGGACGGTCTCGCCGCTCCTGTACGTCGGTGTCGTCTCGTCCGCGATCGCCTTCTTCGCCTGGAACAAGGCGATCTCGATCATCGGCGCTGCCCGTGCCGGGGTCATCTACTACCTCCAGCCGGTGTGCGTCGCGCTGCTCTCCTTCGCGGTGCTCGGCGAGGCGATGGGGTGGCTGCGGGTGATGTGCATGGCGCTGATCCTGGGCGGGGTGGTGCTGGGTTCGGCGCGCGCGAAGTCCCCCGCGAAGTCCCCCGCGAAGTCCCCCGCCAAGTCCCCCACGAAGTCCCCCGCGAAGTCCCCCGCCAAGTCCCCCGCGAAGTAGGGGGCGCGTCCTGTGGGATCACCTCCTGTGACCAGTCGGTACGTTGACTCCATGAGCGAGTGGGACATCAAGAAGCTGCAGATCCTGCGTACGTTGAGTGAGCGGGGCACGGTTACGGCGACGGCGCGGACGCTGCGGATGACGCCGTCGGCGGTGTCGCAGCAGCTGTCCAACCTCGCGAAGCAGCTGGGGGTGCCGCTGCTCGAGGCGCACGGGCGGCGGGTCCGCCTGACGGACGCGGCGCACCTCGTACTGCGGCACGCGGAGGCGGTTTTCGCCCAACTGGAGCGTGCGGACGCGGAGTTGGCGGCGTACGCGCAGGGTGAGGCGGGGGAGGTGCGGGTCGGCGCCTTCTCGACGGCGGTGCCCGCGCTCGTCGTCCCCGCGGTGCGGGAGCTGCGGGCGGCGGCGCCGGGGATCTCGGTGCGGGTCCGTGAGGTGGAGGCGGCGGAGGCGTACGAGCTGCTGGCCGCGGGGGAGGTGGACGTGGCGCTCTCCCTGGCGGTGCAGGCGCCGGCCTCGGCGGACACGGACTCCCGCTTCACCCGGGAGTCACTCCTGGCCGACCCGCTGGACGTGGCGCTGCCGGTGGACCACGCGCTGGCGGCCTCGGAGGGGCTTCGGCTGGCGGATCTGGCCCGGGAGCCGTGGATCTTCGGGGGCAGTGGGCCTTGGTCGGAGATCACGCGGGCGGCGTGCGAGGGGGCGGGGTTCACGCCTGAGCAGGCGCATTCCGCCTCCGGCTGGACGGCGATCCTCGCCATGGTGGAGGCGGGGATGGGGGTCGCTCTCGTCCCGCGGATGGCGGCGGTGCGCCGGGACGGGGTGGTGATGCGGGCGCTGTCCGCGGATCGGCCTCGGCGGCATGTGGTGGCTGCGGTGCGGAGGGGGGCGGCGGGGGGTGCGGCGGTCAGCAGGGTCTTGTCGGCACTCCGCGACGCGGTCCCTGAGCGGGGGCCGGACCCGACCTAGGGGCCACCCCTGCTTCCGGGGGCCCGTCCTCTCCCCTCCGGGGGGGGCGAGCCCCTTCCCCTCCCGCCCTGGCCGCGCTGCGCGCGAATCTCTCCCGCCCACCCACCCACCCGATTGCCCCGCAGCGGCCAGGTACCGAGTCGTTCGTGTGCGGGCCGCGTCTGCTCTGGCCGCGCTGCGCGCGATGCTTTCCCGCCCGCCCACCCGATTGCCCCGCAGCGGTCAGGTGCCGCGTCGTTTGGCTGCGGGCGTTGCCGCTCTAGTCGCGCTGCGTGCAAATTTCTCCCACCCGCCCACCCTGTAGCTGCGGGGTAATCGGGTGGGTGGGCGGGAAAAATTCGCGCGCAGCGCGGGATGGCTCGTGGGGGGGGGGGCGGGGGTGGGTTGGGGGCGGCGGGCGGGGGGCCGCGCGGGCCC
>NZ_JBEZVL010000008.1:0-451577 GCF_040636975.1 Streptomyces sp. NPDC032198 | reverse complement strand
ATCCGGCACGATCCACGGCCGCTACTGATGTTTCGCCACAACCAGACCAACGAGCCGACACGCAAACAGTCACATGATCAACCGCTTTCGTTAGAGCCTCTAAGACACGGCCTAGTGCTCTGGCCGGGAGGGATTTCGCCTGGTTGGTCGGCCGTGATCTTGGCTTCGGGAGTTCTGGATAGGGTCAGCCCCATGACCGCTTACGTGATCGCAGACGTGCAGTTGACGGGCAATGCCGAGGAACTGGCCGAGTACCGGTCGAAGGTGGTTGCGACGCTTGAACCGTACGGCGGCAGGTACCTCGCCCGAGGCGGTGAGGTCGACGTCGTCGAGGGCGCCTGGGCGCCCGGACAGATAGTCCTGGTGGAGTTTCCCGACCTGGCTGCCGCACGAGCCTGGAACGAGTCGGCGGAGTACCAGGCGATCGCACCGCTGCGCATCCGGAACACGGACAGCAAGAGACTGATAGTCCAGGGACTCTGAACGACAGGTTCTGCTGCGCGCGGACCGGGCCCAATCAGGCTGCGATGGCGAGTGGGCGTCCGCCCCAGCGGAGGCCCTTCTCCCTGCGGATGCGGGCACGTTCCTTGCGTTCGGCCGCGAGGACGTCGGAGTGGCAGGCGTTGGCGTTGCGCCACCGCAGGTAGCCGTGCAGGGCCCGGGTCTGCACGGTGTGGTTGCGGTGATTGGAGTTGGCGATGGTGAACTGCCGCAGTGGGCCGACGTGGGCCTCGATCGGATTGGCCCAGGACGCGTAGGTCAGGGTGAAGCACAGCTCGACCCGGTTCTTCTTGGCTCAGGCCCGGATCTTCTGGCCCTTGTGAGCGGACAGGTTGTCCAGGATCACGTAGATGGGAGCGTCGTCCAGACGGGCGGCTCGGATCGACTTCAGCGCGGCGAGGGTGTTGCCGGCGCCTTTCTCACGGCGGTTGACGCCCCACAAGGTGTCATCGCCGACCGAGTAGCAGCCGTAGAAGTACCGCACTCCGTGGGTGCGGTGGTCAGTCGCCGGATGGGTCTCGGGGCGGCCTTGTTCGGCCCAGCTCGCCCCGCCGGTGGGATGGATCCCCAGAACGCGACGCTGGGGCTCCGCTCCCCCGCCTCCTCCTACGCCAACGGCCAGGTTGCCGGCGTTGGCCGCGTCGCCGTCCGGTATCGCCAGGGTGAACGGCGACTTCGTCTGGACGAGAGCCAGGGGGCAGTAGCGTCGGCGACCCCGAAGAAGTCGAAGTCTGCCGGGTCCGCGAGAACCGCCTGCCGCATCCGATCCGGCCAGGCGACGACGGTCCGAGCGCTTGGAGCAGCTGAATGCCGGGGCGCCTGACCATGCGGGTGCGTCTGGTTGCTGTCGCCGTCATGAAACGAGGGCGGTCAGCGCGTCCTTCAGAAGGATCACCGCGAGGGCAGCCATGGTGGCCCCGGCGATCAGACTCACTGCCACGGTCGCGCGACGCCCGCGTACCAAACCCTGGCCCAGCCGGCCGGCGCACAGGCCGATCGCACTGTCCCAAGCAAGCCCCATCAACAGGAAGATCATCCCAAGGGTGAGCAGCTGAAGCCAGAGCGGGCCCTGTTGCGCGTTGGTGAACCGCGGCAGGAACGCGGCAAAGAACAGCACGGTCTTCGGGTTGAGCAGATTGGTGAGGACGGCCCTCCGCAGGACCCGACGCGCGGCCGGTGCCGCGGGAATCGCGGGCGGCGCCTTCCCTGCAGAGCGGATCGTGGTCACTGCGAGACACCCGATGTAGCACCCGCCTACAAGCTCCACCAGCACAAGCACCGCAGGCGTGGAACGCAGCATGACGGCGAGGCCGAGCGCGGCAGCCGTCACGTGCACGAGCATTCCCAGAGCCATTCCCGCGGCGGACACCAGACCGGCCCGCGGACCCCGCTCAAGGGCCACAGCAACGATGTACGCGGCGTCCGGTCCAGGTACGACGGTGATGATCGCGACCGCCGCCAGATAAGCCGGTAAGAGAGTGAGGTCCAGCATGTCAACCTCCCGCATCCCGCTTGCGTAACGCGCAATAGCTCCTCAATGCGTTACGTTACTCGCCTCCCACGGCCCACGCAACGCATAAACGACGACCTATGCGTTACATTGGGACCATGGACGTAATCCTCACCGGGATTCCCCTCGACGCCCTGACCGAACTGGTCAACGGGTGGGGCACACTGCCGCGTCAGGAGGACGGACGAGCCAGCGATCCGCTCCCGTCCGCTGCCGGCATCGCACAGAAACTCGCCCTGCCCGCGCACGTCGGCGCCGCGCTGACCTCACAGACATTGGCCGACGCGGCAGACTGCCTCCACGGAGTCTTCTCCGCCCCGGACGGCGGAACGTGCGCACGCAGCCTGACGAGCCTGTTGTCAGACACTGGCATCCACCCCGTCGTGGACACCGCGGCCGATGGCGCGCTCCGCGCCGCATGGAGCCTCGAGGACACAGGCCATGCCCTCGTCGCGGCAGCTGGCATCACCCTGCGCGAGTACCTCACCGACCACGGCTTCGCACGCATCGGCGTCTGCACGGGCGCCCGCTGCGCCGACGTCTACATCGATCAGTCACCCGGCGGCCGACGCCGCTTCTGCTCGGTGACGTGCCAAAACCGCACCCGCGTGGCGGCATTCCGCAGCCGCAAGGAGGCCGCCTCCGACCGTGCGCCCCATCGTGATGATCGAGTCAGAACCGACAAGCGAGACGGCTGATCGGGTCAGCTTCCCCAGCCACCCCCTCCCCGGGGAGCTGCCGTCATCAGCCAGGCAGGGCGTGCGCACGTCAGCTAGCTAGATCGTTGACCTGTGCGGGGCGGACGCAGGGCCGTTGACCTCTTCGTGCCTCGCTTGGCACGGGTGCAGCGTCCCGATCCTGGGGGATGGAGCCGCGCCTTCGGCGCTCGACGGTCAGCGCCCGCAGATCACCCGTGTACGCAGCCGGGCGGCGGGGGACGAGCGTGCCGCTCTGGCCCTGGAGGTTTTCACTCACCACTGCCGTCGTGGCGTCGCCGGGATGACCGCGTCCCTGGACCGGCTCGACGCCCTGGTCTTCACGGGGGAGATCAGACCGGACTCGTGGTTCAGCGCGTTCTCCATGCCACCCGCCTGGAGGTGGTGCCGGGTCTGCAGCCATGTCAGGGCGCCCGGGTCGACGCTGCCGCTGCGACGGCTCATCACCAGCCCCTCCAGCGCCGTGAATCCCATCGTCGTGTCGACGCTGCACCCCTCGCACACCGCGCATGCGGAGCAGCCGCCACCAAGGTGAGCAATCACCAGGTGAAGCTGTTCGGGGCGGCGGCCCAGGAGACCGGCCGCCTGACCGAGCGCCCAGGCGTAGGAGAGCCCGTGGAAGGCGTAAGCGGCGCAGCCCGTAGTCCTCGCTCCAGGTGGCGGGCACCGCATATTCTCGGGCGGCGGCAGGCAGACCGCGGTGCTGGATCCGGGCGGTGGTGATGCGGCCGCGCCCTTGGGTACGACGGCCAGGGCGAGCAGCGGCAGAAGCAGCGGGTGCAGGATCGTCAGTACGGAGGCTTGGGCGATGAGTTGGGCGAGGGCGGACATGAGGGCCTGGCCGTCGCCGATGAGGTTCTCGGTTGCCTCGGCGCCCTTGCCGGCTGCCTGGACGCGGTCGGTGAAGCCGGGTCGGTCATCGGCCTCCAGTTCCACCTGCGGGGTGGCGGCCAGGGCGGCACCCCTTGGCAGGATGTGCTCACCCCGGAGCAGTTCAAGAAGTTGGTCTGGCGTCAGGGCTGCTATGACCGACCGTCAGTTGCAGCCGGGTGACAAGGCGAAGGACGCGGAGGTCCCACCGGGGACTCTGATCGAGGGCTAGCGGGTCAGTACGTTGAGCTGCAGCGCCCGTGCGAATCAGTTCTGGGAGCGGGTCAGGATGATGCCATGCTTCGCCGCGAAGTCCAGGTCGATGATCCTGGGACGGGACTGCTCCTCGTGCTCCTTGACGAACGCCAGGTGCTCGGTTGGGTCCTCGGGTAGAACTTTCTCGGGGTCATCCGCGACGTTGTCCATGCCGCCCAGCAGCTGAAGTTTCAGCGGCGTAGGACGGGTTCTCACCGTTTGGTTTGCCGCATCGGCGAGATGCCCTGCGGGCGAGGCGGGCTCGACCGCCGCAGCCGCCGGTCCGAAACTGGCAGTACGCCATTTGCCGCCCTTTGAGGGGCGTTTGTGCTCCAAAAATGCGCCCGGGCCCGCTGAGGAACTACTTCCACACGACGGCCACGATGGCTGCGGCCGCCGTGAGCGACCCCACGGCGTAGAAGGCCCACGGTTGTTTGTTGCGCATGCCCGCTAGGGCGGTCACTGCCACCAGAGCGTCCAACGCCAGTTTCACGCCCATCTTTGCGTCAACGACCGGCAGGTCCAGGGATATTCGGGTCCAGATGAGTCCTGCACCGGTGACCAGTTGGACGACCGCGCTGCTCGCCATGTAGCTACCGGTCACCGGGTCCTTGGCGCGCAGTTGGAAGAAGACGCCGCCCATGAGCGCGGCGAATCCGAAGAAGTGGAAGACGAGAAACACATACCGAAGGATCTCCATGCCGGTGATCTTGCTACAGGTGCAGAACAAATGGACGGTCCTTTTCACCGGAACTCAAAGACCCTCGCATCACCCTCCCGACCGTCACCGCCATGGCCCGACGCCGTGAACCACGTGCGGGATGCTGCTCGACGTCGTCCGCGATGTCCGTGCGGCAGTCTTTCAGCGTGGCTGGCCCCTGCGTTCGACCAGGGCGGGAGCGAAATCCCGTAGGGGGCGATGTGCGAGCGAGGTGTGGGCGGCGACGGCCGCGACTTGGGCCGCGCCTTCACCGGCGACCAGGCGGTGGGCGGCATGGTCGAAGCGGACCAGCTTCACGGCACGCTTGGGCGGCAGGCCGAGCTGCGACCGGAACCGGGACCACAGGCGCTTACGGCTCCATCCGACCTCGGCCGCGAGTCCGTCGACCCGGGCCAGGCCATGACTGCCGACGATCCGGTGCCAGGCCCAGTCCACCTCCGGGTCTACCGACGGCCCCGCTTCATGCCGGCGGGCGAGCAGTGCGTCCGTAAACGCGAAGCGGTTCTGCCACGACGAGACATCGCCCAGTTGCTCTCGGATCCGGGACGCCCCCCGACCCCACAGGTCGGCCAGGGGCACGACGGTGCCGTCGGCTCGGCGGGCAAGGCGCCCAGAATCGCGCGTGCGATCACCGGGGACAGGCGCACCTGCACGCACTCGACGTTCTCTCCCCGCGCCCGGACCGCGCCTCCGGCCCCAAACCCGGGCCCGGCGACGAGGCTTCCCCTGCTGCCCGGCAGCACAGCCAAGGACGGGCGAGCCGGCACCGAACTCCAGGAGCAGCGTCACGGCCGGGTGCGGGACCATCCGGAGCGCGTCCAGGTCACGGACACGGAACCCGGCCATGGTGAGACCGGCCACCCTGCTGGGACGCTGCGGGCATGCGACGTCCCACACAGCCGCACCGTGCATGAAAGTCCGCACCCTCCCATGCTAGTTGAGTCGGCTGAGGGGAACATATATCCAATCCGCCGGCGGGGACCGGCAGCGACAGTGGGCTCATGACTGTTTCTGACGACGGACCGCACGTGAACGGCGCCGCCGAGGCCGCCGATAGTTCGACCCTGTCGCTGGACGACGGCGACATCCACGTGTGTCAGGAGGGCCTCCGCGACGCCCCCGCACTCCTGCTCATCCACGGATCCGCATCCTCGACCCGCTCGTGGAACCCGCTGGTTCCGATGCTGACCGGATCTCACCACGTCATCCGGATCGACCTGCTCGGGCACGGCCGGTCGGCCAAACCGGCCGACCGCAGCTATGCGCTCCCGGACCAGGCACGCCGGGTCGGCGCGGCACTGGACCGGCTCGGCGTCGAGCACGCCGTGGTCGTAGGCCATTCCAGCGGCGGCGTGGTCGCCACCGCCCTCGCCGAACAGCGACCCGACCTGGTGACCGCGCTCACGCTCATCAACACCGGCCCCAGCCTGGACGCCTTCATAGCACCGCAGTCCGTCCCAATCGGACTTTCGCAGTGGCCGCCGACCGACGAGCAGATCCGCCGGTTCGCGAGCACCGGTTTCAGCCGCGCGGGCTACCCGATCCCACCAGAGCTCCTGGACGACGTGCGCCGCATGACCCACCACACGCTCACCACAACGATGCAGGCCACCCGCGACTACCTGGAGCAGCGCGCGCTCCCGGACCGGCTGACGGCCCTCGGCAAACCGCTACTGGTGATCTTCGGCAAGGACGACCGCAGATGGCGATCTTCATCCGCCGCCGACTACCGCGCCGTCCCGGGCGCGAAAGTCGAGTTGCTGCCCGGTCTCGGACACTCACCGATACTCGAGGATCCCCCACGGACCGCCATCCCTCTGCTGGCCTTCACCACGATCCACGCCGTACGGGTGGACTGAATGACAAGGAGGGGTGCCATGCGGATTCTCGTCTCCGGCGCCAGCGTCGCCGGTCCGGTGCTGGCCTACTGGCTCACCAGGCACGGCTTCGCTGTCACTCTCGTTGAGCGCGCGCCGACTCTGCGCAAGACCGGCAACAACACCCCGACCGACACCTCCGGCACCGACACCATGAGCGGCCACGTCGGCACCGACACCATCAACGTCCAAGACGGCGTCGGCGGCGACACCGCCAACGGCCGCCTCGGCAACGACACCTGCACCACCGACCCCGGCGACACCGCCACCAGCTGCTGACCGACACCCCACCACCATCCCGGGCAGGACACCGTGCTGTCGCGTCCCCTGCCCGGGGAAGACGGCCTGGACGAGCGCCGTCCTTCTGACCTAGCCCTCACGGAAGCGATGCTGTTGGCGATCTTGCAGTGCCTTCGTGGAACCGCGCCGCCGCGCCCTGCGCTGCGTGCTGATTCGGCAGCTCGGAGCTAACCCACCGGGTGGTCCTCGGCCAGCGCCCTTGCTGCGGGGCGGCGACGGCTGACCGGTGCTTCCTGGAATGCGACCGCGACCCCGCTGAAGATCGCCAACAACATCCAGAAAGTGGGCCCGAGCCCGTTCTCACGTGCACAGCCAGTCGGAGCATGAGTGCTTCCCTGACCGTGTACCTGCTCGACGTGGCCGCCACGCGCGCCCTGATCAGCTCCCGCGACCAGCAGCTGCTGCTGACCGTCATCCGCCAAAACTGTGGCACCCAACTGGCCCATGCCGACGACGAATTCCCCTTCGACATCAAGCAGGGTGCTCGAAGTGGTTGGAAGGATCACGTGCCACTTGCGGATCCGCAGGTCCGTGCCGGTGAGGCTGCCCCCCTTCCAAGGAACTGCACCGAAGGCTGATTCACGAGGCTGGGTCAGCAGCCGCCCTGCGAGGTCCGCTCGGCTATATTCCGTCCGTGGACGACGATCACGGGCAACTCCTCGCGGACAGATACCGGTTGACCGATCTGCTTGGTCAAGGCGGGATGGGCGCGGTCTGGCGTGCCTACGACGAGCAGTTGGGGCGGGACGTGGCAGTGAAAGAACTGCGCCTGCCTGAGCATCTGGGGGCCGAGGAGCGGGCCAATTGGATTGCCCGGCTGGAACGCGAGGCGCGGGCGGCCGCGCGGCTGAAGCATCCAGGCATCGTGACCGTCTACGACCGCCTTACCGGTGCGGACGGGCGGCCGTGGATCGTCATGGAGTTGGTGACCGGGGGATCACTGGACGACCTGCTGCACCGGCAGGGCCCCCTGTCCCCTCAGCACGTTGCCCACATCGGGCGACAGGTGGCCGCCGCGCTGAGCGCCGCGCACCTGAGGGGAATCACCCATCGAGACATCAAGCCCGCCAACATCCTGCTTGAGGACGGGCGGGCCGTCCTGACCGACTTCGGGATCGCGGCCCTGGAGGGTGACGCCACCCTCACGGCCACCGGCATGATCATGGGTACACCCGCATTCATGGCCCCGGAGCAGGTACGGGGCCTTCCGGCCACCGCCGCATCCGACCTCTGGTCACTGGGGGCCACTCTCTACACCGCCGTGGAAGGGCACCCGCCCTTCGCAGAGACGGCCCCGAGCGCCGTACTGGTCGCCGTCGTGACCGAGGACCCTGCCCCTGCCGTGCAGGCTGGGCCCCTCACCCCCATGCTGGAGGGCTTGCTTCGCAAGGAACCAACCGGACGTCTGACCATGCAACAGCTGCAGGCCCAGTTGGATCAGGTGGCCGACGCACCGCCGCCTCCCAACGCGCCGCCCGCAGGCCCGGCCCATTGGCCCACGGCCCCCGCGCAGGCCCCCGTCATACCGCCCGCGGGTCCGGCGCGTCGGCCCACGGCGCCTGCCGGAACGCCCGTAACCGCCCGCCGCCGAATATTCCGTTGGGGCGCGTGGTTCAGTGCGGCAGTGCTGGCCTCGGTGGCAGCCGCGATACTGATCCCCGATCAGGGGGAGGAGTCTTATCAGAACAATCTCCGGGCAGTGGAAGCCATGGGCCATCCGCCGGACTTCACCGTGAAATCCAAAGCTCGTGTCGACGGCGGCCGGGCGCGAGTCGTCTACATGGGAGGGCCCGTTCCTGGTGCACCGAGCCTCGGCCAAAAGGGAGTGATCGGGTCATGGCTGCAGGCGGTGCCGGGCGTCTCAACGGTCGGGATGTCCGGCGTAGACGCCTCGTGCATGACCAAGGAATACGGCTGCATCTTGGCCGTCGACCTCAAAGACGGCTACACCGAGCCATCCGTCCTCGACGCCCAGATCCACAAGCAGGACGGCAAGTTGGCCCTCCAGGTCACGGTCGGCCCTTTCGACTAGAGGGCGTCTGGGAAGCCCCGCTCAGGGCAGGCGAGTTGGTAGTTCCCGCCCTGGTGGAGGCCCAGATGACCAGGCGTCGACTCGCGTATCCGACGGATCTGTCCGATGCGGAGTGGGAATTGCTCGCGCCTGGCCATAGGGGACCATGATCCGAGTGGGTGGCGTCGGCCCACTCCACCTGGGGTGAGGGCGGGACATCGATCACGCAGGCCGACGCCGGTCCAAATCCTGACTGCCTCTGGTCGGACACGGAACCGAGGCGGGTGATGCGGATGAGTATCGACATCGCCGTATGCGCCGGCTACGCCCCCTTTTCCACTTCAATGCGCCGTAGCTAGCGGGCTCCAACTGCCCCCGCTCCCGCACAAAGGGGGCCACAGTCAGTGACCTCGGTTTTCATACGGATCGGGCGCCATCGACGCGCCGCATAGCCTCACCACGCGTAGCGAGATCCCCACAGGAGTGGGCGTCGACAGCGGAATCCGCGAGAGTGCCTCGCCTAGCAGGCAGGTTGAAAATGAGCCGGAATCCTGGATTCAACGCACCCTACCCCGTCCTGCAATACGCAAGTTGGGGTTCCCGACTGAAGGCTCGGACAGCCGATTCGGTGTTTTCGATCGTATCCTCCCCCGTATCAACTCTCGTTTTGACCATCATCGCCCAAAATGCGAGCCACTCGATCGTCAGGGTGATCGGATGGTTGGGGTTGGTAGGAAATATTGTCGGTATCTTCAAAATGGCCTACAAGGTCGGCAGGACTGG
The DNA here is from genome assembly GCF_040636975.1 of Streptomyces sp. NPDC032198. Lineage (NCBI taxonomy): Bacteria > Bacillati > Actinomycetota > Actinomycetes > Kitasatosporales > Streptomycetaceae > Streptomyces > Streptomyces sp. NPDC032198. Next base: position 442,033 of record NZ_JBEZVL010000008.1, on the reverse strand, counting down.
CCAGACACGCGGCAGGCGCATGGCACACATCCGAGTCGTAGACGCTCACACCTTTCAACCAATAGGTTTCAGTCGATCACTCCTGCGCCTGGTGGCGCAAATAATCGACGCCTGCTCCATAATCGGTGTATTTAGACCTTTATGGAATGGTAAGCGGCAAACCTATGCGGATCTGATCTCTCGGTCCATCGTTGTTGTCGCCTGACAGCGCGGCACCAACCCGCCTTGAGGAACGACCTTCGTACCGCCGGACAAGCGGGCGTGGCGACAGGCCGAACTCGTCCGATGCTTTGGCGTTGAAAACTATGGGTGATCACACTGTTCTCGCCGTTCAGGGGCTGGCGAAGCCTCCTGCTCATACCTGAGCACAGCGCAATGGCGCGTTGCTATTCAGCAACTTCCTGAGTTCGGTCATGTAAACGCTCATCGACGTGGGGAAGGGGCGTGGGGGGTGTGACGACGGAGAAATACGCGGTCCTCAGAGCAAGGGCGTTGCTCCGCGTTTCTCGGTGGACGCAACAGGATTACGCCGACGCGGTGCGGACGCACGACGAGTTGGAGGAGCCCGGCGAGGAAATGTCGACGGTCGAGGCGCACGAACTGCGTAAGCGATTGCGGACACCGCCCGCGTCGATGCTCGAAACCGGCGTCATCGGCGGCGCGAGGCAGGCGATGTTCGCAGCCGGCCACCTGGACCGGCCGTCCGGACCGGCGCGTCGGATGTACAGCCTGACTTATCTGGCCCTGGTCCGCTTCGACCAGGCCCTCACAGGCAACCGGCAGTGCCTTGATGCGGCGATCATCTCGTGGCGTACCTGCCTGGAGGTATGGGAAGCAGCGGGCGAAGCCGAGCGGTCGGCGTTCGCCGAGATCCACTCGGTCGACTGCTCCCTGGCCGGGGCGCTGGGAACTCGCTACAACCTGAACCGTGAATTCCTGGTGCACCCCGATCCTCCCGTGCGCCCGGACGAGGTCAGGGCCGACCTGGAGGAGGCCTTCCGGGCCATCGAGCGGGGAGCCGCCCGGTTGCCGTCTCACCGGGACGGCTCGGATCCGCAACTCCAGGTCTGCAGGCACCAGCTTCAGGCCATCAAGGCCTACCTCGTGTCTTTGAAGTACGCCGACATGCCGGCCGGCCCCGGCTCAGGCTCCGAAATGCGCGCCGTCGTCACCGAGTTGGACCTGGTCCCCTACGCCCCACCGGGTGACGCGACAGGGGCACGCTCGACTTGGCTCGGCACTCGGATGTTCCTCGCCCAAGCCCTCAGCGGCCCCGGAGCACGCATCAGTGATCTGCGCCGGGCCGAGGAGGTGCTCCTCGGGTTTCTCGAAGCTCCGGATCTCACCGAGGAGTCGCTGATCGCGGCTGCACAGTTGAGTCTGGCCACGACACGAATGCTCCTCGCCGACAGCACCGGCGACGAACGGTACAGGCCCCTCGCCCAGGACGCATTCGAGCAGTCCTACCTGACAGGCGCGCGCAGCAATCTCCGTACGGCCTGGGACGCGGCGACCCAGCAGGCCGGGTGGGCGCACCGGGACGGCCACCGCCTGGTGGCTGCCCGGGCCTATGCCGCCGCGTTCCGTGTGCTCCCCGTGCTCACACACACCCAGATCACCCGCGCGGACAAAGAGTCGGCCCTGGCGATGGCTGCCGACGTGCTGCCGATGTGCGCGAGGGAGCTGGCGAATTCGTCCGCCACGGAGGACAGGATCGAGGCCGTGCTCGCCCTGGAGGGAGCCCGTGGCGTCCTGCTGGCCGAAGGGCTCGGCCTGCGCGCAGGTCCCACCACCGACCGGGCCACTTCGCGGCTCTCTTCGACCGTCGAGGGCGATGCCCGGACGGCACAGGCCATCGAGTACCTCACTCGTGAGCTGGACGGGCTCCGGCGACAGGAACTCGCCCACCCTGCCGGTACGGAGTGGAAGGGCGCGGCACGCATGGCCGCATGTCAGCGGCAACTGGCCCTGGTGCACGCCCGCAGCCGGGACGAATCCGACGAGGCGGCCTCTCCCGACTGGCAGGAGATCGTCACGCTCGCTGGGGACGCCCCCCTGGTGTACCTCACTGTGTCCAGGGACGGCGGCGCGGCTCTCGTGGTGACCGGCGAGGAATGCCGAAGGACCGGTCCGGTACCGGTGGACCTTCCGGCGCTCACCGTGGACGTCGCCGGGAAACTGCTCGACAGGCTGCACGAAGCCGAAGTCCTCCAGGACCGGCAGAAGTCCCCGAAGTACGGCAGGACGCGCGGGCAGTTGACCAGAGACGTGGTCAACGACCTCTGGGCACAGGTGATGCAGCCGATCGCCAACGTGCTCGCGGACTGTGAACGGGCCGTCCTTCTGCCGGGAGGGCTGCTGGGCATGCTGCCCCTCCACGCGGCTGGCACATGTGCCTCGCAGCGGGTCGACAAATGGCGGTTCCTCCTGGAGACGACCGCTCTCTCCTATGCCCCGCACGCCGCTGCGCTGCGCAGTGCGGCGCGCAGCCAGCAGGCGATCACCCGGCTCGCCTTTGTTCACCCCGCCCCGCCCCCGGCTCATGGAGCGAGCCAGCCTCCCCTGAACGTGGCGGCGGAGTTGAGCGGCGTCAGATCTGCTCGTCCCACCGGTGTCACGATGACGGAGATCGAACCCGAGGAGGTCTCCAGGGCGCGCCTACTCGATGCGTTGCGGACCACCGACGTCCTGCACTTCACCGGTCACGGCGACGTGAACAGCAGCAATCCACTCGACAGCGGCCTGCACCTCGGTGGTGACGCCCGGCTGAAGGTACGCGACCTTTTGGCCGCACACGAGGTGCGTGCCATGTTCGCCGTGCTCTCGGCCTGCGGCACCGCTGTGACGGGCGACGCTCTGCCCGACGAGGTGGTGGGACTGCCGGCCGCGCTCATCCAGGCCGGTCTGTGCGGGATTGTCGCCACGCAATGGATGTGCTTCGACGACTTCACGGCGCCGCTCATGACGGAGTTCTACCGATGCTGGCTCGGCGGCGCCCATCCCTCGGTTGCACTCGCACGTGCGCAGGCCACCGTCCTGCGCCAGGGCCTCCTGGTCAATCCGTTCGCCTGGGCCACCTTCGCGTACACCGGTGCCTGACGAGGTCCGGTCCAGGAGCGCCTGTGCCCGGTACGACGGGCCGGTACCGTTACCGTCAGTCGCCGGGGTCCGGATCCGTCGTGGCGTCCCCCTCTCCTGGCGGGACCGGCGCCGGAGACACCTCCATAGCCCCTTGCGGAGGCGGACACATCTGTTCCGGGGTGAGCATCGAGCGCCCGTGCGAGCGGCCGACGCCACCCCCCAGCGTCTCGGTCGGATCGAACTCGTCGTCCAACGCTTTCACCTGTTCTGGTTCGGCCAGCGTCATGTCCGGCGGTTCGGGCACTTCGGGCTGATCCGTGGTCATCCCCACATCACCTCGATATAGGTGATCTCCTCGCGGGAGATCAGAAGGCCGATATTGCGCAGTACCGGTCGCCCGTCGTCGCCACGCCGGAAGCTTCCGTCCGGCAGGGCCGCCGCGGTGTCGCAGAGGTAGAGGTCATGCGGCTGCGGGTACGCCGAGGCACGGGAGTCGAGCCGTCCACGCGCATCACGGGCGAAGACCCCCAGAATCCAGCCGTTGGTCCCACCATCGGTGTCCCGCAGCCTGATCCGGAGCCACAGCGCGGCATCATGGCCGAACAGGGCGTCCCAGGCCAGCGGTTCGGGTGTCTGCCCGTTGACGATCCGTGCCCAGCGGCGCCCCCTGCGGAACGCACTGCCGACGGCGAACCCCGCCAAGAGCGGCACGACGACGTACGGGAGCGGCAGCCACCACCAGGCCCACGGCACCGGAGGTCGCGTCAACCGCCCCGACTCCCAGACGCGCAGATACGCCCACGCAGTGAGCGGAGCCAACGCCAGATGGAACAGAGTCGCAGTCGCAGCCACCCGCATAACACGGTCGGCCAGCCCGGCCCGGACGACAGCCGTCTCGCGTTCCACAGCGAAGAGATAGAGAGCCCCCGGCAGTAGGGCGATCATGGCCACCGCGGCAGCCTCGAATGTGCTCACCCTCACCCCCGGTGGACATCGCTGTCGTTCCGACCTGCTTGCCAAGAAGGCTGCCCTCTCCACTCGACAGCAACCGCTGGGCTCGGACGGATTCCGCTGTCCGCCACAGACACTCGACCGGAGCGATGTCCCTGATAAGCCACGGATGCCGCCCCTGTCCTCGGCTCTCTTCCGACCGTAGGGAAATTACGCATGCGGATCCGGAACGGGGCGGCCAGCGCGGCGCGTCAGCGATTTCAGTAGTAGTCGCGCCAGGAATCGCCAGCCGACAATTTGACCACAAGAGGCGGATCCGCGCGGACCAGCTTTTCTCAGGTGCCATCTCCACAATGTTCTTAGGTGCCATCTCCACAATGTTCTTAGGTGCCATCTCCACAATCGGACGTGTCGGGGAGCAGCACATGTCGCGTTCTCTCTTCGCTGGCGCTGTCCGGCTCCTGTCGGCCGACCACTCAAAGCCGTCAACAACCGTCTCCAACCGCGATTGCCACCACCGAACCCTGCCGTGGACCAAGCACAAGCGGCGCGGTCGGTGTTCGGCATCCTGACCCTGGCGTCGGTTCTCACCGGATTCCACGGGCCGTCTGCCTCGGCTGGACCCTCGCGGGGAGTGTGGCTCTACCTGGCGTCGCTACTGCAGGCTACTTCCTACAAGGCTCGCTTGGAGATGCTCAGATCATGACATTCGAGAACCTCCCGCCCGCGGAGCGGATCCGCTACTGCCGAGACAAACTCGCGCGCATCAACGAACTCGAGACGCAGGTACGTAGCATGCCGAGCACCCAGCAGAACCGCGAAACCCTGCGTGACCTGGCAACCGCCCGTGTCGAGTACGTCAAGGCGCTGAAGCGGCTCGAGAATCCTTCGCTGTGGCGACGGACCAACCGGTGGGTCAACGAGTGGGCGGCCGAGGACCGGGCGAAGGAGGCGGCGCGGAAACGCCGGCGCGGATACACGAGCTGCAATGGCACAGGCCAAGTCACAGGCGCCGGGAACTGGTTCGAGAGCTGCCGGTCCTGCAACGGCACCGGGGTGTACCAGGAGTACCTCTGAGCGACACCAGGTTCCAGCAGCGACCACAGGTTGCGAAGCATGCCCGCCAGCAGGATCTCCGGCACTTCATGCACACACCATTGGCAGTGGTGGATGAGCCACCCGATGCTTCGCTCGATGGTCCAGCGTCTGGGGATGACCGTGAACCCCTTGACGCCCGGCGAGCGTTGGACAGGGTGGACGTCGATGCCCAGGCGCACGCCATGGTCGATGGCGGTTGTCCGTCCGGTAGCCGGCGTCCACCCACGCCGTGCGTATCTGCGGATGGGCGGCGGCGATGCGGGCGAGCAAGGTGACCGGCCGCGATATCGGAGACGCTCGCGGCGGTGACCAGCACGGTCAGCAGCAGGCCCAGGGGGGTCGCAGCCGAGGTGGCGTTTGCGGCCGATGATCCGCTTGCCCGCGTCGGTGCCCTGGTCGGCCCGGTGCACGTTGGCGGAGGCCTTGATGGTCCGGGAGTCCAGCACGCAAGCGGACGGTTCGCCGTCGCGTCCTTCGGCCGTACGGACCAGGTGCCACAGCAGCCCGGTGAGTTGGGCGAGGACACCGTCCTCCTGCCAGCAGGCAAAGGAGTGATAGGTCGTGGGCCAGGGCGGGAAGTCGCCCAGTCGTGTCCCTTGGATTTGTGAGCGGTGGAGACGGTCACGTCGGCAGTCCCTTCGGGGCGAGTCAGGCGACGGCTGCGAGGATGGCTTCGGTGCCGTGGGTGTCGACCAGGTCGGCCAGGTCGGCCAGGGGCTGCATCTGATCGCCGAGATCACCGTCGGCGCCGCCCGGGAGCGGGGAGCTGGCGGCCTCCGGTGCGCTTCGCCCGGCTCCGGCTGGGCACCGCCGTGGACGTGCCCGCCTTCGACGCCGCACTGCCGGGATGAGCAGCGCGGCCCCCATACCGGGCTCCTGCTCGATGATCCCGTCCGGGGCCGCCGGCCGGGCGACAGCGCCCCCGGCGCGCCTGGCTTGCCGCCGCTCCTCGTCCGCGATCCAGATACGGGTGCCTCACGCCTGGCCCACACGCTGATCGCATGCCCCGGCCGCCGCTGCATCCGCGTTCCGCACGGGCGGCAGGGTTCAAGACCGGCTCCTGAAAAGTACTTACGGCGTTCTTCTGCGCCAACGTACAACCCTTCGGCTCCACCACTGGTCTCTTGTTCGCCGACCCCACACGCCACTCGGGACAACTTGCGGTGAACGGCGCGGCGCCCCCACGCACCACCTGGCCACGCACCCCTGCTTCGGCGCCCAGATCGCCGACTGACCGCACCGCCTTTGCCCCTTCACTCTCATCGACCCTCGGCTCACAAGGAACCCCAACACCCATGCGCATCAGCACATCGACCTCGCTCGCCACCTGCCTGGTGGCGGGCCTCGTCCCCCTCGCCCTGCCCGCCGCGGCAGCAAGTGCCGCGCCCGCGAAGCACGGCGACGACTTCAACGGCGACGGCTATCGCGACTACGCGTATTCGAGCTTCAGCGCCAGAGGGGGCGGCGGCGTCACCGTGGTCTTCGGAACCGCTACCGGGCCCGGATCCACACAGCAGCGCATCACCCAGACGAGCCCCGGCGTACCCGGCACCGACGAGGCCGACGACATGTTCGGCGAGGTACGGGCCGCCGCGGACTTCGACGGTGACGGATACGGCGACCTCGCGGTGGCGGCAACCGGCGAGAACGGCTCGAACGGCGCCGACCAGGGCGCCGTGACAATCCTGTGGGGCTCCGCCTCCGGCCTGTCCAAAGGCACGACTCTCCCGAACAAGAACCCGGGCCGCAACAACTACATGGGGCAGGACCTGGCGACCGGCGACTTCAACGGCGACGGCAAGCAGGACCTGGCTGTCATCAACGAATCCATGACCTACGTCTACCGCGGCCCGCTCAAGCGCTCCGGCACCACCGGCACCGTGACCAAGCTCGACAAGACGACGTCCTTCTACGCCTCGGCCCTGATCTCCGGCAAGGTCAACGGCGACAAGAAGACCGACCTCGCAATCATCGGCGACGTGGTCAGCTCCACATCCATCGCGTCCGACGCCTGGTTCATCAAGGGTGGCGCGAGCTCACTCACTCCGGGCAAGAGCTTGCGCCTGGAGTCCCAGTCCGGCAACGGCGGCAGCTCCGAGCGCGGCGGCGACGGTGTCATCGCCGACTTCGACAAGGACGGCTATGGCGACATCGCCATCGGCACCTCCCTCTACTCGAAGCACAAGGGCCGCGTCAGCGTCTGGTACGGCGCCTCCGGCGGCCCGTCCCAAAGCGCCCGCCTCACCCAGTCGACGAGCGGCGTCGCCGGTTCCCCGGAGAATCGCGACGAGTTCGGCTCATCCGTCTCGGCCGGCGACGTCAACGGCGACGGCTACGCGGATCTCGCGGTCGGCGTGCGGGGCGAGGAGATCGACGGCCAGGAATACGCGGGCGGCGTGCACGTCTTCAAGGGGCGGGCGAGCGGCCTGTCCGGTGCCGGTTCGCAGTGGTTCGCCCGCAACACCCCCGGTGTGCCGGGCCCGTTGGCGGCTGACGACCAGTTCGGTGGCCTGGTCCGGCTGCGCGACACGAACGGTGACGGAAAAGCCGACCTGCATGTGAGCGCCTTCGACTCTCTGCGGCTGCCGGGCTCAGCCGGCGGCATCACCACGGCGGGCGCGACGGAATACGATGCGGCGCCCATCGACAGCTTCTTGCAATAACTCCCCCCAGATGAATAGGAGCCTGGCTTTGAACCCCCGTGCCGGGCGCTGGGGCGCAGGCAGGGGGCCAAAGACAGGCTCTGGCTGATGGGTTGTTTCTTTTCCTTGGCGACCTGGTGCAGTTTTCTGACCCTGCAGTTCTGGGGCTGGGGGGAAGGATGAGACGCCCGTCTAGTCGGTGACAGCAGAGGCTTGGTTCACCCGGGCTCCCCTGTCTCACTCCAACAAGCCGTGAACTGACGGGCGCACGGGGCGTGGCAGTGGCTGATGCCAGTCGCCCAGCGTCGTGAGGAGAAAACGGCGGGCCAGAGGACGGAGGTCGTCCCACACCGGATCTGCGGTAAGGGCATTGCCCCAGAGGCCAACACGTGAGGGGGTATCGATCTCGTCTAGGCGACGACCCATGGCCCGAATATCGTGCAGGTCCTTGGAATCGAAGGCTCCGCGCTCCGCCAGACCTTCGCAGACGCGGCAGAGGAGCTCCACCTCTTCAACGACGTCCCTCATCTCCACCTCCCGCTCGCCCAGCCACACAAGCTGATCGCCAGTGTCGGCCGCCAGGAGGGCCATCCAGCGCAGCGTCCAAGTGCGAAGGTTCGCGTCGCCCGGATGGTTCATGCATGCATGATCGCACCTTGTTCCCGCAACAGCGTTCAACTCCCACCAGCCTGCAATGGCTGCCGAGCTGCTCCGCGTAGAAGTCGCTCAGCTTGAAAGCCGGTCCAAAAATGGCCTCATCGCGCCGCAGGAGCCCGACCTGAAGGCCCGCCTGGAGGAGAAGCAGCTGCGATCTTGCAGAGACCGAACGCAGCTCACGATGGCAGGCACGCCGATCAGAGAGGTCGTCAGCCGAACCGGCCACTGGCCACCGGCCACCGGCCACCGGCCAAGCGTGAACGCAACCAACCCCGCGTTCAAATCCCGATGGATCGATTCCTAGCTTAGGAGCGGGCTACCGTTCGGACTACCAGAGGCGTGGCTGGCTCCTCTCACCAGGGGGCTCGGTGTGCCGGTGGCCGAACTGACACTCGCAGCAGCCCGGGCCCGCGGAGAGGCCCAGGAGAGGCAGGACGACCACCCCCACGCCGTCGTGCGGGAGCGGAGCCGGTGGCTGCTCGCCCATGACCACCCGCACGGCGGGGACCACGTGGCGGACGCTGCGATACAGGTGCGGCGCTCGGAACGCGCGAAGATCACGGACGGCCGGGACATGCGCATGCGAAGGAACCGACCCGCATCAGGCAGGGGGCCTGAGCCGGTCGTCGAGTGCGGCGCCGACATCGGGGCAGTTGTTGCGGATGGTGTCGAGGAAGGCGTGCAGCACCGGGGAGTCGTCGCGGGCCGCGAAGGACAGGATGAGGTCGGGCAGGGGCGTGCGCGGAGTCACCTCGCAGTACCGGGTCCCGGGACGCGGGAGCGCCCTCATGCGGGAGGGCCCCAGGCCCACGCCCACGCCGGAGGCGGCGAGGCCGATGATCGTGTGCACGTCCCTCGCGAAGGTCGCTCCGCCGAGTGCCGATGAGTCCGCGCCCAGCAGGGTGCGCAGTGCGGCGACGACGGCGGGTTCGTCCTCGCCTGCCGACACGATAAGCGGCTGTTGCCGCAACTGGGCGACGCTTACCGACGGTTGACCCGCATAGGGGTGCGCCGTACTCACCACGGCGATCATGTGATCGTGCCCGATCGGGACGGACACGAGATGCTCGGCCCCGGCACCCCGTGGCGGGCCGAGAGTGATGGCCACGTCCAGCTCCCCGGCGACGAGAGCTGTGCTGCTGCGGCTGGTCGCCATCTCGTGCAGTTCCAGCCGCACGTCGGGCCGTTCCCGGCCGAACCGGCTCAGGACGCCCGGCAGCGGGTCGAGCAGCGCCGAGGCGATGAAGCCGAGGCGTAGCCGCCCCGTCTCGCCGCGCGCGGCCCGGCCCGCGTCGATCGCGGCCGCCGCGATCTCCTCCAGCGCCCGGCGCGCCCGCGCGAGAAACGCCTCGCCGGCGGCAGTCGGGAACACCCCCTGGCGTGTGCGGTCGAACAGCCGGGCCCCGACCTCGCGCTCCAGGTCGGCGATCTGCTTGGAGAGCGGCGGCTGCGCGATGCCCAGCGCGCCGGCCGCCCGGCCGAAGTGTTCGTGCTCGGCGAGGGCAACCGCGTACCGCAGGTGTCGCGCTTCCATGACCCGCCCCCTCCTCTCGGCCTACCAGGCTTCTGGCCCAGGCTTCTGGCGATACCTCAAAGGTATCAAGATGCCACTTACCAGCTCTTTCGATGGATGACGCTGTGGTTTCCGTCTGAGATGGAGCCGTGATCAATGAATCTCTGACCGACACCGTCTTCGTTCTCGTGCACGGCGCCTGGCACAGCTCTGGACAGTGGGCGGCGACGCAGCGCGCGCTGAGCGGACTGGGCGCGGCGAGCGTGGCCGTCGACCTGCCGGGGCACGGTTTCGACGCACCCCTGCCCACCGGCTACCTGCTGCCCGGCCAGCCCGGCCTGCTGACCGAGAAGTCGCAGCTCGCCACCGTGACGATGGACGACTGCGCCGGGGCCGTACTCAACGTCCTGCGCCAGGTGCGCCACCACCGCACCGTCGTGCTCGTCGCGCACAGCGCGGGCGGCGGTCCCGCCTCCCTGGCCGCGGAGCGGGCGCCCGAGCTGGTGGACCGGATCGTCTACCTGTCCGCGTTCGTCCCGGGCGGACGGCCGCGGTTTTTCGACTACTTGGGCTCACCCGAGAACGCCTCCGCCCTGGGCCAGAGCCTGAACCTCGGCGACCCCGGGGCCCTGGGCGCCGTACGGATCAATCCGCTCTCACCGGATCCCGCCTACCTCGACGAACTGCGCGAAACCCATTACCACGACACTCCCCTGGCCCGCTTCGACCGGTGGCGGTCCGCGCTGAGCCCCGATCTTCCCCTGGCGATCCCGACGGCTCCCGTCCCCCTGACCGCAGCACGGTGGGGACGCGTTGCGCGAACCTTCCTGCGCTGTGCCGAGGACCGGGCGCTGGCACCGGCCGCGCAGGACCTGATGATCGCGGAAGCCGACCGGGCCTTTCCCGGCAACCCGTTCACCGTGCGGACCCTGCCCGGCAGCCACAGCCCGTTCGCCGCCCGGCCGGGCGAGCTCGCCGGGGCCCTGGCCTCATGAACAGCCCTCGCGCCACGAGCCGGCATCGGCCCGTGAACGGTCCCCTGTCCCTGAGCGGGGAACGGCCCGCGGCCGGTGGCGGCGGGCGGCTCGTGCTGCCGGTCGTGCTGAGCGCGACCTTCGTGCAGTTGCTCAACGTCACTGTCGCGCAGATAGCCGCTCCGGCGATCCAGGCCGACCTGGGCGCCGGCCCGGGCGCTGTGCAGCTGATCCTGGCCGGGTACACCCTGACCTACGCCTGTCTGCTCATCACGGCCGCGCGCCTGGGCGAACGGTATGGCTATCAGCGGCTGTTCGTGCTGGGCACCGTCGTCTTCACGGCCGGTTCGGTGGCCAGCGCGTGTGCTCCTGACGCCACGATCCTCATCGCGGCCCGGCTGGTCCAGGGCGCGGGCAGCGGCCTGGTGGCCCCGCAGGTCCTGTCGATCATCCAGGTCGCCGTTCCCGCTGCGCGGCGCCCACGGGCTCTGGGCCTGTTCGGCGCCACGATGGGAGTGGCGTCGCTGGCCGGGCCGCTGATCGGCGGACTCCTCGTCGGCGCCGACCTCTTCGGTCTCGGCTGGCGCTCGGTGTTCCTGGTCACGGTGCCGGTGGCGCTCGGCTCGCTCGCGGGGGCGAGGGTATTGCCGCGTACGCGAGGCGGGGCCGGACAGCGCGTGGACGGGGTGGGCGCGGTGCTGACAGCCCTGGGCTTCGGCGCGCTGGTGCTGCCGCTCGCGGTGGGGGGTCAGGCCGGCTGGCCCTGGTGGACCTGGGCCTGCCTGGCCGGGTCCGTGGCCGTTCTCGGCTGCTTCGCTCTGACCCTGCCGCACCGGCCGGACCCCCTGGTGCATCCGTCGCTGTTCCGCGATCGGAGGGCGCGTGCGGGGGTGCTGTTGGTGTTCGTGTTCAACGCCGGGGTGCCCTCCTTTACGTATCTGCTGTTCCTGCATCTGCAGTCGGCCATCGGGTATTCGGCTCTCACGGCGGCGCTGACGTCGGCGCCCTTCGCGGCCGCGGCGGTGCTGGGCAGCCGCAGCGCACCCGCGCTGTCGCGTCGGCACGGGCCGGCCGTGCTCACGTTCTCGGCGCTGGTACTGGCGGGCACGGCCCTGGCTCTCGCCCCGCTCATCGGTACGGCGGCCGGGCGCTGGGGGGCGTTGCCGGTCCTGGCTCTGGGCGGCGCCGCGTTCGGCTCGTTCACCGCTTCGGTGTTCGCGTCGGTGCTGGCGGGGGTGGATGGTTCCGCGGCCGGTTCGGTGTCCGGGCTGTTGCCCACGGCTCAGCAGCTCGGCGGGTCGATCGGGGTGGCCGCGGCCGGCCTTGTCTACTTCGCACCCGCCGCCGGCCCGGGCGCCGCGTTCCGGCACGCCATGGTCTACGAGGCTGCCGTCTTCGCCGTCACCGCGCTGATCAGCCTTCGGATGCGCGAGCCGAAGCGACCAGCCGCGCCGCGGGCAGCTGCGGCCGGTGCTGCTTCGATCGGATCCGTCAGCGCGGGCTCGACGGGGACAGGCCTCTGACGGCTGCGAAGGGCCTGTGCTTCCGGCTAGCGGAGCTGATAGCGAAGTTCGCGCGCTATGCGGCTGATTCAACCTGTGTCATCCCTCCATGCGGCAGGCCGCGTCCGGACACTCCTGACACGCCGAGCGCCTGATGATCTTGTTCTTATCGACCGTTCACAGCCGCTCGGCGGACCGGCGGACGAAGCGGCCCAGGGAACCAGCACAGCCACAGCCCACCCTTCTGACGTCGTCGGCCCAACCCCCGCCGCCCTGCGCAAAGGCTCCGGCCGCGCGGGCGGAGCGATACTGAGGGCGACAGTCGCCCCGTCGCCGGGCCGGCCCAGGACGCGGGCCCGGTCGGCGGGGACGCACCGTTGCCGGTGCCTTCGAGGGGAGCCGTTCATGACCACTGCGAAAGACCTGTTCATCATCGCCATGGACCCGAAGCATTCCGTGGGACAAGGCGACCTGTCCCTCGCACTCGCGGGAGCCGAGCTGATCGATCTCATCGGTGCGGGGGCCATCACCGTGGACGGCGACCGCATCATGCCGGGCGGACAGCCGACGCCGGACGACCGATTCATGGGCGAGGCCGCGGCGGGACTCACCCGCCAGGAGCCCTACGAGCGGATCGAGGACTGGCTGTGGCGGCGGGGCCGAGACCTCTCGGCCGCCTACCAGGCCGCCCTGGAGGAGAACGAGGAGCTAAAGCCGCAGCGAAGCGGCCGGTCGCCTTTCGGCTCGCAACGCCTGGAACCGGTCGACACGCCCGCGCGCCGCCGTGCCACCGACCGCTGGAAAGAGAGGGAACCCGTCCTGGCCGCCCTCGCCTCGGTGGTGGGCATCGACGACGAACAATCCGACGATGAGCCCGGCCTCGATGACGAGGCGGTGACGACCGTGCTGGCCGCCGTCCACGACGCGGTGATGGAGCTGGAGGCCGTACGCCAAAGGCGGACCATCGAAAACGCTGCCTTCGCCAACCTCTGGCGCGGACCATGAGCCGAGCCGCCTGCAAGCCATCGTGGCGCCGCTGGCCGGCGGGGCCATAGTGAACGGTCCTGGCGGTTGGCGCACGGTCTTCTGGGTGCTGGCAGGCGTGACCGCGTTTATGTTCCTGGCCGCGCTCCTCCTCGTTCCCGAGAGCCTGCCCGTCGAACGCCGACACGCCCGCGGCATACGGACCACGCTCAAGGCCGCCGTCTCGGTCCTGACCGATCGCCTCTACCTCGGTTACACCCTTGCTTTCTGCTTCGCCAGTGCCACCCTGTTCTGTTACATCGCCGCTTCCCCCTTCCTGCTGCAAAACGTTCTGCGCTTCAGCGTCGGCGAGGCGTCCATGGCCTTCTCCGTCGGGGCCCTCACCGCCACCGCCTCCAGCGCCGCCGCGACCCGCCTCGTCAGTCGCTACGGCTCCCGGCTCCTGCTGAACACCGGACTGGCCGTCCTCCTGGCGTCGAGCGCCCTCGCCCTGCTCGTTACGGCCACCGGAAATCTCAACCGGGTGTGGGCCCTGGGCCTGGTCGGTATCGGCTTCCTCGGCCTCGGGCAGGTGTTCGCCACCGCCCCCGCACTCGCCCTCGCACGTGTACCGCACGCGGCAGGTACCGGCTCGGCAGTGCTCGGCACGCTGCAAAGCATCCTCGGCGCGGCCGTCGCTCCCTTGATGGGCATCGCAGGCGGACACACCAGCATGCCGCTCTTCCTCGGTATGACCGGCTGCGCACTGATTGCCACGCTCGCGTTGTGGCTGACCAGACAAGAACCAGATCTGACACGGCAGAAGCGATAGCCGCACAAGGCTGCTGACAGCCGATCCAGCCCCATGAGACACCGCGCAGTCTGGAGAACGAAGGGCATCGCCTGGTCATGTGGCGGGAGGCGAGAGGACCCACTGTCACACCCGATCCGGGCGCACCGTCACCAGCGCGTGGATGGACCTTATGCTCCCCAGCCAAGCTGTCCTGCGCCCCGGGACGGTCCTAGATGGAGAGGCGGTCGTGTGGATCAACGGCCGCCTCGACTTCCTTACCGCAGCCGCGCGGCAACTCGGCCTTTGAAAGGCACTCGAACGTGCCCTGGCCGACGCCAACGCCCTGGGCGGCACGAGCAGACCACATCGACGCCTCCCCAGCAGAATCCGTTCTCCTGGCGCCGGGATCTGGCTCACCGAAAGGCAGATCTGGACAGAACTCTTCGGCCACCACGACTACTTGGTCACCTACGACGGCATCCGCCCCTACATGAGATACACACGGCCCTGAAGGCCATCGTCACGAGCAGACTCGCTGATATCCCAGCCCGCCGGCCCAAGACAGCTGGCTGCACACGACCAACCTCGCTGACGAAGGAGGAGATGGCGCGCGCTCGCCGAAGGTCAGGCTCAGCTCGACGCGGAGGGCTCCGTGGCGTCGGCATCTCGGGTGGCGGCCCAGGACGCGAGCAGGCGCAGCCCCTCTTCGGAGGGTGAGCCGGGCTCGGCGGTGTAGATGGTGAGGGTGAGGCCGTGTTCGGCGGCCATCTCCAGTCCTTCGTAGGCGAGGGTCAGTTCGCCGACGGCGTGGTGGTGGAAGCGTTTGGTGCCGGTGCCGTGGTGGCGGACGTTGTGGGCGCCCCAGCGGGTGCGGAAGTCGTCGCTGCGGGTGGAGAGCTCGCCGACGAGGTCGTGCAGGCCCTTGTCGTGGGGGTTGCGGCCGGCTTCGGTGCGCAGGATCGACACGGCGACGTCGGCGGCCTGGTCCCAGTCGGGGTAGAAGCGCCGTGAGGCGGGGTCTAGAAAGTTGAAGCGGGCCAGGTTGGCCTGGTTGTGGGGAGCTACGTAGACGTCGTCGTAGAAGGCGCGGGCGAGCTGATTCGTAGCGAGAAGGTCCATGCGGCCGTTGCGGACGAAGGCCGGGCCGGCGGTGACGGCGTCCAGGACCCATTGCAGGCTGCGGTGCGCCTTCCACTGCGGGCTACGCCGCCGGGGGCGCGTGAGGGCGTCGGAGCCGTCGGCTGTGTGGGCGAGGTTCAGCAGGTGAGCACGTTCGGCGTCATCCAGCTTCAGGGCGCGGGCGAGGGCTTCCAGGACGGTCGGGGATGCGCCGGCGAGGTTGCCGCGTTCGAGTTTGGAGTAGTACTCCACGCTCATGTCGGCCAGGGCGGCGACCTCGCTCCTGCGCAGGCCGGGCACCCGGCGTCGGCTGCCGGAGGGCAGACCCGCCTGCTCGGGGGTGATCTTGGCTCGCCGCGAGGTCAGGAACTCGCGGACCTCTGCTTGGTTGTCCACGCCTTCGACGGTACGTCGCGCTCGGGGCCGCAGCGATGTACTGGCAGTACACCCTTTGACCGTGCCTCGCTGCGCGCGCCCAGAGCGGGTTACCTGGATGACGTGGTGCTTTCCGCCCGGCTGTGCGTCGGCTGGGTGGAAATCCACCTGCCCCTGCACTCGGCGACGGCCGCTCCCCCGGCACGGCGCCTCGGCTCGCAAAGGAACCCCTCATGCGCGGCGCAATGATCTACGCCCCCGGCGACATCCGCTTCGAGACCCTGGACGACCCCAAGATCCTCCACCCCACCGACGCGATCATCCGCACGGCGGTGACGTGTGTGTGCGGATCGGATCTGTGGCCCTACCGCGGCGCCGAGCCGACGGACGCGCCGCATCCGATGGGCCACGAGTACGTCGGCTTCGTCGAGGAGGTCGGCTCCGAGGTAACAGCGGTCGAGCCGGGCCAGTTCGTGATCGGCTCGTTCGCCACCTCGGACAACACCTGCGCAAACTGCAGGAACGGCTTCCAGTCCAACTGCCTGCACCGCGAATTCATGTCCACCTGCCAGGCCGACTACGTCCGCATCCCCAACGCTCAGGGCACCCTGGTCTCCACCGACCAGGTGCCGGGCGAGGAGCTGTGGCCAAGCCTGCTGGCGGTCTCCGACGTCATGGGCACCGGCTGGTGGGCCGCGGACGCGGCCGAGGTGAGGCCCGGCTCGACCGCCGTGGTGGTCGGGGACGGCGCGGTCGGCCTGTGCGCGGTGATCGCCGCCAAGGAGATGGGCGCGGAGCGCATCATCGCCATGTCCCGCCACGCCTCCCGGCAGCAGCTGGCCCGCGAGTTCGGCGCCACCGACATCGTCGCCGAGCGCGGCGAGGAGGGGGTGGCCCGGATCAAGGAGCTGACCGGCGGGATCGGCGCCGACAGTGTGCTGGAGTGCGTCGGCACCGCCCAGGCCATGCGGCAGGCTCTGCACTCCGCCCGGCCCGGCGGGAACGTCGGCTTCGTCGGCGTCCCCCACGACGTCGCGGTCGACGGCCAGGAGCTGTTCTTCTCCCACGTCGGCCTGCGCGGTGGTCCCGCCCCCGTACGCCGCTACCTGCCCGACCTCATCGGCCTCGTCCAGTCGGGCCGGATCGACCCGGGCAAGGTCTTCGACCTCACCCTGCCGCTCAACGAGGTCGCCGAGGGCTACCGGGCGATGGACGAGCGCCGTGCCATCAAGGCCCTCCTGAAGCCCTGACCAGGACAGCGCGCCCGTCCCAGCGGCGTGTCCTCGTCCTCACTCTGTTCTGATCATTCGGAGGCACCTTTCATGACGACCTTCGCCCTCGTCGGCGCCGGTCCCGGCCTCGGCCTGGCCTGCGCCCGCCGTTTCGGCGCCGCCGGCCACACCGTCGCCCTCCTCTCGCGCAACGCCGAACACCTCGACTCCCTCGTGGCCGAGCTGAACCGGGACAGCATCCAGGCCCGCGGCTACACCGCCGACGTCCTGGCCCCCGACTCCCTCAGCGCCGCCCTGCGACGGGCCGGTGAGGAGCTGGGGCCGGTGGAGGTCCTGCAGTTCAGCCCAGTGCCCCGCGCCGACTTCATGAAGCCGGTCCTCGACACCAGCCCGGCCGACCTGAACGATCCGCTCGCCTTCTCCATCAAGGGCCCGCTGACCTGCGTGAACGCGGTCCTGCCCGAGATGCGGGCGCTGGGGCGCGGCACGCTGCTGTTCGTCAACGGCGGCAGCGCGGTCCGCCCGCACCCCGACCGTGCGGGCACCTCGATCGCCTTCGCCGGCGAGAGCGCGTACGCGGCGATGCTGCACCAAGCGCTCGCGGGCGAGAACATCCACGCCGCTCAGCTCATCGTCCCCGGAGCCATCAGCCCGGACGCCGAGCACTCCAGCCCGAGCGCGCTGGCCGAGCGGCTGTACAGCCTGCACACCGACCGGGACGGCTTTCGGCACTACGCCGAACCGATGCCCGACTGAGCCGGAGCCCGACTGCCATGCCCCGCACCGCCCAGCGCACCATCGCTCACGCGGTCCCGGCCGCGGCGCTGCTGCTCGCTGTGACGGCGTGCAGCACTACGCCGGACACCACACCTGCGGCCTCGCCGCCCCAGCGTTCATCGCGGCAGTCCGCGACGGATCGGCCGACGACCGAGCCCTCGGAGGAGAACAGCGCCATGCACATCCGCCTCATGACCGACGGCCACAGCGTGGACGCCGCCTTGAACGACAGCTCCACCGCGCGGGACTTCGCCGCGCTGCTGCCGCTCACCCTCGATCTCGACGACTTCCAGGAAACCGAGCGCGTCGCCGACCTGCCGCGCAAGCTGAGCACCGACGGCACCCCGGCGTCGTCCGACCCCAAGGCGGGTGACCTGGCCTTCTACGCGCCGTGGGGCAACCTGGCCCTCTTCTACCGCGACGGCCACCCCTCACCGGACCTGGTCATCCTCGGCCACCTCACCGACCGGGGCGACATCGCGCGCCTGGCCGACGCCGACCGCGTCCGCATCCAGCCCGCCTCCTGACCCCGTCCCCCTTCGCAAGGAGTAATTACCCCTATGTCCGCTCCCGCCGCTCACGCGCCGGGCAAGCTGCCCTTCGTCGTGTGGGTGCTTGCCGCCGGCACCTTCCTGATGGGCACCACCGAGTTCGTCATCGCCGGGATCCTCCCGGAAATCGCCCCCGACCTCGGCGCCAGCGTCTCCCACGCCGGACTGCTGATCACAGCCTTCGCCGTCGGCATGATCGTCGGCGGTCCGGCCATGGCCCTGGCCACCCTGCGCCTGCCTCAACGCCTCACCCTCGTCCTCGCCCTGGCGGTGTTCGCCGCCGGGCACGTCGTGGCAGCCCTCACCAGTTCCTTCACCGTCGTCCTGGCCGCCCGGTTCGTCACCGCGCTGGCCACCGGCGCGTTCTGGGCCGTCGGCTTCGTCATCGCCACCACCGCCGCCGGACCCGCGAATGCCACCCGGGCCGTCAGCGTGATGATGGGCGGCCTGACCCTGGCCAACGTCGTCGGCGTCCCCGCCGGGTCCCTCATCGGTCACGTGACCGGCTGGCGCGGACTGTTCTGGGCCCTGGCCGCGCTCGCCGCCCTCGCCGCCGCCGTGATCGGGCACTTCATCCCCCGAACGGAGCAACGCACCCGGGTCTCCGTACGCGACGAAATTCGGGCGCTGTGGCAGGGCCGCCTGTGGCTGGCACTGGCCTCGGCCGTGCTGATCATGGGCGGTGTGCTGGCCGTCTACACCTACATCACACCCCTGCTGACCGACCGTGCGGGCATCCCGGCCGGTGTCGTGCCGCTGGTGCTGATCGCGTTCGGCGCCGGCGCGCTGGGCGGCACCGCGATCGGCGGCCGGTTCGGCGACCGCCGTCCGATGGCCACCACGATCCCGGCTGCCTCGGCGACCGCGCTGATCCTGCTCGCGCTGGTCCCGCTGTCCACCGCCCCCGCCGCCGCCATCGCCCTGACCTTCCTCATGGCCCTGGCCGGGTTCACGATCAACCCGGTCGTCACCGCCCTCGCCGTCCGCTTGGCCGGCGACGCCCCCACCTTGGCCTCGGCGCTGACCACGTCCGCGTACAACACCGGCATCGCCGCCGGTTCCGCGCTCGCCGGGCAGGCCCTCGCCTCTCCTCTCGGTGTGACCGGACCCGCCCTGATCGGTGCCGTCTTCGCGGGCCTGACCCTGGTGCCGCTGATCGCCCTGGCCGTCACCAGCAAGCACGGGACGACGCGCACCGTCGCCCACAGCGTTCGCGACACGCCTGTCCCGCCGGCGCGCACGACCACTGAAGTGACGTCGGCGCAGAGCTGAACCGATCCGGCCGCCTCGCACCCCACCCACCCGGAGCACGCCCCATGAACCCCAAAAACCCCACCTACGACTTCACCGGCCAGGTCGCCTTCATCACCGGCGCCAGCTCCGGCATGGGTCTGGCCACCGCCCGCGCCTTCGCCGAAGCGGGCGCCGCCGTCACCCTCGCCGACATCGACGAAAAGGCAGTCACCGCCGCGGCGAAGGAACTCGTCGACCACGGGTACCAGGCCCTGGCTCTGGTCTGCGACGTCACCGTCGAGGACCAGATCGCCGCCGCCGTCGACCGCACCGTGGACACCTTCGGACGGCTCGACATGGCCTACAACAACGCCGGCATCATGCCCCCGCCCACCGACGCCGCCGACGAAAGCGCCGACCAGTTCGACCGCGTCCAGGACATCAACCTGCGCGGCATCTGGGCGGCCATGAAGCACGAACTGCGCCACATGCGCACCCAGGGCAGCGGCGCCATCGTCAACTGCTCCAGCCTCGGCGGCCTCGTCGGCAACCCCGGCCGTGCCGCCTACCACGCCTCCAAGCACGGGGTCATCGGCCTGACCAAGAGCGCCGCACTCGAATACGGCTCCCGAGGTATCCGCATCAACGCGGTGTGCCCCGGCACCATCAGCACCCCCATGGTTGACGCCATGGTCGACGGCGGTGAACTCAACCGCACCCAGGCCGAGACCGGCCAGGCCATCCACCGGCTGGGCACCGCCGACGAGATCGCCCAGGCCGTCCTGTGGCTGTCCAGCCCCGGCGCCAGCTACGTCACCGGCATCGCCCTGCCCGTAGACGGCGGCTACACCGCCCAGTAAACGCCCAGCTTCCACCCTCCATCAGACCGTTACAGAACACGGAGACCCGCCATGCCCGAGCAGTCCGCCCCCGAGGAACTGAGAGATATCGCCCCCAAGCTCGTCGAAGTCACCAACGACGTCCTCTTCGGTGACATCTGGAACCGCCCCGGTCTTACGCCCCGCGACCGGAGCTTGGTCACCGTGAGCACGCTGGCCGCCCTCTACCGCAGCGAGCAACTCGACTACCACCTGGGCATTGCCCTGGACAACGGGCTGAGCGTGCAGGAGCTGTCCGAAGCCATCACCCACCTCGCCTTCTACGCGGGCTGGCCCAACGCCATGACCGCGATCAACAAACTCAAGAAGATCGCCGACCAGCGCGACTCCTCCTGAACCTGCCTCCTCTCCCCCAACACCCCCATCTGACAAGGATGAAGACCATGGAGCACATCATCTCGACCTCGACGGCCAAGGCGCCGACCGAGCGGTTCACCGGCGACGTCTACCTCAACCCGATCGAAGCGCCCACCGAGCCCGCCCGCCTCGCCGCCGCTCTGGTCCGCTTCACCCCTGGCGCCCGCACCAACTGGCACAGCCACGCCAACGGCCAGACCCTCTACATCACGGACGGCATCGGCCTGGTCGGTACCCGCAACGGCCACGTCGTGCGTGTCAGCGCCGGACAGATCGTCAAGTGCCCGGCAGGTGAGGAGCACTGGCACGGCGGCACCGACACCACCCTCATGGCGCACATCGCCATGGTCGTAGGCGACGCCGACAGCGACGGCACCACCTGGCTGGAGCCCGTCACCGACGAGCAGTACACCCACGCTCTCCACAGCACGAAGGGGAGCTGAGCTGACAGCGAAGTTGGTCCGCGCAGGTCAGCGGCTCCGGCCGGACCAACTTTGCTGTCAAAGGACAACTGCTGTCCTATGTCGTCCTGTAGGGTCTCGAAATTCTCTGCACAGTCTCAGGGCTGGCCGCACTTCGACTGCACTTGTGCAGCCGAGATGAGACTCGCTGTGCAGCACCGGCACCCATCGGGCCCGCAGTAGTCGTCGGGCCCGTCGCTGATGCTGACCTCGCAGCTGTTCGTCCTGACGTCGGGATGGATCTCCGGTATCGCCCGCTACGCTCCGGCTGACGTGCCCACGTCGCTGTGCGGACGAGTATCTGTGGGGCGATTCTTCGCCGAACCCGGGGCATCCGTCTGACGGCTGGTCAGGACTTGGAGTATGAGCGCGCCCACGCACAGCAGCGCGCTCAGTCCCCAGATCGTCAGATAGGCGGAGAGCGCCGGGACGTCCGTATCCCCGACGACCAGGGAGCCGAGGACGACCGCCGAGCCCGCGCCCGCGATGCTGCCGCCCAGGGTCTTGAGGTTGTTGTAGACGGCGGTCGCACTCGCCGTGCGGTCCGGGGTGCTGCGCTCCACGATCAGTGTGGGCAAGCCACCCATAGCCAGGCCCATGCCGAAGCCGGCAACGGCGGAAGCCAGGGCGAACAGCGGCAGCGTGGTGTGGGCGGCGATCAGCCCCGCGCTGCCGACCCCCATCAGTGTGAATGCGAGCAACAGGACACGGCGGTAGCCGGTGCGGGCCGCCACCCGGGCCACGAGGCTCGCCCCGGCGAAGGCCAGGACGTGGGGCACCGCGCCCCACGCGCTGATCTCCCACGTCGTGAGCCCGAATCCGTACCCCTCGTCGGCCGTCGACGCGGCAAGGTACGAGATGGCGACTGCCTGCCCGCCCAACATCACGGCGCCGAAGACGAAACCGGAGATGTAGTACGGCGCGGACTGGGGGTGGGCCACCGCCCGGACGTCGACCAGGGCGTGCGGCCGGTCCCGTTCGAGCCGGACCCACCAGGCGAGCAGGGACAGGGAGACGGCGAGGCCGCCCAGGGTGAGCGGCGAGGTCCAGCCCCACGCCTGGCCGCGCGCCGTCGTGCCGAGGAACAGCAGCAGCGCCAGACCGAGCAGCAGCGCCCCGGTCCAGTCCATCCGGCCGGGCGCGCGCGTCCGGGACTCGGGGATCGGACAGTATGCGAGGGCCAGACAGGCGCACGCGATCGCGGCGAGGACGCAGAGCGTCACCTGGACGCCACCGGTGAGTTCGAGCAGGGGGCCCGCCAGGCTGTGGCCGAGGAGCGAGCCGAGGGTGAGCGCGCCGACGAGAAGCCCTACGGCCCGCCGTGCGCCCTCGAGGTCGAGCCGGTCCCGTACGAGACCGATCTCCAGTGGCAGCAGCGCCGCCAGCGGCCCCATCAGGGCACGGCCCACCAGGAGCACCGTGAGGTTCGGTGCGAGGGCCACCAGGACAGTGCCCACCGCGACGCAGGCCAGGGCGACCCGGATCAGTCGACGGTGCCCGTACAGATCGCCGAGCCGCCCGAAGACCGGTACCCCCACCGCGGCGGCCAGGAACTGGACCGCCATGTACCACTGCGCCTGCGACGCGCTGATGGACTGCCAGTCCTGCACGGCCGGCACCAGCGCCGGGCCTGAACCCTGGAGGAAGCCGCTCACCAGCTCGAAGACGACCAGCAGACCGGCCACGGGGGTGACCCGGGGCGGCGCCGCCACCTCCTCCGTCCCGCGCGGGGCCCTCATGCGGATGTCCCCGCGGCGAGCCGCCGTTCCGCGAGTTCGGCGAGCAGCGCCGCCTGGCGGTGGAGCACTCGGTCGTCGAACACGGCTCGCGGGGAGTGGTTCTGCGGCGCCTTCTCCACGTCCACGCCCTCGGGCGCCGCGCCGACCAGCAGCATCGCGCCGGGCACCTTGTTCAGGACCAGGGAGAAGTCCTCCGAACCGCTGGCGGGCTGCGGGGCCAGCCACACCTCGCCCGCGCCGAACAGGTCACGCGCCGTCTCCAGGGCGAACTCCGTCGCGACCGGCTCGTTGACCGTGACCGGGTAGAGCATCTCGTACGCCACCTCTGCCTCCAGGCCGTGTGCCTGCGCTATCCCGCGCACGAGTCGCGGCAGCCCCTGGGCCAGCCGATCGTGGTTCGCCTCCGAGTAGCTGCGTACGGTCGCCTCGAACTCGGCCGTGTCGGGGATGACGTTCTGCTGCGTTCCGGCGCGCAGCCGTCCGACGGTCACCACCACCGGGTCGAAGATGTCGAAGGTGCGCGTCACCCAGTTCTGCAGCGCGGTCACCATCTCGCAGACCGCTGGCACCGGGTCCTTGGCGTGGTGCGGAGCCGAACCGTGCCCGCCCTCGCCCCGCACGGTCACCCGCAGGACGTCGGACGCCGTCATGACGGTGCCTGGCCTGGACGCGACCCAGCCGCCCGGCAGCCGGTTGGCCGACACATGGAGCGCGAAGGCCGCGTCGAGCGGCTTGCCCGCCGCGTCCAGGACACCCTCGTCGATCATCGCGCCAGCGCCGTTGTGCCCCTCCTCGCCCGGCTGGAACATGAACACCACGTCGCCCTGGAGGCTCTCCCGGCGGTCCGCGAGCAGCGTCGCCGCGCCGACGAGTCCGGCGGTGTGCAGATCGTGCCCACAGCCGTGCATCCGGCCCGGCACCTCGGAGGCGTACTCCACCCCGGTGCGTTCGTCCACCGGCAGCGCGTCCATATCGCCCCGCAGCAGGACCGCCCCGCCGGGACGGCCACCACGCAGCACGGCCGTGACGGAGGACAGCTCCCGGCCGAGCGTGATGTCGAGCGGGAGACCGTCGAGCGCGGCGAGGACCTTCTCTTGCGTACGCGGCAGCCGCAGACCGAGCTCCGGCTCACGGTGGAGCGAGTGGCGCAGCCGCACGAGATCGGGCTGGAGTTCCCTGGCGCATTCCAGTGCGGACATGCTGCGTCAACCTCCTGGTACGGTTCCGGCCTTCAGTGACGCAAGAATGAAGTACTCGCCATCCCCTCGGCTCTGAATCGCAGGAAAGACGCAAGGGACATCGAATGACGCAGCATTACGCGCATGCGGGGGTGCGGGCGCTCGACGACGTCGACCAGGCCCTGGTGCACGCACTGCAGATCGCCCCACGCGCCGGTTGGAACGAGATCGGCGCCGTACTCGGCCTCGACGCCGTGACGGTGGCCCGCCGCTGGCACCGGCTCACCGAAGCCGGCGCCGCCTGGATCAGCTGCTCCCCGTCGCCCGCCCTCGCCTCGGCGGGACAGGGACTGCTCGCCTTCGTCGAGGTGGACTGCGCCAGCGGCAGCCTGCTGACCGTGGCCCAGGACCTCGCCCAGGTGCCCCACGTCTCGACCGTCGAACACGTCAGCGGGGACCGCGACCTGCTGCTCACCGTGATGGTCCCGGACCTCGCGGCACTCACCCACTGGATGACTCGCAGCATCGGCGCGATGCCGGGCATCGTCGCCAGCCGCACCCACCTCGCAAGCACCGTCTATACAGAGGGCAGCCGCTGGCGGCTGCGCGCCCTCGACCGCACTCAGATCGCCCGCCTCGCCGACACCGAAACTGCCCGCACCGAGGCCCCCGTCTTCCCGCTCACCGACCTGGACCACGCCCTCATCGCCGCCCTTTCCATGAACGGCCGCGCCACCTACCGCGCGCTCGCCGACGCTTGCGGGGCAAGCCCGGACACGGTCCGCCGACGACTCGGCCGGCTCTTCGCCGCCGGCATGCTCCAGACCCGCTGCGAGGTCGCACGCCCCCTGTCGGAGTGGCCGGTCACCGTGATCCAATGGGGGCGCACGGCCGCGGGAGAGCTGGAACGCGTCTCACGCGGAGTCACCGGCGCCCGGGAGGTACGGCTGTGCGCCGGCGTCACCGGCCGGAACAACGTCCTCATCATCGCCTGGGTGAAGTCCCTCACCGACGTGCAGCGCTTCGAGGTACGACTCACCCAGCGCGTACCCGGCCTGGAGATCACCGACCGAGCCGTGGCCCTGTGGCCACTGAAGCTCAGCGGCCACCTCCTCGACGAACAGGGCTACCACATCGGCGGCGTTCCTCTGGACGTTCGCACGGCCGGAGCGGACACCCAGCCGTAGGCCAGAACGCGGGGAGTCCGGCCGCTCGCTCTGACCATGAGGGGGTTGTATGGACCCCACGCCTCGTTCTGGGCGCGCCGCCGACTGTCCAGGGGTGGCAGTTCCCCGCACAGCTGCACGGCACGACGGTGCGGGTCATCCGTCGAGTCGAGCGCGGCGACTCGGTGCTCGGTGCTCGGTGCTCGGTGCCGGGACAACGACGTGGCCGGCCACCCACGTCGCTTCCGGCGGCCTAGCACTTGATCAGTCGTTGATCACACGCTGGAAGATCTCGGAGAACTCGCCCTTCGCGATCAGTCCGGCGATCACGTCGGTCATGCTGTCGATGCCGGGATCCCTGACGATCAGGCCGTCCGAGACCCAGAAGTACCAGCCCTCGAGGGCCTCGTCGGTCCCTGCCCAGAGCTTCATCAGACGCTCGACTTCCACGAGGGTGAACACAGTCGCGGTCCAACGAGATCCATCCTTCAGAGTCACGAAGACATCAACGTTGCAGACCTCGTCCAAGTCCTCGCCGTCGCTGGGCAGGAACGACGCCTGGAAGTCCTCCATACGGACCCGATACCACGGCTCGTCCCACCCTCGCTCGACCGGTTCAGACAACGTGCTGTGGCTCATCGCGCGAGTGTCCCTGGTCTGGGCATCGATCTCAACCGAGACCCCTGGGCATAAAAGTCTGTACGCCGACAGTCGTTGAGGTCCTGCGATCCGCCAACGTTGGCAACACGAACGAAGCCCTGATCGGCATCACTGCTGTCTCCGGGCAGTGCACTCTGGTCACCAACGACGACCGCCTGCCGAAACGGGCCCGAGAGTGCGGATCGACGTCCTCTCCTCACCACCCTAGAACTGCTCGTCGAGCTCGGGTGAACGCCGTCGGATCCCTGAGGCCCGGCGCGGTCAGCTGAGCTTGGCCAAAAACAGGTCGGCCGGGACATATGCGCGGTCTGGTCGACGTGCGGGGCGCCGCCCTGCTGCCGGAAGTCATCCTGACGGGCCGCCGGGCCGCCAAGCTGGAACAGCAGTTCCTCGGCCTCCGATCCGAACTCGCCGAGCGTGGAGAAGAGCTCGCGCCCGCATGCGCCGCCAACGGGGAGTCAATGGCTCCACTGAACCGCTGGCCGCGTCGTCAACAGTGACTCGGCCGAGCAGATGCCGACCCGGACGTCATCACCCCCATCAGTGCGTTGGTCGACGCGATCGGCGAACTGCGCGACGAAGCCCGCCTGGAGGCGGTGACATGCGCAGGAGGGGCAGTGGCTTTGATCATGTGTTCCGATCAGCGGCGCTGACGGGGCACGAGGGCAGGCGGTGTCAGTTGCCGGTCCGGGGCCTCGTAATGGTCGGCGGGGCGATAAGCGCGCTCTTGCGAGCGGTCGGGGAAGCGGGCGCAGGGACTGCGACCAAGGCCGGTGACCTCCTTGAATTCTGCATCCCAACTGATTGACAGCTGGTAGCCGTCCTTGCCGGCGATCACGCTGAAGTTCTGCTTGTTGATGGATTCGCTCCAGTCGACGTCCCAGCCATTCGCCGCGAGATGGCGCTCCAGACGATGGAAGGCGACCCGCACCCCGGAGCCATCCTTCCTGACAGCGGTCCAGCCGTGTTGGACGTTATAGACACCGTCGAGGGGCTCGTCCTTCATCGCCTCCAGACCGTCGGGGTAACACTCACCCGTCGAAGCGGAGTTGCTGGAGCGGTGCTCAGCGGGATCGTCCGGCCCGGACCGCGGCTTCAGCACGGGCCCGAGATTCAGTACACGGTAGGCATCCTGATTGTGGGCCGCGATACGTCGCAGCATTTCCGGCGGCGGCTCTCTGTCGTACCTCTCCGGCCAGCCGTACATCACGAACCAGGCACCGCCGAACAACACCACCACCGGTGTGACCAAGAGGACGATGATCCAGCGTCGTCTGCGGCTGGGCGTGGAGGCGGGCTCGGGTGCAGGCATGGACGTCACCGTAGGCAGCCTCTGGCCCATACGTATCCGTGCGGGTACTCACATCCGCCCCGCGTCCCTGGGTACCCATACCTGGACGGTCAGGGCGAGCCCGCCGAAGCCGCCCGCCGAACGACCGGTCATCGTATGAGAGCTGATTTCTGCGGCGTCCGTCCCGCCTCGCCGGTCTCAAGGCAAGTGGCTTCTGCTCCGGCTCCTTGTCGTCATCCACCTCAACGGAATCACTCCAGAGCTGACGGTAGGTCACCTTGCGGCAACCTCGCGCTCCACTGACCTACGGCTGCGCCGCAGCAGTTGCGACGATGGTCGTCAGCGGCCCGCGACGTATGACTAGTAGCTGTCGTAGCTGGGCTTACCGTCGGGCCGGTAGACGCCAAGGACGGTGCCGCCCTTCGTCGTCGAGACGCTGACCGGCTCCAGCGCAGTGGGGATCGCTCCGTCGGCGAACAGCCGCTTGCCGGTGCCGATGATCACCGGGTGGATGGTCAGCCGGTACTCATCGACGAGGTCGTGCCGCATGAGGGTCTGGGCGAGGTCGCCGCTGCCCACGACGTTGATGTTGCCGCCGTCGGTGGCCTTCAGTGTGCGCACGGCATCGACGATGTCGCCCTCCAGCAGCGTGGAGTTCTGCCACTCGAGGGACGTCAGGGTCCGAGACGCCACGTACTTGTGCGTGCTGTTCATCCGATCGGTGAACGGATTGCCGGGATCGGCGCTCGGCCAGTACGACGCGAAGATCTCGTACGTCTTGCGGCCGAGCAGCATCGCGTCGGAGTGCTGGTACCAACCGGCGATGGCCGCGCCGACCTCGTCGTCGGACACCATCTTCTGCCAGCCGCCGTGCTTGAAACCGCTCCCCGCGTCCTCGTCCGGACCGCCCGGCGCCTGCATGACGCCGTCGAGCGTCAGGAACGTGCAAACGATGATCTTGCGCATGGTGTGCTCCCTTCGTCGACAGGTAGACCACACCACCGCCGGAAACTCATCGGCGGAAGGTGCGTGGCGCAGCGCGCATACGGGGTGCACGGGTGGCACCCGTCGATCCGAAACGCGCTCGCGCACGACCGTCGCCCTCAATGTCCATTCGACTCACTCGGGCATCTTCAGCAGAACACATCAGAGCCCGCTCTTGGGATCTGACCGCGCTTGGCGGTGGCGCAACCGGCGCGGCGCCCCGCTACGGTGCTGAGCCGATGGTGCACGTAAGGGCAGAGGGATCACTCTCATCGGTTCCAGAACGGATGCCATCGGCGCGCAGATGAGATAGTTGATCGAATCGGCAGCTTCGCCCCACCTCAGCGAACCCGACGCCGATTGACCTGCCCGCGGTGAACCCCAGGGACCGTCCGATGGATGAACTCGCACAGCGGCTCGACCTGCGTAGGCGGCGCCCGTGACACTCCTCGCTCTCTACCTCCCCGGGTCGGGCGCGCTCCCGCGCTGGGTACAGATCACGGTCGGCGTGGTGGTCCTGGGCCTGATCGGGGCCCGCCTGTGGCTGACCTTCCGACGCCGAAAGTAGCGGACCTCCTCGCGGATCTGCCCGTCGGCTCTCCCTGGTCGAGCAGGAGCCCGACGAGAAGAGCGGCGCTGCCTTGGTTGGTGTCCACCACTCACAGCACTGTTGAGGTCGGGCTGGATGCATGGGTCGTGGAGGTCTGACGCATGCGGAGTGGGACTGACTGGCGTCGTTCCTACCTCGCGGTGGTGTGGGGACCAGCGGAGTGATCACCGGCGTGTGATCAACGAGGTGCTGTACCGGGTGCGTATGGGGAGGCAGTGGTGGGATCTGCCGGAGCGTTTCGGACTGTGGAAGACGGCATACAAACGCCGTATACCGAAAGCGTCAGGGAGTCCATCCGCTAAGGCGTCAGGGAGCACCCTCTTGCGTCTCTTCCCAGCCGCCGCAGCAATCGAGGGCCCCGGCCGGCGGATCGAACTCCAGATGCGGGCTTCAGCGAGTCGGCACCTGTCCCCTTCGGTCCGGACATGCGGCCCCGGCAACGGATGAGATCAGCAACCGCCAATCACCCCGACCCGTACAGATCCAGTCCCAATCTCGCCTATCCCCACGAGATCCGCCCACGGCGCAAGTGCGGGCCGACTCGACGGTGCGCTACGTACATACGGTTGGAACCCGGCGTCGGCCAGGAGCGCCTCGTCCGCCTGGACACGCACCCCTGCGGGCGCAGTAGGCAGCAGCGCCTGCCTCGCGGCCAGAACCGCCCTCCCGGTCGACAGGACTACGGCTGCCGTGCATCGCCAGTGATCGCCCACGACCGCCACTGCTGGTGTCAGTCGGTGATGTCAGCGGGCACTGGAGGCGGTCCGGGCGACGGGGTGGAAGTTGATGCGTTCGCGCACCACGGGGAAACCGGCCTTGGTGAAGTTCGCGGCCATGGGGAAGTTGCCCCGGTCCGTGGCGCCGGTGACGACCTCCGCACCCTGTTCCACCAGGAAGTGGGTGCACTCGGCGAGGAGATCGTAGGCGTAGCCGTGGCCGCGGTGCTCCGGCAGGACGCCGATGAACCCGATGGTCGGCCCGGAGGGGTTGTGCGCCGGGATGTGGATGCCGGCCAGTTCGCCTTCCGGGGTGCGGGCGAGCTGCCACCATTCCCGCGGGGACGGGCACCAGTGGAAGAATTCCAGTTCTTCGCGCGCGGCCAGGTCGAGGCCGCCTTCCTTGATGGCCTTCAGCGCGTGGGCGTCCAGCGTGGCCGCGTGGATGCGGCGCAGCGCGTCGAAGAAGACCGCGTCGTCGGGCTCGGGGCCGAAGACGAGCCGTCCGGGCCGCTCGGGCAGGCCGCGTTCCGGTGTCCACCGGTACAGGAAGCGTTCCACCAGGAGCTCGTAGTCGGCGGCCCGGGCGGCGGCGAAGCGCGTCTCGGCGGCCGCGGCCAGAGCGGGGTGCTCGCGCCAGTCGCCGGGCAGGTTGAGCTCGAGTTCGACCTGCCACGGGGCGGAGCGCAGGAGTGCGGCCCCCGCCTCGACCTCGCCCTCGGCGACATCGAACCAGTTGAGGTTGACGGGTTCCTCGTCATCGGGGCCGCCCCACCAGGCGCCGCGGGCGACGACGGCGCCGTCGCGCAGGGCCACCCGCTTCCAGCGGGGGCGATGCGTGGTCCGCTGGTGCGCGGCACGGGCGTTCAGCGGGTCGGGGTGTGCGTCGAACAGATGGGCGTCGCTCTCGTCGAGCGCGCGGATGACCGTATCGGTCATGGGTTCCTCCGGGATGCGTACGGCAGGAGCGCTCCCGGTCGGATCAGAGGTGCCACACCGGGATAGCGGAGAGGGAGCGCTGGATGGTTGAGAACTGCACGGCACTCGCCTCCTTCCGTTCGTCTCACGCGGCGTGGTCGGAACCAGACGCTACTTGGTCACCGACGGCTCCGTCCACGGAAGTTGCGAACCGTGCCGACCAAGCCCCCAGCCTCGCCGTTAACTTGGTTTGCGGCTGGTGGGGCAGAAACGCGAAAGCTCCTGCCTGACCTGGGAGGATGAACTTTGCTACGTACGCCGCCTCTACCGCCCCTTCCTCCTCGAGGGCCAAGAGCGCCTGACCGACTCATCGGCCGCACCCCACTGCCCGACCACCTCCTGGAGCGCAGCGGCCTCACCGTGCAGGACCTCGCGCAGACTCCCGTCGAGGGGTTGCTTGGCATCGCCGCCCAACTCCCCCAGCTCGCCGCCTGTTACCTGCTGCTTGCCGAGTCCACCCGCCTGGCCTCCTCCCATGTGAACATCGGCAAGCGCTACGTGTTCGACCTGCGGCGCACGCGTGACGCGAAGGGGCTGCCTGACGAAGCGGTCATGAGCGGCAAGGTCGACAGCACCGGAATCCGGGAGTCGTTCCTCGACGAACTCAAACGAGGCCGCCGCAACCACCGCCTCACCGCCTTCGAACGCACCCCGCGCCCCGCCCTGGCCGCGCAGCTGGGAGTGCCGCCCGCCCCTCCTCTGGAGGAGATCATCCAGCTGGCCCCTGCAAACTCCTTTCACGGTTGAGAACCCATCTCTGGACCTCAGATGACCTCTCCGAGAGCGTTGTCGACACCCAGGGGAACCCCGCCGCCCGCTATACAGGCAGTGCGCTGCCCCCCCCGGGAGCGCAATCAAGGCAGCAAACCGCCATTAGCCGTGTGCCCCACGCGAAAGCGGTGTACCAGCATCCGTAACCGGTGGTCGGCGGAATATTGACCCCGTCGCGGTCGGCGCCTGCGCCCCGGAACGCAAGGGGCCGCGCTCGTGGAAGGTATCGGGGCTGAGCGCGGGGAGCCAGTGATCCGCTTCGGCGTTCCGGGCGTGTTCGCCGACACCGATCACGGTCATTCCGGCCGCGCGAGCTGCCGTGATGCCGGTCGGGGAGTCTTCGACGGCAACGGCGTCGCACGGGCACACGCTCAGGGCGCGGCATGCCTGCACATACATGTCGGGAGCCGGCTTGGGGCGGGCCACGTCGTCGGCGCTGATGGTCACCGAGGTAAGGCGCGAGAGGCCGGTGGCTGTCAGTGTGGCGTCGAGCAGCAGGCGGGGGGAGTTGCTGGCGATGGCCACGGGCAGCCGGGCAGCGGTCGCCTCGGCACACTCCCGCGCCCCTGGCAGGGTCACCGCCCACCGCTTGGCCTGCTGCACCATGGTGGTCAGCAGCTCCCGGTCCAGCCCGACGGGGGAGACATCCAACATCGTGGCCACCCGGGCGCTGAGGGCGGCCAACCCGAGACCGCAGAGTTCAGCGTGAAA
This sequence comes from Streptomyces sp. NPDC032198, assembly GCF_040636975.1. Taxonomy (NCBI): domain Bacteria; kingdom Bacillati; phylum Actinomycetota; class Actinomycetes; order Kitasatosporales; family Streptomycetaceae; genus Streptomyces; species Streptomyces sp. NPDC032198. The sequence goes on along the minus strand of NZ_JBEZVL010000008.1, from coordinate 410,051 downwards.
GCGCCTGTCGCAGGTACGCCCTCGGCGGGCGAAGGCCTCGTCGACTGCGGTCCGGACGCAGGCTTGGGTGTCGGCCAGCGTGCCGTCGCAGTCGAACACCACGGCCCTCGGCATCGGCAGGGTCATGCCGGAACCCCGCGGCGGACGTAAAGCTCGACGGGGTTGAAGCCGGCCGGGTCCGGCACGCGCGGTGGGATGCGGCAGAACCCCGCCTCGTGCATGGTCGCTCGGACGGTGTCCCCGTCGATGTACTTGTCGTGGACTTCCAGCACGATGCGGTCGGTGCGGTTCATCCACGGCTGCGGCGTGGCGAAGACGGCAGCTTCGCTCCCTTCGATGTCGACCTTGAGCAGATCGATATGGTCGATGTCGTGCTGGTCGAGCAGGCTGGAGACGTCCACGGCTTCTACGGTGCGCCGGGGAAGAGCCAGGGAGTTCTCCAGGCGCCAGGGCCGGGTGCTCCTCAGCTCGTGCACCTCGGGGACCGCGGTGCAGGTATCCCAGAAGGCGCTGACGGCGAATTCGAGTTCCGGGCCCTCCCCGTGGCCGGTGACCGCCCGCTCGTCGATGATCCAGGGGACCCTCGACAAATGGGCATTGCGGCGTAGCACTGCCCGGCTTTCGGCGATGGGCTCGGCGGTCAGCAGGCGGCGGGGGCGGTAGCGGCTGCTGAGATATGCGGCCGCGAGGCCCGTGTTGCCTCCCAGATCCACCACGGTGTCCAGCGTCCGCAGCGGGTGGGTGAGTTGGTAGGTGTCATTGAGCTCGTAGAAGCGACGGAGGAAGATCTGCCACAGGATGAGCAGATCGCTCTGGTTGCGGCGGATGAAGATCTGGGCCGGCCCGCCGGGCGTGGCGATGCGAAACAGCAGCAGACCGTCCTCGGCCAGCGGGGTCCCGGCCGCGCCTGCGAACCGGCGCATCATCCAGTGGGCCAGTCGCCAGCGGCTGCCGCCGCGCCCGTGCCAGGCCGCTTGTGTCGCGTCCCGCAGGCAGGACGCGCTCTCGCGGGCCAGCACCAGTCCCGTGCTGCGCCCCGCCGCGTGATCCTCATCGGACTTCAGGTACGCCGAAATCACGGGGCCTCCACGTTGTCGTGCCGGGGAGGGGTGCCCGGACATGGCCACCGTAGGCGGGCCGTGGCGCGGAGGTGAGCGCGCCACTCCAACGCAGCGGATCTCCAATCTAGCTAGTGGATGTCTGAGAAGCCCCGACTCGTGCACCAGCGCATGGTTCCCGCTCAGCAGCGCAGCCATCTTCTTCGCATCGCGACCGTGCAGAATGTGTAGCGGCGGGGGCAGCCGTTCCATGGACGGCCTACAGGGTGGCCTGCTCATTCCAGGTCTCGGCCCTCGTCGAGCATGACGGTCCGCCCGTTCTTTCCGGGCGCGATTCCGTTTATGTAAAGATTCTATAGTAGAGCCACTTGATACCGTCCCATGCCAAGTTGGCGCTTTGAATTGATGCTGACAGCCACTCGAAGCCTACGGAATTCAGCCACTCGCAGAAAGTGTCGAGGGCCCTTGCCTTTTCTTGGATCAGAGAGCCACTTGCCCTTGAGGCGGCCCGGACTAGTCGGCCTAGCTCGGCGTCAGTCAGACTGTCGATGTTCGGCACAGATTCCTCTCAATCATCGGTTCGCGCATCGATTTGCTCCAATACCTGACCTCGCACGCCCTCGGGGATAAAGTCGAATGGCCCGAAGGCTTTAATGGGATCAAAGATCCAAGCGCGTTTTCCGTCGGGGCAGGATGCGATCATCCCGGAAAATAGCTCCTGAAGTCCGTAGAGATTGCCCGCCGAATACGGGTGCATCTCGACGGGTCGCCCCAGGGTCGCCGAAATCTTCGCGGATCGATCCTGGGCGATCTCCGTGATGATCTTCTCTTGGTCATCACTGGGCAGATTGAGGCGGCAATTCCAGTTCATTGGATCGATGAGATCGATCTGATTCAGCCCGAATACGATCTTCTCGTGATGATCGGCCAGGAGTTGCAGATAGCCTTGGTCGAGCGCGATCGCGCGCTGGCGTGCGGCCATCACCCATAACACGATGTCGCAGCGGCTCAGGTGAGTCTGATACATGTCGAGGTAGTCGGGATCGCGCGCCAAGTCTTCCCCAAGACCCGGCGCGTCAACTACGCAAAGCTTCAAACTGTCACCTGCGATCGATGCGGATGTCGCCGTTACGTTCAGGTCGACGTTCAGGAACTCTTTCGTGCAGGCCACCGCGTGACTGATCGGCAGATTCGTCTTGAACATCGCATTGATCGTCGAGGACTTTCCCGTCCCTGAGGCTCCGATGACGCCGATGGTGGGAGGGTGGTGACGAAGGTAGGCCACCATCGCACTGCTTACTTGCTTCGTGGCCTCTAGAGGGACTGCGGCTTCGATTGTTGCATTTACGATCCCTCGGGAATTCTTCTGCTTGCTACCTCGATGCGTCATGGCACCCTCGTTGTCGATGTTATCGATGCAGGTAGGATGCTGGGCTTTCGTGCCCAGTTCCGAAAGGTGGTGCGGATATCCAGGCGTCAGGCCACTGGATATCCACACCGGTCTCTTATGCGCTGATGCTGTACGCCGCATTGAGCACGGTCATCGCTCTTCGTTGATGTACCAGCGCTGATTGCCCCCGTGATGGCAGTCCCACTGCAGCGCCTTCGATCCATTTCCGCCGTGGGCGATATCGAGGCAGCGTCCGCTGTGACGGGCCACCAACTCGTAGCGGGCTGCTCCGACGAAGTTGAGACTCCACTGTTGCCACTTCCCTTCGTGGCAACCGGCCCCTACCACCGAAGTCCCGTTCTGGGGCGAACCGCCATAGACGTCAAGGCACAGCCCATCGCGCTTGTTGACGATCTGGTAGTAGCCGTCGCCCTTGCTCACAAAGCGCCACTGCTGGTGATCGCCGCCGTGGCAGTCCCACTGATAGACAGAGCCCCCCCATTCCTCCAGGCACCGACCGCCCCACTCCAGTACCAACTCGTAGTTCTGGTCGGCGGATACTGTGGGCGCCCCGTCAGTCGCGTGAGTACTCCCCGTCGGCTCTGCGGGTACCGCGTACGCCGTTGAGGCCATGGAAGTCATGGCACTCCCCCCGATGACGGCGGCCGCAGTCATGCATCCGAGGCTCCGTCGGATTGATCGGCTTCTCATGGAGATCTCCTTCGCCACTGTTGGATGTCGACGGGTAGAGCGAGCGACCGCCTCCCGCCGCGTGGCATCAAGCACTGTGCGGCACCCGGCCCTTGCTCCGCCTGAGGCGCCTGTCCTGACTGCCTCGGGCTCATTGCCCGGACGTTGAAGGACACGTCGTATGGCCTTCGGGACGTGGGGAGCGGGACGCTGGGCGCATGGCCGCACGCACGATTTCCTGGATGGTGTTGCTCTCCAGCGCCGCCATACTGGCGTGCGCGGGCTGGATTTCGACGCTGCCCCATGCCGATCGTCTGGGAGACAGCGTCTACTTCGTGTGGGTTGTCGGCGGCGCGAGCGTGGAGTGGCAGCTGACCGGCGCAGTACTCATCGGGCTGCGCCCGCGCAACATGCTGGGGTGGTTGTTCCTCGGCGCGGGGGCTTCTTCCATATGGCAGGTGGGCCTCGCCGGCTACGGCGGTTACGGCGTCGCGGTAGCGCAACCCCAGTGGCCGGGAGCGCAGTTGGCCGCAGCAGTCGGCAGCGGGCTCTGGTTCCCCTCCATGCTTCTCACGCCGACGATCGTGCTCGCCTTGTATCCGAACGGTCACTTGCCGAGCCGGTGGTGGCGGTGGCCGGTGGCCGGATCCGCCACAATGATGGCGCTGATGGTGTGCGTCGAGGCGTTCGACCCGCAAGCCTACGACGACGTCGCCCCTGGTCACGCTCCTGCGGTCGCACTCCCCCCTGAGGTGTTGGCGTGGCTGATGACAGGCGTCTGCCTGCCGCTGCTGGTGTTCTCGACCCTTGCCATTTGGGTGGGCACGATCGTTCGCCTCGTCCGTGCCAGGACGCCCGAGCGGCAGCAGCTGACCTGGTTCGTATGCGGGGCCGGGCCCTTGCTGGTCGTCATGTTCATCGACGTGCCCAAACCCGTCACAGCAGTATGTGTGTATCTCATTCCTGTCGTCGTGGCGGTCGGGGTGCTGCGCTACCGGCTGCTCGGCATCGAGACGGTGCTGCGGCGTGGTCTCGTCTACGGGTCGCTGACCCTCGCGGTGATCGCGGTCTATCTGACGGCAACTGCGGTGGTCGGCTCGGCTCTGGACCGTCGCCCACTGCCCGGGGTCGTGGCGGCGGCGCTGGTGGCGGTGTTGCTGGCTCCGGCGCGGGATCGGCTGCAGCGGGCAGCGGACCGTCTGGTGTACGGCGCTCGCCGGGACCCACTGCGTGCGATCACCCAGCTCGGTGACGAGGTCGCCACCGCAGGCCATGTGGACCTGCTGTCGGCCGCGCTCAAGGTCGTCATGAACGCTCTTCGTGCGCCTGCCGCCATGGTGGCGGCACCGGACGGCCGGCTCGTGAACGTACAAGGGGAGATGACGGTCACCGGCCCGGTGATACCCCTGCGAGTCGGCGGCCGTGACGTCGGTACCCTCACCCTGGCCACCCGCGGCCCGGCAGAGAGCTACAACGATGCCGAGACTCGGTTGCTGACCGCGATGGCATTGCAAATCGCGGTGCTCGTGAGGGCGTTGGAACTTACTGAAGCCCTCGAAGCCGAACGCGACCGCGTGGTGGCAGCCACCCGAGCCGAACGCAACCGTCTCCGCCACGACCTGCATGACGGCCTTGGCCCCTCACTGTCCGGCATGGGCCTGGGTCTGCAGGCTCTCGCTGATGCGCTGACCGCTGGTGACATGCCCACGTGCACCGCTCTGCTGGCCCGGGTCCGTATCGAGGCCACCACCGCCATCGGGGAGATCCGCCGCATCATCGACGCCCTCCGCCCGACTGTCCTGGACACACGGGGACTGGCCGACGCCGTGCGCGAGCACGCCCGGACGGTGGCTCTGACCGTGCCCGTCGGCGTAACGGCCACGGCACTGCCAATCCTTCCGCCGGACGTGGAGACCGCTTCCTACCGCATCATCACGGAAGCATTGACCAACACCGCCCGGCACGCGCACGCCCACCACGCTCACGTCACCATCACAGCCGACACCGGATCACTGCGGATCGTCATCAGTGATGACGGCACCGGCATCGGCACAGCAGCCTCGGGCATCGGACTGACCTCGATGCGCCGACGGACCGAAGCACTGCACGGTGACTTCACCGTGCACTCCACGCAGGCCGGAACCACCGTCGTCGCCACTCTGCCTTTGGAGGACCCGTGACCGCTACCGCCCCGGTCCGAGTGGTCATCGCCGATGATCACCCCATGTTCCTCTATGGCCTCAAGGCCGTCCTCGCCGCAGCCCAGGAGGTAGAGGTCGTCGGCGAGGCCGCCACCGGCGAAGAACTGCTCAGGGTGGTCGAACAGACATCGCCCGATGTCGTTCTCACCGACCTGGCCATGCCCGGCCTCGACGGTACCGCCGCAACTCGAGCCATCCTCAACCGTCACAGCAGCACGGGCGTCCTCGTACTCACCATGCACGAAGACGATGAGATGTTGTTCGGCGCCCTCCGCGCCGGCGCCCTCGGATATCTGCTCAAGGGCGCCGACCGAGCCGAAATCATCCGCGCGATCCTGGCCGTTGCATCCGGGGAAGCGCTGTATGGCGCTGCCGTCGCACGCAGGATCGTCAACTTCTTCACCGATACGCAACAGCAATACGCCGCCCAAGTCTTCCCCGAACTCACCGGTCGCGAAAGGGAAGTTCTGGCTCTGGTCGCCGTCGGCTACGGGAACCACGAGATCGCCCGTCGACTCGTCCTCTCCGAAAAGACGGTCCGCAACCACGTGTCCGCCATCACCTCGAAGCTGCAGGTCCACGACCGGGCCGCCGCTGTTGCCGCGGCCCGCGATGCCGGCTTGGGCAAAGGCAGCCCTCCACGAGGCTGAACGGCAGGAACACCTGCCTGCTCGGGGAAGCTTTGTGGCCGGAGTCTGCTCATTTGGCGGGGCTTCCGTCTGCCCGTCGAGGGCGAGCGGCACCACGTCCTTCTCCACTGCACGATGTCCTGGTCGGCAATCAGCCCGGCCTCGGCGTGGGCGGGCGAGTTCCGTTTCAAGGTCACGGATCGCGCGCTCAGTTGCTGATCCTCCGGAGCCGATACGGCGACTTTGCAGGCGATTCTGCAGTTCCTCGACGGAGATGGTTAGTGGGTGCATGAGAAGCCCCGCGGCAACCGGGCCGGCGTCCCCTGCTGGTTTGACTCCCGGCGAAATCAGGGCGGTACGAGATGAGCCGCCTGCAACTACCGAGGTAGAGGGCAGCCGCCGTCCAGGCCTCAGGCCAGGGCACAGTTGCTGTGCCCGCTACACCGATGCAGGGCGCCCGCCTAGTGGCAGGGCGACGCGCTGGCCTGCACCAGAGATCGCGCCAGGTCAGTACTCTCCGCAAGGCAGTCGAGCGGGAGGGGCTGGGTGGCGAGAGCACCCTCGTGCAGCACGAGGAGTTGGGTGGCGAGGGCGGCCGGGCGCGGGCAGCCGGCTGTGGCGGCGAGTTCCTTGAACAGGTTCAGCAGCCAGAGCTTCTGGTGCGCGGCGATGTGGTGGGCGGGGTGCGAGGGGTCCGGGAGTTCAGCCAGGGCGTTGATGAAGGCGCATCCGCGGGTGTTGGTCCTGCTCCAGGTCCGCAGTGCCTCGAAGGGGGCGGTGACGGCTGCGGCTGGTGTGTCGCTGGCGTCGACGGCGGCACGGACGAGGGAGCGCCAGCGCTGGTCGCGGCCCGTGAGGTAGGCCGCCACGAGGTGGTCCTTGGAACCGAACTGGTTGTACAGGGTCCGCTTGGTCACCCCTGAGCGCTCGGCGATCAGGTCCACGCCGACCGCTGTGATTCCGCGGCGGTAGAACAGCTCCTCCGCGGCCGCCAGGATGCGGCGGCCGGCCGGCGTCACAGGCCGTTCTTTCTGCACTGCGGCGTTCCTTTACTGATCGGTGTACGGTGGGAGACGTTCACAGATCAGTATACCCGCGAGGAGGTTCACGCGATGAATGCGTCCCAGGTCATGCGAGCGGTGCGGATCACCCGGCACGGCGGGCCGGAGGTACTGGAGCTGGCGGAGGTCGCTGTCCCTGCTCCCGAAGCGGGAGAGGTACTGGTCCGGGTCGGTGCGGTGGCCTTGAACAACACCGACCTGTGGACCCGGGAGGGTGCCTATGGCCGGCCGGGAGACCCGGGGGCCAAGTCGGGCTGGCGCGGCCCAATCGGCTTCCCGCGTATCCAGGGCGCCGATGTGGCCGGCCGCGTGGTGGCCGTCGGGACCGGAGTGGAGCGCAGCCTTGTCGGGCGCCGGGTGGTCGTCGATCCCGCGATCTACGACTCGGAGGGGCCGGACGCCAACCCGGTGGGTCTGATGGGGAGCGAACGCGACGGTGGATACGCCGAGTACGTGACAGCGCCAGCCCAGCGCGTCCATGACGTGACGGGATCCCCGCTCACCGACGACCAGCTCGCGTCGTTGCCCACCGCCTACGGCACGGCGCTGGGCATGATCGAGCGAGGCCGGCTGCGGAAGGGGGAAACCGCCCTGGTCTCGGGCGCGTCCGGCGGCGTCGGCCTGGCGCTGGTGCAGCTCGCCCGTGCGCGCGGCGCAACGGTGCTCGCCATCAGCAGCGGACCCAAGATCGATGCGGTGCGTGAGGCAGGCGCACACGCAGTCATCGACCGGGCAGGAGACATCGCCGAGCAGACCCGCGCCGCCGCCCCGGACGGCATCGACGTCGCACTCGACGTCGTGGCCGGCGAGCTGGTCGGTGAGGGGCTGCCGCTGCTGCGCGAAGGGGGCCGGTGGGTCATTGCCGGCGCACTCGGCGGCTACGACGTCACCTTCGACGTGCGCCGCCTCTACCTGCACAACGCCCAGGTCATCGGCTCCGCGATGCACACACCCACGCACTTCGGCCTCCTCATGGATTTGGCCCGCCGGGCGGATGTTCAGCCCGTCATCGCCGCGGCCTTCCCCCTGGAGCAGGCCGCTCGGGCGCAGGAAGAACTCTCTCGCAGGGAGCACGTGGGAAAGATCGTCATGCACCCCTGAGGTCCCGCCCGACGGACCCATTCGAGACACCCACCCGACGGATCACGGGCGCAGCCATGCGCGGATCGCTTGGCCTGCGGTCCCCTGCGTGGCTCTGCGTCGGCCCTGCGCTGACCTCACCGGAGCGGGCATGCGTGCATCTGCCCCAGGGGGGCTCAGATCCAGGTGGGCACGTGCCCCTCGGTGTAGCGGGCGCCGAAGCCGCCCTGGGGCAGGATCTCGTCGATGGCCTGGAGGTCGGCGGCGGTGAGGGTGAGGCCTGCGGCGCCGGCGTTTTCCTGGATGCGCTGGGGGCTGCGGGTGCCGGGGATGGGCACGATGTGCTCGCCCCGGGTCAGGAGCCAGGCCAGGGCGAGCTGGGAGACGGTGCAACTTCTGGACGCCGCGAGCGCGGCGAGCCGGTCGACGGCTGCGACGTTCTTCTCGAAGTTGCCCGGCTGCCAGCGCGGGTCGGTGTTGCGCAGGTCGGTGGCCTCGTACTGGCCGGCGGGCTGTGCGGTGCCGGTGATGAACCCGCGACCCAGGGGCGAGTAGGCGACGAAGCCGATGCCGAGTTCTTTCAGGACGGGGAAGAGCTGCTCGACGTCCCGTTCGAACAGGGAGTACTCGGTCTGCAGGACGGAGACCGGCTGCACGGCGTGCGCCCTGCGGATCGTCTCGGGTCCGGCCTCGCTGAGGCCGAAGTACTTCACCTTGCCCGCCTCGATCAGCTCCTTGACGGTGCCCGCGACCTCCTCGATGGGCACCTCGGGGTCCACACGGTGCTGGTAGAAGACGTCGATGTGCTCCACGCCGAGGTAGCGCAGGCTGTTGTCGGCGACCTTGCGGATGGTGTCGGGCCGGCTGTCGAGAGCACCGCCGATCCGCTCCGCAGGCACGGACATGTCGACGCCGAACTTGGTGGCCAGGACCACGTCGTCGCGGAAGTCCCTGACCGCCCTGCCGACCAGGATCTCGTTGGATCCCGTGCCCCAGCCATACATCTCGGCGGTGTCGAAGAAGGTGACGCCCAGCTCGTACGCGCGGCGCAGCGCGGCGACGCCGGCCGCCTCGTCGGTGGGCCCGTAGGCCATCGTCAGGCCCATGGCGCCATAGCCGATCGCCGAGACCTCAAGGCCCTGGCTTCCCAGTGTCCGGTGCTGCATGACTCACTCCTCGGAAAGAAACGGGGTGGGCAATTCCTGGCGGACCGCTGGGTCAGTGCGCTGTCGCCAGCAGTCCGGCGCGGTGGACGCGGGTGTGCTCGGCGACGCGCCGGCCAAGATGGCGGGCGGTGTTCAGATCCGCGTCGTGGACGGCGGGGGTGTCGTTGAAGCTCTGCGCACCGGCACCGAGGTAGAAGCCCAGGCGGTTGTCGTCCTGGGGACTGGAGGTGGTGGTGTTCCAGCCCGGCAGGAGGCCCAGGCTCACCCAGAGCATCCCGTGCTGGGCCGCCAGGAGCGACAAGTACTGCAGGGTGTGCATCTTGTCGCCGCTCATGGACCCGGAGTTGGTGAACCCCGCCGCGAGCTTGTCGCTCCAGGCACGGGTCATCCACCGCTTGCTGCTGGCCTCGGCGAAGGCGTGGAACGCCCCTGACGCGCTGCCCATGTAGGTGGGGGTACCGAAGATGATGGCGTCTGCGGCGTCCATCGCTTCCCAGTCGGCGTCGCTGAGGGCGGCGACGTCCACGCGCTGGACGTGCGTCCCGGCGATGGAGCGCGCGCCATCAGCCACGGCCGCGGCGATCTGCGCGGTGTGGCCGTAGCCGGAATGCGACGCGATGACGATCGATATATCGGACACGGGTGTTCCTCTCCTGCCGCGATGGCGGCGTGTTCGCTGGTGTGGCGGCGGACGGTGAGCCGCCCGCTGTGGCGGTCGGCCGTGCTGCCCCTCCCCCGCCTCGGCTACCGAAGGAGGCCCCGGCAGGGCGTAGCGCACGCCCCAACACGAGGGGCCGCGTCGACCACCACCAGCAGCGTGGATCAACGTTACGATCAAAACCGTAACACCGATAAGGCAGTGATACGCAAAACGCGATATCGTTGTTCCATGGATGAAGGACGACGCCCCGCGCGACGCCAGGTACTGCAGGTGGCCGCCCAGCTGCTGGAGGAGGGCGGCAGCCAAGCGCTCTCCACGCGCGCCGTCGCCGCAGCCGCGGGCATCACGGCCCCCGCGCTCTACCGGATGTTCGACGACAAGGACGGGCTCCTGGCCGAGCTGGCCGCCTACGGATTCGAGATGTACCTGGCCGAGAAACGCGAGGCTCTGGCACTGACCCCCGACGACCCGGTGGCCGACCTCTACCGCGGCTGGGACCTGCACGTCGACTTCGGGGTGCAGCACCCCGCGTTCTACATGCTCATGTACGGCACGGTGCAGCCCGGACGGCGCCCCCCGGCCGCCGACGAAGCGCACGCCCTGCTGGTGAAACTGCTGCGCCGGACGGCCGAGGCCGGGCGCCTGCGGATCCCCGTCGCGCAGGCCACCCGCATCATCCACGCGGCAACCACCGGCGCCACCCTGGCACTGATCGGCGAAGCGCCCCCCGAACGGGACCTGACCACATCCGCACGGCTGCGGGACACCGTCATCGCCTCCCTCACCACCAACCCGCCCATCCCACCCGGGCCGGACCTGGCCTCACGCGCACTCGCCCTCGATGCCGCACTCGAAACCACACTCACCACCACTCCCCCGGCCACAGGCACCGCGCTACCCCTGCGCGACACCGAAACAGCCCTGCTGCGCGAATGGCTCCAGCAACTGGCAAGCTGAACCGCCCGACAGCCAGGGCAGCGAACACGACCGGTCACACCGACCGCGCACAGGACGCTCAGTCGCGGGGACCGGTCGCACGCCCCCCAGCAACGGAACACCACCCACCACAAGCCACAACACCTGGCGGACAACTGGACCACAGCAACCCCACAACCCACATCCCGCTGCCCCACCCCGGAGGAAGCCCCCGGGCATCCGCAAAGCACAGAGGCGTCCTCGTAGCGCGCCAGCTGCCGGTTACTCGCCCCTCATTCGGCCGGGCGGTCGTTGCGGAAGTGGCTCAACCTCGAGGCGAAGAGGGCCTGGTGGGCCAGTCATCTGCTCCCGAGAGGCTGACGTTTCAGCGCGGTGAGGTCTGGCCAGTGCGCTGGAGACCCCATCCTGAAACCGCTGTCGATCTCGTACCTGCCTCTCGGTGAAGGATCCCTAGCACCGAAATCCGCCCCCTGCAGGTCCCGGCCACGCAGTGCTGCTCCGCGCTGCCAGCGCGATCTCGCTACGTTGCGCTTGGTGCCTGAACCAGGACACGGGCGCGGGCCTGGCTGCCAGCCGGGGGGGGGCCGGTGTCACGTCCCGGTGGTTCAGGTGGTTCAGGTGGTTTCGGGCGGTTGCCGGCGCACGGCGAGCAGGGCGATGTCGTCTTCGGTGTCCCTGCTGTAGTGCTGCAGCAAGTCATCGCGCAGGGTGTGGGGGGTGCAGGGGGCGTGTGCGGCGCGCCGGCGGAGGTCTTCCAACGAGACGGCGAGGTCGACGCGGGGCCGTTCGATCAGGCCGTCGGTGACCATCAGCAGCACCTGGCCGTCCTCGAGACGGGCCTGCGCGGCGGGTTTGTGCGGCAGGTTCAAGCCCAGCAGCGGGCCCTGGACGGGCAGGTAGCGCGCCTGCCCGCCGGGTGAGATGACCAGCGGCGGCAGGTGCCCGGCGTTGGCGATGTCCATGGCCCCGGAGCGCGCATCGAGGACGACCAGGCACATGGTCGCGGTGATGTCGGGATGGAAATGCACGAGAAGGCGATCCATCAACCGCAGGATGTGGTGCGGCTCGTGGCCTTCGAGGGCGTAGGCCCGCAGGACGTGACGCAGCTCGACCATGACCGTGGCTGCGGCCAGGGAATGCCCGGCCACGTCGCCCACGGCCAGCAGCACCCCGCGGTCCACGGCGAAGGCCGCGTAGAAGTCCCCGCCAAGCTGCGCGCGCTCCATCGCCGGTACGTAACCGACGGCGAGGTCGATGGCCTCCAGTGCGGCCAGTTTCTCCGCCCGGGGAAGGAAGGCGTGCTGCAGGTCGAAGGCGAAGCGGCGTTCCTCCCGGGCCGTCTTTGCCTCGCGCTGCGCGAGCAACACGGTTTCGACCGTGGCCAGCAGTTCCTCGGGGGCGACTGGGGAGGCCAGATAGGCGGTAGCGCCCGCTTCCAGGCCGCGGATGCGGTCGCCTGGATCGTTGGCTTCCGCGGAGACGTGGATGACCGGGATGTGTGGAAGTTTGGGGTCGGCCCTCATCTCCTGGGCGAGTTCGAACCCGCTCACTCCGGGCAGCCGCACATCAAGGATGGCCAGTTCCGGCAGTGGATCGGCCTCGTGCAAGACGGCCAGCGCCTGAGGGCCCGAGCCGGCCTCCAGCACTCGGTGGCCCGCCCGGCGCAGCACACTGCCCATGGCGAAGCGGTTCGGCTCGTGGTCGTCGACGACCAGGATCGTGGCTGTTACGGACACCGCTGCGGTCACGCGCGGAACCTACGGGGCCATACCGGACCTGCACAAGCCCCACCCACTCGTGTAGGTGACCTTGCCCTCCCTTCGTTCCAGGCTGCGCCCACATGCCAGATCGCACGGGAATCCTGCGGTGGCAATGCGCCACTCTCGCGGGTGACAGCGCCCTGCGGTCAAGGCTGCCTGGCCGGTACGTTCCCCTGGGCTGGCGATCGAGGGGGAGGAAGCCAAAGGATGGGTGAGCCCGGCGCGTTACGGGGCCTGCGGGTCTTGATGTGGTTAGTGATCGCGGTGGGGGTGCCGGTGTACGTGGGGTGGCTGACCCAGGTTGGCCACCAGACCGGGCAGCATGCCCTGCGGCGACGTCGCACGGTGGGCCCCGCCCGTCCTGCTGCCGCCGACGGGCCGTGCTCTTCTACGTGATGGCGGGCTGGACGTGGTGGGGTTCGGTGGTAACGCGGGCCCCCTCGCCGCTGTGGGAACGGTGGGTTGTTGCGTCGCTGCTGTCCGTCGCCGCCGCGCCGGTGATCTGTACCGTACTTGCGCTCGGCAGGTGCCGCCATCAGCGGTCTCTTCGCCATTTCGTGCGGTGCCAGGGCCAGTCAGGCACGGCGTGTGGGTGATCAGGGGGATGCGCGCCCCCCGGCCGCCTGGGCGAGTACCGGTCCGGGTCCACGCAGCGAACGCGTGACCGAGCGCCACTGCACCGAGCAGGCCTGAGGACCGGCCGCTGATTGACTCACAGGGCCGGGCCTCAAAGGAGCTCGCGCGACAACTGCTGCATCCCGCGCGCCGAGAAGGGACAGCCCGTCCGCAGGAGAGCGGAGGCCACCCCTCCAGCCCTCTCCCCCGGGAGACTCCGCCCGCGAGGGGATGGCACGAGCTGGCGCCAGGTAGGCGCTGGGCGGAATGCCACCACTGAACTTCATGTCAGCGGCCGGGTTTATGTCAGTGACGCAGTCAGCGCATCAGTGACCTTCCCCCGGGGTGGGCCGCGCATAACGGGAGGTACTTCAAGGATTCGTCCTGCCTCGAACCCGAAGAACGAGGCAGCACGGTCCAGGAATGGGGCGGGCGGATGCCCTGAACCTGGTTGTCTCCGGCGTGAATTGACTGATCTGGTGTTCGTGCGGGTAGTGCCGTTCCGTGATCTCCTTACCCGCGTACACCGAGCAGTCTCGGGCCCACTTCGTCACCCACGGCTATCTGCCTCTGCCAGACCTGCTGCCCCCGGACTCGCTGTCACTGCTGCTCGCCGAGATGGAGCGCCTGGAGAAGATCGCCACCCGGCGGGACTTCGCGATGGACTGCATGGAAGGCTCACCCCGCCACATGACCACACTGGGCGGGCGGGTCATCGCCGAGGAGTCCCCCGTGGTGTCCGCTCTCTACTGGGACCCTGCGCTGCTCGCCTTCCTCGGGCCGGTAGCCGCTTTGGACGCCATGGGCGTCGATGACCCGGTCGAACGTCATGTCCTCAACATCCTGCACCAGCCCGGCGACACACATGGCGCGCACACCGACGACTACCCCCTGGCGCTGGTGCTGTTCCTCCAGGCCCCCGACGACCCGAAAGACGGCGGGCTCCTCGAGTACGTACCGCATACACGGACCCTCAAGGCTCTGGACAGCCCGCTCGCACTGCGACTCCACCACCGGCCCGGCGACGGCTACTTGCTGCGCAGTGACGCCACTGCCCACCGCGTCACACCCCTGCGCCGTCCCGGAATCCGTCGCACCGTCCTCAACTTCGCCTACACCACACCTGGCCGGCAGTCCGCGCATACCCCTTCGGCACCACTGCTCTACGACTGACCGCCCCTGTCGGCACGCCCCCGCTCCGTCGACAGCCGCAAGCCTGCAGCAGACAGAGTGCGGACAGCCACATCCACGATGCCGGCCACCCCAGCGGTGTCCAGGCGGTCAACAGTTGCCGGTCCAGACGATCCGCGCAGCGAAGCTGCCACGCTCCCTCGCCTTCGCCTCGCGGATCGTCTCCATCTGATCTGCGTCGATCCCCAGCTCCGCGGCGAGCGCGCGCACCACCTCCAGAACGTCCGCAAGTTCCTCCGGCGCCTGGGCGTCATCGGCCTCCAGGAACTCGACGACTTCGTCACCCAGCTTGTCCCTCAACCGCGTGCGGTACTCCTGTGGACCCGCGATATAGGTGACCGGCTCACCCCCGCCCTCACGAATGACCTACGGAATCCGGTCCCGCACCAACTTGCCGTACTCGCTGTGGCGCTCCACCGATCGTTCTCCCATACCCATCGCCACGAGGCCAGCCCTGATGGCCACCCCTCATGCCGAGGCAGGCTAGGCAAAACGCCTCACCACTCGCCACGCAAACCGCCAATCCCATCGGCTAGACCCCCAGAGGGGCACCGACCTGCCACCAGCACCGGCACTCCCCGGGCAGCTAGGGCGTGCCGGCGGCCCATTTCTGCGCACCAAGCAGCTTCACCGCCCTCAGCGGCCCTTTACCGGCCGTGCCAGAGACGGCAACTGGCGACGTTCTGGTGGGTGGCGGCGGGCGGGTTGCGCCAAGTGTCGGGGCGCTGCAGCTCTCACCCCATAGGTCCGCCTGCCGTGCGTGGCGCGGCAAGAGACCAGGCCCGGCGCCGGTCAGCTGCCCGGCGCCGGGAGGGGGACCTGGGCGGCGAGGAACTTCGGGGCCATCTCGCGGTAGCTGTCGGTGATCAGTTCGGCGAGCTCGGTCCAGTCAGTGTGCTCTCCGAGCAGGGCGGCGACGACGTTGTGGCCCCAGCCGGCACGAAGGAAAGGAAACCCGCCGGCGGTCAGGCCCAGCAGATCGTCGACGGGTACCCGAAACGTCAGCACGACCGGTTCCTGATCCGCGGTCACATACGGGGCGTACAGCGGGTGGCGATCCAGGTCGGGGGTGTAGGCATGAGCGAACGTCCGGGTCCGGATCCGCCAGCGCACGCCGATCCAGGCCGGTTCCTCATACGACTGGGGCAGCCGCCCGACAATCGACCGCAACCGGTCCAAAACCTCGGGCGGCACATCTCCGGGACTGGACATCAGCCGACCCTAGCCAATGCCGACCAATCCCGCACCGGAACGCAGCCAGACAAGGACAGCAAGCTCCCTTCGCCTGACAGCGCGGAGCCCCCATCACCGGTCAGATATCGGCTCGTTGGGCGGGCCCATACGGCGGTACAAGCGCTGTATGCACAGCGGCGGGCAGCGTGAGAAGACGAGGCGGTAGATACCGACCACCCCTCCCCCAACCAAAGCCCCCCCTGCCCCGCCCCGGGTCATCCGCCACACTCACCCACGTGTCTGGGGAGCAGGACCCGCTCCCCCGCCGGCTCGGGTCCACCTTGGGTCCATCCCTGCGGACGCGGGGAGCAGCCTGAAAAGGCGGGGCGCGCTCTTTGGTGAACTGATCAAGCGCCGCCGATGGCGTCCGTCTTCTCCCGCCCGACCGTGCGCCGAGCGATTGCCGTCCCGGTCGCTGAGGGCCTGTTTCGTAAGTGGTGACGGTCCGCTGCTCTCGAGCATTCCAGTCGCAGTGGTGCTCAGGAACGTCACAGGCTCTGGGCCGAACCGCGGGCCAGAGCGGCCAGTCGTTCCGCATCTGAGGTGCCGGGTTCGGCCGACCAGAGCACGAGTTGCTGTTCTGGGGCACCGGCGTAGCGGAAGGTGTCCCAGTCGAGGGTGAGTTCGCCGACGGTGGAGTGAGCAATGCGTTTGCTGCCGAAGTCCTGGTGCGCGACGCGGTGCTCGGCCCACCAGGCCCGGAATTGCTGATCGGCAACGGCCAGCTCGCCCACGAGAGCTGTGAGGGCCGGATCCGTCGGATTCGTTCCGGCTTCCATCCGCAGGACCTCGACGCAGGTGCGGGCCACGTCCTCCCAATCCGGGTAGACGTCGCGCATCACCGGGTCGGTGAAGACCATGCGGATGTAGTTGCGCTCGGACTCGGGCACGGCCGCGAAGTCGCACAGAAGCTCCGCTGCCAGTGGGTTCCACGCGAGGATGTCGAGCCGTGGGCCGAAGACGATGGCTGGTGTGCTGATGAGCTGGCCGAGCAGCCGGGTCAGGTGGGGGTGCACGTGGGGGCGAGGGGGCCGACGCGGCGTCTTGCGGTGTCCGGCCCGTGCGGCCTGGGTGACCAGACCTTCCACGTACGCTCTCTGGTCGTGGTCCAGCCGTAGTTCGCGTACGAGGGACTCGAGCACCGGCGGTGACGGTGCCAGTCGGCCCTGCTCGATGCGTACGTAGTAGTCGGTGCTGATCGCGGCGAGCTCGGCCACCTCCTCGCGGCGCAGCCCCCGCACCCGCCGCTGGGTGTGCGCGCGCTCGGGGAGCCCCACCTGCGCGGGTGTGAGCTCGCCACGGCGGTGCCTGAGAAACTCACCGAGCTCACGAAGATGCGCGGAACCCGTCATTCCTCCAGCATGGCACCGGGGAAAAGGCTCTGCCTGGGAAAGATCTTTCCTAGGAAACAACACGACCTTCCTGCGCCCGGCTGTCGACCGGACAGTGGATACAGGCCCGCAGATCGCCGGCCCTACACGATCCCGCAGGAGCAGAAAATGAGGACTGACGTCCGCTTCCCGACCAACGGCCTGCAACTCGCCGGCCACCTCTACCTCCCCGATGGCGTCGACGGACCGCTCGCTGCCATCGTCGTCGGCCACCCCACGACCGGAGTCAAGGAGCAGGCGCCGGCGGCGTACGCGACACGCCTGGTCAAGGAGGGATTCGCCGTCCTGACCTTCGACGCCGCCTTCCAAGGCGAATCCGAGGGCTTGCCCCGGGGCTTGGAGGACCCTTTCCAGCGCGCCGAGGACTTCCGCGCGGCGGTCTCCTACCTCACCAGCCGCCCCGAGATCGATTCCGACCGCATCGGTGTGATGGGCGTGTGCGGCTCCGGCGCCTACGTGCCCTACGCCGCCCAGACCGACCACCGGATGAAGGCCGTGGCCGGCGTGTCCGGGACCGACGTTCCCAGCTTCTTCCGCGGCGCCGACCCTGAGGGCTGGCAGCAGATGGTGGCAAACTCCGGAAACCTTCGCAGCGCCGAGGCCGCCGGCGAGCCCGCGGCGACCTTCGCCGTGCTGCCGGAGACGGCCGCTGCCGACACCCCCGCCCCGACGGCCGAGTTCGTCGACTACTACAAGACGCCCCGCGGCAGGCACCCGCGCTCCACGGGTGACATGGTCGTGCGCAGCGCGGGCCTCCTCGACCAGTTCGACTCCTTCGCCGACGTCGCCAAGATCGCGCCTCGCCCGCTGCTCATGATCGCCGGCACCGAGGCGGTGACCCGCGGGTTCTCCGAGAAGGCCGTCGCCGACAGCCCCGGCAACGCCGAGCTGTTCCTCGTCGAGGGCACCACCCACGTCGACCTGTACGACCGCGACCAGTACGTAACCCCTGCCGTCGCCAAGTTGGTCGAGTTCTTCAGCAAGCACCTCGCCTGAGTCGGCAAGCCTGGGTGGTCAAGGGACGGGAGGGTGCTGGTCGCAGCCACTCTCCGATGGCCGCGACCAGCACGACGGCGTCATAGCGGACGGCAAGCTTGTCGTATCTCGTGGCGACCGTGTGATGTCGCTTGAGACGGTTGATCCCGCACTCGACAGCATGGCGCTCGCGGTAGTCGGCGGGGTCGAAACGCGGAGGTCGGCCGCCGCGGGAGCCGAGCTTCTGGCGGTTGCGTGACTGGTCAGCCTTGTCGGGAATGGTGCATCGGATTCCTCGGCGGCGCAGGTAGGCACGGTTTCTGCGGGAGGCGTAGGCCCTGTCGGCCCGCACACGGTAGGGGCGGACGCGTGGCCGGCCCGGCCCGATGCGGGGCACGCGGACCTTCGCCAGAACGGGCTCGAACTGTGGCGAGTCTCCCCGCTGTCCTGCCGTGACCACGATCGACATGGGTTTCTGACCTTGCTCGACGGCCAGGTGGAGCTTGGTGGTGAACCCGCCACACGAGCGTCCCAGCCCGTGATCCTGGAGCCGTCCCAGGAGCAGGGCGAACCGCGCCGCACCGGCCGCGGCCCCGCCGTGCTGCACCGCGATCGCAGCCGGGCCAAAGAGCGGCGTGAGCAGCGCGGTTCGCCCTGATCCTGGGGCTCGATGAAGACGCCGCCCGGTGATTCCTTCTGTCGGTCACCTTGTTTACGAGCCCAGGCCGCGTGCTGAGGGGCGCGGCAGACTGTGGAGTCGACGCTCAAGTCCCACACGATCGCACCTTCTGTATCGGCCAAGGATTGGAGCCGGGTGAGGATCCGATGCCAGGTCCCGTTCCGCTGCCACCGGCGGAAAAGGTCGTAGACCCGGCCCCACGGCCCGTACGCGACGGGCACGTCCCGCCACGGCACACCGGTCCGGACCCGGAACCGTATGCCGTCGATCAGCTGCCGCCGAGGCCAGACGGGCGGCCGGCCCGCCTTCGTGCCTTTCGGTAGCAGCGGCTCCAGCATCGCCCACTGCTCATCCGTGAGATCTCCCCGTCCCATGAACTGTGATCATTCACAGTCCAAGATCGGTTTTCGACACACGCCCTAGCGGCACTTGTGTCCGACGGCTGAAAAGCGGAGGCGTCGTATCCGCGCGTGGCCGCGTGGACGCGTGGACGGCGCGTCGCGTGAGTTGGTACGGCTCCCGCCGCGAGGTGATCGGCGAGTAGTCCCAAAGGGTCCACGGCTTGTTCGGGCGGGTGCAGGACGAGGTGGTGCCGCGGGGAAGCACGGGACCGTGCACAGGCGGGCGTCGGCCACCATGGCCTACGCCGGCCACGCCCGAAAGGGCGTGACCGGCGGTACGCGAAATGGCCATGGTGCGAAGATGGCCACCGTTTCACCGAGTTATCGACTCGTATTTGTCCGAGCCGTCACTCGTCAGAGGATTTCGATGTCCTTCACCTTCGGCGGCCGGTTCGGGAAGGTAATGTCGGTCCACCGGTTGACGCGCACGGAGTCGCCGTTGGCGTCGTAGTAGATCAGGTCGTTGTTGCCCGTGGAGATCCGGTCGACCCACCAGTTGCCGAAGTTGGTCCGGCCCTTGTTCGCGTAGCAGTCCACGCTCTGCCGACCGTTGGAGTGTGACCAGATCTTCAAGAAGTTTTCGCCGCCGCGGCACTCGACCTTATCGATGGCGAAGGCGTTTCCGCTGGGCATCACCACGGTGAACGCGGCGGCGGCAGCGAGCGCCACGGTTGCGGAGCGCGCGACCCTCTTGGTTTTCGAAAGCACAATTACTCCCTGATTCCGAGCCCGTACGTGACCACATTCTGCGGTCATTTCCGGGAGACGTTTTCCGCTTGCACGATGACGATCGTGCAGGGCTCCTGCGCATGGCAATCTCTCAAATGGCACACGGCTGAAATTAACTGCCCAATGTCCTGATCGACTTCATTAGGAGGATTTGGTGGCCCTTTAGGGCAGAATTTCGGGCAAAGATGACGACGAAAGCGGGACGCACATGGATGTGCAACCGACCGGAAATCCTGCCCAGGACCAGAGCGAGTCGACGCGTAGGCCTTGCCCGCCTGGCTCGTGGCCCGGGCGCCGAGCGGAAGCGGAACAACACCCCTAAGTTCCACCTCCTGCTCGAGGCTGTCGACGGCCGGCCCGCGCCCGCTTCGGGCCATCCGCCATCAAGCCCGCAGCCCTCGTCCCTCCCCCGCCCACCTGAGCCTTCCTGTAGGGGGCAGCAGCGGCGGAATCAGTCCTCGAATCGGCTGGGTGAAGCACAAAGAGGCTGGTCGACAGCGCGCGCTACGGAACTGGAGCCGGGCTTGCTGACTTTGTTGGCTGTGTAGCTCGTCGACGCCCTGCCCGGAGTCGGCGTCGCGTCCCGCTTCGGTCGCGGCATGCTTGCCTGTTGTTTGGTGCGGACGGGCCTTGGCAGTCCCACTTGCTCTCCCTACCGAGCCGGGCGGCCCGGGACGGGCGTGGAAAGTCAGTCCCCAGCCCAGGTCACGTTGCTTTCGCGTCCTCACCGGCCAGGAAGGGACGCAGCAGCGTGAGCAGGGCTCGCGGGCGGTGCAGCGGGATGATGTGGCCGCAGTCTTCGATGACGTGTCCGGTGAGATCGTCGGTGAATGGGCGGAGCTGGCGTTCCAGTGCCGCGCCGACGGGCCGGGCACCCAACGCCATCGTCGGCACCGTCAGGCGGGCAGTGGCGACCGCCTGCTCGATCTGCACCGCGCTCTCGGGCAGTGCCCGGTAGTACGAGAACGCGCGGCTCAACGCCTGGCGGCCGGTGTATGCGCGGACGAAGGCGTCCCGGAGGGCGGGGCGCACCCCGTCGCCGAGTGTGCCGGCCTGCAGAAACCAGTCGACGTAGGCGGCCTCGTTGCCCTCCAGCACGGTCTCGGCAAGGCCGGGTGCGGCGGAATGGAAGCCGAACCACCACGGCGGCCCGTCGGCGAGGAAGTCCTCGGCGCCGGGCAGCCTGCCCAGAAGGGACTCCATGACGACCAGGCGCCGGACGAGATCGGGGCGGCGCAGGGCGAGGAGGAAGGCCGGCGCGGTACCCGCGTCGATGCCCACCACCGCGGCCGAGGACTCGCCGAGTGTGGTGAGAAGGACCGCGGCATCCTCGGCCAGCGTGCCCGCGTCGTACCCGGAGGCGGCCCGGCTGCTCGCGCCGAACCCGCGCAGGTCCGGCGCGATGACGCGGTAGCGGCCGGACAGATCGGCCATGACGTCCGTCCACAGCTCCCAGGTATGCGGGAAGCCGTGCAGCAGCAGGACGGCCGGGCCCGATCCGGCGAGGGCGACGTTCAGTTCGATGCCGTTGACGGGGACGCGTCGCAGCTCGGGCATGGAGAGGCTCCAGATGTGGTGAGGAATAGTGACCACGTCACGCTAAGGAACTAACCTGGTTCCTCCAAGACGGCACTTTCCCTTCAGGTGGTGAGCCCTGAGTGACCACATCGAGGCCCGGCGGACCCAGCCGGCGGCGCGGTGAGCGGGGTGATCTGCTGGATCCGCTCTGCCCGACCCGCCAGTTGCTCGACCGTATCGGCACCAAATGGACGTCGATGGCGATCAAGATGCTGGCCGAGGAGGCGCCGGACGAGCTCCGTTTCGCGGAACTGCGGCGCCGTATCCCCGGCATCTCACAGAAGATGCTGTCCGTCACCCTGCAGAGCCTGGTCCGTGACGGCCTGGTCGCGCGCCGAGTGGAACCCACCGTGCCGCCCGCCGTCCACTACCGGCTCACCGAGCTCGGCCTGTCCCTCGAAGGACCGCTCTCCGCCCTGCGGGTCTGGGCCGAGACGCACATGCCGGAGATCGACCGCAGCAACCAGCTCGCCGACGAGTCACCCCCCGGTTAAACGACGACTCACAAGACCCCTCATCCCGCGCAACTGCATTGAAGACACGCCCGAGCGCGAGGGTCTACCCGGGGGCCAACCTCCGTTGGATGCGTCTCGTTGCCGTACCGACGCAGGCCCTTCCCTGAAACCGGAGTTCACGGTCCGTTCCACGTGATCCTCTTGCCGCTGGCGCCCCTGCCTCGTCAGTCGTTGCGGACCTCGTTCAGGGCCCGCAGCGCTTCGGCCGCCGCCTCGCGTACGGAATCCCATGGGTCTGAGTCCAGGGCGGCGAGCCGCTCGCGCAGCCTCTCCTGGCCCGCAGGGAGCGTGCCCGTCTCCTCCACCCAGTGGGCGATCCCCTCAGCGGCGGCCCGGCGCACCCAATTATCCCCGTCGTCCAAGTGCCGCTCGAAGAGCGGCAGATCGTGCGGGGTGCCGGCGTCCGTCGCATTGTGCGGGTCCAGGAGCGACAGCGCGGCGGATCGGACCAGGGGGGAGGTGGTCCGGTCCACCAGTTCTCGCAGACCGGGCAAGGCTTCCGCCAGGCCCGTGAGGACCCTTTCTGCCACCCCGAACAGGGTGGCGTCGACATGAAGACGGGCTACCACCGCCCGGGCGACCGCCGCGCGTTCCCATGGCCTGAACCCGGTGCGCGCCATGGCGTCCAGGCCGCGCAATGCGCCTGCGTACACCTCGGGCGCGGCATGGTCCAGCAGCGGGAGCAGCAGCCACACGGCGTCCCACCTGCCCATGTCGCCGTAGGCCGTGGCTGCTGCCGCGAGCGTGGGGGCGGCCGTGGTCGGGTCGGTGAGCAGAGCCCGCAGGAGCCTCGTGGCGGCCTTGCCGCCGACGCACCCCAGGGCAGAGGCAGCCGAGGGCCCCGCCCGCTGGTCGCTCAGCCAGCGCGAGGCCGGATTCAGCAGCCGTTCGTCACCCGATCGCCCGAACAGAAACAGTAGTTGCCTCGCCATCGTCGGATCCCGCTCCGCCTCCAGGACAGCGAACAGCCCGTCCCGCACCTCTGGGCGGTCCACGCGCGCCAGTCGGAAAGCCACGGCGCAGCGCACCTCGATGGAGGGGCTGTCCGTCAATTCGCTCAGCAGCCACGGCAGCAGCCGGTCGACGTGCTGGTCCGGCAGCATCAACACGGCGCACACACGGGCGGCATCCGCACCCCATTGGGCCGTACGGACCAGCTCCGCCTCGACGGCCGGGTCCTTCTCGAACATGAAGACCAAGGACCTCGCCCGACCCCAGATGCCATGTGCCGGATCACCCATCAGCCGCACGAGCGTGGGAACATCACCGGGCACGCCCAGCTCCAGCAACGCCTCCAAGGCGTTGATCCGCAGGTGATGGTCCGGATCGCTGAGCAGTCGCCCATAGGCGTCCACGACCTCGCGATCGCGCAGCCCCAGCCGGATGGACGCCAGAGAGGCCCGCCTGCGCACCCACGGATCGACGTCGTCCATCAGCGCGCACAGGGTCTGTGCCGCCCCGGCCGAGGAGACCCCCAGCCTGCCCAGGCCCACCGCCGCGCCTTGCCGCACCTCGGGCGCAGGGTCGGCAGCTGCCCTGAGGAGCACCGCGGCGTGCTCGGTGCCGCCGAGTTTGCCGAGCCCTTTCGCCGCTGCTGCCCGCCGCCAGGTGTCGCCCGTCTCCAGTTCCCTCAGGAAGAAGGCAATCTGATGCTCTGTCGTCATGTGCACCCCGGGAAGTAAGACTCCCGAACCGACGGGAGGTTGCGCCGACGGGCGCCTGCGTCATGCGTCGAGGGGCGTGCAGATCTTAAACTCGCGGCTTTCTGTGCGGTGGTTCGCTGGTCCCTTGGGGCGGAGTGTTTCTGCGGCGTTCTCGAGGGCCGTGTCGGCTCGGGCCGTGACATCGCCGTGCGCGGAGATCGTCCCGTCTGCACGGGTCCGGCCCTGGACGCAACCGAACTGCTCCCCTACCTGCGGGGATGGGCCCTTGATACCGAGCTCGACGTTCGGTTCACTGAGGTGATCGAGTGGTCGAGCGACCGAGGTCGGCAGCAGGTCGCGGGCGGCCCCGATGATCTCATCGGTGGCGACGCCGGGGCATCCGCAGGCCCTGACCGCCATCCCCACCCCCCCACCGTTACGCCTCCGGGGCCCATCCCTCCGGCATCTTCGTGCGCTTGTCGGTCACGATGCCTGTCATAACTGACCTGGACAGGTCGGCCGTCGTAAGGACCGCCCAGGACAGATCAGCCCCGGACAGGTCGGCCCCCGTCAGCGTGGCCTCGGGCAGGGCGGCCTTCGTCAAATTCGCCCCTTTCAGATTGGCATCCGTCAACGTCGCCTTGCCCAACTTGGCCCCCGTCAGCGTTGCCTGGCCCATATAGGCCTCCGTCAGATCAGCCCTGCGCAGATTGGCCGCCGTCAGCGTGGCGTAAGCCAGGTCAGCCCTCGTCATGGTTGCCTCGAAGAGGGTGGCCTTCGTCAGAGTCGTCCTGATCAGGGTGGCATCCGTCAGCGTTGCCCCGGTCAGGTGGGCCCCCGTCAGATCTGCCATGCGCAGGTCGGCATAGGTGAGATCTGCGGCCTTCAGGTACGCCCCAGCGAGGTGAAGCCCACGCAGGTCAAGCTGTTGGCGGGGGTCGACGTGGGTGCGTGACTCGGCTCGGGTGAGTGCGGTGAGCGCTGCCTGTACGTCTGCCTCCAGTTCGCTGGGAAGGCCGCCGGGGTCGGGGTCGCTCTGACGTCGGGCTTTGGGAGCCCGGTGGCGGATGAAATGACCGAGGACCTCGGCAGCGTCGGTGGCTGCCTGTTCAGGGGCGTCCCGCACGATCTGCTCAAGGGCGAGAATGCCACCGATCCGGACGTAGATCTCGGACGAGCCCAGCCGTTCAAGAGCCTTGGTGAAGCGTTCGGTGATCTGCCCGCGCCGGGTGAGCCGGTAGGTGCGGGCGGTGTAGAGCAGGGCGATGCCGGCGCCGAGAGCGGCAACGACCGCGACCAGAGCGGTACGCAGACCGGTGACGAGGGCGGCTGAGCCTTCACCGAGAGCTTTGCGATCGATGTACTTGGCGTCCAGGACATAGGGGCCGCGCCAGATGAGCCACGGGAGGCCGACCACAAGTGCGAGGCCTCCTACCGCCATCAGGGCAACCAGCCCTCGCCGCCGAAGACGGTCGGCTCTCCTGACTCGCTCCCGGCGTCGGTCCAGCGCGGCCCCTACCCGCAAAGCGCTCTTTCGTCGGCGAGCGCTCCTTCGTTTCTGGGTCAGGGCAGAACGCCTCTGGGCCAGGTCAGACAACAGGTTCATGCCTGCTAGACAGCCTTCATGCACGGCCCGGTTGCAGAGTTCCGGCCCGGCCCAGCAAGACCATGATCAACCTCAGCGCCGACCGGGAGACCTCACCCGATGTCGCACGCTCCCCTGCTCATGCTGGCAGGGGGTTCTGTACGGGCGGGCACCATCACCCAGTTCGAGCTGGCGAGTGTGTAAGCACTCCGGGCAGCCCGGTCGCCTCACCTCGTCACATGGCCTGCACTTCAACCCGCGCGAGGGGTACTGTCGTTGGGGGCGCGGGCCGAGGTCCGGGGCGCCCCCAGGGACATTCCCGGGACCGTCCCCGAGGCGGTGAAGCGCCTGCGCCCCCACTGTCCGTTCCCTTGGGACCAGCGCAGCACAGAGCGCTCAGCACAGGGGGACAGGCGCCGTGGCCGATACCACTGCCCCGACCGCGCAGCAGCCCGTCTTCGACTTCATGGTCGTACGCCCGCCCGGCACGCCCAGTGCGCAGGTCTTGCGGAGCAACTACGTCCGCGACGACGCGTTCACCGTCACCGACGACAAGCTGGTACGGCGCGTGGAGCGCGACGTCCATACGGCGGCGAGCGGCGCCTATCGCTGCACAGAACCGCCCGTACCCGCAGATGCTTCAGCCGTTGACCGCAGGCCGCCGCTCGCCTACCCAGGGCGCTCCGGCTCACCCACGTTGCTCACGCTGATGCCGCTCCGCCCACACACACCCTCCACACCTTTTGACCGCATTCGGCAACCGTGGTTACGGTCCCCGCTGCCGTAGATATTCAGTTCGACTGAGTGGAGCGAAATCCCGTGTCATCCTCCAGCGCGTTGGCGTCGTACGTCCCTGGCAGCCACGCTGACGAGCAGGCGATAGCAGCCCCGGGTTGGCTGCGGGACCACGTCGATACCTTGATAGGCGTTCCGCTGCGCATCGTACTCATCGTCGTGGGAGCAATGATCGTCAAGGGGCTGGCCAAGAAGGCCATCACCCGGGTCGTGCAGCGCATCCTGGAGCCGTCCCAGGAGCAGGGCGAACCGCGCCGCACCGGCCGTGGCCCCGCCGTGCTGCATCGCGACCGCAGTCGGGCCAAAGAGCGGCGTGAGCAGCGCGCTCGCACCGTCGGCTCGGTACTCAGCAGCATCGTCACCGTGGTCGTGGGCGCCGTCGCGCTGGCCATGGTCCTGGACCAGATCGGTATCGCACTGGGCCCACTGCTGGCCAGCGCCGGCGTGGTGGGACTGGCCATCGGCTTCGGCGCGCAAAACCTGGTCGCGGATTATCTGTCCGGCATGCTGATCATGCTCGAAGACCAGTACGGTGTCGGTGATTCCGTGGACCTGGGCGAGGCCATCGGCGAGGTGGAGCACGTCGGGCTGCGGCTCACCCAGATACGTGATCTCAACGGCGGCCTGTGGCACATCCGCAACGGCGAGATCCTCCGCGTCCGCAACGACAGCCAGGAGTGGGCCCGCGCCGTCCTGGACGTCTCGGTGGCCTACGAGTCCAATCTCGACACCGTCTACAACGCCATGGAGCAGGCCGGTCACGACATGCGCCAAGACCCCCAGTTCGCTGGCGTGTTGCTGGAGGACCCCGCGGTGTGGGGAGTGCAGTCGCTGGACGCGGACGGCGTCGTGGTCCGGGTGGCGGTCAAGACCGTGCCCCTCCAGCAGTGGTCCGTCACCCGCGAGTTGCGCCGACGAGTCAAGGAAGCCCTCGACGCGGCGGGGGTAGCGATGCCCTTCTCACAGCGCACGGTATGGATGCGCACGGACAACGACCCCACCACCACCGTGAGCAGTGCCACGTCAGCCCCGAACTGATCGTGGACTGCAAGCCCTCACTGGAGGCATTGCCTTGTGCCGGCTTGTTGTCGGTCGGGGTGCTCCCGGGGGGGGGCGCTCAGAGAGGGCTTGACGCCGTGGGTCCGCTACGTCCGCGGCGAGGAGGATCGGCTCCAGGAGCGCGATGGCAGCGTTCTCGTCGAGCCGGCCCCGGGTGCCGGCGGCGTCGCACAGCGGAAGGGCCGCGCTCCACAGCAGCAGGTGTCTGCCCAGGTTCTCCCGGATCACCGCAAGGTGGGCTTCGCTGATCGAGAACGGGAATGTGCGAGGCTCGTGGTTGGCGTCGGCCCCGGCACCGAGCGTCAGCTTCAGCTCGCCGTCCTCGCGGACCACGCTCGGGATCCAGCCGCTCTGCCGCGTGAAGACGATGTCTCTCAGGGGCTCACGACCACCGTGCACATTCGACGTCGAGGCGTGTTCCGAAGCGGTCGAGGCCGGCGAATCCGTTCTCGAAGAACAGCATCGCGCTCGGAAGGTAGCGGTTGGCTCTGTCGACCTGGAGGTATTGCGACCGAGGTGGGTCCGCGTCGTTGATCCGCGAGATCAGACCTTGCCCGGGCATGAGGACCAAACTCTGCCGCGACGGTTCATCATTGATGGTGTAGGTGTCAGCATCTCGACCGCGGAAGAACGCAGAGAACGCTGCGTAGGCTTCCTGAGGGTCGCCCACGGAGACCTGTTGGTCGTTGCCATCACCGACAGCGAAGACAAACCGTTTTGGTCCGAGTGCGTAGGGGCGAGCCATATGCGTCCTTCGTTCACGTGCGACAGCTCCACCAGCGTAGTGGCATCAGAGATATGGGAGCCGGCCTCACGACTCGCGGGCCCTGAGCGCAGTGACCGGCTCCGACACCGACGGACGACACAGGCTCATGAGCACTGGCGTCAGCCCGTGTTGCCGCCGATGGAGTCCAGGGGCAGAGAACAGCGGTGGTGGACTCGTCATCACCCGTCGGCAACGGGCAGGTTGTGCCACCAGTGGCCGCATCCGCCGGAGCAGAAGCGTTCGCGGCGCCGTGCGTCAGCGACCGCGAGTACGGCGACCAGCAGCCGAAATGCTTTGCGGCGTTCGTCGGCAGGGATGAGGCCGGCGATCTTGCCCAGTTGCTGGTCGATCGGGCCGCGGGTGATCAGAACCGCGGGCGTGTGTGTCGGGCGCAGTCCGGCACGGCGGATGCTCTCCGGTCCGTCTTCGGTGACGGCGCGGGCCTGCACGCAGTGATGGCGCAGGAACAGGAGTATCTCGGCCTGCTCCTGGGGGCCGTGAGTGTCGAACCACTCGATGCCCTGTGACATCGCGCGCAGGCCTTGGGCGAGTTCGTTGAGGATGTTGTCTCGCTCGGTCACGACCGGTTCCCGCAGTCCGGCGCGACGAAGGTCTCAGCGGTCTCAGTGACGAACGCGCATAGCCGCTGCACGGTCTGCCGCCAGTGTTGCGGGTCGAATGCCGGCACGGCCCGGGCCTCGAGCCATCGGTCCCACGCACCACCCGAGGCCAGGAACCGTCTTGCGTATTGGGCGCCAAGCATCTCATCGAGGTACAGGAGCGTCCCCAGGACGACTGCCTGGTCGTAGTCGAGGTCGGGACGCGCCAAGTAGTGCTCAAGGTAGGCGCTGAGCAGTTCGCCGTCCGCTGCACTGCCGAACTTCGCAAGGGCGACACAGTATGCCGCGCCCGCATACGGTCCCTCGCTGGCCAGCAGGAGCCGGCCTATGCGGTCGCGGAACTCGCTTCTGTGAGCCACAGCAACCAGCCAGGCAGCAGTCTTTCGCTCACGCCATCCGCCCTCGAAGAGGACCCCAAGCTCCACCGGAGTGATTTCGTACGCGGCCTGAGCCAGATCC
The DNA here is from genome assembly GCF_040636975.1 of Streptomyces sp. NPDC032198. Taxonomy (NCBI): domain Bacteria; kingdom Bacillati; phylum Actinomycetota; class Actinomycetes; order Kitasatosporales; family Streptomycetaceae; genus Streptomyces; species Streptomyces sp. NPDC032198. Next base: position 381,185 of record NZ_JBEZVL010000008.1, on the reverse strand, counting down.
CGCGCAAACGCGGAGCGCTCGACCGAGCTCAGCCGCAGAAGGCCCCCACCCAACCGAAGGTATCGCCGATCAGGCGTGACGAACCGCCGGACCAGATCCTGCAACTCGGGATCGCTCAGGAGGTGACGCATAGCCGCATCCTGGCGTGGGCGGGTACGCATGTGCCACAGGTTTCCACGGGCGCGTCCGCCGTCATCGGCACGTTCCGCTGCGCGTGGTACTGCTGCTGGCCGCGGGGCGGGCAGCGCTCGGACCAAGCAGGTACGCGCGACCGCCCGCGAGCACCGCCGGGCCGACTTGAGGGCTGTGAAAGGCCGAGGCCAAGGACGCGTCGAAGGCCCGGCGGTAGCCCGGACTACCGCGACCCCGAGCCCGCCACCTGCTGCGGCTTGTAGAAGGACTCCTCCAGGTAGTCAGCCTCATGCGGCTGGTAGGGCTCCTCCAAGTAGGCGGCCTCGTCTTCGTCGAGTTCGACGTCCACCGCGGCGAGCGCGTCGGCCAGTTGGGCCGGTTTGGTGACGCCGACGATGGGCGAGGTCACCGCCGGATTGCGCATGACCCAGGCCAGGGCGACCTGGGCCGGGGACAGACCCCGCTTGCCCGCGATCTCGTGGACGCGCTCGGCCACTGCCTGGTCCTCGTCGCGGTAGAGGATCTTGCCGCCCTCGTCGGTCTCGGCACGCGCCGTGACGGTGTCCTGGGCCCGCGTCAGCCTGCCCCGCGCCAGCGGGCTCCACGGGATCACGCCGATGCCCTGGTCGGCGCAGAGCGGGAGCATCTCCCGCTCTGCTTCTCGGTGGATGAGGTTGTAGTGGTCCTGCATCGACACGAACCGGGTCCAGCCGTTCAGGTCAGCCAGGTACAGGGCCTTGGTGAACTGCCAGGCGTACATGGAAGAGGCTCCGATGTAGCGGACCTTCCCCGACTTGACCGCGTCGTGCAGCGCCTCGAGGGTTTCCTCGATCGGGGTGTCGTAGTCCCAGCGGTGGATCTGGTACAGGTCGATGTAGTCGGTCCCCAGCCGCTTCAGGGAGGCGTCGAGCTCGGCGAAGATCGCCTTGCGAGACAGCCCGGCGCCGTTGGGGCCGGGGCGCATCCGCATCCAGACCTTGGTGGAGAGAACGACCTCCTCTCGCCGGGTGAAGTCCTTGACCGCCTGGCCGACGATCTCCTCGCTGCTTCCGGCGCTGTACCCATTGGCCGTGTCGAGGAAGTTGACGCCGCCATCGAGGGCCTGCTTGATGATGTCCCGGCTGGCGTCCGCGCCCAGCGACCAGGGCTCGCCGCCCCGGCCCGGCTCGCCGAAGCTCATGCAGCCGAGGGTGATGGCGGAGACTTCCAGTCCGGTGGTTCCGAGTTTGACGTATCGCATGCTGCCGAACCTAGGAGTTGGCGTGCGCTCTAACGCAATACGTCTCGGTCCGGAATCCGATTCGCGCCTTGCGGTCATGGCCGGTGGCGCGCCGAAACTGCGGCCATCAAACCCCACTTCGCCCCGCAGACGAGGTACCCCGCGCTCCGAGAGCATCCGGCACGCGAGAGTGGCGCCGGTACGGGGGTCCCCTTGTCACACCGGTACGGGGCCCCCTTGTCGCAGCGGTGACCGCAGCTTCCCGGGCTGGTATTATGCGGTGCCCCCCGGCGGCCACATAGGCCACGAGGCGACGCATGGTTGCAACGGCGACCGTCTCCTCGCTTGGCTCCTTGCCGCTTTCACGTGACCTTCAGCGATTTCGACAGGCATTCCAGTCGCCTGATCACTGTGTCGAGTGTCGGCCAAGGAGGACCCTCGCGCAGCAGGCGCAGGAGTTCCTCTCCGAATTGCCTCCCATGGGGAAACTGGTCGCCAAGCTCCCAACGCCACGCGGCGACCATCGCGATGACGAGCTGCCGGCACTCGTCCAGCAGCCCTTGGTCAACGTTCGGGTAGTGCTCGCAGACCGCCTCGGGTACATGGGCAAGGTCGAACTCGACGGGGCCACGACAGCACGTCTCGAGGTCGATGAACAACGGGCCGTTCTTCGTGCTGAGCACGTTGCCTGGATGCGGCTCGCCGTGGAGCAACTGCTCCACGGCGCCACGGCCCTCGATCCCCCGTCGCAGGCTTGCCAGCCTGCCGCTGAGCAACACACGGTCCGCGTCGGCGAGCTCCGGCGAGCGATCCGGGTCGGCGACCACCTCTTCCGCCTCCGTGATCCGGTCCGCAAATCTTGGGCTCGGCAGATCCACCTTGCGCATGCCGGTGTGCAGCTGCTCGAGCGCCTTGGCGTAGTCGACGGGTGAGGTGTGCGGTGTCACGGACTCGTAGTAGGTCCACAGCGTCACTGCGAAGCCATCGCGTATGTGTACGCGCGGGTCCGCCCGAGGTTCCAAGGGACACATTGGGCTTCCGACCTCGGTGAGCTGCTGAGCGAGATCGACTTCGAACTGGGCAACCTCTTGCCCCACAGGGGCGATTCGGGCAAAGACGTCGCATGGCGTCAGGCGCAGTGCCAGCTTGTTCGAGTTGTGGAGAACGATTGCATCGTTGGCCGGCAGGTCGAGCGATGCGGCGACCGAAGTCGCGGCCGCAATGGCACGCGTAACGTCATTCATATCCACCCGCGCATCCTGGCACAGACGAGCGAGGGCGATGCCAATCAGCGTGCCCAGGCGCCAACTGTCGTGGCTCGGTACACGCGTTACCCAGCACCACTCAACCTTCCCTACGACTTCCCTACGTTGTTTGCCGGACGTGGTGAGGCCTTCGCGTGGTGCATCCGCGACGCCATTGCGGGGTCCAGCCCGCCGGGAGACGTGTAACGCTGCGCCGGGTGAACTGGGTTCGCGTCGTTGGCCTCGTCGCCGCCGCAATAGCCGTACCTCTGAAATGAGTGTGCGTACCGGGCTGCGAGTCCGACGGCCTTATCAGATGTGTTAGGCGCGCAATGCCTGCGACAGCGCGTCAAGGGTCACGCCCACGATGGCCAGGAGCTGCGCCGGGCTCGCCCCGGCCCTGCTCATGACGGCGAGCGACTGGTTCACGGCCGCTGCGTGTACAGCGAAGGCCTCGGCGTCCTGGTCGGCCAGTCGGCCGGCCTTCAGCGCGGCGCGCAGGCGCTGGCTCTGGAGGCCGAGCGCCTGCTTGGCGTGCGCTGCGACGCTCGGGCTCAGCACGGGAATGGCCATGGCTGACTGGGCCATCAAGCATCCGTCAGGCAGTTCGGGATCGGCGATGCGCTTCAGGGTGACGTCGAAGAACGCACGGACCGCAGAAACGGGTTCCGAGGCTGCGCACGACAGGGCGGCGTCGTACTTCTGGCCATAGCGCGCGGCATAGAGGTCCAGGCAGCGCACGAAGAGCGTGTCCTTGTCGCCGAGGGAGGAGTAGATGGAGCTGCGGTTCAGGCCGGTTGCCCGAGACAAATCGTCCAACGAGGTGTCGGCGTAGCCGTCGCGCCAGAACTGGATCATCGCGGCGTCAAGCACCGTGTCCATGTCGAACTGTTTCTTGCCTGCCACGCGGAACTTCCTTGCCGATGCGTCGATGGTGCGGACTGCGTTGCGCACCATTCTATCTTGAACCGTTCGGTTCAAGATGTGTAGCCTTCAAGCGTGGTCATGGCGCCATGCAACCGAGCACTTCGCGACCGCGCGAGCAACACACCACGCGGTCCCAGCCAACGCCGTCAGCTACACCGCTCCAGCCGCACATCTGACACCTGACACCTGACACCTGACACCTGACACCTGACACCTGACACCCACGGAGGATCCCCGTGACCAGCCCGGCAACCAGCACTTCGCACATCGCCGAAAGCAACCCCATCCGCGACCTGCCCCTGCAGCATCTGGCCGGATTCACTCACCGCTGGGTCGACGCGGACGGCGTCCGCCTTCATGCCGTCGAAGGCGGACGTCCGAGCGGCCCGACCGTCGTCCTGCTCGCCGGATTCCCGCAGACCTGGTGGGCCTGGCGCAAGGTCATGCCTACCCTCACCCACCGGTTCCACGTCATCGCGATCGACCTGCCGGGGCAGGGGCACTCCGAGCGTCCGGAGCGCAGCTACGACACGCACGCGGTCGCCGCGCACGTCCACGCCGCCGTGAAGGCTCTGGGCGTGTCGACCTATTCCCTGGCCGCCCACGACATCGGCGCCTGGGTCGCCTTCTCCCTCGCGCTCACCTTCGAGAGCCGCCTGCGCCAGGTCGCCCTGCTCGACGCTGGGATCCCCGGAATCACTCTCCCCGAGGCGATTCCCACCGACCCGGATCGAGCGTGGAAAACCTGGCATTTCGCGTTCCATACCGTGCCCGATCTGCCCGAGACACTGCTTGCCGGCCGTGAACGCGAGTACGTCGGCTGGTTCCTGAAGATGAAGGCCCTGTCACCCGACACCTTCGACGATGCCGAGCTCGACCACTACGCGGCGGCCGTCGCCATCGACGGCGGCCTGCGCGCTTCCCTCGCTTACTACCGAGACGCCGCGGAGTCAGCGCGCAAGAACCGCGAGGCGCTCAAGGGGCGGCACCTGACCGTGCCCATCCTCGGAATCTCCAGCAGCCACGGCTCCGTTCCGGACATGGCCGCCTCCATCAGCCCATGGGCCGACAACACCACCCGACTCGTCGTACCCGACGCCGGACACTTCATCCCCGAAGAGCAGCCCGAAGCTATCGCCGCCGCGATAACAGACTTCATCGTCGACGACGACTGACACCCATCGCACCGACCCGACCGCGCCGCCCAGGGCCGCACGAAGCTCAGACCACGAAGGCTGGCTGCCGTACGAGAGCCCCCGATGGCGCCGTCTGTTGGCGGCGCACACCCTAGACGCCCCCTGCTGACCGTGTGTCACACCCGCCCCACGGTGAACGGGATGGGTCTGGAAGGCGCCGATGAGGGAATCCTGCGCAATGCCTGGGCCCGTCGCTGCGGGGAAGGCGATCTGCTCATACGCGGCTCGCTGGCTCAGTCCTCGGCGACGCGGATGATCGTCTTTCCGGAGGTCCGCTTGTCCGGTGTGAAGGCGGCGATCGCCTCGTTGAGCGGCCGTACGTCTCCAATGATCGGCTTGAGGCGTCCGTCCCGTACCCGTTGGGCGAGGTCGCTCAGGCGGTCGCGGTCGGGTTCGACGACGAAGAAGACAGCGCGTCCGTCGCGGGGATGGATGCTGACGGGCTCGGCGATGGTGACCAGGGTGCCGCCGGGGCGGACCAGAGCGGTGGAACGTTCGAGGATTGCGCCGCCGATCACGTCGAACACCACGTCGACGTCGCCGATGCCCTCCAGCTTGTCGGCTTGGAGATCGACGAAGGCGTGGGCTCCCAGCCCGAGTGCAGTATCGCGGTCATGGGCGCGTCCGGTGCCGATCACTCGGGCGCCCACCGCGCGGGCCAGCTGCACGGCGATCGAGCCGACGCCGCCCGCGGCGCCGTGGATGAGGACGCTCTGCCCGGTCTGGAGGTGGGCATGGTCGAACAGGGCCTGCCAGGCGGTCAGTCCGGAGACCGGCAGTGCGGCAGCCGTGACGTGGTCGACGTCGGCGGGGAGCGGGGCGAGGTTGCGGGCCTCGACTGCGGTGTACTGGGCCAGGGTGCCGTTGCGGGCCCAGTCCGTCAGGCCGTACACGCGCTGCCCGATGGTCAGGCCGGTGGTGCCGTAGCCGAGTTCGGTGACCACGCCGGAGAGTTCGTGGCCGGGCACGCTCGGAGTCCGGTCGCGTCCGGCCCGGTCGGTCCAGGTGCCGGGCCAGGCCAGTTCGCCCGCTGTGAAGCCGGCGGCATGGACCTTGACGATGACGTCGTTCTCCGCGGCGTGCGGATGGGGCAGCTCGGTGAGGGCGAGGCCGTAGGCGCCGACCTCGCGGTCCTGGACGGTGATGGCTTGCATGAGGATTCCTCCGAGGTGCGGGAGGTGGGCGCTTGCGTGCGCCACGATGCTCGCCTCCACCCTAGGATGCAGGCAGCCCAAGCATGTGGGCCATTCTTTCGCGTTTCGCGTGGGCCATTCAGGCGGAGCCGACCCTGGACCTCTGCCCGGCCGCCCGCCCCCTCAGCTTGAGTTTTCGCCTCCGGCGACTTGCTCGCCCCCGTCTTCGTGGGATCCGCCCGCCGATCCCGTCCGGCTCCGGGCGGACGCCAAGAGAGCCGAGGCATGTTGCGCTGGAGCGAGGAGCCGCGAACGCGGCCGCCGAGGGCGCGCTGCCCGGTGACTGCCGCAAGTTCCTGGCGATCGTGCGGAGGCCGACGGCCCGGTGCAGGTCGGGGCGGTCGGCGAGCGGCTGGGTCTGGACCCTTCCTCCGCCAGCCGGGCCAGCGGCTCCAGGAAGCATCCTTGGTGGCCTTCACCATGCGGTGCAGCACAAGGACGCCCAGGGTCCCGCCGGTTCGTACACTGACGAGGGTGGAGGACCATACGGCTACCAGGATGGCTGCACGTCCGGCGCTCGCCTTGCGGCGGTACGTCGGTTCGTACGTCGGTTTCGATCTTCGCGGCTTCCCGTCTGGGGTGCATTGCGGTCCGCCGGGCCGCCTGCTCACTGCGGTGATCAGCCTGTCCGGCCCTTTGGAGGTGGCGGCGGGCGTCGATGACGGGTCACCGATCTCGCGATTCGACGGCCTGGGCGGCGGTCTGATGTGCCGGTCCGTCGCGATCCACCACGACGGACGCCAGCAAGGCGTGCAGGTGTCGCTGACACCGCTCGGGGCCCGGGCCATCTACGGTGTGCCGGCCGCCGCGCTCGCCCACCAACTGGTCCCACTCGACGAGCTTCTCGGGACGCTTGGTGTCGAGTTGGTCGACCGGCTCCGAGAGGCGACCACGTGGGCCGCGCGGTTCGCCGCGCTGGACGAGGCGCTCCTGCGAGCCGTCGGCCGCAGCTCCGGCGGCGACCCCGCGTCCCGGGTGCGCCCCGAGGTGGCCGAGGCATGGCGCCGCCTCGTCGCCGCGCAGGGCCGCATCCAGGTGGGGGCGATCGCCACGGAACTGGGCTGGAGCCGTCGCTACCTCACCGAGCGGTTTCGCGGCGAGGTGGGCCTCTCTCCGAAGACCTTCGCCCGCGTCCTGCGCTTCGAGCACGCGCACGAACTGGCGACCGCACACGACCCGCTCGCGTGGTCCGAGGTGGCAAGTGTCTCCGGCTACGCCGACCAGGCCCATCTCGTGCGCGACTGGCGCGAGTTCACGGGCCGATCGCCAACGGCCTGGCGCCGGGGCGAAATCCTCCTGGGGAGCGGGTAGTCGCCGCCCGGCTGCCCATCGCGTCAGCTTTCGTTCCCATTCCTTCAAGACCACCCGATCGCTGTCCTGTGACGATCGTCGGCATGAGACTGGGCAACCACGAACACAATCCCATCGACCTGCGGACAACCCCCGTGCACCTCGGGCTGGGATCGACAGCGAAACCCATCGAAGGCTTCTCCTGGGACTCACAGGTGCTCAAGGCCTACAGCGCCGCGGTCGCGGCGGACGGTGCCGAGGGCCGGATAGTGACGATCTTCGACGGCGACGGCGTCGGCGTCGGCGACGACTGGGAGCGCCACCCCGCCGGCGACGAACTGGTCGTCTGTCTGCGCGGGTCGGTGACAGTCACCCGTGACGTGGACGGGGTGACCGACCACGTCGTGCTCGCGCCGGGCGAGGCCACCGTCAATCCGGCCGGGACGTGGCACGCGGTCGATATGGCGGGGCCGGCGACCATCTTGACCATCACCGCCGGCCTCGGCACCGACCACCGCCCCCGGATCGACGCCCGCCCCACAGAGCACGCCGGCACGCCCGAAACGCACACGCCGTGAGGACACGCATCGCCTGCCTCGGCGACAGCCTCACCCGCGCGCAGTTCAGCGTCGACTACCTGGACCTGCTCCAACGACGCCACCCTCCCGGCGCCGTGCACCTCGCCCGCTTCGGCGCCAACGGAGACTTCGCCTACAACCTCTTCCGGCACCTCGATGCCGTCGTTGCGGACCCGCCCGAGGTGATCACCGTGTTGATCGGGACCAACGATGCCCGAGCGAGCCTCGCCGGCTACCCCATCGAACGCACCATGACGCGCAAACAACTCCCCCAGCGCCCGTCGGCCGGCTGGTTCCAGCAGTGCCTGGGAGGCCTCGTCGAACGGCTGCGCACGCAGACCGACGCGACGATCGGTCTACTCTCGCTACCGATCCTGGGCCAACAACTCGACGGCGCGGCCGCACAGGCATCGCAGACCTACAGCCGACTGATCGCCGAGGTGGCCACCACCGGCGGGGCGACCTACCTCCCGCTCCACGAACGCCAGATCGAGGAACTACGCCACGCAGACCCGCCACCGATCCCCTACCGGGAACTAACGCCCGCGGCAGGCCTCGGCGTCCTGGTGCGGCACGCCGTGCTGCGCCACAGTCTCGACACGATCTCGCGGCGCCGAGGCCTCGTGCTCACGACCGACCACATCCACCAGAACAGCCGGGGCGCCGCCCTGGTCGCCGAGGTCATCGACACCTGTCTGCTGAACCAGAGCGCGTAACCGGCTGCGCTGACTGATCAGTGCGCATGCCCTTGCCCCGGTCAGCCTCCTGGCGGACCGGGGCACCACGAGGGACCCGGTCGCAAGGCCGAGGGCTTACGCGGTCTGTGCGGCATCGTTCGACGCCTACGTGACATGGACCTGGCCGTTGGAGCACCACCCGGCGTTGAAGTACCACTCGCCTCGCCGTGAACTGGGGCGGGATGTGTGCCCACGGAAGCGCGGCACACCTTGCGGCCGCTTGGCGGGCCGCCACCGATTCCGGGCTTCGGGCTTCGGGCTTCGGGCTTCGGGCTTCGGGCTTCGACAGGTAAACGGTGTCTTCGGTCTCCCCCTGTCAAGGGAGGGGACGACGACCGGCCGTGTGCGTCTGGGTTCTGCAGAGCCAGGTCACCCGCGATCCGTCAGGCGCGCCGGCACGATCGCTCCGATCGATGCTTCCGGAGTGAGAGCGCGGTGCCCCTGCCCTTCAGCGGCGGGGCGGGGTCGCCGTCGTCGGCATCAGCTGACCTTGTCAGGATCAGGGAGCCGTGGGGTCTCCTCGTCGCGCAGTCACCATCAGCGTGCCCAGTTTGCCTGCCTCCGGCGCGGCCAGCACGCTCGCCTCGACCCTGGCGAATCCGTGCCGTTTGAGCAGGTCATGCCAGCTGCGCGGCGGATACTGCCAGCGCAGCACGGTGAGTTCGTTCCTGCGTCCCTCCAGGTACTTGCCGCCCATGGCCTGGGGTCCGTAGGCGCCATTTGCCGGCTCGGCGTGGCTTAAGGCCAGGATGCCGCCCGGTGCGAGGCGTCCGGCGATCAAGGGGAGCAGCGCGTCGGGGTCGGTGAACCAGACGGCGCCCCACACGGAGTAGATCGCGTGGTAGGCGGTGTCGTCTTCGCGCAGGAAGTCGCACGCGTCGGACTGCACGAATCTCAGGCGCGGTTCGGCCGACCACCAGGCGCGGGCCCGCTCTACCTGGAGGCGGGAGAGGTCAACGCCGGTGACTTCGGTACCCTGCCGGGCCAGGTAGGAGGCTTCCCTGCCCCGGGCGGGGCCCAGGTCCAGGGGCACGGGCGGGCCGGCCCAGGACTTCGGCGCCGGGGCCGTGGCCGCTGTACTGGGTCCACTCGAACTCGGGCTGCAGGGCGGGGTGCTCGCCGTCGCCGTGGTGGGGCAGGTAGCGGTCCCAGTACTCGGCGGCACTGTGCGGCGCGGTGGGCAAAAGGCTCCTCAAGATGCCGGTGGGGCCCGCTGGGTGAGCTGATCACCGTACTCGCGCCTGCCACCCGTCAACCGGGAACGACGCACTTCGCCCACTCGGACGCGCAAGTATGGGCCCGGGCGCTCATCGCGCCTCCGGGCCCGATCACTTGTCGGCAGATCAGTGGCAGTTCTCGCCCGGCCTGCAGCGGCCGCACTTGGCGTAACCCGCCTCCCACACCTTCCAGTCGACCTCGAACCCGGCAGCGTCGATGATCTGCGCGGTGCGCTCCACCGAGCCGTCGTACTTGAAAGCGATTTCCGGGATGTGCTCCAGGAATCGCCCCTGGAAGTGGCGCGCAGAAATCCAAGGGTGGAGTCGGCTATTTTGTCTACTGGGGCCGCCCGTTCACTCCCACGCCCTACGGCAGCAGTGAGGGTCCCAGTCCTTGGCCGTCAACCGCCGAGGGCCACGGTGTTCCGCCTCCAGGGCGCCTCGAGGTATGGCCGGCCCCACTGCGGGGGCGCCGAACGCCTACGCAAGCAACACCCCTGCGCTGTCGGGCCGTTCGTGTGCCGACGCTAGATCACCTCTCCGGGGTGGAAGGCGCGTGGCCTTGAGGGGCACCCGCAGCATCGCTTACATGGCAGAGGTCTTCAAGAAGGCCGCCGACGCTGCACATCCCATGACCAAATCGTGGGATCTCATCAGCCAGTACCTGAGAGGAAAGACCAGGTGACCACCGAGACCCTCATGGCAACAGACCTGTCCGGATCCACATGGCGCAAGTCGTCGCACAGCGGCGGCGAGTAAGGCCAGTGCGTCGAGGTCGCAGACGTCATCGAGTCACACCAGGGCGTCGCCGTCCGCGACTCGAAGAACCCCAGTGGCCCCGTCCTGCTGATCACCCCCGCCTCGTTCTCCAACTTCATCAGCGACCTCCGGGCTGGACGCCTCCACGCCTGACGCACGACAAGCGGCCCGGTTGTCCCGCCGTGCCTGCAGGGGGGGCAGGGACATTCTGTACGTCGGTACCCTTGCAGCGCCTGAACCCTGGCGCCAGCCAGGCAAACCGGGTCCGGGCTGCGAGGGCATGGGGCACCGCGAGGACAATCTGTCTTCCGCAGTGCAGGCGAGCCCAGTGACGTCGCTGAGGCGTCGTCACTGGGTGTACTCCTGGAGAGCGCGACACTACGCGGAGCAGTGCGGTACGGGCGCGGCCGATGAGGGGGGGTGGAGACCAGCATGGGCGGGTGCGGCACGTCGCCAAGCCGCCGTTCGGCGGCCACCCAACGGGTGCGCTACATCGGGCGCGTCGCCGCGCAGGAACAGGAGCTGCTGCATTGCGCTTCGGCACGAGACCCGAAGGTGCCGGATAGCGCCGCGCTCCACAGATCTTGACGGTCAGCTGTTCGTGCCGAGGACGATCCAGTCGAGTACGGATCCGAGGAGGGCACGGAGTTCCTGCTCGGTTCGGAGGTCTCGGTGCTCGGGACGGTGGTCACCGCTGCCGAGGTCCACGAAGTCGAGTTCGGCTTCACCGCTGTTCCAGACGGTGATTTGTATGACCCGGTTCCCGACCTCGGCAGTCAGCCATGCGCTGTTCTTGAGTCGGCCGTCTTCTGGGGAGTGCCGCAGTTCAGCGGTGATCCCACGTGTGCGGAGAACCGCTCCGTTCTCGGCGAACCATGTCGTGAGCGCGTCCGGGAGGTTCGGGATTCGATGGCCACTTCCGAAGGTCGTCACTGCGACAGCGTAGACGCTGCGGTCGCAGTAGGGATCTGGCCTTCTGGGGCAGTTCCCGTCATCTTGCCCTGACCCTCATCGGCCTTTCGTGCCCCCTTGCTGCAGATTCTCCGTGACTGCGTCCGCCGGAGGGCAGCGGCCAACTCCTCCGGTCGCACCTCGCCGAACTTGAGCAGGTCAGGCTCGTCCTCACCGGGCTTTCAGACCTACAACTCGGCTGTGGATAGAGCGCCTCGGTCTGACATGCCGATCCAGCCCCTGGACGGCTCCTCAACCTGCATGTCCCCATATGGCGCGAGGACCCGATAAAAACAAGTGACGGCGGGCGTGGCAAAGTCCAGGTGTGCGGCCAGTGGAGTCCGGGCTGATGGCCACCGGAATTCCCGGTGGATGGCCGTCTGACCTGTGGTGTTCCGACGGCCCGTAGCCCAGGAGTGCGCCAGCAGGTTCCTGTCGCATGAACACCGACGACAAGGAGCCCCAGCCAACACGCACTTCGTACAAGATTAGTTGAGACCCGCTTGGCTGGTGAAGAGGCGTCTGCACCACCGATCTTCAACCTGTGCTCGCAGGCGACGGTCCGGCGGATGCCGCGAACCTCCACGATCGTGCCGTCAGAGAGCCAAGCTGGACACGCCCTCAGGCCCCGGGGCCGGCGATCTCGCAAGGCTCGGACATTGTCGTCGGCGAGGGGGCCCGTACGACGAGAAGAAGCCCGGCTGGGGAGGCCTCTCCTCCTCCCGCCTGACGGGTGTGCCATCCAGCGCGAGTGGATAGGACAGGGAGATGAGGCGTCTCATGATCCCTGCCGTGGCAGCCGTGTTGGCCATGACTGGCGGCTGCGCTGACGAGCCGAGCGGCTGCGACGCGAAGCCGAAGCTCTCGTCGGCCAAGGGCGAGAAGCGGCCGGTGGAGATCGAGCCGAGCCAACAGCACCCCGGTATCGCCGATTCCGCGTTGGACAAGGCGCTCCCCCCGCCGGATTTGAAGGCGGATCCCGTCGAGAAGGTACTCAACCACCTGCGGCAGGAGACCCTGGACATGGCAGGTGCCATCGGCAAGACCGACGCCGGCAAGTGTGAGGGCGAGGTCGTGCGGCCACGCGGCGAGACGGTCCGCTGCACCGTGAAATTCGAGGGTGTGACCGTGCCGTGGCTGGTGACCAGCAAGGGGATGACATCGGGCACCGCCGGCATATTCAGCCAGGACTTCGTCTACACGGCCCGGCCGCTGAAGACCGTGCACACCGCCCAGTCGGTCTACGACCTGTATGCCTGGGAGCAGGGGAAGAACGGGACGACACAAGGCCCTCTGGCGCCGGTGGATCCGCGGTGCGATCGGCTGCCGAAGGTCTTCACGGCGGAGCCTGGTAAGAATACCGGCTACTTCTGCCAGGACATCTCGACGAGCTGTACAGACGGCGTGCAGGATGTGAAGTGGCTTGACCAGGCCATCCATGTGGACAAGCGCGGACAGCTGTCGTTCCTTGCCTAGCGTGCTGTCTGCTCACCAACCCGGTGCCGCACGCCTGAGCGAGGGCAGCCGGGGCCGGGCATCCTCCAGCAGCCCCGTTCCCGCCGGGCTCGCTCCAGGCCGGCGATGGCCCATGCGGGTCGGACGACGCCCCTTTCGCAGCACGGTGCCCTGAGCGGGGATTTGGCTGGACGGCCATCCGCGTGCCGCATCCACCACCTGGAGCACGACCTCGGTGCGCGCGCCCGTCGTCCTAGCGGTGATGGTTGCTCAGCGGCGTCCTCTGGCCGCGGCGCGTGCATCGCGATGTAGTTCGGCGACCGCGTCGGACAGTTGATGACCTGGTCATGCGCGGGGCCGAACTGCTGCGGCCCTCGTTCAAGCGGGAGAAGAAGCGCAAGGGCGAGGGCCTTCTCTGCCGGTGCTGTCTGGGGGTGCAGCATGGTCGGCCCATGCCGCCTCTTGGCAGGTCCTTCGCTATACCGGCTGCGGGCGGCGAGGTGGCTGGCGAAGCGTGGTCGGCCCGTGGCCTGATCTTGGCGCCCAAGGATGGATGGTCGACGGAGCGGCTCCGGTGGCGAGAGGTGCGGGCGTGGCTGCACGACAAGCGGATGTGTTGGTGGTGGGGGCGGGCGTAGTGGGTCGTTCGCTGGCGTTCGCGCTCGCGGCGGCGGAGCCTTCGATTCGGGTAGTGCTGGCCGGTGACACCGGCGGTGGGACGTCGGCGGCGTCGGGAGCGGCGGGGGCGATGCTCAGCGCGCTGGGTGAGGTCACTGGCCTTGGGCCGCGGACCCGGCATGGCCGGCTGCGTACGGAACTTGCGATCGAGGCGGCCGGGCGCTGGCCGTCCTGGCGGGAGCAAGTCCGTGTCTGCGCGCCCACTGCCCCGCAGCACGATGGTTACGGCACCGGCACCTTCATGATTTTGAATTCGGTCTCCTCCGCTCTGGATGAGGTCTCGTTCACCGCCGTCGCCCGCACCGCCCGTGAGTACGGTCTGCCCTGTCAGGAGACTGCCCCGGCGGATATTCGGTACCGGCCGCTGGACAACGATCGTGCCCTGCGGGCCTGGTACTTGCCCAAGGAGGGCTTCCTCGACGCCCGGGCATGGCTGGCCACCCTGGATGCGGTCCTGGCCGCGCAGCCCAACATCACCCGAACTCCGGCCGGAACCCTCACCGCAGCCCGAGGAGGAGGCTATCTCCTGCAGACCCCCGCGGGCGTCTTCACTGCTTCGCGCGCGGTGGTGGCTGCGGGCGCAGAGCTGCGCAAACCGGGTGTACGGGCTTCTTTTCTGGCCTCGTCTTCCTGGCTGTTCCCCTTCCGCGTGGTGAAGTGCGCAGGACTCTAGGTGGGACGAGGAGGCGCAGCCTAGTGATGGACGCCAGCGACGAGGCTGCAGGAAACGTTACAGAGACCGGGCGGCGTGGGCGGAAATGGAACACGGTTGAGCGGCTGCTGGGTGCGCTGGCAGCACTGATCGCTGTGATCGGCGGTGGGGTGTGGGCGGTCCGACGAATCACCCAGGACTCGCCGGTGGAGGAGGAGCAGCAGCTAGTCGAGCAGTTGAGGCCGGGACAGACGTTCGACCGCACGACCGAGATCATGGATGACAAGCCGCACTACACACAGAGGCTGCCCTCCGGTAACAGGGTTTATCAGTACAACCGGAAGTGGGAGCGCATTCAACTCCTGGTGGACCCGGACAACATCAGCGTGCTGTCCGTGGGGATTTTCGCCGACAGGAAAGACTTCCGCCCCTCGTTTCCGCTCGGCCGAGCTGGAGAGTTGACTCTCAACCGGACTCCGTACGAACAGGTGTACGGCGGCCGACCTTCCCAGGTTTTCGGCTCCTGCGGAGTTCACTCCGGCGACTACTTTGAGGCCTACTCTGACCAGAATGAGCTCACGGCGGGGCGCCGCCTCGCTGTGGGCGTCCACGAATCCGCCCGGGGCAACACCGACATACTCGCGGTGTGCAAAGGCCTGGGGAAGGCCCCCGAGGACTGCGTTCCCTCTGATCTCCAGCCGGCTGACGCCTCACCCGGCACACAGTGCCTGACATCCGCTCCCGCAGGGAACTTCCGCAAGACCACCGCCATCACTGCCTACGTCGTCTCCAAGCAGAGCGAATGGACAGACGACATGTTCCAGTCCCCCTATGTCGTAGCGGGCGGCAACGACTGACCAGACGACCGTGGGCCATGCCGACTCCCAGCCATGAATCCTCTTCGCGCTCCCCGGCCCCGGTACACATTGCGAGAGCCAGCGGCCGTCACCTCAAGGGCGTGCACTCGACAAGGACGATGCGCGCCGACCGCGGTGGGCATGACCACCGCGGCGGCATCAAGACACGGTGCTCATCGGGACCGATCAGCCACGCGGCAGGGGCGATCCGAGCAACCAGTTGCCGGGGGCCTCGGTATCGGTGCTGAGGTAGAACTCTTCGATGGCGGTGCGGAACTCGTCATGGGTGATGGTGCCGCTGCCGTTGCGGTCAAGGCGCTGGAAGGCCGCGCCGGAGGTGGCCGGGTCGATGCCGAGGGCTTCGTACATGCGCACGTACTCATCAGCGGTCAGCATGCCGCTCTTGTCGGTGTCCAGGGCGCGCATGAGGGCGTCGATGATGGGCGTCACCAGGCGTTCGACGGTCTTGGCGTCGGCGGCGACGTGGGAGCGCATGGCGGTGATGAACTGTTGGCGATCGATGCGGCCTTGAGCGTCCCGGGCACCGGCCTCGCCCATGACGTCCCACCAGAGCATGAAGGCGTCGCGCAGCGCGCTCTTGTTGCCCTCGTCCGGGGCTACCGCGGCGAATACCTCGCCGATCTGCTGGAAGTCGCTGCGGGTGAGGTAGCCGTCGCCCGTGCGGTCGAACCAGGTGAACAGGAAGGTGAACTTCCGTTCGGTGCTGTCATGCGCCATGGGGGCTCCTTGAACGGAGTGGCTGATGGGGCTTCTCATGTCATGCCGACTCACCGCGGTACAGACCTGACGTCCGCGTTTTGGTGATCAAGCGCACGTACTGGGTGCCGTCGGCGGATGCTGCGTACGGCGCGTACACGCTGGGCCCCGAAGCGGGTCGGCCCGGCCCAGGGCCCGGGAGCCGGTCACCCGGGTTCCATCGAAGCCTCAGGTGTCAAGGGGGGCAGGGAGCCGGCTGCCCATCCCTTACGCAAGACGGCCGAATATGTGGATGGCGGGCGAGTCGGGGTCATCCCCGTAGAAGGACTCGGAGACGGCGTTGTGGTACTCGCTCCGCGACAGGTTTCCGGAGGAGTCGAGGTCGAGTGCGTTGAACACCTCGGTAGGCCCTGTTGAGCTTCAGTGCGTCGGTGCCCTGCATCCCCTTCCAGCGCCCCAGAACGCCCTTCCACGGTGGCCGTGTCGTAGCGACGTCTGACCATTCCAGATCGGCGATCCGGGTGGCGCCATCGGCGGGAAATCTCACCCGATCGAGGCCCGTTCGCGACCACGCCGCATGGGCATGGCGGCGCGCGTCGTCGAACCGGCTCGCGTCCTCCCACGCGATTTCGGCGCCGTCGACGGAGGAGTGTCCTTTCGAATCCCTCTGCCCGTTCATGCACTTGGCGGGCTCCGCCGTCCGGGCCACCGAGGTGGGGGCGCCGACCAGGGACAGGGCAAGCAGTGTGGCGACGAGCGCGCCGCGCGGCTCGGTCCTGAAGCGGTGCGCGCGCACGCGGTGCTTGGCCCTGTCCGGGCACGAGCGGGAGCGGATCGCGGTGTGGGAGGGGCAGAGACGCACAGAGCTCCGTTCGAAAGGCTGGCTGCGAGCCTTCGTAGCCTGCACGGGCAGACCCAGCCATCGCGCTGAGGCACGCTCCCTCACCCGGATGAGGAGCCGAGCCAATCCTGACCCCGAACCCCGTCCGTATCCGATCGGTGAGCGGTGGCGTTCGCTCGGGAGTGACTGTCACGCCCGTCGGCGATGTCTGCTTGAGTGGTTCGCCGCGCCAGGCCATCAGTCACAGTTGCCGGCGCTGCTTGAGCGGATCCCCGGCCTGCTGACGTCGGAGCAGTGCCTGCTTCGGCACTTGGCGCCTCAGACCACCCCTGCGCGTTTGGCCTGGCGGGTGACATCGCTGCGTACCCACAGCACGGCGATGGGCAACGTGATCACGATGACACCCACCGCGCCGCAGACTCGGGTGCATGCAGCCGCGAACCGCTTGGCGTCCCTGTCGGCCAACTCCCGCTCGTCGAATAACCATTCGGCGAAGGACGACTGCTCGTACGAACGCGGGCGCCCCGCACGGCGCGGGCCACTCCGCAGCCCTGCCCTCGCGCAGTTGTCCCTTGCCTTCGTACTGGACCGGCCAGAAGGCGAGGCACACCGCCCACACCATGCTCGCCGCCATGACGACGCCCGACGCGATACGTATCCACTGCGCGTTTCCCGTGCTCATGACGGGGCCCCCCTTTGCTGATCAGTTGACTGCAGCCCGGACCGCGGACGCCACGTTCCGGCGGCTCCGCGTGCGACGCCGCATACCCTACGTAGCCCGCTCAGCCGCCGTCCCGGTCGGTGGGGCCGGGACGGCGGTCGTTCATCGGTCAGGACCAGATGGTGAAGGTGACGGTGAGGGAGGTCTTCTTGCCTGTCGCGTCCGTGACGGTCAGCGTCGCGTTGCTGAATCCCCAGACCGTGGGCGTGCCCGCGATCACGCCCGTGGCCGGGTTGACCGTCAGTCCTGCCGGGAGGTTCGTCGCGGAGAAGGTGTACGGGGCTGTGCCGCCGGTCGCCTTGAGCGGCACGCTCAGCGGCTTGCCCACGTAGCCGTTCTGGCTGCCGGGGTCGGCGAGCTTGGGCGCGCCGGTGCCGGGCGCCGTCACGGTCCAGGTGAAGGACGTGGTGCCCTTCTTTCCGGCCGCGTCCGTTGCGGTCAGCGTCACTTGGTGGGTGCCTGCGGCCGTCGGGCTTCCGGTGATGGTGCCGGTGGATGCGGCGATGGACAGGCCCGTGGGCAAGCCGATGGCGGACCAGGTGTAGGGGGCGGTGCCGCCCTCGGCGCTGTTGGGCAGCTCCACCTTGCTGCCGGTGGCGGTGGTCTGTGCGGAGACCGCCGACACTCGCACTTCGCCGGGCTGCGGGTCCGATGTCACCAGCTGCGCGCCGAACTTGGTGAGCGCTTCGTTGACCGGCTGGAAGATGGTGTACTTCTCGCCGCTTCCGCCGCTGCATGTCGCGCTGCCGCCGCCGGAGTGCAGGCCCACGGCCCGGCCACCGGCCGGGGTGATGTAGCTGCCGCCCGAGTCGCCGCCTGCCGAGCAGGCGCTGGAGTAGGACAGTCCATCGATCACGACGTTGCCGTAGTCGACGCTCTGGTTGACCTTGGTGACCTCACCGCACTGGTATCCGGTGGTCTGGCCCGAGTGGCATACGGCGGTGCCCACGACCGCTTCGGCGGAGCCCGTCACGGTGACATCCCCCTGGCCCCAGCCCGCCACCGTGGGCGCGAGCGACCAGCCGGTCTGGTCGACGTCGACGATGCCCATGTCGCCTTCGCGGGCGTTGACCGACCCGGTGCCGTTCTTGTTCGAGGTACCGACGCGCGTGCCGTCCCTTCCGTATGCGGGCTGGCTCACGTCGTTGGTGCAGTGCCCGGCGGTGAGGAACGCCTTGCCGGCACCGCTGGTCCGGGTGACGGGGAAGCCGATCGAGCAGGGTGATTCGCTGCCGGGCGTCCACTTCTCGCCGCCCACCACGTTTCCGCCCTGCTGGCGGGGTACGTCGCGGGACTCGACCACCCGTATGAGGCCGCCGAGGGAGGCGAGCTTGGCCCGCAGAGCCTGGGTGGCCGCGGACGTTGCGTCAGGGTCGATGACCACGTCGACGCGTCCCGCGCGGGCGTTTGGACCCCACGAGCGCACGCCGGGTACGCCCCGGCTCCACGCACCGACCTTGTGCGCCGCCGCCTCCAACTCGGCGCGTGTACGGCGCGTTTGGTGCGGCACGGCTCCCGCCGTCCGCGCGGCTTCGGCGGCCCGGGGCGTGGTGACGGTGGCATGCAGGCGGCCGTCGGCCGCGTCGAACCAGAGGGAGGTGGCCTGGTCGCCGATGGTGGCGCGGACCTCCGTGGCCACGCGCTGGGCGCGCCGTTCGTCGGCCAGGCGCGTGGCCACACCCGCGGGGCTCACCCCAAGGTCTCGCGCCAGGGCGGCGCGGAGTTCTGCCGACAGTCGCGGCTCGGCCGTCGTCTTCGGGGATGGCTCGGAGGGGGTGTCCGCCTGGGCGGGCAGAGCCGGCAGGGCAGCCAGTCCGGCGAGCGCCGCCGCGGCCAAGAGGCCGGTCAGGAGCGGTCGTTGGGAATGGGTTGGCATGGGGGTGTGTCCTTTCGGGGAGGGTCGCCGGTGACGAGGCATCAGCAGCGCTGTGGTGTCTCGGGCGGGTGTGGGGAGACCGGTGGGCATGCCGCCGGGACGGCCCACAGCGTGCTGGTGACGGGGCGTGGGCGGTATCCGGGAAGGCCCCCGTCGTGCACGCTCCCCACGGCCGGAGGCGGTGGGGAGCGTGCACGACGGACCTGGTCGGTGAGAGGGGCGTGTCAGGGAGATCCCTCGTCCCGTACGCGGGCCGTACCCAAGCGTTGTGGTGGGGCGGGCGGGCGTCTACGGTGCCCGCTGTGCGAGGACACACGAGTGGGGACGGCGAGACAGGTCCAGCGGAGGACGGCTGGGCCGCCGTGGTCCGCGACGCCGCCGCGCTGCTGGAGCGCCACGGGCGGTTGGCGGTCAGTGGTTCGTGGGGTGCGGGCAAGAGCACTCTGCTGGACGCGCTGGCCGAGCAGGCGTCAGCCGTGCGGGATGCCGGTGTGATGCGTCGATGTCTGCGGGTGCGTACGCAGGAGGGTGATGCCGGGGTCCGCTACGGCGCGTTGGTGCAGCTGCTCAGTGCGGCACAGCCGCAGAAGGTCGGCGATGGCGTGCACGGTGGGACGGTGCAGGGGGCCGACCCTGGCGCCGCACGTGCCGGGGTGGCGGGCGCTCGTCCAGCATGTGCTGCCCTCTCCCCCAAGTCCCCCACGTCCCCAGAGCACGCCCAGTGTGCGCAGTCCTCGCAGGTCACCGCGTCTCTGGAGGACGGGGCGACCAGCATCCTGCCTGCGGCACCCGCTCAGATGCCAGAAACCGGGAGGCTCACGGGGATCAAGGGGGTTGCGGAGGCTTCGGGGGTCACAGGGAGCACCGGGATCACAGAGACCGCAGAGGCCGCATCAGCCCCAGCCACGCACTCCCTCACGCAGGACCCCGCGTGGATCGCCGCCCTGCCCACCGGCACCGCCGACGACCCGCTGCGGCTGCGACTGGCCTTGACCCGCCTGCTCGCCGAAGGTCCTCCGGTTCTGCTCGTAATCGACGGCGCACAGTGGCTGGACCCCGCCAGCGCGGACCTGATCGGCTACGCCCTCCGCACCTTTGCCGCCGATCGGTTGACCGCTGTGGCAGCCGAACGCACCAGCGGCCACCCCTCAGCCGCGGCCGCGCTCCTCGGCGGCCATCCAGTGGTCCTGCCCATGCCCGCCTGCGACCTCGCCGAGACGGCAGCCGAATGCGCGCGCCTGGGGTGGCCCGCTCGGTGGGCGCCGCCCCTGCACCGCTACTGCGGCGGCCATCGGGGGCTGCTCGACGCCTGGTTGCGATCCCCTCCTGGCGTCGCGGACGGCCGCACCGGGCCCCCTGACCCGCCACGGCAGGTGTGCGACCTCGCCGCCGCCTGGCTCGCCACTGCTCCCGCCGACGTCCGCACCACGCTTCAGGTCGCGGCGCTCGCGGGCGGATGTGACGCGGACCTGCTGCGGCAGAGCGGATGCCGCAGCGCCGAAGACCATCTCGCCCACGCCCTCGACGCCGGGCTGCTCACCACCGACGGCACCAGGGGCTCTCTGCCCGCGGGTGTGCCTCTCCCCTACCGGTTCGCCGCGCCGGCGCTGGCCGACGCCGCGGCCACCACGGTCACCCGGGAGCGACGCACCGCGATCCACCGTGCGCTGGCCGCCTGCTGTCGTGGAACCGTCGCGCGCGCCCTGCACACCGCGCTGGCCCAGGAGTCCCCGGACCTGGCCGTCGCCGAAGACACCGCGCACACGGCGGCCATGGCCCGCGCGGTGGGCGAACGTCTGCGCGCGGCCGAGCTGTTGTTCCTCGCCGCGCGCCTTACTCCCGCCGATCGGCACCGGCTGCGCCTGGACCGCCTCGCCGAGGCGGCGCAGGAGGCAGCGGCCGGTGGCTCTGCCGCGCTGTCCCGCCTGGCGGCGGACCGCATCGTGGCGGAACACGGCGCTCCCGCCCAGCAGGTGCACGCCCTGCTGTCCGTGGTCGACGCGCACGGTCAGGACACCGCCGGCACGCGCCCGTTGCTGGCCACCGCCCGCAGAACCGCCGCCCAGGACCCCGCGTTGCTCGCCGCCGTCGAACTACGCGCCGCCGTGCAGGCCAACCTCTCCGGCGAGGATGCGACAAGCGCCCTGCACCACGCACAGGCCGCCACCGGCCTGGCCGAGACAGCTCGCGACATCCCGCTGGAGGCGGCCGCGCTCACGATGACCGCCCGGATGCAGCGCGTCCTGGGCCATCTCGACACCGCCACGGCCACCTTGGACCGGGCACTGGCGCTGGCCGTGCCGCCCGCGCGGCTGGGGATCCGCAACAGCCCCCAGTACCTCGCCGCCCGCCACGCGGTGTTCGACGCCCGCCTGCCCGAGGCCCGCGCTCTCCTCCTGCAGCTGATGCCCCCGGCCCAGGAGTGCGGTGAGCCGGAGGACCTGGTGGACCTGTGGCGCAGCCTCGCCGAGGTCGAGGCAGGGCGTGGTGCCTGCGGTCAGGCGCTGCGCTGGTCGGCGCGCGCCGTCGACCTCACGGCGGCGGCAGGCCTGTCACCCGGTCCCGCTTGGTATACGGCGGCCATGGCCGAGGCCGGCGGCGGCAGTTTCGCCCATGCACTGCGCTACGCCGCCCACGGCGTGCGCGCCTCGCGCGAGGAACAGGATGCGCTGCACACCACACGCGGCCTGTGGGCCCTGGGGGCTGCGCTTCTGCACACCGGTCGCGTCGAGAAGGCCGCCGCGACGTTGTCGGAGGTCGCGGAGCTGGAGTCGCGCTCGGGGGCCGCTGATCCGGCGGTGCTGCGCTGGCAGGGGGACGCGGTGGAGGCGTACGCGCTCTGCGGTCGTACGGACGAGGCCCGCGGTCTGCTGGAGCACATGCAGGAACGGGTGGGAGCGCACCCCGCGCACGCCGCTCTGCGCGCAGCGCTGACCCGCGCCCGAGGCCTGTGCCGCTACCTCGACGGTGCCGACGCCGTCGAAGAGGCCGCGGAACTCCTGGCGGACGCTGCCCACGGTTTCGCCGCGCTCGGCCTCCCCGTCGAGGAGGGCCGCACCCACCTGCTGCGCGGCCGTGTCGAGCGCCGCCGTCGGCGTGCCGCCGCTGCGCGAACGGCGTGGGAAAGGGCTCGTACGCTCTTCGAGGACGCCGAAGCACGCCCCTGGACCGCGCTCGCGAACAACCACCTGACCCACCTGACAGGCCATCCCTCCGCACCCAGCAGCTCGGCTCCGCCGACGCCCCAGCGTCTGACCGAACACGAGTTGCATCTGGCCGAACTCGTGCGCACCGGCGCGACGAACCAGGAAGCGGCCCAGCAGATGTTCATCTCGGTCAAGACCGTAGAAACCGTGCTGAGCCGCATCTACCGCAAACTCGGCATCCGCTCCCGCACCCAACTCGCCACCGCGCTCACCCGTGACCGCTGACCGCTGCGCGGTGACGCTCCGACGACGAGGGCCACCGGGGTCACCGATGCGCCGAGCCGCCCAGGGCGTCGCGGCCCTGCTCAAACGGCACGGCTGGACCTGCCAGCTCCCCGCCCGCCGGGCCCTGGAACCTCCACGGTGTCTTCGAGCTGACCGTTCTTGTCCACTATCGAGTAGAAGTTGCGATGGACCGTCACGTCGGCGATACCAACCGACCGACGCTCACCACCGTCGAGGGGCACACGCATGATCTGCTCGCCGTCGGCAAAGCGCCGGGGAAGCAACCGAGGCGAGGGCCGCCCAGTGCCATAATCGTGTTGACCGCCCCCGGCAGGCAGTGCTGGAGTCGGCGCGTGGACAGCATCCCCGCCAACCGGCGGCTCTGGAACCAGATCAGCAGCGCCTACCAGCACGAGCACGACCCGCAAATCGGCGCCACACCCCGGCTGTGGGGCATGTACTCCATCCCCGACGCGCACCTGCACGCCCTGGGCGACGTCACCGGCAAGCGCGTCCTCGAACTCGGCTGTGGCGCCGGCCAGTGGTCCAGGGCGCTCGCCGCCGAGGGTGCCTCCGTGGTCGGGATCGACCTGTCCGAAGCCCAACTCGCCGCAGCGGCCCGCGCGATGGGAGCCGTCCGCTACCCGCTGGTGCAAGGCGCCGCCGAACAACTCCCCTTCGCCGCCGACAGCTTCGACCTGGTGTTCTGCGACTTCGGTGGGCTCAGCTGGGCGCCCCCGCACCTGGCCGTCCCGCAGGCCGCACGCGTCTTGGGCCGAGGCGGGCGCCTGGTGTTCAACGTCGCCAGCCCTTGGTTCGAAGCTTGCTACGACGAAGCCGCCAGCCGCGTGACCACGACGCTGCAGAAGGACTACTTCGGGCTGAGCGCCATCGCCGAAGACGACGGCGCGACCAGCTATCAGCTCACCTACGGCGACTGGGTCAAGGTCCTGCGCGGCGCGGGTCTCATCATCGACGACCTCATCGAGCCGCGGCCCGAACTCGGAACACCCAACGGCTACAACGAAACCGACCCTCCCGACTGGGCACACCGCTGGCCGGCGGAACTGCTCTGGGTAACCCACAAACCATAAGTTCCGCCGTGCCGAGACGTGAAGCCCGGTGGGCCAACCGCCGAGCTTGGAGAGATCTCCCATTGCAAAGGTTGACGGGTTGACGAAATCTGGAGCTATGCAGGATCGCATCGGTCAGGTGGTCGCGGGATTCACCGACGCACTGCACAGCCTCAGAGACCTCGTCACGGACCTCCCGCCCGGCGAGCAATACGACACGGGCTACGAGTCTGCGCCCAGAGTGTGCACCAGGGCGGCGGCCTTGTCAGTTCCTCCGGCAGAGCCGTGTCCTGCCGTGCGGTGCCCCGAGTGCGAACTCCCGTTCCCGGGGGAGGTACATTGCGTGGTGACCACCGCGGGAGCTCGGGAGTAGCCGGGCTGAGAGGGCGGACGGGACTTGCTCCCCTTTCCGCCGACCGCATGAACCTGGACCGGGTAATGCCGGCGTAGGAAGAGTGTTGACGATGGATGCTGCCTCCGTACCTGCCCAGAACGGCCCTGCCGTTTCCCGTGATGCCGTGGCGGACGTGATCGCGTCGCTGCGGAGCTCCGCACCCCTTGTGCACTGCCTGACCAACGTCGTGGTGTCGCAGTTCACCGCGAACGTGCTGCTCGCGGCGGGGGCCTCCCCCGCGATGGTGCACAGCCCGCAGGAGGCCGGAGCACTGGCCCGGGTGGCCGGGGGCGTCCTGATCAACCTGGGGACGGTCACGTCCGCGACGGCCGAGGCGATGCGCGTCGCGGTCAAAGAAGCGGCCGGGGCCGGGCGCCCGTGGGTGCTCGACCCGGTGGCGGTCGGCGCGCTGCCCTGGCGCACCGGCCTGGCCCGCGAACTCCTGGAGATCGCGCCTCCAGCGGTCATTCGCGGCAATGCTTCCGAGATCCTGGCCCTGGACAGCGGCGGCACGGGCGGGCGCGGCGTGGACAGCACGGACGCCCCCGAGGCGGCGCTGGACGCGGCCGGCGGGCTGGGCCGGCGCTACGGCTGCGCGGTCGCTGTGAGCGGTCCGGAGGACGTCCTTACGGACGGGACGCGCGTGGTGCGTGTGGCCAATGGTCACCCGCTGCTGCAACGGGTGACGGGTACCGGCTGCTCACTGGGCGCCCTGGTGGCTGCTTGCACGGCCGTCACGGGCGATGCACTGCTGGCCGCCACTGCCGCGTCGGGCCTGCTCACCGTGGCCGCGGAGAGTGCCGCCACGCGCTCGACGGGGCCCGGCACGTTCGCGGTCGCACTGATCGATGCACTGTACGAGCTCAGCCCGGACCGGCTCGCCGAGGCTCTCAACCTGCGCTGAGCGCAGCGGTGTTGCCGGGTTGGCAGCGAGCGGTCGGCCGAACGCCACCTGCTGAACAGCCTCCGCCGACCTGGGGTGCGACCCCACCACCAAGTGCGTCAGACCCCGCAGACGCACACCCTCGCCCCTGCGGACAACTCAAGGTTCCTGCACGTCAGGGCCCTGCCTTTCCCTGCACCTCCCGATGCGTTTCCCCCGCCCTTCCCCGGCCGGGAGACCCCAAGGAGCAACCCATGCGACCACCACTTGACCTATCCCTGTATCTCGTCACCGACACCCGGCTCTGCGGCGACCGTGGTGTCGCGGCCACAGTGGCGGCCGCCGTCAAGGGCGGTGTGACCGCTGTCCAGTTGCGCGATCCGGACGCGGACGCCCGCACGCTGTGCGCGCTGGGCCGGAGGATCCAGGCCGAACTCGCCGGCACCGGTGTCCCCTTGATCGTCAATGATCGTCTGGATGTGGCGGTCTGGTTGGACGCGGACGGCGTCCACCTGGGGCAGCGGGACCTCTCCCCCACGACCGCCCGGCAGCGGCTCGGCCCCCATGCCTACATCGGCCTGTCCGTCAGCCGTCCCGGGCAGCTGGCGCACGTACCGGATGCCGTCGACCACCTCGGTGTCGGTCCGGTGTTCCCGCAGTCCACCAAGCCAGACGCGGACGCCCCGCTCGGCCTGGGAGGCCTGGCCCGGATCGTCCAGGAGAGCCCGCTGCCATGCGTGGCCATCGGCGGGATCGGCGCATCCGAGGCCGCCGCGGTCAGGGCAAGCGGTGCGGCCGGGCTCGCTGTCGTCAGCGCGGTCTGCGGACAGTCCGACCCCGAGGCCGCAGCGCACTCCCTCATCCGCACCCTGCGCCAGGAGGTCCCCGCGTGACCAGCCCGCCCATCGCCCTCAGCATCGCCGCCAGCGACCCCTCCGGCGGCGCCGGCATCCAGGCCGACCTGAAGGCGTTCTCCGCCAACGGCGCCTACGGAACAGCAGTCCTGACCGCCCTGACCGCACAGAACACCCAGGGCGTCACCGGCATCCATGCCGTGCCTGCGGCGTTCGTCACCGAGCAGCTCGACACGCTGTTCGCCGACGTCCGGGTGGACGCCGTCAAGATCGGAATGCTGGCCGACGCCGCCATCGCCGCAGCCGTCGCGGACGCGCTGGAGCGCCACCGCCCCCGCTACGTCGTCCTGGACCCCGTCATGGTCTCGACCAGCGGTCACCGCCTCCTGGAGGCCGATGCGGTAACCGTGCTGCGCGAGCGTCTCCTGCCTCTCGCCGACCTCATCACCCCCAACCTCCCCGAGGCCGGCGACCTCCTCGGCATCGCCGCCGCCAAGAACCGCACCGACGCCATCGAGCAGGCCCACGCGCTCCTCCACACCGGCGCCCGGCGGGTCCTGCTCAAGGGCGGCCACCACACGCACGACGCAGATTCCGTCGACATCCTCGCCGACGGCACAGACGCCACGGGCGCCCTGGGCGCGGGCGTCACCGAGCTGTCCGCGCCTCGCGTGAACACGCGCAACACCCATGGCACCGGCTGCACCCTCTCCGCCGCGATCGCCGCCCTGCGCCCGCAGCACAGCGACTGGAACACCGCTGTCCGCGCCGCGAAGGACTACCTGACCGGGGCCTTGCGCGCGGCCGACACCCTGCACGTCGGCCACGGTCACGGTCCCGTCCACCACTTCCACCAGTACTGGAGCTGAGCACCATGCCCACGACGTTCTGCGACGAGCTGTGGACGGCCACGGCTGAGATACGTTCGGCCATCGACAAGCTGCCGTTTCTCACCGGTCTCGGCGACGGCACCCTGGACCGGGAGAAGTTCGTCTATTACCTGGCCCAGGACGCCCTCTACCTGCGCGACTACGCCCGTGCGCTGGCCAGCGCCGCCGCGAAAGCGGATCGGCCACAGGACATCGCGTTCTTCGCGAAGTCCGCCCACGACGCCGTCGTCGTCGAAAGCTCCCTGCACCAGAGCAACGTCGTCGACGTCGATGCCTGGACCCCCTCCCCCACCTGCACCGGATACACCTCCTACCTGCTCTCCGTAGCCCACACCCAGGGATACCCGGAGCTGGCCGCCGCGGTCCTGCCCTGCTTCTGGATCTACGCCGAGGTGGGCCGGGGGCTCTTCGAGCAGGCCGGCGACCTGGCTGCCCACCCCTACGGCGACTGGATCGCCACGTACGCCGACGAAGAGTTCGAAGCCGCCACCGAACACGCCCGGCAGATCGTCAACCGGCTCGCGGACCAGGCCGACCCGGCCACCCGCGCCCGGATGCGTACGGTCTTCACCACGGCCTCCACCTGGGAGTGGATGTTCTGGGACGCCGCCTGGCGCGTGGAGTCCTGGCCGTTCGGCGCCGCTCCTGCCCAGGGGACGGAGTGCGCGAAGTGACGACCACCACCGATACCACCACCCCGACACCGGCGCTGGCGAACGAAGCGCCACTCACCCTCGACCAGCCCACCCCCAAGGTCCTGAGCGGCCTGGACCAGGGCACCTTCTGGGCCAATCTGGGTGTGAGCCTGCTCGGCTTCAGCGGCATGCTGGTAGTCCTCGACCCGCTGGGCACCGGCAGTCCGACCTTGTCGTTCGCCGCCGCCGTCACCGCGTCCGTCGTCGGCACCCTGATCGGCACCCTCGCCCTGGGCCTCGCTGCCATCACCGGGGCCCGCACCGGCGCGCCCTCGATGGTGCTGCTGCGCGGCCTGTTCGGCGCGAAGGCGTCGTACCTGCCCACCGTCCTCAACGTGCTGCAGATGGTCGGCTGGGCCATCTTCGAACTGGTGGTCATCTCCACCGGCTTGAAGATCCTGGCCCGCCAGGCCTTCGGCGAACCGGGCCCCGGCTGGCTGTACGTGCTCGTCGCGGGGGCGGTCACCACAGCGCTCACGCTGCGCCCGCTCGGCGCCCTGCGCCTCATCCGCCGCTACGTCACCGTCGCTGTCGTCCTGGCCATCTGCTACCTGGGCTGGGACCTGGCCGGCCGCGGCATCCCGATGGAGGGCGGCTCCTGGAAGGACTTCTGGTTCGCCACCGACAGCGTGATCGCCGTGTCGATCTCCTGGCTGCCGTTGGTCGCCGACTACTCGCGCCACTCCCGCAGCGAGAAGGCGGCGTTCGGCGGCCTGGTCATCGGCCAGACCCTCGCGGGCGTCGCAGGCTCGGTCCTCGGCGTGGCCGCCCTCGCGGTGATCGCGTTCGACAGCACCGACCCGTACAAGGTCTTCGACCCTTTCACCGCCACCAGCGTCGGCGTGATCTGCTTCGGTGTCCTGGTACTGCGCGAGGTCGACCAGTCCTTCGCCAATGTCTACTCCACCGCCGTGTCCGCCCAGAACCTGCTCCCCCGGGCCGACCGCCGCATCCTGTGCCTGATCAGCGGCACCCTGGCCACCGCACTGGCGCTCCTGGTGAACATGGACAGCTACGCCAGCTTCCTCTACCTGATCGGCGCGGTCTTCATCCCGATGTTCGCCGTCCTCGTCGTGGACTTCTTCGTCCTGGGCGGCCACCGCACCTGGGACGTCTCCGAACAGGCCCCCACCCGCTGGATCATGCTGGTGCCCTGGGCCCTCGGCTTCGCCACCTACCAGCTGATCGCACCCACGAACATCGCCGGCTGGTCCGACATGTGGGCCTGGCTGCAGGACGCCGTGGGCCTCACCGTCCAACCATGGATGAGCGCCTCCCTGCTCTCCTTCGCGATAGCTGCCCTCGCCACCCTCGCAGTGAGCCTCGGGCGTCGGCACGATGCACCGTCGCCCGAGGCGTCGCCCCCCGGCTAGTGCCAGGCGCCACGGGTATCGACCGGCCTGCCCACCCTGACCGCCGCCGCCCCGGCCAGCCTCGCGGTGACGTGGTGGGCGGCCCGGTCGACCGGGCCGCCCACCACGGTGCAAGCGGCGCGGACGCCTTCTTCTCGCGCATCGATCCGCTGGTCTGCGCCGGGCGCGGCATCGTGCCGATCTACTCCGCGCCGTCGCCTTCGTCCTCGGCGCCATCACCGCCGGATCCCCCGCCGCCACCATGGGTCGCCCTCCGGCATCCACCGCCACCTCCCCCCGCCTGGGCCCTGACCTTCCACCGATCAGCACACCAGACCGTCCCTGCGACAGCAGCCCCACCAAAGTCACCGGGCACCCGGTCAAGTGCCGGGGCGGGTCGCGCTCCTGGCGGTGCGCCAGGCAGGGTAGCCGGGAATGCGGACCGGGGCGGAGCCGTGGACGCCGCGTCGGCGTACTTCTGCTCCACGGGTGAAGGCGAGCGTAGACGGCGGAGTGCCGTACCAGGGGTGTAGCCGCGTACCGGTCGGACTACGGCACCTGCTGTGACCTGCGAACTTGAATTTGCGAACGGTCGATCTCTTGTTACCTTCGGATGGGCGCCCACCCCAACAGGCCTCATCTGACGGGACGTTGATATGCCGCAGAAGACGTTCAACAAAGTCCCGTACTTTGAGCTTCGCGTGGGCGGCTTCCGCATCGTCGCGGACCGCGCACCCGTGAAGCTGCTGATGCTCCTGTCGAGCGCGGCTACCGGCTTCGCCGCCTGGCTCTGGGGTCGATGACGGCCGGGACGGCAGGTTGTGAACCTGCCACCGACCCCAACCCCATGCCACACCTATGCGTGGGCCCCGGGGGTGCGAGAAAGCAGGTCCGCCAGTGCCGCCCGCTCTGGTCTCCTTACTCTATTCGGGCTCCACGAGCCCAGCAGCCACCAGCACGCCCAGGACAATCAAGAAGCATCCGATGATCAGCGGGCCCGATCGAGCCGCTCCATCTCCGGCAGCAGCATTCATGCGGCCGAAAATAT
Source organism: Streptomyces sp. NPDC032198 (assembly GCF_040636975.1). Taxonomy (NCBI): domain Bacteria; kingdom Bacillati; phylum Actinomycetota; class Actinomycetes; order Kitasatosporales; family Streptomycetaceae; genus Streptomyces; species Streptomyces sp. NPDC032198. Next base: position 351,325 of record NZ_JBEZVL010000008.1, on the reverse strand, counting down.
TCTGCTGATTGACTGCCTTCTTTCCGAACCTCTTCCTCGCCGCTATCAGCGTAATTCCGGCGACGAAAGCGAAGATTGCAAGGATCACCCGTACGAGTCCTCCTCTCCATTAGGGATCGGTTTCCTGCATGCGGGTCCCGGGATCAGGACTGCACGTGCACGTTCGGGTCGACCCCGGCACCCGGGAGAGGTGGCGCCTCAGTGACGTCGAGGAACACCTGGTCGGCCTGTGGCCAGCGTTCTGCCACGCCGGACTTGATGCGCTCCATGACGAGTTCTACGACCTCGCTGTCATGGCCGGGCGCGAGGTCGATGCGGGCGGCGACGAGGGTCGAGTCCATACCGAGTCGCATCGTGAGCAGGCTCGCGACACGGTCGATCTCGGGCTGCTCGGCAAGGAAGTGGGCTATCTCCGTACGCAGTTCCGGATCGACCGACTCTCCGATGAGCTGGTCCCTGGCCTCCTTGCCCAGGCGGTACGCCACCGCGATGAGCAGCAGGCCAATCCCCACCGAGGCTGCTGCCTCGTAGGCCACCTCGCCGGTCGCCATGTGCAGGCCCATGCCGATCATCGCGAGGGTCACGCCGAGCACGGCGGTACCGTCCTCTGCGATGACGGTACGCAAGGCCGGGTCGGAGCCGACGCCGCCCTCCTGGTGCCGCACCTGCCACAGCGCGCGGACCAGGGAACCGCCCTCGGCGAGGAAGGCGACCCCGAGTACGACGAGACCCACGATGTAGCCGGTCGTTGTTTCGGAGCTTTCGGAGCGCAGCGCCTCGATGCCCTGGAAGACGGAGAAGCAGCCGCCGGTGACGAAGATTCCGACGGCGGCGAGCAGCGACCAGAAGAAGCGTTCCTTGCCGTAACCAAATGGGTGCTGAGGGTCTGCCGGTTTACGGCTGCGGCGCAGCGCGGCCAGCAAAAACACCTCATTCATGCTGTCGGCGATCGAGTGAGCCGCCTCGGACAGAAGCGCGGGCGAGCCTGCGAACAGTCCGCCCACCACCTTGGCCAGGGCGATGACCAGGTTCGCGGCAAGCGCCACCCACACGGTGGTCTTCGTCTCCTGGTCCTTTGACGACTCGTGCCTCTCGGCTTGCTCGCTGGGCGCTCCTTGGGCCGACGCCGGGATGCTCGACGATTGCTCGGTCGACGGCTTGGCGGTCATCTGGCCTCACAGTTCATGGGGTCTCATTGGTGCTTGCCGGGAACAACACTCCGCCGAGTACCCCGGGGGTTTGGCTCCAGACGTGCAGGAGCTGTCCTCCAAGACGTGGGGCCGACAGCACGGCCCGGCCAGCACAACATCCCCGCCCGCCTCGGGCTTTCACCGGACCCCCCGTCGACACCCGCTACCGGACGCACTGAGCCGGCCCACGCCCGAGGAGGCGCGGCGCATCGTGAGGGAGTTGGACGCGAAGGTGCGGCGTCGCATCGACGCGGCCACGGAGACGGACCGGGCGCTGCGCGCGCCCTCGCGGACGGCGGAACGCGAGCCCTGGCCGCACACGTATCTACTGAACGGCTGCCCGTCCTGCCGTGGCCAGGACACTCTGGCGGAACGTCGGGGCGCGGAACACCCTCGTTGCCGCCCTTACGAGACGGCCCCGGATCGACCCGTGTACCGACGATGACGAGGCTGAGCTTCGTGCGGCGCAACTGTTGATCGGCGGCGAACCCGGCTGGCCCGCCGCCGCTCACTCCCCATGTCCACCCTGTGCGGTCACACGGCCATCGCCCCCAGCCGACGGCCATCCTCCTGCGCCGGGCCGGTGACATGCCCCCTTACCGGGCGCGGTACACGCCGGGGCCCGGCGTGTACCGCGCCCGATAGTGGGTGGGCGGTACCCCCATGACGGAACGGAAGGCGCGGGTGAAGTCTGCGGGGCGAGGGAAGCCCCACCGGGAGGCGATGGCGTGGACGGTGAGGTGACTCAGGGCTGGGTCGACCAGGTCGCGCCGGCACCGCTCCATGCGCCGCCGCTTGATGTAGGCGCTGACCGACATTCCGTTCTGCTGGAAGATCCGGTGCAGGTAGCGCAGCGAAATCCCGTGGGCCGCCGCGATGGTGGTGGGCTCCAGGTCGGGTGCATGCAGCTGCTGGTCGATGTGGGAGGTGATGCGCAGGAACAGGACGCTCGGCGCCGATGCCGGGGATGCGTCATCACCGTCGAGCTGGTGCGCCAAGACGGCCGTGGCAAGATCCAGTACGGTGTTAGCCAGGCGGGCCGTGTCGTGCCGGGTGTATGTGGCGTGGTCGTCGGCCAGGGTGGCCAGGAACTGGGCGAAGAGGCGGCCGATGCCTTGCGTGCCGGACAACGGCTTCGCGAGGAGTTCGGCGACCTTGGTCACGGGCAGGGGCAGCAGCTGTTTGGGAAACTGCAGCATAAGGGACCGGGCCACGCCTTGGCCTCCTCCGACGGAGGCGTTGAACGGCTGGGAACTGTCGTAGAGCACCAGTTCACCGGGGCCCAGGAGTGCTTGCCGCCGAGCCTGTTCGATGCCCTGGTACCCCCTGCGTATGTAGGCGATCTGGTACTGCTCCGGGTCTGACTGCCGGATGAGTCTGGGTGTCCGCCGGGAGTGCAGTGGACCGTACGACATCTCGGTCACTTGCATGGGTCCCAGGTTTGCCGCATTCATCCGCGCGCCGAAGCCGTCGGGGTCCACCAGGGTGAAGTCCGTTCTAACGAGGGCCAGGGCCGTCGTCTCGATCCAGGCCTCCACACGGACGGGGCCGGGTAAGTGCGCGGTGTCGAAAACCGTCTCCATTCTTTCCCCCACTCATGGACATGCTGGTCATGCATGTCCCTTGGGTCACCGTTCGATCGACGGACAGCCTGCCGCAGGGACCGGCAGAGAGGAAGTGTGCGTGGAGCACGTACAAGAGTGCACTGGGCGATAACGACCGGCGCCGGGCGCGGCGGCAGCATGACAGTCGGTCCTCACACCACGTCGGTTCCGCACCGGGCCGCCTGCGGGTCGCTTCCCTACAGGCCTTGCCCGCACGGATCGGCAACCCTGCTCTGCACGGGCGGTGTACGCAAAGGCCGGCGCCACCGGCCACAACAAAGAGTGAGGGAGGAATCGTGTCAGCCAGGAGCTGGAAAGCCACCGTAGCCGGGGTTTTCGCCGCCGTCTTACTCCTGGGGGCTCCCACCGCGTCGGCCACGCCGCCGCAAGCGCAAGTTTCGGAGTCCCCCGCAGCAGACCGTGCCGGACCGAAAGGAGGTGTGGCTCAGACGCAGGCGCCGTTCGACAACCGGGTGGCAACCTTCAACGTGTTCAACCCCAGTGATCAATTGGAGAAACCGCAGATCATCGCCGCCGAGGTTGCGAAGTACAGGCCGCAGGTCATCGCCTTCCAGGAAATCTGCGTGTCGCAGACGAATCGGGTACGCGAGATCCTGGAAGAGGACTATGGCCTGACCTACCACGTGCAGCATGGAAGCGTGCTGAGGAACTGGACTCGGTGCGGCGGCACCCCCTGGAACCCAGGAGCCTTCGGCAACGCCATCTTGTCTGCGGCTCCGATCTCCAACGCAGAGAACCACATCTACCGCGCCGGCGGATCTGAGAACCGCGGCTACGTTGCGGTCGATACCACCGTGGCCGGCAAGCCCGTGCGTGTCTTCGCCACTCACCTGGCCCAGGGGCCGCAAGGGTCGGTGCGTCGACAGCAGGTCAGCGAGCTGCTCGAGAACGTCCTCGCCTATAACGACACCATCGTTCTGGGAGACTTCAACTCCGAGCCGACCACCGAAGTGGCGCCCATGTTCACCTGGTTCCGCGATGCGGACCCCGAATGCACCGCCACGCAAAACCGGCCTCCGTGCCAGCCGACCGCGGACGCGCGACCGTATCGAAAGAAGTTCGACTACATCTTGCTGCGCAACGGCAGTTTCACCGCGCCGGGGGTCGGCGTACACGACAACTACTCGGATCACGACCTCGTGCACGCTGACTTGACGGCCAGCTGACTCGGACAGCATCCACAGCCCTTGGCTGTCGGTACGGGGCCTCGCCTTCCGGCACCGGCCCCGGCGACAGCTCTCCGGCCAGATGATGCGGCGTAAGCCACGAACAAAACGCGCTGTCCAGCAACAGTCAGGGCGAAAGCAGGCGCCCTCGGGTCCGGTCATCAAAGTGGCCGGACCCGGGGCAGTGCCGAAGCCTCGGGGGATCCCACGGCTATGGCGCCGGACCTGGTTCGTAGCGCACAAGACAGTCCGGCACAGGGGCAAGACGCATACCGGTCCGTCGCCGCTCTCGCAGCTCTTCGCACGCGGGGGTCGCCGGCGCGATGTCGGCGAGTAGCCGCTGCGCGTCGCCGACGCCCTGCAGAGCGGGGCCGCATCCCAGCGGGTACGGCAGCGCCTGTTCGACCGCACACGAGCTCTACCAGCTGCTCAGCAGCAGGTGAGCCTCGTTCGTCGTTTCCGGCTTGTGGCGCAGTGCCGTTGGTTGGGACCCTCTGCGCATGTTCGAGTTGCTCCCCGAAGTCGGTCTCCGGCTCCCCGGCCGTGCCGGCACCCTCCGCTTCGGCATGGACGAGCGCACCGCCCAGTGGGCCGTCGCCACTGTCGCGGACGTTCGCGATGGCTGGGTCTGTGGCGCCCGCTGGGCCTTCAGCGCGCAGTACCAGGGCCTGACGCTCGACGCATACGGCGACACCACGGACCGCCACGGCCGGCACCCAGATGCCCCTGGCGTGGCTGGCATCGCCCTCACCCGCGGCCCCTTCACGCTCACCGGGCCATCGGCCTGCCCGGTTGTCCTCCGCGGCATCGACCTCTTCGGCTACCCGGCCGCCGAGGTTTCCGATGCCCTCAGCGAGGGCCTGCCCCCAACGCTCCGGCTCAGCGGCGACGGCCTCTACCTCACCGCCGTGTCGTTCCACACGGAACCCATACCTGTCGAGAGCTGATCACCACAGCGCGCCGGATCGACGACACCGAGCACGCCCGCCGACGCCCCCGCCCGGATCCCGACCGCCTTGACACGGCTCCGCTGCACGTCCGAAATGCCGCGTCGGCACCGGTCCGAGCCCAACACCGCCTCTCGCCCGGGCACTGCCGCCGCACCCCGCCCCGTGCGGAGCCTGACAGGCGAGTACACGGAAGCGGCGCGGCTCCAGGAGCCGGCCCACACCCTGGACCGCGGTCCAGCTCGCGCGGAGCGCGTCACGGGCAGGTGTGCCCCGCACCGGACACCGCAGGCAGTGCGTCCGTGGGGCTCCTCGCTCCTGGACTACCAGCGCAGCGCCCCGAAGTCGGCCAACTGCGGGCGGAGTTCGCGTGTGCGCGCCGTCAGGGTGCGCATCCGCCGGGCCATCTCATCCACCGGGCGACGCATGCGATCCCCGTGGCCCGGCAACAGCCATGCGCTGGGGCCTGGACGTTCGTCGTCGCCGCTCCATCAGTGGCGAGCTTCGCTGGGACGCTCGCGTTCTTCATGTCCTGTGAGTAAGGCCGTCGTCGCGGTCGGGCTTCATCCGTCGGCGTCTGAAGGAGCAGGGTGTGGCCTGCGTGGTGTTGCCCGGGCGGTGGTGTTCTGGATGAGGTAGTCGACGACGTCGGTGAGTTGGTGTCGGCGACGGTGGGCTGCACGCTGGCGCTCGGCGCCGTTTCCGTCGGCACGCAGGAGGCTGTAGGCGGTGCGCAGGAGCGCGACATCACCTGGGGTTTCGAGGGCCGCCAGTGCGGTGTCCCAGAGGCGGTCGAGGTGGACTGCGGCGGGTTCGAGCCGACCGGTGCACAGGTTGATGCTCTTGCCGCGCAGGCCGTCGCGGGCAGCGCGCCAGTAGGCGGCCCGCAGCATCTCCGGCTGCGGGCGAGGCGCGGGCAGTCCGTGACGGATGTCGGTCAGTGCGGTGACCGCGAGACCCTTGACGGCCGCGACGAGCAGCAGGGTGTCCGACACGGTCAGGGCGGCGTCGGCGATACGGATCTCCAGGGTGGGCAGGTGGTGGGAGGGGCGGATGTCCCGGTAGAGGCCGCCGCGGTCCAGGAGAGTCTTGCTGCCGAGTAGGCGGTCGAGGAGGGACGGCCTTCGGCCCCGGCTAGTTGGTGAGTACAGGGCGCAAGGTGCGCGTGTAGGCGCCGCTGACCCATCCTCCCCGCCCCGCCAGCCGGTACCAGGTACGGGTGTTGCCGATTCTCTGGCCCGCCTGACTGCCGGAGACAGGGACGACCGCGCAGGGCGGCAGGAACCCCAGTACACGACTGCGGGTCGTGGGGTGCTCCCGGATGCGCAGGTGCACGCGGGCAGTCTGCACCCATCCGGTGTTGGCATCGGCATCCACCTCAGCGCGTGAGCAATCGGCCGGCGGACGGCCTGCAGCGGATTCGGCAACGGCAGGCACGGCAACAACGGTGCAAAGGATCATGAGTGGGGCAACCAGCAGTGAGAGCAGCAGACTTGATCTGGGCACGTGGCGATTCCTTCGCATGAGACAGAACGGAGCCTCACTCTTGCTGAACCGTTTCTGTGGGACCAGCTGCGTCACCCTCCAGAGTGGGCTCTTGCCCCGAACCGCTGAACGGCGCGCCCTGCGGCTGACACCACACGTGGACCGCGCCAGAGCCGCACACTCCCCGGCCCAGGGCTTCGCTTCGGACCCACCCCCACCCGGCACCCCCGGAGTGTGAATTGCCGGAGATGATCCCTGGGGAGATCGTGTGTTCCCGGGCGAAGCACTCCCGCTGCACTTTGAAGTGGTCGACGTCCGGCCGATAAGACGTCGACATCGATTTGCACTGCCCAGGGGCTTCATCGGAGGGCTGCGGCTCGCGTCCTGAGTTCCTGGGCCTCGGACATGTTTGGGAAGCAGCGTAGGCGAACGCGCATGTCCTGGATGGCAGCACGGACCTTGACGGAGTGGACGCCCTCGGCGAAGTCGAGAACGTCTGACCACGTGGACATGGCACCGTCGACATTGCCTTGGCCTAGGCGTACACCGCCAAGGTCGGCCAGGACGATGGCGCGGGTGCGGCGGCGGTCGAGGCCATGGATGTCGAGGACAAGGTGCAGGGGGCCAGTTCCCGGGCCGGCGCGCCGAGTCGGGCGCCGACCGCGAAGTGGACCACTTCGCGCCCGCGCTGCTCGGACTCGACCCCTTCGACGCCCACACCACCGGAGTTCCTCCCCTGCCGCGCTGCTCCCTGGTGAGGTCAGGCGGCGCGCTTCACGTGGCGGACCAGCCACACCAGCAGATCGTCCAGGTCCGTGGCGGCCGCCAGGACCCGGTCGACCGCCTCGGGGGTGTGCAGCCATTCTTCGCAGCCGAGGTGACGGGCGGCGATCAGAGAGCGGTGGCGCAGCAGGTCCGTACGGGGATGGTCTGCCGGATAGCCGCGCGGAGGGCGTTTCATCACGTCCCCGGAGATGCCGTAGCCCTTCTTGCGCACGTCCTCGACGATGGCGGCCAGTGCGCGGCCGCTCCCCTCGGCGGCCACGGCTTGGCGAAACGTGTCCACCTGGCCGGGATCGGGATACCACCAGGCGCCCTGGACGTGCAGGCCCTCCAGGGAGAACCGGAGGTTGATCTCGATCTTGCGGCCGAGACGGATCACCGCGCTCTGGTGCTGCCACCACCAGGAGTTGGTGCGGTAGTGCCAGACGGAGAAGTCCTGGTATCGGGGGTCGTTGTCCGCGACTTCGTTGAGCAGAGCGATCATCGGCTGCCGGACCAGACGTTCGCGATCCGCACGGCAGCGCTCGCGGGTCGCTTGGGTCGGTTCGCCCTGGAGCTGCCACAAGACGTCCATGGCCTGCTCCGGCCAGCCTTGGAACTGGTCGCGCATGCACGCAGGATAGCTCGCGCGAAGTGAGAGATGGGAAGGCAGCTGCGCCGCCGCCCCGGCCCGAAGCCGGTGCGCCCGTGGGCGCTCCTCGTTCCTGACCTACCAGCGCAGCGCCCCGAAGTCGACCGGCTGCGGGCGGAGTTGGCGTGTGCGCTCCGTCAGGGCACGCATCCGCCGGGCCATCTCATCCGCCGGGCGGCGCGCGCGATCCCCGTGGCCGGGCAGCAGCCACTCGAACCGCAGCTCTCCCGCGGTCCGTTCCAGCGACGCGGCGAGGACCTCGATGGAGTACCAGGTGACGCTGGCCGCCACCTCCAGGTCGTCGGTTGTCCGCGACCAGTAGAAGCTGTCGCCGCTGAAGCAATACCGCTCGTCGGCCACATACAGCACGCTGCCCTCGGTGTGACCGGGGAGCGGGTACGCGATCACCCCGGAACCTGCGGGTCCCACCTCCACGGAGTCGGTCCCGCGCAGGACCCGGTCGGCGTCCGGGGCGGCGCCGAGGTCGCCCTCGTGGATCCACAGCCGGGCGCCTAAGTGATCCGCGTAGCGCCGTCCGTGTGCGGCGTGGTCCCGGTGGGTGAGGAGCACGTCGGTGACGGGCCCGTACGCCGCATACCGCTCGGCCAGTGCGGCGCTCCAGCGCGGCGTGTCGATCATCATCGTGGTGCCGTCCGCCGGGCGACGCAGCAGGTACGCGTTGGCCCCGGCCGTGTGCGTCGAATTGTGCCCGCACAGCAGCACGTCGCCGCCTCCGTCCAGCACCAAGGGGTACGGGTCGAGGGCCGGGTCCAGTCGCAGTTCGGGGTGGCGGATCGAGCGTGTGTGGCAGGCGTACGCGGCAGCGTGCAGCGCGCGCAGCTCGGCAGCGTCGCGCGGCTGGCGTACGACCTCGGACCGGCCCCCGACCTCGGTGACGAGTCCGGGCGCGAGCTGCCGGGCGACGTCGCAGTTGGTGCAGCGGGAATCGACGTACCAGCCGTTCTTGGCTTCCATGGGGCCTTCTTCCTAACGTGTGAGACGCACCGGATACGCGGGAGGCACGGGATGTGCGACCCCGATCAGTGATAGCCGGGACCGAACGCACAAAGGAAGGGGGCCCGGTACTCGTGCTTTCCGTGACATCCAGCTCTGCGAGCTTCAACTATGCGGAGGAAAGCCACATAAGGGGCACACGACGGCTGTCCATAGGCGCGGGGCTCCGACGCCTGCCGCGCGCGCTTCCCGCCCATGAGGACTCAGTGGGAAGCGGGTTGCGCCTGTCGGCACCGCATCTGCTGCCCGGCCCGGCGACGCACGCGGTAAGACTGGGTGGTGGCACGGCGCGGAAAGGGCCAGGCCGCTTGTCGGCGCCCGGCCGTTGTCAGCACAGTCCGTGGCGCGGTTCTCGGCAGCGGTGCTTACGAGTCGCCGAGGACGAGGCGTCCACCCACCCTGCCGAGGTTGTAGCTGCCGCCGGTGAACCAGATGCCGTCGTAATTGAGGCCGTTGAGCGAGGTGTAAAGGCCGTAGGTGCCGTCGGTGTACTGGTAGGCCATCACGATGTCGTCCTTACCGTCCCCGTTGGTGCCACCGGAGGCCATCCGGTCATCGACGTGACTTCGCGGTGAGGACGACGGCGGTCTTGGCAGTACTGCTACGAGGCCGCAGGAAACCTCACCTACCAGGGCGTCGAGTCCGGCTGCCCGCTCGGCACGACGTACACGTACAACGGACTGCGCGGCATGCTCCGATTCCTCACCGGCGATCACCGGGTTCCCTCGAGCTGACCGTCAGTGGGGCCTTCATCCGCACGGGCCCTCACTGGATTGAAGCCTGAAGAAGGTGGGGCGAAGAGCGGCCCTGGACGTCTTCTTCCAGGCTCCGAACCCGGCTGGGAGGTCTCGCCAAGGAATACCGGTGCGGTACCGGTGGACGACCACCTCCGCAATGCGACGGTGATCGGCCCACAGCCTGCCACGACGACCGGCACTGGAGGGCAGCAGAGGTCGGAAGCGGTCCCCCTGCCGGTCGGTCAGCCGGGTGCGACGAGGCATCAGGAGCGGACCGCAGAGGTGCTGCGCACCCGGGGAGGCAGCCTGGCTAGGCTCAGTCGATCGTCTTGATCACACGGGCGGGCACTCCCGCGACCACACTGCCGACAGGAACATCACAAGCGACCACCGCACCGGCAGCGACCACCGCACCGGCGCCGATGGTCACCCCCTGCGTGATCACGGCAGCCGTCCCGATCCAGACGTCGTCCTCGATGACGATCGGGGCGAAGGAGAGGTACTCGCGGCGCTCGGCCAGGGGCAGTGGATGGCCTCCGGTGATGAGGCTGACCTTCGGGGCGATCATGACGCCGTTAGCGTCGGGCGATCCACAACGGCACGCCCTCCGTCCGAGCCATGTCGGCCAAGGCGTGCACCTGGGCGGGCCCGCCACAGTGCCATACCGCAGCCGATCCGAGTTTCAGCGCGAATTCGGCCGCCTGGCGCACCTTCACGGGAACGGTGCTGCCGGTGACGCGAGTTATCGGGACGATGCCGCTGGCGGTGGTCAGCCGGTCCAGCGGACGTTCCGAGCCGCCGCCACCGAGCCATTGGCCGCGCTGGAATGCGTCGGCCATGGCCGGCAGGTTCAGCTCGCTCAGCGGCATCACCCTGCCGCCACGCCGCAGTTCTTGCTCCGTCAGCTGAACGGTCCTCGCCAGCGGATTCATCGACCGTTCCGAATAGAGCACCTGGCTCATGTCATCCCCCGTAAGCGTGTGATCCCGTGAATGAGCCTATCGAGCCTGAGAGTGCACTCGCACGGCGTCCGGAGCCTGGAGCCCGCAGCGCTCCGTTGTCGCATTTCATGGGCCGTCGGCAGTGCGGCCAAGGTGAAGCAGGCGAAAGCGTTCGGGTTCGACGAGGTCGTCCTGCGCGAGGATGTGGCGTCCGCCGGTGAGTTCGACGTCGTCATCGACATGGTCGGCGGCCCCGCCCGGCAGGCGAGCCTGGAACGCCTGGCGCCGCTGGGGCGTCTGGTGGTCATGGGGAACGCCTCGAACGCCGACGACGTACGGTTCTCCGCGAACGAACTGTGGTTCACCAACAAGACGGTGCCAGGCTTCAACCTCGCCGCCTTCGCCGCCGCGCATCCCCAGGAGACAGGGCGGGCGCTGCGTCGCGCAGTGGCCGCTGTCGCCGACGGTAACCTTCACGTACAGCACGTACAGCACGTACAGCACGTACAGCACGTACAGCACGTACAGGTGGAGCAGCAGCGCCGGCAGACGTCGCCAAGGTGCAGCCCCAGATCGAGTCGGGACGGACAACAGGCAAAGTCGCTTGCGACATCGCCGCTGTGTGAAGCTCCCCCGCACGCGCGAGGGAACGTCGCCTGTGCGGGGCCGGACAGGGCGGCGGGCTGAGCCGCCCCTCCTGACCTGCTTGCGCCGCGCCGCCCGCCCGTCCACCTCACCGAGAGTTCATCGGCCTTCCTGACCGCTGACTGGATTCCGGATCCATGTGGTGCGCGCCCAGGGCCCGACTGTGCAGCGCAGATCCGCCGCGCGAGCCCGTGGATCGCGCCTGCTGGCACTAGCAGTTGATCAGGTCTTGGGCACCGGCACGATCGCAGACTCCTCCTGGGCTCCGTGCCCGGCCCCGCCCGAGTGCCCGGCCCCGCCCGGTTGCCCGCGTTCCGCAACGGTGCGGGTACGCACCTCGCGATGATGCAGCGCAACGGCCACCAGCAACAGCACGGCAACCATCGCGAGCGCCAGCAGCCCGGGGATGTGTACGACGCCGACTCCGGCCACCGAGCAGAGCGCCCCACCCGCGAGCAACACTGCGGACAGACGGCCGATTCGCCACCGGATCGCGGTCACTGCGAGCAGGAACAGTCCGACGCCGCCGGGCAACGCCCACGCGGCGAGACCATGCAACGGTTCCGACAGGTCGTAGTGTTTGGTATCGGCGACCTGGTGCACCAGGCTCTCCACACCCAGCGCGGTGAGCACGATGCCACCGACGAGCGGAAGGTGGAGGAAGGTGTACACCTCGCCGGCCAGCCGCGTACGGACGTCGCCGTCCACCGCGAGGATGCGCTCCTCGGCGGCGTCACTGAGCTGGCGGAAGTAGAGCCGCCACAGCATGGCGGCGATGAGCAACGCTCCGACAGCGGCGACCAGCACCGGATACGTGAGTGGGTAACCACGGGCACCGACCCCTACCGCCACGATGGACTCACCCAAGGCGATGATCACGATCAGGCCATGGCGTTCGGCGAAATGCCCAGGCGAGGCAACCCGCCAACCCGAAGCGCGCAGGACGTAAATGGCCGCGTAGTCGACGAGGACCGCACACAGCCAGATCAGGATCTGTGTTGGGCCAGTGAAGAAGCTGCCCGCCAACAGGATCAGGAACGGCGGCAGAACCGAGGTGAGCGCCGTCTTACGCAGCGTGGCCCGCAGTCGTGCGTCATTGGGATGGGAGATCCAGTACGCGATCAGGTGCAGCGCCCGGAAAGCGCCGTAGCAAAGGACGAACACCAACGGCGCGTTCACGCCACCCTGGGCGTCCGTATACACCTCCGGCACCGTCAGCGAGACAACGAACACCCCCGCCATCACCACCACGAGCACACCGAAGAGCGCGCCGGCGTCGGCGCGAACGACGTTGCCCAACCAGGCGAAGCAACACCAGCAAAACCACAGCAGGGCAAGCACTACCCCCGCACCGAGCAGGCGCGTCACTGTCGGGTCTGCTGCCATCAGGGCAGTGACCTGGGTGATGGCGTAGACAAAAGCGAGGTCGAAGAACAGCTCGGCCGGCGTCACCCGGTGGCTCTCGCCGGTGGCCACCATCCCATGGCCATCACGCCGCGTGATCATTTATCCGCTACCCCCCGGTACTGTTGCGCGCCCGCGCGTGCACCTTACCCGTCGACGAAGCACCCTGTCCGGGGCCGACTGCTTCAGCTGTCCCGATCATGCATGCTGCCTGCCTCCCTCCGGTGGGCCCGCGGCTCGTGCCACTGATGCTCAAGAGCGCGGCCACGAGCGGTGCGAGGCTCGGACTGGCTCCAACTGCCCCGGCTTTCATGGTGGTTGCGCAAACTCGTCGATCGAACAGCCCGCCAGGGGCGCACCGGCTCCGAGATCTCCTGCGCGTGTGGACGCACAAAGCCAGTGGTTGATCCGGGGGCAGGACTGACGTACGGACGCTGGAGGCCTCGATGCTCTCCTCGGCCTGGGTCAGCCGGTCCAAGCCGCGCGTCCGCCTCGCCTGCTCCATAGACGTGCCGGGGCGAACCGAGTCGCCTGTTCCTCTTGTTGTCGTTGCGGAATTCCACAGCGCGCGCATTCATGGCCAACTGCGGGGCACTCGGCGCCCACGACAACTCGGCCAGGCGGAAACAGAGATGAGTGTGATGCCATGTCTTTCCCCGACCGTCCCCAGACATCTGGCGACTACGACCAGCCTCCCCGGCACCCAGCGGTGAGGCGCAACAACGCCATGGCGATCGCCGCGCTGACTCTCGGCATTCTGGCGATCCTGCTCTTCTGGACCGTTTTCGGCGGCATACTGTTGGGCCTGCTGGCGGTCATCTTCGGCATCATCGGTGCTCGTAAGGCGCGTGAGGGCAGGGCACCCTACGGCAAGATGTCGGTCATCGGATCGGTCCTCGGCGCGCTGGGCCTCATCGCATCCGCCGTGATCATCGCGATCGGCGCGTCGATTCTGAACTCCGACGAGTACAAGAACTTCGATGACTGCGTGAAGCACGCCGACTCGAAGAGTGAACGTGACGCGTGTGCGAAGGATTTCGACCGGGAAATCAATGACTGACCCGGCCGTCACTGCGCCGCCCTCGATCGGCAGGAGTTCGGGGGCCCGTGATTGATCTTGCTCGCGCACAGGACTGTTTTATGTGAGATCAGACTGTCCGCGAACGGCCTGAAACGTCCCTGCTGCGGTGAACGCGTTGGCGATCGGCGCGATGAGCGAGGCGAAGCGGCGGGCGCCTGCGTTGCCGATCGGTGCCCATAGCGCGGCGCAGTGCTCGTCAGTCTCCACTTCGATGCGCTCGTGTGCCGCACTGCCGGGGTCGGTGATCACGCCGTGGGAGTCGAGCCAGCCGCGCGCGACGAGGCGTGCCGCCGCCGCGCTCCACTCCTCGTCGTCCCACCGGCGGGTCGCTCGCGCCAGAGCTGTCGGGAGGCGGCCGGTCGCGGTGTGCAGAACGAGACAGTCGCACGGCCCGAGGCCGTTTGCGGCGAGTACGACGAGATGGGCGTCGCCGCGCCACTCGCGCGCCACCGTGATCTGTTGCCAGAGCGCGACGAGAGGATCAGGGGGAAGCACGACCGAGGCGTTCGCGGCGGCCAGCACCTTGCCGGCGTAGTCGACACCGGCGACGACCGGGTCGATCAGCGAGCGCGCCTCGGCAAGGTGGTCGTCGGTGAGATGTATGTCGACGCGCCGCATCGCCCGGCCGGCGGCCAGGAAGCGGGCGGCCTGCCACCGCTCGGGCGGTGCGGCGTCCCATACGCCCGCCATGGCCCGCACTGCCCGCGGGCTGAAGTTGTAGAAGGCCGCGAGCGTGACCTGCCACGGAACTACGCCCATCGCAGCCGACCGGAAGGCCAGATACGCCGGCCCGCGGTCGGTCACGCCGAGCTCGGCTGCCTCCTCGGCGGTCTCGGGGACGAGATATATGAACAGGTGAGCGGCACTGATGGCGCGGCTGACGTCACGGACGGCGTGCAGGTCCATCTGGCCGTCGTCGGAACGGACGGAGTCGGGAAGGGCGTCGAGGTGCATGGTGGCGGTATCTCCGGGAGTCGGGTGGCGCTGTGTCAGGCGGGTGTTTCGGCGGTGGCGGTCAACACCGCGCGTCCCAGGGTGTGACCGGCCATGGTGAAGCCGAGGACGGCCGGTGTGGCGTCGGCCGGGACGCCTGTCGAGGGGATGTCGAGGGCGTGCACGACGACGAAGTATCGGTGCGGGCCGTGTCCGGCCGGCGGTGCGGCGCCGATGTAGCGGGCCACGCGGGCGTCGTTGGGCAACTGGTAGGCACCTTTGGGCAGTTGTGAGCCGGTGTCGTCGCCGACGCCCTCGGGCAGCGCGGTGACCGTGGCGGGGATGTCGGCGACCGCCCAGTGCCAGAAACCGGACCCGGTGGGGGCGTCGGGGTCGTAGACGGTGACGGCATAGCTCTTGGTGCCGTCCGGGGCGCCGCTCCAGGACAGCTGCGGGGAGGCGTCCTTCCCGCCGGGCAGGCTGGAGGAGTGCTGCTCGGGCGGCCACGCGGCGCCGTCGGTGACGGTGGTGCTGGTGACGGTGAACGAGGCCGCCTGGGGGAGGCGGGCGAAGGGGTCGTTGGCAGGCATAGCGGTCGTTCCTTTCCGGACGAAGGTGTCCTGGTCGGCTACTGAATCGACAGTAACATGAATAATCGATTATCCAGGGGATCGTCTAGGATGGGCTCATGACTCAGACGGCGCCCTCCTCGACCCCGCCGGGGAAGCAGATGCTTTCCGAGCAGGTCTACGCACACCTACGAAACGCGATCATGCGCGGGGACCACCCCCCTGGCGCCCCTCTCAAGCCGCAGGACCTGGCCAAGGAACAGGGCGTGAGCCTGGCCGTGGTGCGCGAGGCGCTCGTGCGAGTGGTCGGCGAGGGGCTCGCCGACCGGCTGCCCAACCGCGGTTTCGCCGTCCCGCCCTTCTCCGACCGGCGCTGGCAGGAGATCGCGGAAGCCCGCCGGACCGTCGAACCGGTCGTACTGCGCATGTCCATCGAGCGCGGCGACGTCGACTGGGAAGCGCGCGTGCGGGCCGCCCACCATCGTCTGGTTCGCACTCCGGCATACGCGCCGGAGGAGGGCGAGTACTACACCGCCGCGTGGGCCGAAGCTCACAGAGCCTTCCACCGCACGTTGCTGGAGGGGTGTGGCAACCGCGAGCTGCTGGAGACCTTCGACCGGCTGTGGACCGCGAGTGAGCTGACCCGCCGTTGGTCGGCGCACCGCAACCCCGACCGGGACGGCGCCGAGGAACACCGCAGGCTGGAGGAGGCGGTGCTGGCCCGCGACGCCGACACCGCGGCCGCGGTCCTGGTCCAGCACCTCACCTTGACCGCGGCTGCTCTGACCGACGATTCAGGCCAGGCCACTTAGGCTCGCGCCACAACAGCGAGGTCGAGGTGGAGTTCATGTCCCGCTCGAACCGGCGTAGGGGCTCTCGTGTGTCCATAACGGTGGGGGCAACGCTCGCCGGTCGCCGTCGGTGAGCCGCTTCAGCCACTTCTCAGACCCCGGGCCCGCGGTAGCGCTGGTGCCACTCGGTCATGAAGTTACTGGACCAGGAGCCGAACTTCTTGGAGTCGCTCGCGCAGGCGGTGCCCTCCCCCACCACGCCGCATCGCGGGTGGCGAAGGTGGCATTGACCAGGCACACCAACGCGGCGCGCAGCTGGGACCGGTTGACGAACAGGTTCCGTACCCGGCGCAGGACGGACTCGCTCCCGCCGTGCCCGCCGGTGACCGCGCCCCGATTGAAGCCCCAGTTCGTGCCCAGCGCGAACAGCACCAGCAGCAGTCGGCGCCACAGCACCGACTTCGGGACCGCCTCCCTGGTGGCGACCGAGATGAGCGGCTTCGCAATAGGCCCGCTTCAGCTGTGCCACGTCCGCATCCGTTTGGCGGGCGCGAACCTTGCCCACCAGGGCCTGGCAGGAGAGGTAGTCGTCCGCTCCCCTGCCGCGCCATGTACGTCACCACGCACCGCTCATGGCACTCCCCCTCGGTGGCCGGAGGGGCCACAGCCCAGCCCGGCAGCGGTTGCCCGCGGGAGCGGTAGGCGCGCGCCAAGGCCTCGCAAGCCTGTTCGGCGCCATCGCGGGTGATCCGGTAGAAGCGCCGCCGAGGCCGGCCGGCCTCCTCGTGCACGGACGGGTCCTCCCAACTGCTCAGCACCCAACCGGCCTGTTCCAACCGGGCCAGGATCGGGTAGATCGTGCCCGATGGCAGTCCCGCCAGCTCACACAGCTCCAGGCCATAGCGCTGCTTCGCGGGATCCTCCAGCAAAGCCCGCAGAACCAGTTGGGTCTGCAGGGTCATCCGCATCATCACCATACTCGTCCTCTACATAGCCTATATATGGCCTGCCTAGAGATTCGGCGGGCAGGCAGATGCCTCAACGCCTCTCCACCGAGGCCCAGTTCGGGGCATCCGACACTCGCCGCTTCCGTTCACGGAGCGCTTGTTGCAGGTTCACTGTCGATTGCGGGGTGTCTTCACGGCTGGACCGCGGGGCTGGGAGGAGCGACGGGCTGATGTAGCTGCGACGGACTGATGTAGCTGCGACGCCGCAGCGGCCCGCTGGAGCAGCAGAGACTCGGCGAACAGCGCCTCCGCCTCGACGACGCCGTCTGGCAGTACGAAGTCCCATGCGCTCCGTGTCGCGTCGCACAGAGTTGACGGCGCGACACCGTCAAGCTGACCTGATGCGGCGAGCGGCTACTGGGCTAGCCTGCAGGTGTGAGCACCGGACGGGAAGGCCCAGAAGCCGAGAGGTGGTTGGCGGACACGCGGGCGTCCTACGATGCCGATGCCACCAGCTACGCGGACGAGACGCGCAACCTGTTGGCCGAACTGCCGCCCGAGCAGGAGGTCATGGCGCTGTTCGCCGAGCAGGTGCGGGCGCACGGCGGCGGGCCCGTCGCGGACGTGGGGTGCGGCCCTGGGAGGATCACCGCCCACCTGAGGGAGCTCGGCGTGGACGCCTTCGGTATCGATCTGTCGCCCCGGATGATCGAGGAGGCGCGGCGTGAGCATCCCGGTCTGCGGTTCGAGGTGGGGTCCATGACACACCTCGATCTTGCAGAGGGCTCGTTGGCTGCCCTGATCGCCTGGTACTCGATCATCCACGTCCCCGATGAAGCGATCGGCACCGTCCTTGCCGGCTTCCGTCGGGTGCTGCGACCCGGCGGTCTGCTGCTGCTGGGTTTTCACGTCGGCGATGCCTCACCACCTGCGCCAAAGGAGAACGGCGAGCCCTGGCCCGAGTCCTACGTCCGTCGCCGCCAGCCGAGCCAAGTCGCTGCCTGGCTCGACGAGGCCGGCTTCACCCTCGATGCCCACCCCACACTCACGGCGGCGGCGCGCAAGCTCGGCGGAGTACTGCTCGCGCACCGCTAGGTGAGGGGCCCGGAGCTTCAACTGATCGTTTCAGAATGCCGTCCCACTTCCCGCAGCACGGCCGGAGGCAGCTGCGCGTCCTTCGCCTCATTCCTGCGTCCTTGGCAGGAGTTGACCGGCGTGACCGCCCCGGCAGTCAGAACACATGTGCTGTTGGTCGTCGGCCGGGCACTCCCACGCCAAGGATCGGCCAGAAGGATGAGCGCTGTGACCAGGCGCGACGGATCTGCCAGGTGAGAGATGCGGATCCTTGGGCATAAGTGGCGACAGCCGATGGGAGGTTGCCATGGATGGCAGAGATCTGGAGCTGGGCGAGCTTCTGGCCGCAGCGGAGTCCGCGCCGCCCGGGGAGTCCGTCAGCGTCATCGCGCACGACCTGCGCAAGCGCTTCGGGGCGGAGCGCGTGTCATTCCTGTTCGCCGATCTCATGGGGCAGCGGCTACTGCGTCTGAGCGCGCCAGACGAGGGAGAGTGGACGGAAGCTGCGCAGCGGAGCGACTTGCAGGGCAGCGTCTACGACACAGTTCTGCGCAGCCAGCGACAGCATGTGGAATCGGATGGTCAGGGCGGACGGCTCGTGATCTCACCCGTGACCAATCGCGGTGACTGCATCGGTGTGCTGGAGGTGACGCTCCAGTACGCCGACGACACCGTGCTCAAGCAGATCAGTGAAGCGGCCCATGCGCTGGCCTACATAATCGTCACCGACCGCCGCTTCACCGACTTGTACCAGGCAGGCCGGCGCACCACCCGGACCAGCCTGGCCGCAGAAATCCAGCACCAGCTGCTGCCTTCTGCCTCGTGCTGCGAGGCCCCGCAGTTCACGTTGGCGGCCGGACTGGTCCCGGCCGACGACATTGGTGGTGACACGTACGACTACACGCTCGATCGGGAGACGCTGCACCTGTCCATCACCGATGCCATGGGCCACGACACCGACTCCGCCCTGCTGGCCACGTTGGTTACCGGTGCCTTGCGCGGCGCCCGCCGAACTGGCTGCGACGCCCTCGCTCAGGCACGTAGCGCCCACGAGGCTCTGCTGGCCCACGGTCATGGACTGGCCACCGGACAACTGCTCTGCATTCGTCTGGAGACGGGCGCCTGCGAACTGGTCAATGCAGGACACCCCTGGCCGCTGCTCCTACGGGACGGCGACACCGAAACCCAGGAGATCAAACTTGAAGTCAACCTGCCATTCGGTGTGGCGGCACCCAACTCGTACCGACTGCAGAAGCTTCAGCTGCGCCCCGGCGACCGCCTCGTCCTCCTCACTGACGGCATGCAGGAGCGCGGTGCCGCAGATGCCGATCTGGCTTCTCTCGTGCGCGACTCCCGTGCCGCGCATCCCAGGGAAGCCGTGCGCACCCTGACGACAGCAGTGTTGGATGCCTGCCGGGGCAACCTCAAGGACGACGCCACCATCCTCATCCTGGACTGGCACGGTGCCGCTGTGCACAGTGACCGTGAGCCCGTGCCGCGCCCTGTTCACCCTTGAGTTGCCGCGCTGGCTCCGCAGTTGCGCCGAGCCGGCCGCGACTGCGGACAGACCTCCTCTCCGCTGCGCGCCTATCGGCGGGCCGGATACTGCGGTGCGGGTGGCGTGGTCCAGGTCAGCTTCCCGACTTCGGCGGCGCGCGCTCCCGACTGCGGGATGGGACCGGTGCTGCCATCCCGCGTGCGTCCTCACGGAAGGAACGTCACCGCCGGGAAGGCCGGGGACGGTCCGTCGAGCAGGTGCCCCCGACGGCGGCGCAGGTGCTCATCGAAGAACGCGAGTGGATAAGCCTGCTGGATCTGCACCGCCTGTTCGGGATCGAGGGTGCCGATCACGTCCTGGAGCTGCTGCTCGCTCCATCCATACAGCTTCGCCACCTGGGGGAACAGCGCCTCGTTGTCGCCGTAGGAGACGTGGGCGGCACCCCGGGCCTCAATGTTCAGCCGCCGGCCGCGCAGGTGCGACCAGAATGCGGCGACCGCGGGAACACTCTCCCGGGTGAACTCGGCGGACATCATCATGAACGGCCGCTCCAGGTCGCCGGCCAGTGGCGGCCTCATCTGCATCGGCCCGTCCAGGCTCAGCCCGGCCCGGATCCGCTGGTCCGCGAGCATGGCGCAGGCGGTGGCCGTCCCACCCTTGGACCACCCGAACACGCCGATGCGCCGCGCGTCGAAGGAGCCCAGCAGCCCGGCCGGCAGCCTTCTGCGGCCGGCATCAGGATTGCGGTCGGCGGCCAGCTGCTCGACGCAGTCCAGGACGAAGCGCAGGTCGGCGGCGAAGTCCCCGGGCAGCGTCGGCGCCTGCCCATCCTGGAGCGGGACGGCGATCCGCCCGTCGGGGAACTGGGTGTAGGTGTCGTACTGGTGAGCCACCGTCACCACCGCATATCCGTGGCTGGCCAGCTCCTGGACCACGATGGTGTGATCGCCCTGGTGGCTGTGCGCGCCGTGCGAAAACACAACGACGGGCAGCCGCCGCCCCGTTCGACGCACCGGAGCACCCACACGGCCGGCCGTCAGCGGCCCCCGCGAGGTCAGATCGCTCAACCCGGCGTCGGCGAGGAACGCCTGAAGCACGTCGGCCGGCATCCAGGGCGCCACCGGGTAGCGCCGGACATCCCGGGCGGGATACCAGATGGTGGCCATCAGCTCACGGAAGTGCCCGGGACCCGCGACAGGGTCCGGACGCGACCGGTCGACCAGGTGCAGTTGGACCGTGCCCACCGGGTACGGCCCCCTCGGCGCGGGCAGCGTCAGCCGCCTCGCGGCCACGTCAGCGACGACCGGGCCTGCCCATGCGGAGCCAGCAACGCGGGCGAGCGGCACCGCCACCCCGGCGGCCAGCGCAGCTCCCATCATGTGGCGGCGCGTCATGCCCGTTCGGCCGGTGAACGTAGTGTTGGTCATGGGCCCTCCCCTGGTGACGGGTCGTCAACTGCCCTGCGGCCAGACCGCGGACACAGGACGACGCTGTCACCTGCCCCACCCCCGCAGCATCGGCCCACCGATCACACACACGCCAATCGATTCCACCCGCGGGCTTACACCCCAGGGCTGACCCGGACGGCAGAGTCACCCGGCCAAGAGCCCACCCCGAGTACCCCGGGCTGATGGTGAAGGCGTTCGCCCATCAGCTCCACCAGCGCATTTCGACCACCAGCCGCCAAGAGACGGACGCCCTGCCGAAGCTCTGCCGTGAGGGCGCAGCCGCTCTCACGGAGTTCTGCTGCGCTGCACCGTCGCTCTCCTCGCCCAGAGGTAAAGCGAGCATGGCAAATGCCCTTATTTAGCGGGACTTGATCGTCTCTGGTAGGACGTCACCCGCCATTCCAAAAGATATCTCCAGCACATCTTCCGTCTCCCCAGAACCAAACACCTCAAAGATCACGTGTTACGGGCGACCACGTCAGGCACGCTCAGAGACAGGCAAAATCGGGTGGCAGTCATATCAAGGGTGGGGACGGCGGCGATAGCCGCCGTGATGTCCGGTGCACTGGTCGCGGGGGTGGCCTCGGCCGACTCCAGGCCAGATCCAGGGCCTGACCATAGCGCGGGCATACGTCCCGGTGGGGAGACCACGACCGGTCGGGCAGCGCAAGGCGGGAAGACGGCGACCGTCACGTTGGTGACCGGCGACCGTGTGGTCGTCCGGGCAGGAGGCAAGCAGGTCGTCCGGCTGATCCGCGGCGAGGGGCGCGAGAAGGTCGCGATCGCGGTACGGCGCGAGGCCGGGCACACCTACGTCGTGCCGCAGGATGCCCAGTCACTGATCAGCGCGGGCAGGCTGGACCGGCGGCTCTTCGACGTCACACGGCTCGTCGGGGACAAGTACGACGACGCCCACCGCACCTCGCTGCCGCTGATCGTCAAGTACCGGCCCGGACGCGTCAACAGCCGCACGGACGACACCTTCCACGGCCTGGCCCGCGACCGCCGTACGCTGCCCGCCATCGGCGGCGAGGCGTTCGACGCGCCCAAGTCCGGCGCAGAGGACGTCTGGACGAAGCTCACCGGCGGGACGGGCGGCCGTACGAACGCGCGGTCCACCGCGGCCCCGGCCATCGCGCACGTCTGGCTGGACGCCACGGTCCGTCCCTCTCTCGACAAGAGCGTGCCGCAGATCGGCGCCCCCACCATGTGGGCGGCCGGATACACCGGCAAGGGCGTCAAGGTCGCCGTCCTGGATACCGGCGTCGACCAGACGCACCCGGACCTCAAGGGTGTCGAGGTCGCCGAGAAGAACTTCACCGAGTCCGCGCCCGACGCCAAGGACCGCATGGGCCATGGCACGCACGTCGCCTCGACCCTCGCGGGCTCCGGGGCCAAGTCGGGCGGCAAGTACAAGGGTGTGGCGCCCGACGTACAGGTCCTGGACGGCAAGGTCATCTCCGAAGTGGAGGGCACGGGGACCGAGTCCAGCATCGCCGCGGGCATGCAGTGGGCGGTCGACAGCGACGCCAAGATCGTCAATCTGAGTCTCGGCAGCCTCGATTCGCCGGGGACCGACCCGCTGGAGGAAGCCGTCGCACGGCTCTCCGGCAAGGCGCTGTTCGTCATCGCGGCGGGCAACGACGGCCCCGAGGCCGGTACGTTGAACTCGCCCGGCAGCGCCCCCGCCGCCCTGACCGTCGGCTCCGTCGACAAGCAGGACAACATCGCGGAGACCTCCAGCCGGGGCCCGCAGGCCGATGGGGTCGCCAAGCCCGACCTCACCGCGCCCGGCGACGACATCACGGCCGCACGCTCCACGCAGATCCCCGGCGATTCCGAGAGCGACCCCTACGTCGCCATGTCGGGCACCTCGATGGCGACGCCGCACGTGGCCGGTTCCGCCGCCCTGCTCCTCCAGCAGCACCCGAAGTGGACCGGCCCGCAGCTCAAGGCCGCGCTGACCGGCTCCGCCGAGCCCAACCCCACACTCAACGCCCATCAGCAGGGGGCGGGCCGCGTCGACCTGACGCGCGCCGTCACCGCGTCCGTCTTCCCTGAGCCCGGCACAGTTGCCTTCGGCACGCAGGCCTGGCCGCACACCGACGACAAGCCGGTCGCCAAGACCGTCACCTACCGCAACCTCGGCACCAAGCCCGTCACCCTGACGCTCTCCGCCGCCGCCCTGGACCCCAAGGGCCGCCCGGGGCCGGCCAAGATGTTCACCGTCAAGGACGCCAAACTCACCGTCCCGGCGAGCGGCACCGCGAAGACCACCGTCACCGCCGACACCACGCTCGGCACCTCCGACGGCATCTACGGCGGGACGCTGCTGGCCGCCGGCGACGGCCAGGAAGTGCGCACCGGCCTGGTGGTCGACCGTGAGGTCGAGTCCTATGACCTCACGGTCGACCACCTGGACGTCAACGGCAAGGACTCGTCCAACTACACCACCACGCTCACCGACCGCACGCAGCGGAAGATCGAGGTCCCCTACCGGGAGGGGCCGGTCACCCTGCGGGTGCCGAAGGGCACGTATGCGCTGGAGAGTTCCGTCTACGGCCCGACGAAGAGCTTCGCGGTCTTCGTCCAGCCGAAGCTGAAGGTCGCCGCGAAGGCGACGGTCACGCTGGACTCCCGCAAGGCCAAGCCGGTCGCCGTGACCACCCCGGACGCCGGCGCGCGTCTCACGACGTCGGACATCAGCTACGACGATGCGGCACTGGGCATCGCGAGCAGCTGGAGCCTGGGCGGGGACACCGTCATCCGCACCCTCGGCCTTGGCGCCGCATCTCCCACCTTGAACGCCCAGTACAACGGCGTCTGGAAGGCCTCGAGGACGGCGGCGCGGAAGGTCGACTACCGGCTGGGCTTCAGCCGTAGCGGCAGCTGGTTCTCGGGCCTGAAGCACGCCGCTACCAAGGCCGAACTCGCCGAGGTGAAATACGGCGTCGGTTCCTCCGCCGCGGGGCGCAAGGGCACGCTGTCCGCCACACCGATCGGGACGAACGACTACAACCCGCCTCTGCAGCCGCTGACGGAGCTCAAGCTCCCGACCTCCGGGACGAGCTATGTCAACACCAATGATCTGCGCTGGAGTTGGTCCATGGCGCAGCTCGACGGCGCGGGGGCTTCCACCATCGACTACGGCACCGACGCGGTCGCGTACAAGGCGGGGAAGCGCTACACGCTGAACTTCAACACCGGTGTCGTCGGCCCCGACCTGAACGCCGATGACGGGCAGGGCGCGCGCCGGGCGGGCAACTCCATGGACGCCTACGTCCAGCTCTTCAGCGACGGCGCGGGGCATGCGGGCAGCTCCGTGACGACCGGCGGCTTCACCCGGCTGGAGTCGGGCGGCCGCACCATCGCCGAGGGGGGTCCCGGCGCGGTCAACGCCGATCTCCCGGCCGCCTCCGCCTCCTACCGCCTGACCATGGAGGCCACCCGCGCGGCCACGGTCGCCACCACCAGCACCAAGGTGGCCGCGGCCTGGACGTTCAAGTCGGCGAAGACGCCCGACGCCCCGCCCACCACGCTGCCCCTGTCCACCGTCCGCCTCGCGCCGAAACTGGCGCTGAACGGCACGGCCCCGGCAGGCAGCACGTTCAAGGTGCCGCTGAAGGTGGCCGGCGCGGCAGCCGGACCCGGCAAGATCGCCGCCTTGACCGTCAAGGTCTCCTACGACGGCGGCAGCACATGGAAGTCGGCCCCCGTCACGACCGACACCAGCGGGGCGCACACCGCGAGCGTCAAGCACCCCGCAGCGGCCAAGCCCGTGTCGTACCGCGTGTATGTGAAGGACACGAGCGGCAACACCGTGACGGAGACGATCACGAACGCGTACCGGCTCGCTCCGTGACGAGGCGTCCGCGACGATGACAGGCCCAGCGGCCACGTCATGAGGCCGGGCCACGGGAACGCTTCCCGTGGCCCGGCCTCCTTTTGTTGGTTTCGCCTTGAGGAAGCTCACGCGTGTTGCAGGTGCGTGAGCTGCGCGGACCGTTGTCTCATGCCACGCGCGAGGCGTGGCGATTTCCTTGACGGAGTTCTCGGGCAGCGCGTTTCCTCGCCTACGGTTTGTTCCATGACGAGTGACGGCGTAGTCGTGGATGAGGCGATCCGTGCGGCGTGGGCCGCATACCGGGTCCTGGACAAACAGACTTCCGCTGAGGACCGCCAGGAGGCGCAGCAGCGCGTCACGGCCGCGGTGGACGCGTACGGGCGTGAGGAGGTGTCCCGGGGCACGGTCTTCCTGGTGGGCGTGCTGACCGGATACCTGATCGCCGAACAGTCCGGTAGCGAGGATCGGCTTGATCCGCTCAGCGATCTGATCCCCGCCGTGATCCGCAGACTCCCCACGTTCGAGACGGCCGACCCGGCTCAGGTGCCCATGGCCACCGGCGTCCTCATGGCCGCTGCGATGGGCATGGACACCGTGGAGTGGCGCGACCGCTTCGGGCAGATCCCGCCGGAGGAGGCTCTCGTACACGGCTTCGTGTTGTGGCTCCTGGCCGACCTCTTCGATTCCCTGGCCGGACGGCCCGGAGTCATCGATCAACTGATGCGGGAGACCTTCGACTCCATGGCCGCCGAACAAGAACAAGGCTGACCTGCGGGCCGCGGGCAGTGCCCGGCGGGCGGCTGTCGGCGGATACGGCCGTGGCGACGATGCGGAACATCTGGCTTCTGCCCCCGCTGGGGGGATGCCGGGGTCAGGGCGTTGTCGCCGGGTGGCTATCCGAGCCAGACGATGTTCAGGACGGTCAGGCGGCGCAGGGGCCTGTTCACCCAGTAGGTGAGGGACAGCCGGCCGACGGACGCGTACCGCACGTCCTCGCCTTCAGGGTCCTCCGCGTTCCACTGGCCAAAGCCCCAGGGGTCTGCCGCGGCGGCGTCCAGGACGTCCCACACCGTGTCTTCGGCGTGTTCAGGCAGGATGCCGACGACCTTCGCGGCCGACGGGGAGAAGCGGACCGCGTACGACTGTGCGGTCACCGGCGTCTGCCCCGCAGCTCCGCCATGCCGATGGATGGGCTGTCGTCGTAGCCGGAGGCGACGAACGCGTCGACCGCCGGGGCGTGGGCCAGGCGGCCTTGCCATTCCTGGACGACCTCGTACAGCCCGGCCAGGGAGAACGTCCGGCGCGACTCCTCCAGGGCCGCCGCCCAGTCCCGCTCGAAGGCCGGCACCCACTGTGCGGCGCGCCGGTCGGCGCGCAGCTGTGCGAGGAGTTCGGCCGGAGCTCCCGGGGCGGGGGCGTACGGCGTGCCGGGGGCATGGTCGGGCTGCGCGCTCATCGGCTGATCCTCCTTGCGGGTCCCTACCGTCACGGTACGCGCGCGGCGTGATCGTGGGTGCGGGCATGGGTAGATCTCTTCTACTGATCCGTCAGCGGTGACACGGAGTCGGGCCTCCTGCGCAGGTGCCGGGGTTTGCCACGATCGCTTTACGGTCTGCGTCGGGCGTCGAGTGTCGAGCGTTGGGACGAGATGCGATGAGTTGACGGGCTGCAGCCGGTGGGAGTCCTAAGAGATCCTTCGGTGTGATCCCTCAACTGATACGCCGCCCGAAGTCCCGTGGCCTGCGCCTATGGCCGGTCGGCCTCGTCCTGTCCCTGACCTTCATCACTACGGTCGGCATCGCGGTCGGGGTGTTCTTCGCCGGGTGGGACCTGCTCGGCGCCCGCGGCCTGAAGACCCAGCGACGCCTGGACGCCTCGACGCTGTTCGACCTGGTGAAGCTGGCGTTCGGGGTGGTGGCCGGGGCCGGTGCGCTGGTCGCCCTGGTGGTGGCCTACCGGCGTCAACGGGTGGACGAGGACGGTGCGCTGCGCGAGGCGACGCGGCTGCACACCGAACGCTTCACCACCGCCGTCTCCCAGATCGGCGACGAGTCCGCCGCGGTGCGCCTGGGCGGGGTGCACGCGCTGGCCGGGCTCGCCGACGACGCACCCACCGACCTGCTGCGCCAGACGTGCATCGACGTGCTGTGCGCGTATCTGCGCCTGCCCTACAGCGCTGAGGCCGACCTGCCGCCGGACGACGCTGCCGCCCGGCACGCTTACCTGGCGCTGCGCGAGGTGCGGCACACCATCATCCGCCTCATCCGGGACCGCACGTCGGTCGACCCCGAGGAAACTTCCGTCTCCTGGCAGGGGTACGACCTCGACTTCACCGGCGTTGTCTTCGACGGCGGAGACTTCACCGGCGCGGTGTTCGCCCCCGGGGCCACGGTCTCCTTCCGCGACGCGCGGTTCTCCGACGGCACGTGCTCCTTTGTCGATGCGTGCTTCTCCGGCGGCACTGTCTCGTTCGGCGGCGCAGCGTTCTCGGGCGGCACGGTCATCTTCAGCCAAGCGGTGTTCCGCGGTGGAAGAGTCGACTTCGGCGCCACGTTCTCGGGGGGTACGGTCGACTTTTGCGGCGCCCGATTCACCGGTGCCACGCTCGACTTCACCGCGGCGACCGGCCTCGCGCCGATCGACCTGGTACAGGGGGGCGGGCCGCTGCCGCCCGGCCTGAGCCTGCCAGATGCGTGGCTGCCGCCGGCGCCCTGACCGCCGCTCCGAACGACGCGCCCGTTCATCGCGTTCCCCTCCCAGCCTTCCCCGGCCTCGAAGTAGCCCTCCACGACGGTAGATCCGGGCCTCCATCGGTCTCCGCGAACGCCAGGGTGCCGATGGCCCGATCGCGCAGCCCCAGCAGGGAGGCCGGGGCGGCGCCGACCGTTTGGCGCAGGTGCTCGGTCAGTAGGGCGGGGGCTTCCGCAGTCGCGGACCACGGAAGCCTTCAGAAGCCCACCCCTGCCGGACGATCTCCTTCGCAACAGCCGCCCACGACCAGCACAAGCTCCGGGGGACGACATCGGCGAGCTCTCCGCTCAGCCACTTCAAGAGGGCGCCGCTTCATTCGGCGGCGCCCCTCGCTCGGGCCGTCGGTCCGCGAAACCGGCGGATGGCGGATCAGGTGCCCGGCTTGCGGCCGTAGACGAAGACGTCGTCGCCCTTGCGCAGCATGTTCCAGTACTTCACGGCGTCCTTCTTCGTCATGTTGACGCAGCCGTGGGAGCCCGGCGGGGACCAGACGCTGATGCCGACCGAATGGAACGCCTGGCCGCCGTCGAAGAACTGGCTGTACGGCATCGGCACGTGGTAGATGCTCGACACGTGGTCGATGTCGCGCCAGTAGACCTTCTTCAGGCCCGTGCGGGTCTCGTGGCCGTTGCGGCCTGTGCGCACCGCGATCGGGCCGTACTTGAGGTTCTTGCCGTCCTGGATCCAGCTGAGCTGGAGGGTCAGGTCGACACAGGCGATGCGCCCCTTGTTCGTCGGGCACTTACCCGCCTTGTTGGGGTTGTTGCCCACCGCCTTCTGCTTGTTCATGAGGTTCATGACGCCCCAGGTGACGCTGCCCGCGTACCCGGCGTTCGGGGTGATGTTGTGCTTGGTCTGGAAGGCCTTGATGACCTTGCAGTCAGCTGCCGACTGCTTGCCGTCCACCGGGCGGCCGAGGAACTTCTCGACCTGCTGCTGGTAGGGCCCGGTCTGCGTCGAGCACGACGCGGCCTGAGCGCTGCCCGTGCCGAGCGCCACCGTGAGCGGTGCCACCAGCACGGTGATCCCCAGCGCCACAGCTCCTCGTCTGCGTATGTCCCCCATTGCTGCCCACTCCTCGTTCGTCATTGGTCCGCGGCTCGGATCCCACCTGCTAGACGACGCGGCCGCGGGGTTCGTTGTAGGGCGAATCGGCACAGGTGTGTAACAGAGGGCGATTTGCCGCCGGGGTACGGCAGGTCTTCACGACCATCGAGCACCTCGCCGAGGCTCCGCGGGCCAGGGGCGCGTTCGGCAGCGCCGACGTTCTGCGCGTCCACGTCGGCGGCCGGCCGGCAGGCCACCGCGACGATCACCTATCACGACGGCACGAGCGCCCAGCACACCACGCGTACCCGTTACGCACTGACGGCCAGCAAGGCGGGCTCTGCGTAGACGTCCTCCCGGTGGCCGTCGACCGACCACCGCTGCGACCAGGAGGTGGTCCGGTCCGCCGGACTGAAATCGCCCTCCCGCCCTCTCGCCTTCGGGCGGGAGGGGGGCCTTTCGTCGTGTCCATCAGGGTCGCCGCGTGATCCGCACCATCGCATTCGACGTAGGCGAGACCCTCGTACGGGACGACCGTTACTGCCGGCGACCCGGCCGAAGAGACCCTGGACGTCGGCGACCATCCCCGAAACGACGTGCTGCCAGCACGGGCGGCGGGGCTGCGCGCCGCCCATGACGGAGAGAGCGTTCGAACTGACCGCCCTCTCCAACACGACAGCCGCGAACTTCGGCGAGCGCGCCGTGGACGCCCACGGCAGCTCCGCTCACTGGTTCCCCCACGGGTGCCGCCCCTGTGTCCTTCTGCACGTATGCCGGGCGCAGCTCGACCACACCCAGACATGCGAGCAATGCGCGGACGAGCCTGCGCGCTGCCGCACCACTACTGCCCTGCGGCAGATCCTGAAGGCGGCACGGCGGTGACCGGACGGTTCTGCCGGCCCTGCGACCAGCTGATCAAACAGGGGCACCCCACCACCACCTTCGTCAAGCTCTCCATCTCTGCGGGTGGTGCGGCCGTCACCCTGCACGAGAAGGGCGCCAAGCGGGCCGGATACGTCCGCCGCCATCCCCAGCACCCGCCGCGGCTACGTCGGACTGGCCGCAGCGGGAAGAGGCGGCCGCTCGAAAGTGAGCTCATGGCGAGCGGCCGCCTGCTCCCTCTGCATCGAGCGGAGATCCCTGTGACTGCCCCTCTGGCTCCATACCTGTGCGGTGAGTGCCAGCACACCACCCGAGATGGCGACACCCACGAAGACGGGATGTTGGAGACCAGCTCGGGTGGGCCTCTGCCTGGTGTCGCTCACACGCCGCGCTGCCCTGAGGTCGTCCTCGTTCACGGGGGGGCAGGACCGTCGTGCATCACCCCCGTAACAAAATGATCTGCTTCCTTGTGCGGCCCCAGTCCACGCCCGTGAAGTGGGCTGATGCACTTTCCGACAGCAGGCGGTCCGTTCGTCCGCCACCTGCGTATGTGGCACGCCGTACTGGCCTTCCTCGTAGGAGTAGCAGTGGTGGCGTGCCTCATCCTTCTCCCGTCCGACGGCGTGCGCGCGGTGCCCAACAGCCCCTGCCGACCAGCCGATTCGGCG
The DNA here is from genome assembly GCF_040636975.1 of Streptomyces sp. NPDC032198. Classification (NCBI taxonomy): domain Bacteria; kingdom Bacillati; phylum Actinomycetota; class Actinomycetes; order Kitasatosporales; family Streptomycetaceae; genus Streptomyces; species Streptomyces sp. NPDC032198. Next base: position 321,224 of record NZ_JBEZVL010000008.1, on the reverse strand, counting down.
CGCAAGGACGTGCCCGCGGCCCCCGATCTCGACGGGGATGGCTTTGTCGATCTGGTGCACGAGATTTCCCGGTCGTTGAAGGTCGACGTGCTCGTCGTACCCGGCTCCGAGCACGGTCCGGACCACGACCGCACGACCCTCCTCACCCAGGAGGACCTCGGTGTGCCCGACGGCATCCAGACGGGTGACGACCCGTGGCAGCCCACGATCGCCGACCTGGATGAGGACGGCCACGCCGACCTCATCGTCAGCGGCGCCGCCCAGGTCCTGTGGGGAGGTCCCAAGGGCCCGCAGGCCAGCGGTCCGCACGGGAGCGTCCGACTGCCGGGGAGCGGATACAACACCGCGCCGATCGCCGGGGACTTCGACGGGGACGGCCACACCGACCTCGCGGCCTTCAGGGACTCGAACGAGAAACAGGAACTGATCGTCCTCAAGGGGCCGTTCAAGCGCTCCGGGGCCCCCGCCCGGACGGTGGAGATCCCCAGCCCGGTCCACGAGGGCGCGTCACCCGTGCTGGTCGCCGGGGACGCGAACGGCGACGCCGCCACCGATCTCGCGCTCTACGACTCCCCCTACGATCCGCCCCTGCTGTTCACCGGCGGCGCCCATACCGCCGGCGGCCTGAGCAAGAAGCCCGAGCATCTGCCGGAGGGCGAGAACGTCGTCTTCGGCGACTTCGACGGTGACGGGCGGCGGGACGTCGCCCTCGGCCGGAGCTTCGTCGACAGCTACGACGAGGTCGATACACCCCACCGCCGCGGCCAAGTCAGCGTCCGCTACGGGAAGGAGCCGGACAAGTGGGTCACGATGGAGGGCGGTGACTTCAAGGAGGGCTTTGGCACCCGGCTCGCCGCCGGGGACTTCAACGGTGATGGCTGCGACGACCTGGCCGTACAGCTCACCAAGAAGAAGGAGACGGGGGACGCACGGATTGAGATGCTGCGGGGCGGCTCTGAGCACGGTCTCGGGTCGAAGCCCTGGCGCACCACCAAGCGCTCCGTGCCGGGTGACGACGGCCCTGTCGACGGCACGCTCTTCGCCGTCCACGACTGGGACCGCGATGGCCGCGCAGAACTGGCCCTGCTCGGCAAGGACAGGTGGTGGATCACCGACGGCACGGACCGCGACGAGGCGTCCTTCCCGGTCGCCCCCAGCAAGGACCAAGGTTCGTAGGCACAGGATCGTTCACCGACACCCGGTGCGCTCCTACGCATTCAGTCTCACGGTCGATGTCCAGTCGGCGGCCGATGGCACACGGCGCTGAGACGGGCGGGTGTCCTGTCTCCCTGCACTTGGCGGATTCTCACTCGGTCTCATCCGAGCTTTCGGATTCTCAACCAGCCTTGGTCGGCAGGACCGGCTCTGTCCGGTCCCACCGGACCATGCTGGTCGGGGGGCCTGGGCCGGGGGCGAATCTGCGCCGGCTGGCCGGCTACGGCATTCGCGGCACGCCGCGGCGCCCGGGACCGTCGCTGCGGCGAGAATGACGGCGCCTGCGCCCATCCGAGAGCACAGCCCCCGAGGCGGGCCGGATTCCCGCGCTGCTCTGCCGCGTGTCTTCAGCGCACGATGAGTTCGACGGCGACCTTCAGGCGCTCGAGGTAGAACTCCCGGGATGCGGCTTGATGCTTGAGGCCGATCGATACGCTGATCATCGTCTGTGCGAGGGGAACGGCCGTCTCTTGTCCTGACTCGAGGGCGATCGCATGTGTGATCAGTTCCTCGAAACGTCGCGGAGCAGTCTCTGCGATCTCTCCGAGGAGGCCGGGGTTGTCCTCGATGACCACCGCGACGTCTCGCGTCAGTGGGCCGACGTAGCGGCCCGCCCACCGGTCGAAGGCTTCGACGAGGCGCTCTGGAAGAGGGCGGCCGACATCGGCCAGGACATGTCCGACTGCTGCGATGTCGCGCTCCAGGGCCTGGGTTACCGCGGCACGGAAGAGAGCCTCCTTCGAGGAGAAGAGGAAGTAGAGCCCGGGGCGGGAGATGCGTGCGGCCCGCGCCACTTCCTCCATCGAGGTCTTGCGGTAGCCGAATCGCGCGAACGTGGCCAGAGCGCAGTCCAAAACCGTGGCCCGACGGCCGGTATCGGTGATGGGCGACGACAAGGGGCCGGCCTCGGGACTGCTCATGGGACGAGCATAGGAGCGGTGAACGAGCTATACAAGTTCAGTCCAGCGTGTATAGCCTCGCCGTTATGACGGCTCACGAACTCCTCTCCACGTCCTTCACCGCCTCCAGCACGGCGGACGAGGTGGTGCGGGGCGTTGACCTCACCGGCATCCGCGCGATCGTGACGGGAGGTTCCTCCGGAATCGGGATCGAGACGGCTCGCGCGTTGACCGCAGCCGGGGCACAGGTGACGCTCGCCGTGCGGAACACGGCTGCGGGTGACGCCGTCGCCGAAACGATCGAGAGATCGACCGGAGGGATCCGCCCCCGAGTCGTCCGCCTCGACCTCGCCGACAGGACCACCCTCACGCCGTTCGTCGACGCGTGGAGCGGCCCGCTTCACCTGTTGATCAACAACGCGGGCGTAGTCACCGGTGGTCTGGAACGAACCGGCGAGGGCTGGGAGTTGCAATTCGCGACGAACCATCTGGGTCACCTCGCACTCGCCCTTGGCCTTCACGACGCCCTGGCCCTCGGAGCGTCCGAGCGCGGCGGAGCACGGATCGTCTCGGTCAGTTCGACAGCGCACATGCGTTCCGGCATCGACTTCGACGACCTCCACTTCGAGCGTCGCAGCTACGACCCGCAGATTGCCTACGCCCAGTCGAAGACGGCCAACTCCCTGTTCGCTGTCGAGGCGACCCGCCTGTGGGCGTCCGACGGTATCGTCGCCAATGCTGTGAACCCCGGCGGTGTCGCGACGGGTCTGCAGCGGAACTTCACTGCACAACAGAAGCAGTCACTCGATGCTGCCGAGGCCGCTGGAGTCTTTACGTACAAAACGGTCCAGCAGGGCGCCGCCACCAGTCTTGTCGCGGCTGTCGCCCCGGAGTTCGCCCACTCCGGAGGTCACTACCTCGATGACGCGCAAGAGGCCTACACCGTGCCGAACGACGTCGACCTCGCGCAACACCCGCACGGTGTCAAGGAATGGGCGCTCGATCCCGCTATCGCCAAGCGCCTCTGGACGGTCTCGACCGACCTGCTCCGCGTCTGACCTCTCGACGCCACAACGTCCCCGTGTCCGCTCTTCCCCGGCATCGACGAGCCGGCCGCCTGATCGAGTTCGACAACTTCGAGCAGGCCGTCGCAGCGCGCGAGAGTGCGGCCTGCCAGGAGGCGCTGGTCGCCCTCTCCGGCGGCGTCGAGCGCGACTTCCGCATCGCCGAAGGCATCGACTGACCGAGGGCCGGTCGGATCTTCACCGAAGCGGAAAAACGGCGACCGGGGCCTTCCTGGCGGCAAGCCGGCACGGGGACCCGCAGGCCGGGCAGCACTCGATCGTGTTCTGAGAGGCGGTTTGATGTCAGCACGGCGCAACTGAGCCTCATCCGATATCCGCTGCCGGAGCTACCGCGATCTCTGTCCCGTCCCCGCCTGTCCGCGTACACGTGGACGTACTCACCTATGTAAGGACGAACGTGCCCAGTTGGTGGTGTGCTGGGGCCGGTGCATCGCCCGGCGGTACCCGGCCCGGACGACGGGCCCCGATCGGTGATCGGGGCCTCTCGTGGCCGACTACACCTCGTTGAAGCCACGCGACGCGTCGTAGATGTCGAGTTCGATGAAGACCACGTAGAAGCTCGTGACGACGTACTGGACCATGACGTGGTCCTCCCAGACCGAGCGGGTCACGGTATCGGTCGTGTAGGTGAGATGGCTGCCAGCGCCCTCTGGTTCAGTTGCGATCCTGTCGACCAGACGCAGGAACGTTTCCCGGTCTTCGGCCGGCATGTAGTCACGAAACCGCACAACCTGCTCGGTGAACTGCACTCGTCTCTTCATCGAGGCAGCACTCTATGGGCACGGCGAAGGCCCTTGCCGGGAATTTTTGGCCGGGCCTGCTCGCCTGCAGGTAGCTCGGGCGGCAGCTTTCTCCGGGATGTCGGAGGCGAGGCCAGTCGAGCTCCAGGATGGGCCCGCCAGTCGCCACAGGTGTACTTGATGTTGGCGTGGGCGAGCTCCGACTGGGCACGTCTGTCTGCACTTCGTTAAGTCCATGCTCACGTACACCGGCATGTGTCGGCGTACTTCTCGAAGTGCGCCGCGGAGTACAGAGACAAGTGCACCAGCTGTGGCGAGTTGGCGGTGATCTGGTCGGCCGCCAGGATGGGGCCGGGCTGGCAGGCTGCACTCGTGGCCCTCGACTTTGCCTGGACGCCGGTTGGGCCGAAACCACCCCCGTGCAGACCAGGGAGGCTGCCGTTCTCCCGTGCTGGTGGCCTCGGAACCGGCCCCATCTCGCCGCACTCTAGATGCAGGGTCTGACAAGTCGAGCCGGGCGACACCGCCGTAGGGCGCGCCTGGCAAGGCCCGTCTCACGACACCTGGACCGTCGGCGGCCGCCGGATCGGCCCGGTCTGCGTCCGCTACGGGAGGGAGCCGGACCAGTGGGTCACCGGCGGCGACGGAACCGCGGCCCTGGCAAGGAGCCGAAGCGACTGTGCCACAGCGGCTCCACGATCCGACCTCGGTAACGCTGGGCGGTGGGCTTCGAGAACGTCAGCCCCGAGGCTTCCGCATGCGGGGAACCAGATAGCCGTTCGCTTACCCCTCCGTTTAGGGGGCACACGGACAAGGACCAGCGAGGGCCGCTGGGCATGGAGTTGAGTCAGGTGAACTGTCCCTCATGCGGTGGATCGGCCCAGCAAGCTTCGGACGGCTCCTGGGCGTGCGGGCAGTGCGGCCCTATCAGCCGTTCGGCAACAGCGGCATGGGTAGGGTCGACGTCATGACGTCCGAGACGCCTCCCCCGCCGGCCGGGGGATTCCAGCCACCGGGTATTACAACAACGGACTGTCGCGGCTGCGGCACCCAGATTTCAGGCATCAGCGGGCGCTACGCCTGCGGGGTGTGCGGCTGGACCAACCCGTGGGACGAGGGGCACCAAGACCTACCGACCATGGATGAAGGCCCTGACCGACCTGGCCACGGACCAGCCGTCTGAGCCCCCGCTGCCCTGCCTCTCCGGATTCCATGACGGCCCGGAGAGCGGTAGCCACTACGCGGCCCTCCCAGTTAGGCCAACGCGTGGGCATGCATCAGAACCGATACCCGGCCCTGCGTGGTCGACCGGGCTGGGGCCGCTTTGGGGCCCCAGCCCCGTACACGGCGGCGCTTTCCCCCCAAGCCAGCGACTCGTTGCACTGTTTCGCCACAGTTCGGGTAGTTGATCGTCATGCAGACTCACCGTCAGACCGTTCTCGCCCTCGAGGGTGGCGGCTCACTGATCTTCCTCATCGTCGGCATCGCCGTGGTCGCAGGGCTACTCGCCATGTTCATCAGCGGCCGGCGCCGCGCTGCCCGCCGCACCGAACCAACTGCACCGTCCCACCGCACTCCCCCCAGTGGCGAAGCCCAGCGCGGTGAAACCTGGCAGACCCCCGACGACGACCCCGAACAGGGCCACCCGCACCCCTGAAACAAGGACCAGCTCACGACGCCTCGACCGGAGCGACTCCGCAGCGAATGAAACAGACTGCCCTGGCGTTGTTTGGCCCCTGTGGTCGAGCCGGGAGGGCCTTCGACCTCCCCAGGCATCATGACCCTCCCGGCCCGCACGCGTCCGGTGCCCTTCTTCTCCACGCTCATGCATTCGCGTGTCGGCCCCGCGCTGACGACACCGCGCGGTCGTCAGCCAAGCGCTTGCCGGCGACGGCCAAGTAGCCACGGATGACCGCGGTCTGCCTTGTTCGATGCTTTGCGCTGGTCGGTCTACGACGGACTGGCCCGCCCCCCTTACCGTTTTCGTAGCCCCGCAACGCCAGCCGCCCCTTGGGCAGCTCAGCGCCGCGCGTTTCACGCAACAGCCGGACGAGGGCGGGCACGGCCTTGCGACTCCGGGAAGGAGTAGGTCCGCGTCGGGGTGCTCGTACGTATTGATCATGTCGATGACGATGACCGCGCTCTTACTCATGGACTTATCGTCGCCCCGGGTGCGTGGAGCGGCCACGAAGGTACGACCCCGTAGCCCACCCACTGCCCGTCACTTCGCATCACCCTCGCTCCGTGCCAGTCCTCGCAGGCGCCGGTTCGCCGCCGTCACGCGGCGGCCGTGGCGCGTGAACCCCTTCCATGAGCCCTTCTCCAGTCGGTCGCCGAGGTCGGTGACCGTCCAGCGGCGTACGGTCAGCCCGTAGGCGTTGCGTAAGAGACGGTGCCGCGGAAACCTCGCAGTGCGGTCGGTTGTCCTGTCGACGTGCCGCCGGGCATAGCCGCCCGGCCAGCGGGCATGAGGCCACTCGTGCGGGACGTCGAAGAAGCGGCCGACGAAAGAGGAGTGGCGTAAGTGATTCGAAAGCTGCAGGCTGTCGCGCTGGACTGCGCCGACCCGGTACGGCTCGCACGGTTCTACGCGGAGCTCCTCGGCGGCCGGGTGGTCGCAGACCCGGGGGATTCTGACTGGATCGAGGTGCACGGATTCGAGGGGACACCACTGGCCTGCCAGCGGGTGGAGAGCTACCGGCCGCCGGAATGGCCCAGCCAGGAGCGCCCGCAGCAGCTCCACCTGGACTTCGACGTGGACGACCTCGACGGGGAGGAAAAGCGGGCGCTCGCCCTCGGCGCAACCGTGCTGGAGCGGACGGACCAACTCCACCCAGAAGCCAATTGGCGAATTTACGCGGACCCGGCCGGCCACCCGTTCTGTCTCTGCCTCCACTGACAGCCCGTCGGGTTCGTCGCATGTGCTGTCAGGAAGCGAGTCATGCGCTGACGCGCTTCCTTGGTGTCCTTCTTTGCCTTTAGCGCGCTCAGGGTCTCCTACTGCTCAAGCAGGCTCTTCAGCACGACACGGATGTGCCATCAGCATCAGGGGCCTCCACAAAAGCCACTACTTGCAGGAGTACGTGCAACGCCGCGTCACCCCTCACGATTCCGGCGTTGCCTCCGCAGGGCCGACCACCGGTCAAGCCGATGGCGAATCTGTTCCTCGTAGCCGTTTTGGGTGGGCTGGTAGTACGTCTCGTGGTCCATGCCGTCGGGGAAGTAGTCGGCGCCGGAGAAGCCGTCGGTGGTGTCGGGGTCGTACTGGTAGTCCTTGCCGTAGCCGATGTCCTTCATCAGCCGGGTGGGGGCGTTGAGGATGTGGGCGGGCGGCATGAGGGAGCCGGTGCGGTGGGCGGCGCGGTGTGCGGCGTTGAAGCCGCGGTAGACGGCGATGGACTTGGGGGCGGTGGCGAGGTAGACGACGGCCTGGGCGATCGCCAACTCCCCCTCGGGAGAGCCGAGTCGCTCGTACACGTCCCAGGCGGCGAGCGCCTGCTGGACTGCGTGCGGGTCGGCGATGCCGATGTCCTCGTTCGCGAAGCGGACCAGGCGGCGGGCCACGAACAGGGGGTCCTCGCCGCCGTCGAGCATGCGGGCGAGCCAGTACAGGGCCGCGTCCGGGTCGGAGCCGCGCATCGACTTGTGGAGCGCGGAGATCAGGTTGTAGTGGCCTTCTTGGGCCTTGTCGTACAGCGGGGCGCGCTGCTGGATGTGGTGGGCTAGCGCGGCGGTGTCCAGGGGGGTTTCGGTGTCCGGGAGGGCCTGGAGCTGTTCGGCCATGTTGAGGAGGTAGCGGCCGTCGCCGTCGGCCATGGCGATCAGGGCGCGGCGGGCGTCGTCGTCGAGGGGCAGCCGGTGGCCGGTGAGGTCCTCGGCGCGGTCCAGGAGTGTGGACAGGGCGGCTTCGTCAAGGCGTTTGAGGACGAGGACCTGGGTGCGGGAGAGGAGGGCGCCGTTGAGTTCGAAGCTCGGGTTCTCCGTGGTGGCGCCGATCAGGGTGATCGTGCCGTCCTCGACGTAGGGCAGGAAGCTGTCCTGCTGGGCGCGGTTGAAGCGGTGGATCTCGTCGACGAACAGCAGGGTGCCCTGCCCGATGGTGCGCCGGCTGCGGGCGGCGGTGAACACCTTGCGCAGGTCGGCCACTCCGGAGAAGGTGGCCGAGACCGGTTCGAAGGCCAGGTCGCTGCCGTCCGCGAGGAGCCGCGCGATGGTCGTTTTCCCGACGCCGGGCGGCCCCCACAGGATGGCGGAGCCGAGGCGCTGCTGGGCGACCATGCGGCCCAGCGGGGCGTCCGGGGCCAGGAGGTGGTCCTGGCCCACGACGTCGTCCAGTTGCTGCGGACGCAGCCGGTCGGCCAGCGGTCGGGCGGGCTCCTCGTCGAAGAGCGGCAGGGTGGGTTCCATCGGTCTCTCGGGTCGGTGGCGGGCGGGTGCGGACGTGGCGAGCCTTGCACGGGACACGGCCGGGCGAACGTTCAAGCTGGGGGTAGAGCCCGTACGCCTTACCGGGTGCGGGGGCGCTCGCGTCGCGGCACCCGCTCCACGGCCAGGTCGTAGGAGTCCTCGACCGCGTCGGTGATCAGTTGCCTGGTGATGCCGGGGCCCGGCCCGAGCGACATCCAGTGACGTTTGTCGAGGTAGCGGCCCGGGGTGATCGAGGCGTGGGCGCGCACGTGAGCGCGCGCCCGTTCGGGTTCGCACTTGACCGTGATGATCTGCTCGTCCGGGTCGTCGGTGACGATCAGGAACACCTTTCCCGCGACCTTGTACACGTCTAGCTGCGGGGTGAAGGGGCGTCCGTGGCTGACGTCGGGCAGGGCCAGAGCCGTCTGGCGGGCGGTGTCCTGGAGCCGGTCGCCGGCCGCGCTCACCGTGACGCCCGCGTGCTGGTGCCGTAGGTGTGCGGGTCGACGGGCTGCTGGGCCTTGGGCAGGTGATGGACGACGAGCCGGTAGGACTCGGTGATGAGCTCCCAGACGAGTTCCTTGTCGACGCCGTCACCGCCCTCCAGTGTGATCCAGTGCTTCTTGTTCATGTGGTAGCCGGGGCTGATGTGGCTGTTCTGCTCCCGCAGGGCGTGGGCCTCGCCGGGGTCCGACTTGAGGATCACGACGGGGCGTCCGGGGACCTCGGTCATCAGCATGAACACCTTGCCGCGCACCTTGAAGACCTCCCAGTCGTCGCCGAAGGGATGCTCCAGCTGGGCTCCGGGCAGCTCGTGCGCGCGGTCGGTGGCGGTCTTGTGCAGCGTCGGTCCGTTCATGAGATGTTTCTTTCCTTGAGGGGGTTCGGGCTGCGGCGCCGAATGACGCGCAGAGCGCGGCGCCCGGTCGCGGCGGCACAGTCCATCCTTGCCCGGAAAACACCGGACCCGGGCGGTAGGCTGCGGACACGTGATGGTCGACAAGCGACAACCTGCCTCGAATGCCCAGGCCGGACCGGCCGCGGTCCCGCTCTACGGTTTCCAGCCGCCGGTCGGTACTCCGTACGGGCTTGAGGTGAGTACCGTCGAGGATTTCTTCGCCCAGCACGACGACTGGCCGTGGAACCCGCCCCGCCCGGGCCGCGCCACCTTCCACTACCTCATCCTGGTCACCGAAGGTGAGCTGCGGCACGACGTCGACCACGTCACCCGGACCCTCTCCCCCGGCCAGTGGCTGTGGGTGCGTCCGGGACACACGCAGTGCTGGCATCCGCCCGGCACCGCCCGCGGCCCGTTCATCTTGTTCGAACCGGACGTGCTGCGGCCCGACCTCGCCCGTCTTCTGGCCCCGCTCACCGCGCACGGAGCCCCTGCCGTGCTCAGCCCGCACCCCGAGGACGCCGCCTGGCTCCAGCAGACCGCGCTCCAGCTCCTGGACGAACACCGTGCACTCGGACGCCGCCCCCTCGACGTCCACCACGCCCTGCGCCGCAGCCTGCTCGAATCGCTGCTGCTGCGCCTGGCCAACACCCCGGACATCACCCCCGTCGGCACGGCCACGGTCGGCACGGACCGCACCGACCGGTATGGACGCTTCCTGGACGCCCTGGAGCAGCACTTTCGCGAACTGCACCAAGCCGCGGACTACGCGGAGCTGCTGGGCTGTTCGGTCCGCACCCTCAGCCGCGCCGCCCGCGAGACCACGGGCAAGGGGGTACGTGAGCTCATCGACGAGCGGCGCGTGCTCGAAGCCCGGCGCCTGCTGGGAAGTGCCCGGTGGGACGCCCGGGCCGTGGCCGCCCACCTCGGCTTCACTGATCCCTCGAACTTCGGCCGTTTCTTCCGCGACCGCACCGGTCTCACCCCGGCCGCCTTCGCGGCACGCGAGACCACGCCCCACCCCTGACGGCGGCCGGGCTCCGGAGGTCCGTGCGGCGGGACCGGTGGTCGCTTCGAGGGGCCGCCCCTGGCATACATGGTGCACTGCGTCGGCCTCGAACTGTTCCTCCCGACGTCTGGGCGCCACCGGTTCCCGGTCACCGCGCTCAGAGCCGGCAGCTGAGGGCGCCAGCATCTGCTCGGGCATCGCCGCCTGCCGGTGCGCGACGACGTCGTCCCCCCGGGCTTGCGCGGCGACAGCGGTACGCAGCTTCTCGCGGACCGCTACGCCAACGAGGGTGGCCCGCACGTACTGCGACGCAAGCGGGGTATAGCCCACTCCCCTGTTCCCGGTCCAAAAGCCGGGGTTGGCCGGTCCGGTGGGGTGGGCGGCGGAAGGCGGGCGGGGAGCAGTTCCGGGGGCTGTGGCCGCTGGTGCCGGTCAGGGGGAATCTGCGGGTGAGGCTAGCGCCGGGTGGCGTGGAGGGAGCCGAGCAGGCCCAGGGCCTGGGCGCTGGGGCTGCCCGGTTCGGCGTGGTAGATGACGAGTTGCTGGCCGGGCGCGTCGCGTACGTCGAAGGCCTGGTAAGTGAGGGTGAGGGGACCGACGTCCGGGTGACGCAGGTTCTTGGCGTCCTGGGTCTTACCGCGCACGGTGTGGGCGTTCCAGAGGCGGGTGAACGTGGCGCTGTGCTCGGTGAGGGTGCGGACCAGCTCGCGCAGCCGTGGGGCGTTCGGGTCGAAGCCTGCTGCCTGGCGCAGGTTGGCGACGGTGGTCTGGGCCGCCCGGTCCCAGTCCGTGTAGAAGTTCCGGCCCGCGGGGTCGAGGAACGTCATGCGCGCCAGGTTGTCCGCCGGGTCGAACGGGGCGTAGAGGGCGTCGGCCAGGGCGTTGGTGGCGAGGATGTCCAGGGTCCGGTCGAGGACGAACGCGGGGGTGTTCGGGTAGCCGTCCATCAGCTGGCGCAGTGCTGGACTGACCCGCTCTGCGGTGTGCGCGGCGACCGGGTGGTCCGGTGTAGCCCCGGCCAGTCGGTACAGGTGCGCGCGGGCGTCGGTGCCGAGCCGCAGCGCGCGGGTGAGGGCGTCGAGCACCTGGGGTGAGGGGTTGCGCTCGCGCCCCTGTTCCAGGCGGGCGTAGTAGTCGGTATTCACTCCGCTCAGGACGGCGACCTCCTCGCGGCGCAGACCAGCGACCTTGCGGGTCCCGTAACTCGCCATGCCGACGTCCGCCGGCCCCAGGTCGGCGCGGCATGCGCGCAGGAAGTCACCCAGGTGGTTGTCGGCCGTGCGTTCAGACATGTGTCCAGGGTAGGGCCCGGCCCGGAGCTCTGCCTGGGTGTGCCGCACCCAGGCAGAGCGCACCCTGGCCGATGGCTGCCTGCCTGCCCATTCTCGGTGGGGCGCGACCCCTGCGAGAGAAGCGCACTGATCGAGGAGTACCGAGGAGAGGAGCTCGCCATGGACGGAACAGATGAGGGCGACCGGCAGGCCGCCGAGTTCGCCGGGAAGGTCGCCGTCGTCACAGGGGGCGCGCGGGGCGTGGGCAGGGAGACGGTGGCGCTCCTGAGCGCTCGTGGCGCCCATGTCGTCGCCGTCGACCTGCGCCCGGAGATCGAGACCCTGGCGGACGAGTTTCCCGGCGTCCTGCCGGTGACCGGCGACGTGACGCGGGAGGGGACCGCCGCCCGGACCGTGCAGGTCGCCCTCGACGCCTTCGGCGGGCTGGACATCCTGGTGAACAACGCCGGGCGCACCTTGAACAAGCCCATCACCGACACCACCGCAGAGGACTGGGACGCGGTGATGGCGGTCAACGCCCGCGGCTCCTTCTTCTTCGCCCGCGAAGCCTTCCGCGCCATGAAGGCCCGCGGCGGCGGAGCCATCGTCAGCACCGGCTCCTACACGTGCACCGTGGCCCTGCCCGAGGGCGCCGCCTACAGCGCGTCCAAGGGCGCTCTGGCCCAACTGACCAAGGTGCTCGCCGTCGAGGGCGGACCCCTGGGCATCCGCGCCAACCTCGTCGCCGCGGGCGTGATCGAGACCGACTTCCTCGACACATTCCGCTCCGACAGCCGGGCACACCTGGCGTCCTTCGCCGACGCACAGCCCCTGGGCCGGGTGGCGCAGCCCGCGGAGATCGCCGAGGTCCTGTGCTTCCTCGCGTCACCGCGCTCCAGCTTCGTCACGGGAGCCGTGGTCGCCGCCGACGGCGGCTTCACCGCGCTCTGATCAGGCACACGACACACCGAGCACCAGCACCAGCACCAGCACCAGACAGAGAATCGAGGGATTTCCGCCATGACGGGACGACTGACAGGAAAGACAGCGCTGATCACCGGCGCGACGGGCGGCATCGGGCGGGCCACCGCGCAGCTGTTCGCCCGCGAAGGAGCACGTCTCGTGGTCACCGATGCCTCCGCGTCCGCCGCGGCGGACCTGGCGGCACAGCTGGAGAGCGAGGGCGCCGAGGCCCTGGGCCTCGGCCTGGACGTGTCATCGGCACAGCAGTGGAGCGAGGCCGTCGCCCAGGTCGAGCAGCGCTTCGCAGGACTGGACGTGCTGGTGAACATCGCGGGCATCGTGGACTGGCCCGGCGTCGAGGACACCGATCCGCAGGCATGGGACCGGGTGATCGCGGTCAACCAGACCGGCACCTGGCTGGGCATGAAGACCGCCATGCCGCTGCTGCGCGCCAGCGGCAACGGCTCCGTGGTCAACACCTCGTCCGTCCTGGGACTGATCGGCAGCGGGGCCGCTGCCGCGTACCAGGCGTCCAAGGGAGCGGTACGCCTGCTGACCAAGACCGCCGCGGTGGAGTACGCGACGCGGGGCGTACGGGTGAACTCCGTTCACCCGGGGGTCATTTCCACTCCCATGATCCAGGAGATCCTCGACGAGGAGGGGGACCAGCAGCCCGACATCGTACGGACCCCGATGCGGCGTGCCGGCCGCCCCGAGGAGATCGCCCCCACGATGCTGTTCCTGGCCAGCGACGAGTCCTCGTACGTCACCGGGGCGGAGTTCGTCGTCGACGGCGGACTCACCGCGCACTGAGCCAAGGCCGCAGGAGTCCGATTCGCCACGCGCAGGGAAGGTCATGTGGGCGGCGAAAGGCACTCCGAGCCTGGTGCGTTCCGCCGATGTCTTCGCCGTGTCCTGCACCAGCAACGAGGAAGCGGAGACGGTCAGGCAGCGGCGACCTTGCCTGTGTCGATGGCTGTTCGATCCGGTTGAGCGTCGCCCGGACCTGCTGCCTGCTGCCTGCTGCCTGCTGCCTGCTGCCTGCTGCCTGCTGCCTGCTGCCTGCTGCCTGCTGGGGCATGGTGCAAGGGGACGGCGGTTGCGCCCGCACGCAGGCCTCACGGCGCGTTATCGGGGTCGTCGACGGCAAACGCGATCCCCGTCGTCGAGAGCGCCGCAGCGGTATGTCCGTTCCCCTTCAGGGTCCCGACTGCGCGTCGCGTTGCCAGTACCGGACCGCGTCAAGCGCCCAAAATCGTGAGGACGCCACAGCAATCGCCCCCCCTACCGGAACGCACCCCCGCCGCCCTAGCACCGGCAACGCACCATCCTCAGCCCATGGCCAACACTGCGAGAAAAGGACACTTCTGTCAGAGATCTCATGAGTCAGACCTCGGCCCCGGGACAGTATCCACCCGTCTTTCCGCCCGTCACAGCATCCCCACCCAGAAATAGCGAGCATGCCCAGTCCCGACTCCCGAGACTTCCCGGATCTGATGTCGACCGCTCGCCATGCGGCACAAAGGCCGACACCTCGGATCAGGTTGCATCACGGCCGGTGCGGGTCCGCAACGGTGTGCGCACCACGAGGCAGCGCACCAACGTGCGGGGCGCCCGGACCAGATCCGCGGTGGGTGGCCCCAGCGGCAGCAACGCCCACGCGGGCACTTGAGGCGTTCGCAGACACCTCAAGGAACGCTGAGGCCCCCTGGGCCGCGGCGAAGAAGAGGGGGAAGCAGGGAAACGGATACCTCTACCGCAACTACGTCAGCTTCATGACGATGTCGGCACCCTCGGCGGAGTTGTAGAGGACGGGGCCCCCTGATTCCTCGCCGTAATAAAGCGTGGTGTCACACCCGTCCGAGAAGTCCAGCGCTACCGAGGTCGACCCTGCCAGATCCAAAGACTTCCAGGTGCCCTCCCCTGACTTGGTGTGCAGGCCACTGGACGAGCACGAGGAGTACTGCGCCCTGAGGTTCTTGACGGTGAACTTGCCCTTGTCCCGCAGGTCGAGCGTCGCCCCTGTATCGCCGTTCTTCCATTCCCGCACCAGGGTTTGGGGCTTTGCGACCCCCTTCTCTGGATAGGGGTCGCTCAACGGGGCACAGGAGGTACAGACCAGCAAAGCGCCGACAAAGCATGGGGCGAGCAGGAAGATCCGGGCGGATCCAGGCTTCCGCAGTGTGAGCCGCGGGTCAGTCCCTGAACGCCCCATACTCATAGGTCACTCCGATGTCATTCGTTTATGCCGGTCTGCTGATTGTATTGACCTGTCATTCCACGGGAGGGCCTCCCATGACGCCGCCTCGGGCGGGGATGACGGCCCGGAACACGATCGTCATGTCCTGTTGGTGAGCGGCTCCACCGAAGGCGATGATTCCGTCGTTGTCCACCCACCTGGAAACGAACCGTTCGGCGGATGTTCCGCACCCAGTCGCATAGTGCGTAAGGGACGAAACCGACATAGATTACGAATACTTGTGCGCGCCTGCATTCCGATGGGATTGGTCCGCAAGATCCTGCACTTCGTCGTGTACGAGCCAAGAACTGCTGTCGCGACATTCGCGTCGTCGGTAAGGACCGACTTTGCGTCGCTGCCCAACTGCCGTGCCTTGCCGGACGTGCTCTTGCCGCCGATAGAGTTCGGATCTAAGGAGTCCTGCTTCTTGCCGAGCTCGTAGAACCTCTTCGCCATCTCCGCCCTATGAGCCGCAGTGAGATCCGTCATCATGACCTGCAGGGCAACCTTGCTGTCCTCGCCGTACGTCTCGTACCGGTCCAGCTTGCCGAGCATGAACTTGCCGACGATCTTCTGGAGACTGTCGTTACCGCCGCCGAGGACAGCATCCTGCGGGTTGCATGCCCGGTCGATCGGATACGCGCCGCAGTATCGGGCCATCTGATACTGCGGGCTGGCGATGCGGGGGGGCGATGTAAGGGAGGAAGATCGGCGCCGGGCCAACGAGCGGGGCAGCGCCTGCGCAGGGGGGCATGGGCACCACACCTCAAGGCTTCATCGCAGGTGTCCAGCCCTGCCCGGTTCCGCCGCTCCGCGGGAAGTTGGGGTACGTGCTCTTCCAGGGACCACATGGACGCCAGAAGGCAGCTTCGCCTACCTGTGCCATGTGGTGCCACAGGGACACTCACCACCTCCGCATCCAACACGGCTCACGCCCGCCAAGAGCCGGACCAAGCCGGGACCAAACATCTACTCCCACGAGCCAACCTCCTTTGTTTCCGCAGGTCAGCGAGTACAAGTGCTGTGTACCGCCAGCAGACGAAGAACATCTTGACTTCGTACCACCCAAAGAACCTTGGGTTCCCCTAGAGCCGCAAGCCGGTTGCCTTTGTAGGGTGTGGAGGGGCGGGGGAAGCCGTGCTCTAGGTCCTCAGCGGTTCACCCTTTCGTTTGTAGCGGGTCTTGTCAGGTGCGGGTCCAGCGTTGGTTGGTGCCGTTCGAGCAGGAGTAGAGCTGGATCAGGGTGCCGTTGGCGGTGCCGGCTGCGACGGCATCGAGGCAGAGGCCGGACTGGACGCCGACGATGGATCCGTCGGCGTCGAGGCGCCATTTCTGGTTGTCGGCGCCCGAGCAGCTGTAGATCTGGACTTTGGTGCCGTTACTGGTACCGGCGGCGTCCAGGCACTTGTTGCCGTAGACCCTGAGCTCGCGAGCGGCGCTGTGGGTCCACTGCTGGTTGGTGCCGTTGTGGCAGTCCCACAGCTGGAGCTGGGTGCCGTCGGTAGTGCTGGAGCTGGGCACATCCAGGCAGCGGCCCGAAGCGACGCCCTTGATCTGCCCGGCGCCCGAAGGAGGCGTCGTGGAGCCGCCGTTGAGCGCGTTGAGGACGGCGGTGTAGGCGGGCTTCTTGCTGCCGTCGCCGTTGAACAGCAGCGGCGAGTGCTCCGGTCGCCAGGAGTCGGTGTCGCGCACACCCCAGACGGTGATGCCGAGGCAGCGCGCGACGGCCAGGCAGTCGTTGATCACGTTGGCGTAGGTCGTGGCCGAGGCGCCCTGGATGTCGAGTTCAGTGATGGCCACGTCGACGCCGAGAGCGGCGAAGCTCTGGAGCGTGGTACGGAAGTTGCTGTTGTAGGGGCTGTCGTTGTTGAAGTGCGACTGGAAGCCGACGCAGTCGATCGGTACGCCGCGCTGCTTGAAGTCTCGGACCATGGCGTACACGGCCTGGGTCTTGGCCCAGGTCCAGTTCTCGACGTTGTAGTCGTTGTAGCAGAGCTTGGCGGACGGGTCGGCGGCGCGTGCGGCGCGGAAGGCGACCTCGATCCAGTCATTGCCGGTGCGCTGCAGGTTGGAGTCGCGCCGGGCTCCCGAACTGCCGTCGGCAAAGGCCTCGTTCACGACGTCCCACTGGGCGATCTTGCCCTTGTAGTGGGCCATCACGCCGTTGATGTGGTCGACCATCGCCTGGCGCAGTGTGCCGCCGCTGAGGTTCTGCATCCAGCCGGGCTGCTGGGAGTGCCAGGCCAGGGTGTGACCGCGCACCCGTTTGCCGTTCTGGGCCGCCCAGTTGTAGACGCGGTCACCGGCGGTGAAGTTGAACTGGCCCCGCTGCGGTTCCGTTGCGTCTATCTTCATCTCGTTCTCGGCCGTCACCGAGTTGAACTCACGGCCCGCGATCGACGTGTACGCCGAGTCGCCCAGCCTGCCCGAAGCGATGGCGGTGCCGAAGTAGCGGCCGCTTTGCGCCGCCGCGGCGCCGAGGGTGGTCTCGGCGGCGTGTGCGGACGGCGGTGCGACCAGTGCGCCGGCCGCACCGAGGACGCCGACGACCAGCGCCAATAGCAGGCCGCGGATCTTCCGGCGGATAGCGGGTCTGGGAAGGGCATACGAGCCCATGGGTGTGCCTCCTAGGCAGGAATCACGGAAGGACTGAAGCGCAAGGACATGTGCCGTCCGCTCCCGTCGGGTGACGTAACGGCGGGCGGTGGGCGGCGGTGCTTCGACGCGGGCATGGGGGTGCTCCCTTGCGGCTCAGCCGGGGGCCGCCACGCGGAGTCGCGTACCTCTCCAACTGCGCGAAGGCCAGAGTGCGCTGGTGCGAACCTCACCGGAACGAGAAGCGGGGTGGCGCAGGTGTTTTGGGTGCGGATCTGTAGTGCAGGTGTGCGCGGATCTGCCGTACAGCGCAGGGAGCGGCCGTGCGGCGGCAGGGGCAGCTCCGATAACTTTCGAAAATTTTCCGGTTCCTTTGACGCCACAAGTTAGGAATGCGGAGCCGTCTGGTCAAGGTCCGTCGCCGATCTGTCCATAAACAGCTCCTCCCTCTTGGCCTGACAAGCTGCCGCAGGAGGGAAATTGACCGAGCGGCGGCCGCGGATTCGTGCTGGCCTTGGCCCTACGGCATCCGGCGTCGGCGGTGCCAGGGCGTCGACGCCCGGTTCGCCGAGGGCCGGAAAGTTTCGGGTATGGAACGGAAACTTCTTGGGTGAGTGTATTGACGATCCACCGTCAATGCCTCAATCATCCCTGTCTGAGACCCCGTTCATGGTTCGAGATATCGAACCGTCCCGTCTCTGAGCAATCGGTTCATCGGGGACGCCCCAGCCCACCCCCGGACGCCTCACCCCACCCCGAAGGAGGCCCACTGATGCGGTTTCGCCTACCGTCCCTGGCCCGGCCAAGACGCCTACTCGCCGTCCTCACCCCCTTGCTGCTCCTGGCAACCTTTCTCGGTTCCCAGCCCGCCGCCGCGGCGACCGTGGACCCCAACGCCTCGTATGTGCTGGTCAACCGCAACAGCGGCAAGGCCCTGGACGTCTACAACATGGCGACCAACGATGGCGCCCGCATCACCCAGTGGGCCAGGAACGATCAGAACCAGCAGCAGTGGCAGTTCGTCGATTCCGGGGGCGGCTACTACCGCATCAAGTCCCGCCTCTCGGGCAAGGTGCTGGACGTCCACAACCAGTCCACCGCGAACGGTGGATCGATCGTCCAGTGGGCCGACCTGAACGGCACCAACCAGCAGTGGAAGCTGGCCGATAGCTCCGATGGCTACGTGCGGTTGATCTCGCGCCACAGCAACAAGGCCCTCGAAGTGCAAGGGGCCTCCACCGCCGACAACGCGAACATCGTCCAGTACGACGACTGGGGCGGGACCAACCAGCAGTGGAAGCTCGTCAAGGCCGGCGGCGACAACTCCGGCCCGTGCGACCTTCCGTCGACCTATCGCTGGACGTCAACGGGCGCGCTGGCACAGCCCAAGCCGGGGTGGGCCTCGCTCAAGGACTTCACCGTCGTCCCGTACAACGGCCGACAACTCGTCTATGCGACGACGCACGACACGGGGACACGTTGGGGGTCGATGAATTTCGGCCTGTTCACCAACTGGTCGGAGATGGGATCGGCAAGCCAGAACACGATGTCGACGTCCACCGTCGCACCCACGCTCTTCTACTTCGCGCCGAAGAACATCTGGGTGCTCACCTACCAGTGGGGCAAGACCGCCTTCTCCTACCGGACATCGAGCGACCCCACCAACCCCAATGGCTGGTCGGCGGAGCACGAGCTCTTCTCCGGAAGCATCGCCGGCTCCGGAACGGGCCCGATCGACCAGACGCTCATCGCTGACGGGACGAACATGTACCTGTTCTTCGCCGGCGACAACGGCAAGATCTACCGGGCAAGCATGCCGATCGGGAACTTCCCGGGCAGCTTCGGCACGACCTCGACCGTGGTCATGAGCGATACGACGAACAACCTGTTCGAAGCCCCGCAGGTCTACAAGCTGCAGGGCCAGAACCGCTACCTCATGCTCGTCGAGGCGATCGGCTCGCAGGGCCGCTACTTCCGCTCGTTCACGGCCACCAGTCTGAATGGCTCATGGACACCCCAGGCCGGGTCCGAGAGCAGTCCCTTCGCCGGCAAGGCCAACAGTGGCGCCACCTGGACCAATGACATCAGCCATGGCGAACTGATCCGCACCAGCCCCGATCAGACCATGACCGTCGATCCCTGCCATCTGCAGTTGCTCTACCAGGGGCGCAGCCCCAACTCCGGTGGCGACTACGGCCTCCTGCCCTACCGTCCGGGTCTGCTGACGCTGCAGCGCTGACGGCGTGACACGGGCCAGGTCCGGCTCCGGGTCGGGTCCGGCTCCGGTCGGCTCCGGCTCCGGTGTAGAGCCGGCGCGGGCGGGCTCGGCGCACGGCCGAGCCCGCCCGGGTCACGCGACAACGTCAGCGCTCATACCGCGACAGCCGCGCGATGCGGTTCCCGAGGCCTGCACGATCGATGCGCGAATTATGGCCAGTGGCGCAGGAGGAGCGCCGGGGCGTGCCGGACGAGCCAGGCGCTGGCCAGGCCGATGGCGGCTCCGGCGGCCACGTCGCTGGGGTAATGGGCGCCCGACTGCACCCGTTCAAGCGCCACCAAAGCGGTCGGCACCGCGCACAGCGCGCCCGCGGTCGGCCAACTGGGGGCGGCCGCGGCAGTGAAGGCGACCGCGGCCGCGGTGTGGCCGGAGGGGAAGGAGGAAGAGTCGGGACGGTCGGCGACCTCATCGTGCGGGATCCACTCCGTCGGCGGCCTGGGGCGGTCGGCGAGCTGCTTGCACAATCCGTTCGACACGAGCTGCGCCACCACCAGGGCCCCCAATCCGGCTGCCGCGGCCTTACGTCCCCGCCACCCGCCCAGCCAGGCCATGGCGACGGCGGCCCCGCACCACAGCTTCGTGCTCTCCGCGGACTCCTCCACCGCCGAGAGCACCTTGGCCACGCCCGGCGGGATCCGCGAAGCCGCCCACTGTGTCAGGACCCGGTCCGCCTCGCTCACACTTGTCAGCAACCTCATGCACTGCGGATATCCCCAAGCAGTGCTCGGTAAGCAGCCCCACGGGCACGAACAGTCGATCAACCGCCGGGCGGCGGTCATGACGTCCTCGGCTGAGTGGTACCCGCCTGCCAGGGGCAGGACTTCAGGAGCGCGCAAGAGGAACGAGAGGAACCACGGCATCCATCAGAGGGTCGGCACGGCGGGGAGTTGGTGTGGCAGTGAACGAGAGCAGCGGCGCGGACCGGGCTCAACAGTGGCTGGCGGTCTACCTCAATGACCATTTGGCCGGCGCCACAGCCGGAGTCGAGCTCGCCAAGCGGATGGCCCGGGTCCATCAACACTCCGAGCACGGACCCGGGCTCGGGAGCCTCGCCAACGACGTAGAGCTGGACCGGCAGTCGCTGCTGCGCTTCATGAAGCTGCTCGACGTGCCGGTCCGCCGCTACAAGGCTTATGGGGGCTGGGCGGCCGAGAAGGCGGGGCGGCTCAATCTCAACGGCCGGCTGTTGCGGCGCGCCGCGCTCAGCACTGCCATCGAGGTGGAGGGGCTGTTGCTCCTCGTGGAGGGGAAGACACTGCTCTGGCAGACGCTCGGCGCCGTCGCCTCCCACGACACACGCCTGGACCCCAAGCGGCTCGAGGAACTGCACAGCCGTGCGGTCCAGCAGCGCGAGACCCTGCGCGCCCTGCACATGGTGGCCGCCCAACGCCTCGCTTCGCCTCAGAAGGCGCACCGTTGAGCAAGAGGACGCCGCGCGCTCCGGTGGGCGACACCGAGTCCCGGGGCGCGGGGTGAGCCGAACCCCACGCCCTCGGACGAGCGTCGCGCCCCCACTGGGGGGGATCGGCGGCCGAGCTGCCGACCTGTGGTGGTTGGTCCCCGGCCCACCGAATCCTCTTGCGTCCCGGCCGTCACTCCGAGGGCGTACCGTTTCATCCGGCCCGCGAGGGGCACTCGGCGGCGCATGGATGTGTTGCCGCTTGACCAGAAGTGGATGAGCAAGGCTGCCTGCGCGGACACAGATCCGGAACTCTTCTTCCCGGTAGGGCAGGCCGGGCCGGCGCTGGCGGATCAGGCAGCCGCCCGCGAGATCTGCGCTCGGTGTCCCGTCACGTATGAGTGCCGCGATTACGCGATGGAGGCGGGGGAAACCGCAGGGGTCTGGGGCGGGCTGACCGAAGAGGAACGGGCACGCAAACGCCGCCCGTCCAAACGCCGCCCCGCCACGCGACGGGCCAACCGGTAATGAGGGCGCGCGTGACGGCATGGCCTGCCGCACCGCGGCCCGGCAGACCTGGCCGACGGCGGGCACGCCGCAGACCGTGAAGCCCTTCCGGGCCGCCCAGGAGGAGGACGGGCCTATTGCCCGGCGCCAGGGGGGACATGAGCACGAAGGTGTGGGGAGCGCCGTCGGTCGGATGGCGACCACCGGCGCTGCCGAGTTCGGGGATGGCCTTGCCCGTCCACCATGCCTCGGCAGCGGATACCCGCAGGGTCTGGGCAACGAACGTCCGCAAGAAGGCGCGGTTCGCTTCAAGGTCGCGGGTGCCAGCCGGCTCCCGAGACAGACACGCAAACAGACGCAGACACAGGTACTGATCTCTCCGCGCGAAATCTGTCTGAGTATCCGTATCGGGGGAAGCCGGAAGGCATGGCTGTTCTCAGGAAATGCGCACGTCCCTTGCTCGCTTCCGTCTTCCTTTCGGGAGGACTCAGTACCCTCCGGGACCCCAAGCGCGTGGCCGCCGCCGCGGAGCCGGTCGCAGTCCCGCTGGGTTCTCGGATACCGCGGCTCACGGAGGACCCCGAACGCCTGGTCCGCATCAACGGTGCGGTGCAGGTCGGGGCCGGCGTAATGCTGGCCACCGGGCGGCTTCCGCGCGCCGCCGCGCTCGCGCTGGCCGGTTCCCTGGTGCCGACGACCCTGGCCGGCCACGCCTGGTGGAAGGAGGAGGACCCGGAACGGCGAGCCGCCCAGCGCACCCAGTTCATCAAGAACCTCTCGCTGCTCGGCGGCCTGCTGCTCGCGGCGGCCGACACGCACGGCAAGCCTTCCGTGGCCTACCGCAGCCGCACGGCCGCGAAGTCCGGCGCGTCCCGCAGCCGCGCAGCCGCGAAGTCCGGCGCATCCCGCGGCCGTAGCGCAGCCAAGGCCGGTCGCCATGCCGTGCGCCACACCAGGCGCGACGCCACGGGCGCGCTGAGCGGTGCGGTCAAGTCCCTCCGGTAGAGGCAATCAAGATCAAGCTCGTGTGATCAGCACCTCCACAGATGTCCTACGCGACCCTGACCACGTACTTGCCCTGGACGCCGCCCGCCTCCAGCGCCTGGTGAGCCGCTGCTGTCTCCTCCAGGGGGAAGACCGTGTCCACCGCAGGGCTCAGCTTGCCCTCGGCCACATGGCGGGCGAGGTCGTCGAAGTCCGCCCGCGTGGGGTTGCCGCTGAAGAAGCGCACCCGGCCGTGTCCGTGGAGCGTGCTGGCCGCGAGGTAGCCGAGCGATGCAGCGGGCCGTTTCAGGTCGAAGGCGATGGTGACCATGCGTCCGCCGGGATTCAACAGGCGCCGGAAGGCACGCAGGTCGGTCCCCGCGGTGTCCAGGACCACGTCGAAGCGGCCCAACTCCGCCGGCCGCACGGTCCGGTGGTCGAGGGCCTTGTACGCGCCGAGCCCGCGGACGAAGTCGAGGTTTGCTGCACGGGCCAGGGCCGTGACCTCTGCGCCGTAGGCCCGTCCGAGCTGGACGGCGGCGTTGCCGACACCGCCCGCCGCGCCCCGGACGAGGAGTCGTTCGCCGGGGCGCAGCCCGGCTCTGTCCCGCAGCGCGGTGATGGCCGTGGTGGCCACCGGCAGTGCGGCGGCGTCCACCAGGTCAAGGCCGTCGGGAAGCCGGCCGACCCGCTCGGTGGGCACGGTCATGTACTCGGCGGCGCTGCCGAAGCCTGAGGTGCGGCCCAAGACCCCCCATACGCGGTCACCGGCCGCGAACCGTGTGACTCCGGCCCCCCGCGCGGCGACCTCGCCGGTGAAGTCCAAGCCGACGCGCTTGGGGAATTTCCGGCCGTTCAGGAGGCGGAGGCGGCCGGCACGGACTGCCAGTTCGCCGCCGTTGACGCTGAACGCGTGCACCTTCACAAGGACCTCGCCGGGGGACGGCTCAGGGCGTGGCACGCGGCCCGTGTAGAGCACGTCGGGGCCGCCGTAGCGGTCGTAGAGCACTGCCTTCATCATGCGGTCGTTCATCGTTCTGCCTTTGCCGCCGGGGGCCGTACAGGGATCTGGCATCGACCGTAAGCTCGTAAGTGGACGCAATCGTCCACTTGGACCGGAAGCGAGAGACAGTGATGGCGGAATCCTCTCGGATCACAGCCCGGGATGGGGTGCGGGCCGACGCCCGGCGCAACCGGGAGCGGGTCCTCGTCGCCGCCCGTGCGGTCTTTGCGGAGCACGGGATCGACGCCCCGATGGCGACCGTGGCCCGACGGGCCGGGGTCGGCGTGGCGACGCTGTACCGGCATTTCCCGACCCGGGACGCCCTGGTGAGAGGCGCGTTCGCGCATCAGATGGCGACCTGCGCGCGGGCGCTCACCGAGGCTCTGTCCGCCCCTGACCCGTGGCAAGGCTTCCAGCATCTGGTCGAGACGGTCTGCGCTCTGCAACGGGAGGAACGCGGGTTCCCGGCCGCGTTCCTCGCGGCCTTCCCGGAAAGCGCGTCGGAACACGCACAGGCCCGGCAACAAGTCGAGCGGGACTTCACGGCCCTGGTGCGCAGGGCCCAGGCGTCGGGCGCGCTGCGGGCCGATTTTCACCCTTCCGACCTTGCCGTGGTCCTGTTGGCGCACTGCGGTCTGGTGACCGCTCTACCGGATGATGGTGCAGCGTCCCGGCGCCTGGTGGCCTATCTGCTCCAGTCGTTCCGCACCGACCCGGCCAACGAACCGCTACCCCCGCCGACTGCGCTGACACTGCGCAGCCTCCCGGTTGCAACGGACAGGCCCCAGGGGCAGCGCTCCCCCAGAGCCTGACACAGAGCCTGCCGTGAAACGGTACCTGCCGCGGGGCACGTCCAGTCCGACAACTCCGCTTTCGTCACAGGTCCTAGCAGGCCCTCCGCACGGTCACTTCCGCTTGCACAGGGCGTCGTCGAGGAGCTCGTCGGCGCGGACGTCGCGGTCCTCCGTGTTGAGGTTGGTGGAGCGCATCATGACGACGCCCCGCTCCCCCTTGCCGACGAAGCCGTTGGCGTTGAGGTGGCCGAGGGTGGTCCCGCCATGCCCCCAGTACCCGCCTCCGCAGCTGAGCGGCCGCCAGAAGATGCCGAGCCCCATCCTCTCCTGCGTATCGTTGCCCTCCCTCGGCGCAGGCACCGTCGTCTGCATCTCCTTCAGCTGCTTCGACTTGAGCAGTTCGCCGCCCAGCAGCCCCCGCCAGAAGCGTGTGAGGTCCTTGGAGGTGGTGACTAGGTCACCTGCCGAGTCTCCCCAGCTCATGTTGACCTCGGTGCTTTCGACCAGCGGGCCCCCGGGCTTGAACTGCTGGTAGCTGTTGGCGTGAGGCCACGGCAGGCCCAAGTCGGCGCGTTCGCGCGCGGAGTAGGTGTGCTTGAGGCCGAGGGGCTTGATGATCCGGGTGCGGACCTCCTCGCTCCAGTTCCGGCCCGTCACCTTCTCGATGATCATCCCGGCGAGTATGTAGTTGGTGTTGGAGTAGTTCCAGCCCTTGCCAGGCTCGAACGTGGGCTTGTCCCGCATGGCGAACTGGACCAGGTCGCGCGGCTTGAAGGCATCGAAACGGTGCTTCTGGAATTCCCCCTCGTCGAAGAGGCCCGGCAGGTGAGGGACGTAGTCGGGCACGCCGCTGGTGTGCTGGAGCAACTGCCGCACGGTGATGCGCTTCCCATCATTGCCCTGCCCCTCCACCACCCCGGGCAGCCAGTCGTCGACCATGTCGTCGAGCCGGATGCGCCCCTCGGCCTCCAGCTGCAGCATGACCGTGGCAACGAAGGTCTTGGTGTTGCTGCCCATCCGGAAGTAACCCTCGTGCGGAACCTTCCGGCCGGTGCCGCGTTCGGCGGTGCCACTGCGCACGGAGATACGGCTCTTGCCGTCCACCAAGGCGGCCTGGGCGCCGACTACTCCGTCCTTCTGGACGATGTCGTCCAGATCCCGCTGCAAGGCCGCCCGCCCCGCACCCGTCGACCGCGCGTCCTGCTGGGCCCAGGCCGTGGAGAGCGGCATCGCCAGGGTCGCCGCGACGGTGGCCGCGGTCACCGCGCCCAGAGCGACTCTGCGGCACGTGGGGGCGGAGTTTCGTATGTACGCCATGGTGGCTGTCCCATCTCGCTCGTCGAACGCCCGACGGGGCACAACTCACCCATACATCAAGGGTGTTGCGGTGTCGGACGGGCGGGCCGCGCCCTGCGGCCTTCCAAGATCATTGCCTCATGGAAGGGCACTGCACGGCCATGACGGAGCCCCCCGACCAGGAGGTATGGACAACCCCACCCCCATGGGGGTGGGTTCAGGGGTGGAGCGGCCGGAGGTGGCAGTTGAGGGCTGTCCGCCCCTGCACGCGGGAAGGTCAGGTGGTGGCTTGATTCCTGGTGTCTTCCGGCAGCAGGGCCAGGAGTTGTCGCGTGTGGCCGGGAAGCTCGACTTCTGCCAGGCCGGTGATGAGGTCCCTCAGGGGCACGGGCTGGTCGACGAGGACTTTGCCGTTCGACAGAAGCAGGGCGGGAACCAGAGTGCCGAGTTCGGTCTCGCTGAGCATGGGACCGCCGAGTGCACACAGGGCGTCCGCCTGGAGGCGGATGCGGTCGCGGAGCCCTGCGTTGCCGCCGGCGAGCGTGCTGACGCGCTCGAGGGTCCAGGTGTCCTGAGCTGTGCGGTTGTCGTACGTCGTGGTTGCTCCGGTGGCGGCGGAGGAAACGGCGGTGATGGTGGCGGCGTTGACGAGGATGACGTGCGCCAGGATCTGGTCGGCGTTCCACTCCCCGGCCGGCGGGGCGGGGTTCCTGTCACCGGCTGCGGCCACGGTGGCCGCGGCGTTCAGCAGTGCTCGGTAGGCGTCCCGGAGCGGGGTTGGTGTCCACCATGGCCTTCCTCCTGCCGATGTGTGTGTGTGTGCGGAGTGGATGCGAAAGGTTCGTGCGGACGGGTCGCGCCGCCGAGCGGGCGCAGCGCCCTGCCGGACGCTGCTCTTCGGCCTCGGTCAGTGGCAAGGGTGGGGCGAATCCGCCGGCGCCTCTGGAGTGCCGAGGTCGTCGGAGCATCCGGCGTCGAGTCGCGGCCACTGGGCTGCAGGGCGCCCGCCCGGCCACGTCGGAACCGGGGGCCACTCGGGGGAGCCGCCATTGGTCCGCGTATTGGAGCAGTGCTGCGGCCAGTTGGGCGGTGAGTCCTCCCACTGCTCCTGTCGTCCATACGCGGTGAGGTCCATGAGCGCGTAGCTGTAGTCCATCGCCTCGACACCGCGGCGGGTGGTCCAGTAGGTCTCGAAGACCCGGTTACCCTCGCGGAGGTAGCACACCAGGTGGAACAGGCCGACCGTACGCCCGACCAGGAGCGCGTCGAGAGAGGGTTGCGCGGAGTACCAGGGCATGTGCCAGCCCATGAACGCGCGGTAGCGGAGGCTCTCTTCGTAGGATGTTTGGGGCTCGGCGCCCTGGACGGCGACGTTGCGGCCCTGGCAGAAGACTGCGTACGTGATGTCGCGCGAATGAAGGTAGGACAGCTCGGCGACCTGGGAGGTGTAGAACGTGCAGCCCTCGCACTGCTCGTCCGCGGGCCGTCGGGGGTTCCACATGAAGTAGTAGGCGATGAGCTGGCGGCGCCCTTCGAACGCGTCGAGCAAGGTCACCGGCCCGTGCGGCCCGAGCAGTTCAAGGCTCGCGTCCACCTCGACCATGGGCAGGCGTCGCCGGGCTGCGGCAATCTGGTCCGCTTGCCGGGTATGCGCCTTCTCCCGGGCGCGCAGCTGGTCCAGTTCGGCCTGGAAGCCGGCCCGGTCGACCACGGCAGGCATGACAGGCGCCACGCGGGCGTGAGGTGCGTGGACGGCTTCTCGATCGCTCATGGTCACTCCTTGAGGTTGTCGTGTCCTGACTGATCTCGGATGCCTGCATGCCTGCGCGGTCACTGCCGGTGTGCGTCGTCCCGCTCGGCCGCCTCCGCGATGCGCTTGATCTTCGCCAGTCGGCGATCCCAGTCGGATGCGAGCGCGGCCATCCAGCGGGCCGTGGCGTCCAGCGCCTCGGGGCGCACCGCGTAGCGCACTTCACGTCCGACCTTCACGCTGCCGACCAGCCCGGCCGTGTCGAGAACCGTCAGGTGCTTGACCACGGCTTGGCGTGAGATCGGAAGCCCGTCGGCGAGCGTGGTGGCGGTGGCCTGACCCCGCGCGGAGAGCAGGTCCAGCATCTGCCGGCGGGTGGGATCAGCGAGGGCGGTCAGGACACTGTCGACGACATCACCGTCGGCGGTTGGTTGATCCACCACGTGGGGTCACGCGGCCCGGGCGGCGAGAGTGGTGAGGCACTGCTCCCATCCGGGGGCGTGGTCCTTGATCACATTGCGACGGTTGTCCTCGGACGTCGGCAGAGCGGCGAAACCGCTCTCCACGACGTGCAGCCGGGTGCCGTCGCCCTCGGGCGTCAGGGTGAACTCCACGAGGGTGGAGTTGTCCTCGCGCAGTGCTTCGCCGGGGAACGCACTCACCCACCGGTATGCCAGATACCTCGGCGGATCGGCCTTCTCCACGCGTACCGGGAAGTCACCGTGCTCGGAGTGCCGGGCCACCAGGGACTGGCCTTCGGTGGCCTGTATGCCACGCATGCTCTCGTCGTCGGTCACCCAGAACCCGGGCTCGGCCACCAGCGGCCAGACCTTCTCCGGGGCGGCCTCGATCAGGATCTCGCGCTCGATGCGGTCACCAGTCATCGCGTACTCCATCCGTGCCATCCGCCTGTTCGGGCATCTGCCGACTCGAAGAATGTGCAACTTCAGGGTTGCACAGTGAAGGCTTCTGTGCAACCTGTGGGTTGCACATCTTCCTGACCGACCTCCTCCGATGAAGGCGCCGCGCCCGCCGACCCTGACCTCCCGCACTCCCCCGCTCCCGCGCTCCCGCGCGGGCGTCCCGTTCCAGCGTTCCATCCGTGCTTCGTTTCACCTGGTCAGCGCGGGAAAGTGCGTCCCAGCTTCCCGCTCTGCCCATCTTTTGTGGCGGCTGGGACTGGCCAGCTCGCAGACTCAAGTCGTCCAACACACACAGCCGTTGACAGGTGGGCACCAGGGAAATGATCCCGGCCCGCCGTCGGCGGCTCCAGCGCCGACAGCTCAGGGAGTCTCCCCATGCCCCGTTCCCCCATCAGCTCGCGCCGCCGCATGGCCGCGGTGGCCACCGCCGCCTTGCTGTCCCTGGGTCTGCTGACCGCGTGCGGCTCCGACTCCTCGGACACCGGCGCGTCGAGCGCCAGTTCCTCCCAGAAGGCCGAGTCGCGTGCCAACTCCTCCGACAACGGCGCGAAGGACGACTCGAAGCTGTCCACCCGGGCCGAAGGCGGGGAGTCGAACCTGCAGCAGGGCGACGCCCTCACCGCCCACAAATTCCAGTTGAGCATCGACGGCGGCACCGAGGCCCTCGCCCAAGTCTCCGAACTGAACGTGGACCAGCCCACGGAGCAGATCCCCTCCAACAAGCTCATCCCCGGCCGGCAGAAGACGACGGGCACGGTGACCGTGCTCCGCGGCGACGGACAGTCCCAGCAGTTCACCGACCTGATCAACGGCAGCACCCAGCCCGCGACAGCGACCCTCGCCATGTTGGACTACGCGGGCAACGCGACGAGGCAGTACACCCTGCAAGAGCCCAAGGTCATCAAGGTCGAAGACTCCCAGACCGGCAACGCCCAAAGCGTCACGATCCAGTTCGCGAACCTCACGGTCGGCTAGGACTACGTCCGGGGTGGCTCTGGGGCCGCCGAGGGGCCGCCACCCGTAACCGGGCCGTGGCCTCTGCAGCCCGTGCGGTACTTGCCGGTGATCGCGTCGATCACCAGCCGGTGATCCCGCCGCCCTGCCCGCTCATCCCTCCGCCGGCAATCCCGTCATACGCAGTCGGCCCACCAGCTGGGCCGAAGTCGGGCGGGGCGCCTGGGCCGCCAGCGCCGACAGCAGCCCTTCCCAGGCGTCGGGGAGTCCCGCGTCCACGGCCGACCGGTAGGCGTCGCAGGCCTCGTGCGACCGTCCCTGTTCCAAGTACAGGGCGCCAAGCACGGCATGCGCCTCGGTGTCACCGGCCTGGTAGCCCCGGATGTAGGCGCGTTCGGCGGCGGCGGTGTCACCCAGCTCCTCACGCACGCGGCCCAGTGCGGTCCAGGCGTCGAAGGCGCCGAGAGCGTCGGCCCGGAGCACCGCTCGCCGAGATCCGTCCCGGTCTCCCGCACGCTCCCGCATCCGGGACAGCGCAGCCCATGCTGCGGCGGAGCCTCGGTCGGCGGCCAGGTCGGCGGCGAGTTCCGCTCCCCCGGCATTCCCGGCGCGTTCCCGGCCGCGCGCCAGCGTGATCCAGGCCTCCACGTCACCGGCGCGGGCCGCCTCCGCCGCGGCGCGGGCGGCGCCCGCGCCGTAGCCGCGCTCTGCGCGGGCCTCGGCCAGTGCGGTCCAGGCCTCCGGGTCGCCGATCCGGGCCGCCTGTGCGGCAGCCTCCTCTGCGGCCACGTTGTCGCCGTCCGCATCGGCGAGCAGGGCCAGTTCGCGCCAGGCCGCGCCGACGCCCAGAGCGGCCGCCGCGCGATGAGCGGCGGCCGCCCCCGACAAGTCAGCTGCCTCACTTCGCAGTTGAGCCAGCAGCGACCAGCCCTCGGGGTTTGCCGCGTCCGCGCCGCCGGTGGCCGCGGCCACGGCCGCCCCGTGGTCACCGAGCGACCAGTGCAGCTGTACCAGACGCGCCCAGGCCGCGGTGATGCCCGCGTCGGCTGCCCGGGTGGCGTGCTCCAGCGCCTCGGTGAGGTCGCCGGCTCGTTCGGCGACCTGCGCGAGGCCCATGTGCCCCCACCCGTCGCCCACACTCACCGCCTGCTCGAACGCCTTCGCCGCCGTCGGCCCGTGGGCCGCGCGCATCCGGCCGAGCGTGCGCCAGGCCAACGCTTGCCCCGGCGCCGCTGCCCGGGCGGCGACGTCATCCGCGGCGGACGGGTCCCCCTCCTCCTCATGGATTCGGGCCATGGACGACCAGGCCCACACATCGCCGGCCTCGGCCGCGCGTCGGTAAGCGTCGTAGGCGGCAGAATCGTCTCCGTCGGACTCCCGAGACACTGCCAGGGCCGCCCAGGCGAGGGGGTCTGTGGCAGCCGTTTCTTCGGCGGCGGCCCGGCCGTCGGTGGTCTCCCGCAGCACGGCCCAGACGGCCCGGGCCCGGCTGTGGCCCTTCTCGACGGCGTGCTTGTACAGCTCGGCGGCGCAGCTGTAGCGGCGCCGCAGCTCGGCGGCGCCTGCGAGGGCGTAGAGGTCATCGGCGGTCCTGGCATGGGCCGCTCCGGTCCAGAATCCGGCCGGTGGTGCCCGATGTGCTCTGACCCGGCGTATGTGCTGCTCGAGGTAGTCGTCCGGGCGGTAGCTGTCCGGGTCGCCGACGTCCCGCGCGTACCGTTCCGCGATCAGCGGCACCGGACCGCCTGCCGGGGTGGTCAACGCGCTGATGGCTGCCGGGAACCACTCCTTGCCCGCGGTCGCGCGGGCGGTGGAGTCCATGAACCCCGCCGCGGCCTCCATCAGCAGACGGGCCGGTACGGCGCTCGTGTGGCCGAGCCTGCGCGCTTCGACGGCCGCCGTCAGTACGGCATGCTCGGGCGCGGTGAACCATTGGTCGGGGCCCATGTCCCAGCAGCGGACCAGCTCCGGTCCTCCCGTGAGGTGTTGCAGCACGCGGTTCCCGGGCCCGGCGGCTCGTACGGCGGCGGCCAGGCGCGGGTCACGGGCCGCTGCCGCGGCGACGGCCGAGGAATCACCGGACAGCGTGTCCGGAACCGTGATCATCGCGTGGCGTCCCGTCAACAACGCCTGCGTGTGCGGGGACTCGTCCCTGCTGTCCCTTCGGTTCTCCGTCAGTCGCCTCAGGTGTTCCGGCCACATGGTGCCCACCACGGCGAGCGGCGCGTCCTGATCGAGCAGCCGACCCAGCGCTCTGGCGGCCCGCTCGCCCGGGGCGCCGTTCAGATACCGCTGGGCCTCGTCGAGCCACAGCACGGTGCGCGGGCCGATGCGCGACGCCTCGATCCACGCGGCCAGTTCGTCCGCGTCCGCCGGGTGCACCACGGGCCAGTCGGGCAGGACGGCCGCCACCGCCTCATAGGCGGCACGGGTCTTGCCGCTGGCGGAACGGCCCACCAACAGAACGAACGCGGCATCGTTCGTGGCCGCCGTGCGGGCCAGCCGCTGCCGCAAGGTCTCGTCGTGCGGGCGCGTGAGGTACTCCGTCAACGGCAGGTCGGCGGTCTCGTCGGGGCCCGGCGCGGGTTGAACTCCCAGGCGAACGGGGTTCCATTGGGCGGCGGTGCGGTGCCGGGCCTCGCTGTCAGACATGCGCCTTGAGCACGTTTCGCCCGAGGTGCTCGACGGCTGGGTCCACGGTGTCGAACATGGGGAACACCTTGATCAGCCCAGTCATCCGGAACATTTTCAGAACGCTTTCCTTCTGCACCACCAGCGCCAACCCGCCGTCGTGGGCGCGGACCCGCTTCAGGGCACCGACCAACACACCCACCCCCGTGGAGTTGATGTGATCCATGGCAGTCAAGTCCACGACGAAGTAGCACCTTCCGTGGTTCACGAGGTCAGCGAGCAAGTTACGCAAGGGCGGCACCGTGTGTCCGTCCAACGCGTCGACCCCGACTCTCACCAGGGTGATGTCCTCGGAGAGGTGTTCGTACGTGTGGTCGCCCGCTTCGATGACGCCGTGCTCGACTGCGCGCCGCTCGCGGGCCCGTTTCACCATGGCCGTACGTCGCTGCTCGATGCTTTCCTCTACATAGTCAGCGGTGAGCGTCGCGACCGCGCTCGGCACGGTGTCGTGGAGAGGGAAGACCCTGTGCAAGCCGGCCCTGGACAACACGGCGCGCATCCGCTCGCCGGGGACGACCAACGCGAGAGTCCCGCCTTTGCAGTGCACGCGCTTCAGGCCTTCGACCAGCACGGCCAGGCCCATCTTGTCGGCGCCGTCGACCGCACTCAGGTCGACGACCAGAATCAGGCGCCCGTCTTCGACCACCTCTACCAGCGCCTTGTGCAGTTCCGGGGCGCAGCGGTCGTCGAGCACGGCTCCCTGGCCGTCGCTGTCGACCCGCACGACGGTGATGCCGTCGCGCTGGCCCTCGTACGACACCTTCAGCTGCACCAGGCGCCCCCTCGTCTCTGCCTCTGCGGATCCTATCGGCCCGAGGAGGGTGAGCTCCGAGGCGTACGGGCCCCGATCGGGGTCGGTGCGGGGGCGAGCCTCACCGTCATCCATGAGCGCGGAGATCTTGCCGACCGAGGAATTCGATGGCCGGATGCACCGTGCGGAAGATGGGAAACACCTTGCTCAATCCAGTGATGCGAAACTGCTTCAGCACTCTGTCGGAGCTCACGACCAGCGCCAGCGCGCCGGCGTGCACATAGACGCGCTTCAGTGCGCCGACGAGGACACCCACCCCGGTCGAGTCGATGTGATCAACGGCTGTCAGGTCGACCACCAGGAAGAACCGTCCCTGTTTCACCATGTCGACCAACACATTACGCAGGGGCGGCGTGGTGTAGACGTCCAGTTCCACCGCGACCTTCACCAGACTGATGCTCTCGGTCAGGTGCTCGTAGGAGTAGCCGTCCGACACCACGACGCGGGTCGCCGCTCCGGCGGCTTCCCTGGCGCGCCGCTCGCGTGCCCGTTCCTCAATGGCCGCACGTCGCTGATCGATGCTTTCGTCCGAGTAGTCCCCGAGCAGCTTTCCGACCGCGCTCGGCACGGTGTCGTGGATTTGGAAGACCCGGGTCAGGCGGGTCTTGGACAAAGCGGCGCGCACTTGCTCGGTGGTGACGACCAACGAGAGTGTTCCCCCTTGGAAATGCACCCGCTTCAGACCGCCGACCAGCACGCCCAAGCCGCTACCGTCGATCTCGTCCACCCCGCTGAGGTCGACGACCATGAGCAGCCGCCCCTCTTGGGCCAACTGCACCAGCACTTTCCTCAGTTCCGGCGCGGAGGTGAAGTTGAGCACGCCCCCCGGACCGTCGCTGTCGACCCGCACGACGGTGATGTCGTCGCGCTGGTCCTCATACGACACCTTCAGCTGCACCAGGCGCCCCCTCATCTCCGGCGCTTCGGATCTTATCCGCCCAGCAGGCATTACACAGGCGTGAGCGCCATGCGGGCCGCGTCCAGGAACGCCGCCTGTGCCACGGAGTGTTGGGTTCCGGGAGCGGTGACGGCGAGGGAGCCTCGCAGCGTCTCCGCCGCCGCCGTCACGGGGTCCGGCCCTTCGAGACGTACGACGTTGAGCGCCTCTCCTACCGCGCCCATCGCGAAGTCGTACTCCCGCCTCCGTGGCGACTCATCCGCCGTGCCGATGGCGTTCTGCCAAGCGGTCAGCGCCAGTTGGGCACTGTCGGTGCGGCCCAGAAAGGTCACGTACGCCGTCCGCCGCACCGCCCGCTGGTTCGCCAGCGTCTGTTCGGTCAGGGTGCGGCGGGCCACGTCGAGCTGGGCCGTGGCCTGGAGCTGACCCGCGTCCCAGGCGGCGGCTGCCTGTTGCCGTCCGGCTTCCCAGGCGGCTGCCGCCTGCCGCTCGCCCGCCGCCCAGGCGGCTGCGGCCTGACGCCTGGCGGCGGCAAGGGTGAATGCCCCCGTCAGTGCTCCGCCGCCGATCGCGGCCCCCGCGGCGACGAGCGCCGTCATCACTGCCTCGTCCACGTCAGTCGCCCAGCTCCGCCAGCACCACGGACCTGGCCGCCGTCTGGGCCTGGCGCAGATGATCCTGGCTGCCGAGGAAGTACTCCCTGTAGTCCTTGTGCACGCCGTCGGTGTCCGAAGGCGGGGCCGCGAACCAGGCGTTGGCGGTGGCGCCGTTGCCGAGTGGCGCACCGAGGCGCCTGCGGGCCAAGGTACCGAAGCGGTCGCACAGACCGTCCACGGACCACTGGAATCGGGGATGCGGCAGAGGTACGTCCTGAAGCAGCACGCGCTGCGTTGACACCTCCCGCAGATCCGCTCCAGACAACTGTCCACCCCTCCATTAGGCGCGCGAATCATGCATCAAGCACACTCACCCGCGCAACACCCCATGCCCCTGACCTCAATCTCGAAGAGAGATCCTCGGCATGAATCCGCAGCACGCCGGCTCCACCTGCCTCGGACCGCGCATCCGCCGCGCCGCTCGGCGAGTCGATCCCAGCATCCGTTGGCGTGCGTGCATCACGTCTCGTCGGGCACCCGATCGGTATGGGAATCATGAGCAACGTGGAGAACGCCCTGGAGAAGTGGACCGACCCGCTGTGGGAGCGTGTGCTGCCTGGGCAACGGGACCAGCCAGAAGTTCTGGCCGAACTTCGCCAGACGTGCGACGACAATACGGTCATCGTCGATCGGGAATGCATCCTGGCACCCAACACATACACGCTTGAACTGCCACCAGATTCTCACCGGCGACTGGCCCCGTACAAGGCGCAAGTGCAACGCCAGCTCGACGCTCAGGTCTGCCGACACGCGGCGGAACAGGGTTACACGTTTCCCGGCCCGGTCTCGGTGCACATTCATGCCGCTTCCGACGACGCTGTCGACCAATTTCGTCTGTCCAGCGGGGTCGATCCCACCTGAGAGCAGCGCTCCCGCCCCGTAAGCCCAGCGAGCAGCCTCGCTCCCCGCTCACGGCGGGCTTCCGCGCAGGAGGAATGGCGAAGGCGCGTCCTGCGTGTGTGAGTGATCGGGTGGGGGATGCGGGACCGGGCCGCCGAACGCGCGGGACGCTAGGCGCCGCGCTGCGACTCGCCTGACTGTCGACGAAACGGTGATTTTCCCGCGACTGCCCTATATGCGAGGGGCCGGAATCCTCCGCTGCGCGAAATAATCTTTAGGCGGCAAAGACGCTGGCCAAGGAGGCTTTTCGCGGCAACCCGCTCCCGTATACGAACCTCGCAGGCATGAGACCGCACAGTCCTGGATAGCGTCCGCTCAGACCGTGCGGCTCTCAAGGCCCGGAGCCCTGTGCCGCCTTGGGGTGCCGCGCCAGGGCAAGATTCCTCATAGCTGAAGGGTCTCCATCATCGTGCAACCGGCCCAAGAGTTCGGCGACAACCCTGTCGAAGTACGCGAAACCGGGCACTACACGGAGGAGTACGTCCCCAGCTTCGTCGAGAAATGGGACTCCCTCATAGACTGGGAGAAACGAGCGGAAAGCGAAGGAAATTTCTTCATCGACCTGCTGCGGAAATGGGGGGTACGGAGCGTACTCGATGTCGCGACAGGCACGGGATTTCATTCTGTAGCCCTGCTGTCCGCCGGATTCGAGACCGTCAGCGCCGACGGCAGCGCGGATATGCTGGCGCGGGCCTTCGAGAACGGTACGCAGCAGGGAGGGCACATCCTGCGAGTTGTGCAAGCGGACTGGCGATGGCTCAACAGAGACGTCCACGGAGAGTACGACGCCATCGTCTGTCTCGGAAACTCCTTCACGCATCTCTTCTCGGAGCGTGACCGGCGCAAGGCTCTGGCCGAGTTCTACGCGATGCTCAAGCACGACGGAATTCTCGTACTGGACCAGCGTAATTACGATGCGATCCTGGACGACGGGTATACCAGCAAGCACCGGTACTACTACTGCGGTGAGGACGTCATCGTAGAGCCGGAGTATGTCGATGAGGGCCTGTGCCGTATGCGGTACAGCTTCCCCGACAGCTCGATCTACCACCTCAACATGTTCCCGCTGCGAAAGAACTACACCCGGCGTCTCATGTCCGAAGTGGGCTTCCAGCACATCGAGACCTACGGCGACTTCCAGCACACCTATCGGGGTGAGCAGCCGGACTTCTTCGTGCACGTGGCGGAGAAGGAGTACCGGATGGAGAACGAGGCACAGTACAAAGGCGCGGTCGGCACCGCTCGCAGCTACTACAACTCACCCGACGCCGACACCTTCTATGCCACGGTGTGGGGCGGCGAGGACATTCACATCGGCCTCTACGAGAGCTCCGTAGAGCCCATCGCGGACGCCAGCCGGCGGACCGTCGAGCGGATGGCGTCGAAGCTGGAGTTGACCCGGGATTCGGTGGTGCTCGATCTCGGTTCCGGGTTCGGTGGCTCCGCGCGGTACCTGGCGCAGACGTACGGCTGCCGGGTCCTTGCCCTCAACCTCAGCGAGGTGGAGAACCAGCGCCACAAGGAGCGGAACTCGGCCCGCGGACTCGCCGACAGGATCGAGGTCGTCGACGGGTCCTTCGAGGACATCCCCTACCCGGACGACCATGTCGACGTCGTCTGGTCCCAGGACGCCTTCTTGCACAGTGGCAACCGGGTCCAGGTCCTCGAGGAGATCGCTCGGGTGCTGCGGCCCGGCGGCCATCTCATCTTCACCGACCCGATGGCGGCCGCGGACGGTGCCCGCACCGATGTGCTGCAGCCGATCCTCGACCGGATCCACCTGGACGACATGGGCTCGCCCGGCTTCTACACGCGCGAGCTCGGCCGACTCGGGTTCACCTCCGTCGACAGCGGTTTCGAAGAGCACCGCGAACAACTGGTGAACCATTACACGCGGGTCCTGGAGGAGACCGAGCGCCAAGAGGCCGAAGGACTGGCCAAAAGGGTCAGCCACGACTACCTCGCCCAGATGAAGAAGGGGCTCGGCCACTGGATCAACGGTGGCCGCGAAGCTCACCTCACTTGGGGGATCTTCCATTTCAGGCTCGGCGGCAACAGCTGAGCCTGATCCGGCCAGACAACCCCCGGCCAGAGCCCCCGGAAGCCGACAGGGTTTCCAGGGGCTCGTGCTGGGTCAGAACCGGGCGTGCGTGGTGATGTCCGACTCGAACTGGTCGATCATCTGAGGCGTCACCGTGGGACGGCACTGGGCGATCGCCTCCAGATAGTCCGCCGTGCTCGCGCCCGGCAATGCCTCCGCGGCGGCCGCCTGCCCGCCAACCGCAACCAGATCGCGCTCGAAGGAGCTCTGGGCGGCGATGCGCGCGGCATGCTCGATGTCAGCGGGCGTGAACAGGTCGCTCGCTGCCACCAGTTCGTCGATGTCCACCTCCGCTCGCCCGTCCGTGTAGCGCGCCCAGATCGCCGCCCGGGCGGCCTTGTCCGGCGTACCGATCGGGATCAGGTAATCGAAACGACCGGGACGCAAGAAAGCAGGATCCAGGGAGCGGATCGAGTTCGTCGCACACACCAGGAGCCGCTCGTCGCCCTCTCGGAAGCCCGGGATGAGCTTGAGCAGTTCGTTGGTCACCCCGTGCATCCCGCCGGGCTGCGCCGGTTCCTGGCGGACCGGAGCGATCTCCTCGACCTCGTCGATGAAGACCAGGACGCGTTCCAGCTCGCCGATCGCCGCGAACGCGGAGCGCAGCGCGGCCGCCAGATTGCCCCCATCGGCCAGCCGTGAGGGCAGGATCTCCACGAACGGCCAGCCGAGCCGCGAGGCGATCGCACGCGCGAAGGTCGTCTTGCCCGTCCCCGGCGGCCCGAACAGGCCCACCGCCCGCGGCGGACGCACACCGTGCAGCGCCGCACGCTCCGGCTCGGCCAGCGGAAGCACGACCCGGCGTTCGATCAGGTCCTTCTCCCGCTCCATGCCGACGACCTTGGCCCACAGGTCAGCGGGCAGCAGCCGGCCGCCGAGATCGTCGAGAAGGCTGGCGGCGGGCCCGTGCACCGGCTCGACCTTCTCGAAGTAGGCGACGGCAGGCCGCCGGGTGTAGCCCGCGTTGAGGAGTCCCTCGCCGAAAAGGTCCTCCTCGGGCAGGACATAGGAGATCCGCCCGACCCGCGCGGCGACCAGACGCCGCTCCAGCTCGACCAGCAGTGCGCTGGCCAGGCCGCGCCCCCGCCAGGCCGGGGCAATCGCGATCCGCATCACCCAGGCCCGCTCCCCCGCCACACAAGCCAGAGCCGTCCCGATGGGTACGCCCCGGTGGACAGCGACGACGCCGGGCTGGCGTGATGTCAGCGCACTGATGCACTCCGCCACGGAGAAGACGGATTCCTGGCCGAGCTCGGCGGTGGTATCCATCAGGTGGACCACAGCGGCGAGATCGCTCTCGCGGTAGTCATGGATCAGCCAGTTCACAGGGGCCGCCCCTCGATCGTTGGGTTGTCGCGCCGGTGCGGCGAGGCTAGAGGCGGGGGAGATCACGGGTCGTGTGCCACAGTGCACAAAGCGCGAGGGGACGATGCTACGAACCGTCACTGGGCGCAGGGGCGCCGAGCGTGCCCGACGACGTGGGCCTGCCGGTTCCCGTACCTGCGTCCGGAAGGCATTGTGGGACTCCCGGCGGCCGTGACACGACTGCATCGGTGTGACGGGCGCACGCCTCGAAGGTATGCGTCAGGCGCCGCCCCAGACCGGGGCGTCCGTTCCCCATAGGCCCGGCGGACGTGCCCAGTTCGCCGGGCCCCCGTCGTACGACACCGGCGGCAGCGCGTGCCGCAGTCGGCCCATGGGGCTGTCGGTCTCGGTCAGCCGGTGTTCGGCGTCGAAGCCCTCATCCTCGCCCGGAGCGGGTGCCAGGTCGTGGACCAGCCAGTGCGCGGTCTGCGCCAGCGCCAGGCGGACCAGCCGGGTGCCGCCCGTGCGGTGCTGCTCGGTGAGCGCGCGCAGGACACCGGCCGCGAGCAGATAGCCGGTGCCGTGGTCGAGCGCCTGGGCGGGCAGAGTACCGGGCGAGTCCGGCGAGCCCTCCAGCTCGGCGATGCCGGTGGCCACCTGGACCAGGCTGTCAAAGCCGCGCCGCTCGCGCCACGGTCCGTAACGGCCCCACGCGGAGAGCTGGGCGATGACGAGACCCGGACGGCGCTCGGCGAGCGCCTCGGGCGTCAGTCCGAACCGTTCCAGCGCGCCCGGCCGGTAACCGGTGACCACCACGTCTGCCGCATCGAGCAGTTCCTCGAAGAGCCTACGGTCGGCGGCCTGTCGCAGGTCCAGGGTGGTCGAGCGTTTCCCCATCCCTGTGTCGTTGTGGGCCTCCTGACTCTCTGGCAGCTGTGGGGCGTCGATCCGCAGCACGTCAGCGCCGAGCAACGCAAGGGTCCGGGTGGCGACCGGTCCGGCCAGCACTCGGGTCAGGTCCAGGACGCGCAGCCCCGCGCACGGTAGTGCGGCGCCGCCGAGCAGTCGATCCGGGGCATCATCGATGCGCGCCGTCGTCAGCAGCGGCTGCCCGGCAGCCATGCCCCCCTGCTCGCTCTTGGCCCAGGCCTCGGGGCCGCGAGCCGCGACAGCCAAACCGCCCGCCGCGTACACGCTCTCCTCCACTTCTAGCGCGGTAAGCCCCGCGATCGCCCGGGCCACCGCGTCCACTGCCTCCTCGTCGGCGTTCCCCGGCACCCCGAGAGCGGCGAGCAATCGAGCCCGGTGGTGCGGGTAGTTGGCGTGTGTACGAACCCATCCATCGGTTGCCCGCCAGAACCGGGACAGGGGCGAGAAGGTCGACCACGCTCGCCCGTCGACCCGCACCAACCGGTCGCTGAGGAACGCCGTCGCCACTGCCTCGTCATCGACCCGCACACGGGGCACGGGACGCCCCGTGCGTACGGAAGTGAGCTCGGCAGCCGCGAGCGAGCACACCGCGACGGTGGCCCGCGCCAGCTCCATGACGGGCAGCCGCGCCGGCAGCCCTCCGGACGGACCGCCGTAGGACACCCGGTCGAGCAGCGAAGAATCGGCACCCAGTGCCGCCCAAGCCTGCGAGGCCCCCGAAATGCTTGGAGAAGTCATGCTCACACTGTGGCACTGGGTGCCATCCGTGGGAAGGGTTGCGTCACGGACCCAGGCCCTCGCCGACGTACTACCGCCATTCGGCCAGAGATGCCGTCCGTGCCTGCGGCGCCCGACTCGGCCGCCCGATGGCGATGGCGGAGGAGCACCCAGCAGCTCATCCGCGCCCGCCGCCTGTCCGACCGGCCGACACGGGTTTCCAGCCGGCCCCGCAGCAGCAGACCACCGGTGGCGCACGCAGCAGTCGGTGTCGGAGCGATCCTCCTCAGCAAGCAGGGCGTCCTGCTGAGCCGCCATCGTCGTGCTCCGGATGCCGGTGGGCCGTTGGGCCGTTGGACCCGTTGGGGCCGCGGATAATCTCCGAGACCGCTCCGGCCGACTGCAGTGCCCCGGTGTTGCTGACGTATCAATAGGGTGTCCCCCATGCCTGCCACGCTGAGTTCCACGAAAAGCGCCGCCGCGCTCCGCAGATCGGCACGTGTCTCCGTCGAGTTGCTGCTGGTTCTTGTAGCCGCAATGGCAGGCCTATGGATTCTCGGTCAGATGTGGTCAGTCCTCTGGCCGCTCATAGTGGGCCTCTTGCTCACCACGCTGACCTGGCCTCTGGCCCACTTCCTACGCCGACGCGGCTGGCCCCCCGCCCTGGCCGCCTCGGTGGTGACCGTGC
Source organism: Streptomyces sp. NPDC032198 (assembly GCF_040636975.1). Taxonomy (NCBI): domain Bacteria; kingdom Bacillati; phylum Actinomycetota; class Actinomycetes; order Kitasatosporales; family Streptomycetaceae; genus Streptomyces; species Streptomyces sp. NPDC032198. Next base: position 280,318 of record NZ_JBEZVL010000008.1, on the reverse strand, counting down.
TGTTCCTCCTCGCCGCCGCGGGCATCGTGGCGCTGATCGCGGTGCCGGTGGCCTCCGAGTCCGGCGAACTGACCGACGGCGTGACCGAGGGCATCGAAAAATTGCGCAAGTGGGCCGCCGGGCCACCACTCAACATCGGCGACGCCCAGATCTCAGGCGGAATCGACTCGGCGACCGCGCAGATCAAGGACAGCGTCGGCAGCATGGTGACCACTCTCTTCACGGGCGTGAGCACCGTGTTGAACGGGGTGGTCACCGCGATCCTGGCCGTCTTCTTGATGTTCTTCTTCCTCAAGGACGGCCCGCGCTTCCTTCCCTGGCTCGCCCGTCAGCTTCCCGGCCGGCTCGCCACCGACGTCCCGATCGTGGCGGCGCGCAGCTGGGACACTCTGGGCGCCTTCGTACGTTCCCAGGCCTTCGTCGGCATGCTCGACGCGGTCTTCATCGGTCTGGGCCTGTGGATCCTGGGTGTGCCCCTCGTGCTCCCGCTGGCGGTGCTGACCTTCGTATCGGCGTTCGTGCCGATCGTGGGTGCCCTGTTCGCCGGCTTCGTGGCGGTGCTCATCGCTTTGGTGTCCAACGGTCTGACCGACGCGCTGATCGTGCTGGTGATCATCGTCGTGGTGCAGCAACTCGAGGGCAACGTGTTCCAGCCGATCATCCAAAGCCGGGGGCTGGGGCTGCACGCGGGAGTGGTCCTGCTGGCGGTCACCCTGGGCGCGAACCTGGCGGGCGTCGTGGGCAGCCTGCTCGCGGTACCGGTAGCAGCTCTGATCGCGGTGGTCTGGAACTATCTGCGCGAGCAGCTCAGCGACCCACCCCAAGAGCCCGAGACCGACGAGACGCCCCCCGCTTCCACACCCCCTCCCAACTCCCCCTCCCATCCTCAGCCTTGATGGGGGCCGCGTTTGGACTCCGACCGGAGTCCCACCGGCGGCCCGACGCCACGGTGTCCGGGGCGTCGGGCGAGAGCCCAGCGGGCGCACTCCCCTTGCGAGCGAAGTTTCGCCGAACGGCGGCTGACCGGGCAGACGTTGCGGGTCTGGCTTCGAGTGTTGCGGTTGTTCTGCTATCGGCCGTCCTGTCGACGAAATACCTTCGGCGAGCGGGTTGCCGGGGTGAGCGAACGGCATCGACACTCCAGCCTCGGCACGAAGCCGTGGCTTCGTGCGGTCGCCGTCGAGTTGGGCGGCAGAGCCGGTGAGCGGCCGTGCGGTTCAACTGCACTGAACCGGCTCGGCTGACTCATCGCGCGGTGCGGGTCAGGCGGTGGCGGCCAGGGTCTGGGCGAGGTTGTCCAGGACGTGGAGCCAGCCGTTGCCCATGCCCGCGAGAGCCTGTCGTCCCATCCGGGAGTCTAGGTCGAAGCCAGCGTGGGTCAGGACGAGGCGGGTGCCGCCGTCTTCGGGGTGCAGAGTCCAGGTGATGGTGGTGTCGAGGACGCCCTCGGCGAACCGGTAGGCCAGCAGACGCTCGTCGTCCACCTCTGTCACCTCGCAGGGCTGGTGGCCGAAGTTGTTGCCCATGTCGAAGGTGAAGCGGTGTCCGACGACGGGCTTGACATCTCCGGCGGCCCACCAGCGGGCATGAAGCTCGGGTTCGGTCAGGGCCTTCCACACCGCCGCCCGGGGGGGGTGGGGGAGGAACTTCTCGCAGGTGATCGTGTCGTTTTCGGTCGTCATGTTCCGTCTTCCTCGTCCAGGAGATCGGACAGCGCCTCAAGACGCTGTTTCCAGTAGTGCTCGAACGGATGCAGCCACTCGCTCACCTCGGCCAGCCGGGCCGCTTCGAGGTGGTAGAAGCGGTGTCGACCGCGCGGCTCCTCCCGTACCAGCCCAGCGTTACGAAGCACCGCCAGATGTTCGGAGACGGCGGGCCGCCCGAGCTCGAACATTCCGGCCAGCTCAACAGTGGAGCGAGGCCTGGAACGCAGGCTTTCGAGCAGTTTGCGGCGTACCGGATCAGCCAGCACGCCGAACACATCCGTAGGCATAACGACAGCACGTGTCGGAGGAACCCGAGGGCCCACACGGATGCCCCTACGACAGCGCGCGACCCACTGCCAGTGTCACCCCAAACCCCTGTCGGTCAAACGGAGTTCACGCGAACGCCTCGTTTGTTGAAGTGCCAACTGTGGGAATGACAGAGCTTGTTGAGACGGAAGTGTCATCCCCCCGCAGGAGGCCCCATGCGCCCTCGACTGACCGCTCTCGCCGTAAGCACAGCTGCCCTCACCCTGGCCCTAGGAGTAGCCGCCGCCCCCGCGTCCGCCGTGCCCGCTGACAAGACGCAGGTGCTCAGCCAGTGGACCCAGACCGACGCGGGCAGTTACAACGCCTGGGTGTCGGCCAATGCCAACCAGGGGGCCTGGAGCGCGTACCAGTTCAACTGGTCCACCGACTACTGCTCCAGCTCGCCCGACAACCCCCTCGGCTTCCCCTTCAAGACGGCCTGCGCCCGGCACGACTTCGGGTACCGCAACTACAAGGAAGCGGGCAGCTTCAGCGCCAACAAGGCCCGCGTCGACAGCGCCTTCTACGAGGACCTGAAAAGAGTGTGCGCGCGGTACAGCGGCGCGACGCAGACCACGTGCAACGGAACGGCCTGGACCTACTACCAGGCCGTCGACAAGCTCGGCTTCTCCGGCGTTGTGGGCGACGGGGCCGCCATCTGACCCATCGCTCATCTGCACGAAGGGCGGTGACCCTTTGCAGGTCACCGCCCTTGCTCCGCCCCACGGCCGCGGCAGGGCCGCCCCCGGAGGCCGCCTACCTGCTGGAGTGCGATGTGCTCACGGCCCGCGCGGCGGCCCACCGCCTCCACGGCAGCGGGGTCAAGCCTGCCGGACGCCTCACGCCTGGGGCGTTCGGCCAGGGTGTGCGGCGACAACGACCGTGCCGCGCCGGCACGACGCTGGACGTCTCCGAAGTACCGGAACTACCCGCAACGCGCCCAGACCGCCACCGACGCCATCGGCAAGGCCGTCGCCCAGGCCATGAAAGCCATGCCCCATCAACGCGACCGGACACGACAGTCAGCAACCAACCTCGTCCAAGCCGATTAGCTGGCCTTGGGCCAGGTCGGGCCCTGGTCGGTCCAGACGACACCCTTGTTGCGGCACAGGCAGAAGGGGTGGCCGATCGGGTCGGTGTAGACCTGCCAGCCGTAGCCGTTGGGGCCGATGAAGTCCTGCCTCAGCGTCGCGCCGAGGTCGAGGACGCGACGCTGCTCGGGCTCGATCTCATCCACTTCGAAGTCGAGGTGGAACTGCTTGGGGTGCTCCGTGTCGGGCCACTGCGGAGCTCGGTAGTCCTCGACCCGGATGAATGCCAGCTCGATCTCGCCGAACTGGATGCCGGCCCAGTCCTCGGAGCTGCCTTCCTTGATCGGACGGCCCGTCACCTCGGAGTAGAAAGCCGCCAGCTTCATCGTGTCCGGGCAGTCGATAATGAAATCGGTGAGTCGCAGCATCCCGCGATCTTGCCACAGGCTCACACCTGACTTCGAGAAAAGCCTGCGCAAAGCCGGTCCGCAACGCCTACGCGGCCCTCCCCCCTCTCCCACCGCGAGCGCAGGCAACTCACCAGGTTCCCCTAGCCGGGCCTGCCCCGGGCCGCAGGTTTCCCGGGGCTCGACCGCCTGGGAGCCTGGTCCGGCGGCACAGACGGCCGGCGCAAGGCACCTGAAGTCGCGTCAGCCCGTGACCCCGGGCACGACCAGGCCGGTTTCGTACGCGATCACCACCGCGTGGGTCCGGTTCTGCGCGCCGAGCTTGGTCAGCACGTTCCCGACGTGCGTCTTCACCGTCTCCAGGCTCACCCTGCACGACTCCGCGATGTCCGGGTTGGAGCGGCCGGTGGCCATCAGGCGCAGCACCTCCTCCTCCCGGCCCGTCAGCGCCGCCTGCGGCAGCGCCTCGGCGGATTCCCGTGGGCGGGCGGTGACCATCTGGCGCAGGGCCGCCGGGAAGAGGATCGCCTCGCCCGCAGCGACGACCCGCACCGCCTCCGCGATCTTGGGGACGGGTAGCCGCTTGAGCACGAAGCCGCTGGCCCCGGCGCTGAGTGCGGCGGTGACGTAGTCGTCGTTCTCGAAGGTGGTGATCACCACGACTTTCGGCGGGGCGGTCGGCCCTGCAAGGAGCTGGCGGGTGGCCTCTATGCCGTTGAGGCGCGGCATCCGTACGTCCATCAGGACCACGTCCGGCCGCAACTGCCGGGCCCGCTCGACCGCTTCGATACCGTCGGCGGCTTCCCCGACGACGGTGATCCCGGGCTGCATGGCGAGCAGCGTGCGCAGGCCGCTGCGGGTCACCGCGTCGTCGTCCGCGATCAGGAGTGTGGTGCAGCCGGAGGCGTCGGCTGTGTCAGTTGTGATGGCTGCGCTCGCGTCGGGGCCGGTCGCGACCGCTGCGCTCGCCGGTGAGCCGATCATGCGGGCAAGCGTACTGGCAGGCGGACCGCGAGCCGCCAGTGCTCCGGTCCGTCCGGGCCGGCCTCGATGTCGCCGTGCAGGAGCCGCACGCGCTCCATGAGGCCGGGCAGTCCGTGCCCGGACGTCGGGAAGGCATCCGGGCTCGTTCCGCTCCCAGCTCCTCCAGTCCGGTTGACCACGTCGAGCTCCAGTGAGTCCGGCGCGGCCGCCACCTTGACCCGGATCGGACCGCCCGCTCCGTGCCGCAGCGCGTTCGTCAGCCCTTCCTGCAGGATCCGGTACGCCGCCCGGGAGAGCGTTCCCCGCACCTGCGCGTAGTCGCCCGACAGCTCCGGCTCCACCACCGCGCCCGCGTGCCGCAGCCGGTCGAGCAGTTCGGGCAGGTCGGCCAGGGTCCGGGCCGGCGCCGTTCCCGCCTTCTCCTCGCGCAGCATGCCCAGCACATAGTCCAGGTCCTCCAGGGCGGCCCGGGTCGACTCCTCGATGCTGCGCAGGGCGGCCCGCGCCGCCACCGGGTCGACACAGAGCACCTCGCCCGCCACCGCTGCCTGGATCGTGGCGGCCGTCAGGGTGTGCCCGATCGAATCGTGCAACTCGTGGGCCAGCCGGTTGCGTTCCGCCAGTGCCCGCTCCCGCTCGGCCGCCAGGGCGAGCCGCTCGGCCGACGACGGACCAAGGAGCCTGGGTGCCAGCCACCGCAGAACGTACGTCACCGCCAGGCACAGGGCCGCCGCGAGCAGCAGGCAGCAGAGGGCGGCTGCCCAGCTCTGCCAGCCGCTCTCCGCCCTCAGCGACCAGCCGTTCACACTCACCCCGGCCTCGGCGCCGGCCCAACCGCCGGGCAGGAGCAGGCCCGCGACGAACAGCAGGACGCTCAGCTGTGCGCCTGCCCACCCCAGCACCACATGTGACAGCAGCCAGAGCGGGGTACGCAGGCGGTCGGCGCCCGATGTCGTGGCAGCAGCCGCCCCGTCACCGGGCGAGCCCGCCCGCCGACGCTCGCCGACGGGATCCGGCAACGGCACCCTCAGCATCCGCCGGGCACAAGCGATCAGCACCCGCCGCGTCGTACGAGCCAGCCCGATCGCACCGATCAGTCCGGACCAGACCAGCGCGGTCAGAGCGAGCTGCACTCCCACGGAGGCGGATGGCCACGCCATCGCCGGTAGTGCGGCGAAAGGCAGCAAGGGAAGGCTCGCCAACGCGCCGCAATAGGCGAATAGCGCACCCGAATACGTGGAGCCGCGCAGCAGCGGCCGGATTCCTTTGAACATGGCCAGGCAAGTATGACCGGACGGCTCACCGGCGGCCTCCCCCGATCGGGGGAGCGAATTCTCCCGCCTTCCCGCGATGTGCCCGTGAGCCCCTAAAACCAGAATCGGGCTCTCACCAGTTGACGGGACGGAAGGACGAGCTGATGAACGCTCAGGGAATCGAGACGCCGCTGAACCACTCGGTGTCCGCACAGGACCAAGCCGTACGGAGTCGGACCGCACCGAACGGAATGCGACTGAACGGAATGGGACCGAACGCAAGCGCACCGGGCCCGACAGCACCGAAGAACAGCCTGGCCACGGCCGCCATGACACTGGGCATCATCGGCCTGGGCACCTCGGTCGTCTTCATCGGCGGCCCGCTCGCGTTGGTCGGCCTGATCCTGGGCATCGCCGCCCTGACAACGGCCAAGCGGACCGGTACGGGCCGGGGCAAGGCCGTCACCGCCGTGGTGACGTCGTCCCTCGCGATCGTGGTGTCCGGGCTGATCGCCGTCGTCATGGTCTGGTACGCGAACAAGACCCAGGAGTGCTACCAGCCCGACAGCTTCCACCAGTACACGCAGTGCGTCCGCGAGCACTTGAACGGAAACTGACCGGTCTTGCCTTTCCCTCACCGGATCCTTCACCGCATCCCTCATCGGTGATCCGGCTGCCCACTCTCCTGGACAAGGACGAGCATCATCATGCGAAGCAGAAACACACCCAAGGCCCCCCTACTTGCCGCGGGCCTCGCGGCGGCCGCCCTTGCGGCGCTGACACCCGCAACGGCCTTCACTGCGCCCACGGCATTCGACGCCTCCAGTGCCAAGGACTCCCTGCGGCAGTACACGCAGCAGAAGCTCCAGTGGAAACGCTGCGACGTGAAGGGCCCCGCCACCTTCCAGTGCGCGACGCTCAAGGTGCCGCGGGACTACAGCGACCCCGGCGGCAAGACGATCGGCCTCGCGATATCCCGGCTGAAGGCGGGCAGCGCGAAGGCACGTCACGGCGCTCTGCTGCTCAACCCGGGCGGCCCCGGCGCACCGGGACTGCGACTGCCTGTCGACCCGCTCATGAAGTTCCCCACGGAAGTGAAGCGACGCTACGACCTCGTCGGCTTCGACCTGCGGGGCGTCGGGCAGAGCTCCCCCGTCAACTGCGGTCTGACCGCCGAGGAGCAGGCCGACCATCCGTACAAGCCGCAGACCTTCGCGAAGGACGTGGACCGGGTCCGCACCGTCGCCGCGAAGTGCCGGGCCAGGGCTGGTGACATGCTGCCGCACCTCACCACCCGCAACAATGCCCGTGACATGGACGTCATCCGCGCCGTGCTGGGCGAGAAGACCATCTCCTACCTGGGGATGTCCTACGGCACCTACCTCGGCGCGGTCTACATGCAGTTGTTCCCCCAGCGTGCCGACCGGATGGTGCTGGACAGCGCAACCGACCCGACCCGGATCTACCGGGGGATGTTCCAGGACATGGCGAAGGCGGCCGAGCAGGCGTTCACGCGCTGGACCAGATGGACCGCCCATCGGCACACGACCTACGGCCTGGGCGACGCTCCGGCCAAGGTCCGCACAACCTACTGGGACCTGATCGCGCGGGCGAACCGCAAGCCCATCCCCTTTGAGGGACAGCGCCTCACCGGCGACGGCATCCGTGCCGACAACCGCACGTTCTTCCACGTCGAGAAAGCCGCCGAACGGATCGCCGCACTGAAGAAGGCGGCCAAGGACAAGCACGCGGCCCCGTCCGGCACGCCCGGTCAGGTCCAGGATCCCGACGACAACTACGCCTCCATCGCCTGGTCCTTCATGTGCGCGGACACCCGCACCTGGTCGCACGACCCTGCGGAGTACCGCCGCGAGGCGATCCGCGACAAGGTGCGGTATCCGCTGTACGGCGACTTCGCGGCCGCCATCACACCCTGTGCCTTCTGGAAGCAGGGCAGCGAGCCGCAGACCAGGATTGACACCAAGGTCGGTGCGCTGATCACGCAGAACGAGTGGGACTCCCAGACGCCCCTCTTCGCCGCCCAGGCCATGCACCGGGCCCTGCGCGGCTCCCGGATGCTCACCGTCGCCGGCGGCGAGGGACACGGCGTCCTCTACGCGCCGGACGGCAATCCCTGCGCGGACAAGGCCGCAACGTTCTACCTGACCACGGGCAGGCTCCCCACCAAGAACCTGACCTGCCAGGCTCCGGCCGGGCGGAAGTAGCAGCCGCGCACATCTAGGGGTCGATGGCATTGCACAGCAGGCCCTCGAAGCGGTGGCCGACCAGGTTGCCGTTGTGGACCGCTGCACGAACGCACAACGGAGGCCCAGTGAGTGCAGAGCCCCCTCGGCGCCGAGCCCTCCACAGCGGCGCGGGCACGAGATCCCCACAGGCAAAGATGGACACCCAGAGTGGCACTGATCCGGTCCTTACCCCCGGTAGCGATCGCGGACGATAGAGAGCAACCTGTGATCGGCAGGCCACTGTTCCACCGGGTCGGCTCGCCTCAGGAGCCCTTGGCCATCGCCCTGCCAACCCGCGAAAGCTCGTCCGCGATCGTTCGGTCGCCGCCCGGCGACAAGCGATCCTCCCATTGAATGTTCTCCGGCGGGGTGTCGCCCCTTCCCGTGAGAGCAAGGTCGAGTGACGGGCAGGCCAGGCGCAGGAGCGTATCGCCCACGGTTCTGAGGCGATGGGCCATCTCCACGGGGAGATAGGCGGCCACAGCTCCGATGCGGCCTGCGGCGCCGACGGGGACCGCGACGGAGACCCAACCCACGGCGTACTCCTGCAGGTCCAGGAAAAGCGAGCCCGGGGAATCCTTGAGCAGCTGGTGAACGAGGACGCGTTCGTTGGTGATGGTGCGCGACGTCACCCTCGCTACCCTGTGGCGCACGAAGTGGTCGCGCCGGACATCATCGTCGAGTTGGGCGAGTAGACACTTGCCGAACGAGTGGGCGTGAGCGGTCCCAGCGAATTCAACCCACTCGCTGACAGGTGGAGTAGTCGGCCCGGACGACTCGGCGACAACCCGCACCTCGCCCTCTTCATAGACCGCGAAGTACAACGAGGCCCCTACCTCCTCGCGCAGTCCGTCGAGCAGCCTCCCGATGGACGCCGTCACAGCATCTGGCAGCGGGCCGGGCTGCAGGGACGTGAGGAAGAGCCGGTACCGCTCGGCGGCCTCCTCCTCGCCAGACCACAGCTCGTCGACCGCTTCGACGGCAGCCCGAAGACGCCTTTCGATGCTCATGCGCGGTCTCCTTCCGTGTCGCCGTCCCCGAGTATCGCTCTGAGGGTCTTTCTGCCCGCGTGGACGTGAGAGCGGACCGTTGCGGGGGTCGCTTCCATCACTTGCGCGATTTCCTCGTACCCCATGCCGAACTGCAGTCGCATGACGAGAGCTTCCTGCTGGCGTGCCGGAAGCTTGCGGACGGCGTGGACGATGTCGAGGCGCAGATCGCAGGCAGCGACCTCGTCCTGTGCGGCGATCCGGCCCCGTAACGTCGCGGCGTCGAGAAGCAGGCCCTGACGGTGGCGAGCCTGCCGGGCGTCGTCGAGGCGCTGCCCGGCAACTTTGAACAGCCACCCGCGGGGGTCATTCATGGCGCCCACGCGTTCCCAGTAGCGGTAGGCGGCGAGCATGGTGAGCTGAGCAGCATCTTCCAGAACGCTCTGTTCCGCCTCACGCCAGAGCAGATATCGGCAGACCGCGGAGTGGTAGCACCTGAAGAACTCCTCGAATCCGGGTGGTCCTTGCGGCATGCGGTCCTCACTGTGCCGTACGGTTCGCGCGCGCCGAGGTCACGGGTTTTCCTCGCTCCGGGGGGACACATGGTAGGTGCGCCGGTGTCCGCGATCGTCCACCATGTCCAATCTGCCGCCAGCGGGCAAACGGTCGAGCACCTCGACAGCAGTGGCCCGGCATTCACGCTCCGCTGCGGTGGCTGAACGACCGCGGGCCAGTTCCCGCAGCACCTCCCACGGCCCGATCCGTCCGTGCCCCCTCCGGAGCCGGATGAGCATCGTGAGCACCACGATGGTGATGGGCCCAACGACAGCCACGATGTCAGCCAACGCGCCCTCCCTCTCTCCCTCGCCTCTCCTGGCACACTGCCAGGAGCCGGCTTGTCGATCCTGAGTACATAAGGGATGCCGGGGCTGTTCTGTTGAGTCCGGTGCGCGAGTTTCCGAGGAAGATCTCCCGCGCGGACTCCCACCAGCGTGGCGATTGGGCGGCTCGGCGGCTCGGCGGCTCGGCGGCTCGGCGGCTCGGCGGCTGAGGAACGTAACCCTTGTTGCCAAGAGCGTGCGCCACAGGCCTTTCTCCACGCCAACGCTGACGGGCGATCACCGCACCTCAACTCGTTGCCCTCGTCTGCGCTGGCGCCCGCTTCGAACGACGCGTCCTTGTCGAAAGCGAGCCGGCGACCGCAGCCTGACGTGCGGCACTAAACAGAGACACCGTGAGAGAGGCGAGCAATGGACCAAGGCACCCGCAGCGAGCTCATCAGTCGGCTGGCCGATGCGATCAGGTCCGTCAGGACCGCGCACCCACTGCGGGTCGCCATCGACGTGCCGCCCGCCTCCGGCAGGACCACGCTGGCCGACGAGCTCGCCGTCATCCTGCGCGCGCAGGACCGCGACGTCATTCGCGCGACCATCGACGACTTCCTTTTCCCTCGTGCACAGCGCTATCGACGCGGCCAGTACTCCGCCGAAGGCTGCTACTTCGACGCCCTCGACCGCGCCGCACTGTGCCGGGTCCTGCTCTTCGACGGTGTCTTCCTCCTGCGCCCAAAACTCGTCGACCGGTGGGACCTGCGCATCTTCGTGTCCGTTCCCTTCGAGCAGACGGTGGATCGCGCCCGGGACCGAGATTCAGCGGCGGCCGGATCCATCGCCGACGCCTCCGAGATCGAACGCTCCTGACGCAACCGCTATATCCCCTCCCAGCACCTCTACTTCGCCACCGCCCGCCCAACCGACCATGCCGACATCATCGTGTACAACGATCAGCTCCAGCGGCCGACCTGGGAAGTTCGACCTCACTCATCGATACACAGGGATTGACCATGGCTCCGAAGACGGCGGCCCACAACTGATCGCGACGTCCCACAGGCCTAGAGGCGGCAGCTGATCTCCATTCCATCCTCCACGGGGAACGTGACGCTCTGGTAGCCGTTCCGGGGGGCACGGACGTAGTCGAGGTAGGGCGCTAGGTCCTCCAGGTCGACATCGTCGGCGACGACGAGGGTGCCGGGTGCGAGGCGTGGTTCGAGGAGTTGCAGGACGGGCAGGCACAGGTCCTTCCAGCCGTCGAGGAGGACGAAGTCCGCCGGGTCGGCGAGGGCGGCGAGGGTGTCGCGGGCATCTCCTTCGAGGACGGTGATCAGGTCGTCAAGACCCGTCTCGGTGAACGTCCGGCGGGCGGCCGCAGCCTTTGCGGCACTCAGCTCCGTACTGATCACCCGCCCCGCCCCGTTGTCGCGTACCGCAGCGGCGAGATGGAGCGTGGAGATTCCGAAGGACGTGCCGAACTCGACGACGGTGGCGGGGCGGGTGGCCCGGATCAGGTTGTAGAGGAGGCGGCCGCCCTGGGCGGAAATCGGCATGTACACCTCCGCCTTGGCGTCGGCCTGCGCCTGCGGGCCGAGGGGCGCGGAACCTTGGGGCCACGCTGCCCGGAGCCGCCTGCTGGTCGACTCGTCCTGCTCGGCAGCCCGGAACATCCGGTCGAGGGCGGAGGCGACGCGGGGGTCTTCGAGGGTGTTGGTGGGTGTCATGGACCTAGACTAGACGCACCGTTGCGTAGCGTCTAGAGGTTCTGGCCTACCCTGACCCCAGGAGGCAGACATGGAACGAGGAAGTACGGCCGCCGCGGCGGCCGGGTCGGAACGGGCGGCACGCCATCACGGCAACAGGCACGGCCGCAGCGAACAGGCCCGGCAGGCAGTACTGGAGGCGGCCGACGACCTCTTGGTCGAGAAGGGCTTCACCGGCGTCACCATCGAGGGCATCGCCGCCCGGGCGGGCGTCGCCAAGCAGACCGTCTACCGCTGGTGGAAGACCAAGACCGACGTCCTCCTGGACGCCTTCCTCCAGGACGCGGCCGAAGCCCTGAGCCCACCGGACCACGGCGACCTGGCCCCGGACTTGCGCGCGCACCTGCGCCAACTGGCCCTGTTCCTCACGCAGTCCGACGCGGGCGGCGTCTTCAAGGCCCTCATCGGGCACGCCCAGCACGATCCCACGTTCGCCGCCGCCCTGCGGTCCGGGTACCTCGACGAACAGCGCCGACGCGACCGACTCCCGCTGGAACGCGCGGTGGAGCGCGGCCAACTCGCCGCCGGGCTCGACATGGCGGCGGAGATCGACCAACTCGTGGGGCCGGTCTACCACCGCGTCCTGGTGACGGCGGAACCCGTCGACCAGGCTTTCACCGACCGCCTCGTCGAGGCCTTCCTGCACCGCGCGGACGTAGCGGATGTAGCGGGCGTAGCGGAAGTAGCGGTTGTAGCCGACACCGGGGAGATGGGGAGCGCATGACTCTGAAGACAGGCCAGCGCGTGGTGCTGGCAGCGGACACCCCGCTGACCGATTCGGCCGAGGTGTCGGGGGTCGTCGTCGGGTTCCTGTCCCTGGCGGCGGGCACCGAGGGGATCGTCGAGCAGGTGGTCGGCCACCAGGATGAGAGCGAGGAGGTGCGCGAGTACGAGCGGCTCAAGTCGCTGCTCGACTCCTTCGGGGGCGGGATGCCCACGGAGAGCAGGAGGCAGCTCGAAGAGAAGGTCGGCTCTCTGGAACCCGCGTGGACCGCCTTCCAGGAACGGGCGCCTCGCGTGAGCGTGCGGGTCCGCTTCGACAACGGATTCATCCTCGACGGGGCCGACGAGGACGTCTTCGTCCCTGCCTGAGGGTTCTGCCTGAGGGCGCGTCCCGGGTCGGACGGGTGGCTGCCGGTGGCGCTCGCGCCGGCGCACCCACAGCTCGGGCGCGGGTGCGGGCGCGGGTGCGCGGCGACGGCGTGGGATCGGCGGGCCACCGGTCGGCCCGGGCGAGCTGGAGGACCGGCATGAGGGACACAAGGGACGACTGCCCGCCGGCTCCCAGGGCGGCACGACATCACCCAGGCCCTAGAGGCCCCGTGGCCGCACCGTCATCCGGATGCCGTCCCGTGCCCACAGCACGAACCGTTCCACCGGCGTCACTTCGTGCCCCGTCGCAGGCCGAAAACGCAGGCACTTGAGGAGGACCGCAAGCACAAGCTGGGCCTCGACCGTGGCCAAAGCAGCGCCCTCGCAGCTGCGTGGCCCGATCCCGAAGGGGACGTACGCCAGCCGCGGCCGCTTGGCCACCTCCTGCGGCGTGAACCGCTCGGGATCGAACCGCTCCGGGTCGGGCCAGTACTCAGGGTTCAGGTGCACCGCCCAGAACGGATAGAACACCGTCGTCCCGGCCGGGATCTCGTACGGGCCCAGAACCATGTCCTCGGTCGTCTCGCGCGCGCCGTACGGGCCGGGCGGGAACAGGCGCATCGACTCCTTGAGCACCCTGTCCAGATATGTCAGCCGTCGCAGATCGCCGTAGTCGGGCGTGGCGCGCTCGCCCAGCACCTGGTCCAGTTCGGCGGCGACGCGATCGGCCACGTCGGGGTGGCGGCCCAGCAGGTGCAGCGTCCACGAGACGGCGACGCCGGTGGTGTGGTGGGCGGCCAACAGTGTCACCATGACGGTGTCCCGGATCCGCGCCGGGCTCTGACCGGCGTCGACGAGGGCCCCGATCAGGTCGCTGGGGTCGGTGCGGCCGCCCGGGCGGTGCGCCGCCACCATACGGTCGACCGTCGCGCGCAGATACGCCAGGGCCACCTCGGCCCGCTCCGCCGCGCGCGGGTCGGCCCGGGGCACCTGGTAGAGCCGTCCGAGGTGCTCGGTGAGCACCTCCTCGAACGCGGCGACGACACGGTCCGTGTCGGTTTCCGCGCCGTCGAACGCGAACCCGCAGATCATACGGAGCGACAGCGCGGTCAACTCCTGTTGCAGCTCGACGGGTTCGCCCTCCGCTTGCCCGGCCCAGCGGTCGGCAAGCTCACGCGCCACCTCGGTGAAGCGCGCGAAGTGCCGCTCGTGAGCGGGCCGTCCGGCGAGTACCGAGAGCAGCAGTCGTCGCCAGGGGGGGGTGCTCGTCGGCGGGTAGCACTTGCAGGTTGCCCGCTTCACACAGTGGGTCCAGGAACGCGAACAGCTCCTCGGGTCGCTTGTCGAGGTGCGCCGTGGCCTCCAGGAGCACGGGATCGGCGACCGACACGGCCGTGCCGGCGCCCGGCAGTTGGAAGCGCACGACGGGTCCGTACGCCTCGTGCAGGCGTAACTGGTACCGGTGCAGCCCGCCCTCAGCCGCAACGGCGCTCAGCCCGCCGTCCTCCTGGTGCTCGGGTCCGGGGATACGCATGACAGTTCCTCCTGTTTCACGTCTTGCCCTCGAGTCTCTCCGGGGGCGGTCCCTCAAGTCGCCCTGTCTGCCAAGACGCCGTGGCGTGATCGGAGTTCCGGTCAGGTGGTCAGTCGCCAGAGGGACGTGGTCTCGGCACTTCGTGCCGTGTGGAGTGGGTCGGTGGTGTCCTTGGCGCGTGGGTGCCGGGGCTTGGTGTCGATCTTGCCCACTACGCGGAGGTTGGCTGCTTGGATGGTCTCCAGCAGTTGCTGACGTGTCCGGAGACCGAGGTGCTCTGCCAGGTCGGAAAGGATGAGCCACCCCTCGCCGCCTGGCCGGAGGTGGTCGGAAAGTCCGGCGAGGAAGCTGTGGAGCATGGTGCTGTCCGGGTCGTAGACGCCCTGTTCGATGGGGCTAGTCGGACGGGCGGGGAGCCAGGGCGGGTTGCACACGATGAGGTCGGCGCGGCCTTCGGGGAACAGGCCGGGGCCCGACACCTCGATACGGTCGGCCAATGCCAACCGCTGAGCGTTCTCCCTGGCGCAAACCATGGCGCGTGGGCTGATGTCGGTGGCCGCGACGTGGTCGATTCCGCGGCGGGCCAGAACCGCGGCGAGCACGCCGGTTCCTGTGCCGAGATCGAACGCTGTGCTGGTGGCCGGACTGAGCCGGATCGCCCGCGGAAAAGGCGTGTGGGCGACCAGGTCGACGTACTCGCCTCTGATCGGTGCGAACACGCCGAAATGGGGGTGGATACGGGTGCCGAGCGCCGACACCTCGACGCCTTTCAGGCGCCATTGGTGAGCGCCGATCACTCCGAGCAGTTCCCGGAGAGAGACCGCCGTGGGCCCCTTTGGGGGTCCATAGGCTTCCAGGCACGCCTGGCGGACGTCGGGAGCCCGGCGCAACGCCAGCCTGTGGTCGTCGTCGAGCAGCACCAGGAGCTTGCCGAGGACACGGGCACGGTGACTGCTGCTGCGTCGGTGCAGGTGGAAGGACTCGCTCAGGGAAGTGCTGGACCTGGGCGTTTTGCCGTCGATGCGGCGGCCCATGGCCTGCAGCAGTTGCCGGGCGTTGTGGAAGTCGCCCTGCCAGAGCAGGGCCGTTCCCTCACATGCCTGGCGGTAGGCGTCGTTGGCCTTCATCCGGTCGTCGGCGACGACGGTCCGGTGTGGAAGGGGAACGGCGCTCTCGGAATGCCAGCGGGCGGACTGTTGGGTGTTGCCTGTGGTCCAGTGAAGGGTGGACACCACGTACTCCTCGTGGTCGAACGTGCAGGGGCACGAAGAG
The DNA here is from genome assembly GCF_040636975.1 of Streptomyces sp. NPDC032198. NCBI lineage: Bacteria > Bacillati > Actinomycetota > Actinomycetes > Kitasatosporales > Streptomycetaceae > Streptomyces > Streptomyces sp. NPDC032198. Next base: position 264,905 of record NZ_JBEZVL010000008.1, on the reverse strand, counting down.
CACTTCGACGAGGAGCAGGCTGAACCCACGCCTGTCCGTGGGACAGGCGTGTGCGTTGAGGCAGGAGGCCGTTACCGCTCTTGCGTCGAAGCGCGAGAGCGGACGTCCCAGACAACCATGCCAAGCATCAGGGTCATCCCTTTCGGAGGAGTGGCAGCAGGCTCGCACAGGTGCTGCTCGGCTTCCAAATACACCGGCTCGGACAGGTCAGCATGCTCGGCAAGCCGGCCTGTGCCTGGCGAGGGCGGGCACTGCGCCTCCGGTCGATGGCGTGCGCAGTCGCTTCCGTATCCTCATCCTCGTTCCGCCGCAGCGGAATGTGGGCGGCCGGGAGGGGAAGCGGAAGCGGATGGCATTCGGCAAGAGCAAGCGGGTCGAGCCCTTTGAGGCGGTGCACTGGGACGAGATCGCCCGGTTCACGGTGGGCCGAATGATGCGGGACACGGTTCGCAAGTCGAAGCGGGGCGAGGGCTCACACGCTGTCCGGTTCATGGCGCGCCGCGCAGGCGACGAGTACATGGTCCCCGGCGTCTATATCGTCCCCCTGGAGCCGGCCCGGTCGCTCTCCAAGGGCGGTTTCCGCCTCTTCGAGGACGAGGACAGCCGACAACTGCTGTGTACGGTGCTGCCGGTGGGCTCCGACCGCTACCAGGTGACGGATGCCACCGGACGAGAGCTCGGCTCGGTCCGCCGCACCCCGGTCACGAAGCGGCTCACCCAGCAGAGCCTGTGGATGCAACAGCCCGGGTATCCGCCCATCGTGGCTCCCCGCAACTGGGCCAGAGGCGGCTCAGGGGCAGCCCTGGGCCGAGGAGTGGGCCATGTCCTGGACGGAGTCGTCGAATCCCTGCTGTCCTTCGGATCCGACGAAGTGGCGGACTCCGCCTCAACCTCCAAGCCGGTGGTCTGGGTGGCGGGCGCGGAAGCAGCGGAAGGGGAGGGGGCGGACGGAGAGTACGGAGAAGCGGTACTGACCTGCCCGCGCACTACCCAGAGTTACAACTGGTACTTCGTCAAGCGGGAAGGGTGGCTGGACAAGCGCCTCGCTTTCGCACTCGTGGTGCTGCGCGAGAGCGAAGCCTTCGGCGCCGACCGCCGTTGAGCGGCACCTGGCTGCCTACGAGGGTCGGCTGCATGTGTTGATCCTGCGGCCCGCACTGTGACCGGCGTGGCTGGGAGCAGCCCCGTGCCCGCGGGGATGACTCCCGACCGGCAACACGTGCCCATCTCCCTGCCACCGTGTCGGGGGAGCGAACCAGCGCTCCTCCACAACCGCATCCAGCCACGTACAGGGCCTGATCCAGCCCCGATTGCTCCTTCTCGGCCGGCTGCTTCCCGTGAAACACCCCCCGCCCCTATGGTGATACGAACTCGACAGCATGCCGGGGGGTGAGACCGATGGCCTTCACCGAGATTGCCATAGCTGTGATTACGACCGGGCCTGCCTACATTGCGGTCTGGCTGACCGCACGCAAGCCCCAACCCGAGGCGGCGCAACCGCAGGCATGCGCGCATGCCGCCGCCTGTGGCCCGCGCGAAGGTCGAACCGCAGATCCGCCCTCGGTCAGCGACATGCTTGGCTATGTGAAGGCTTGGGCTCTCGCAGCCTGATCCTCTCCTCTTCGCGGTACGACGGTGAGCGCCCCCACCTTCAAGGTGGTGGGCCCACCGCGTATTCGCCAACGCCCAGCGATCCGGGGAGAGGGGCCAACCGGCAGGCCAGGAACGGTGTGTGGCCGATCGCGCTATTTCCCAGGGGTAAGTTCACGCGATTCCCCCTGTCCTGGCGTGAGAAGTCTGGGTTGCGCCGGGTAGCCCCAGGGCGGCCAAGAGGGCTGAGGAAAGTTCTTCAGCGAACACGGCCGACCCGGTGAGTGTCTCCCGGATGGCTTTCTCGTCCGGTGTCAGTCCGGCAGCGGTCGACCAGGCGAGTGCTCCGGCAACGGCGGGTTCGATGGGGAAGTGCTCCAGAGGTATCTCGTAGCTCTCCGCCATCTCGCGGTTGAGCAGGCCTTCCCAGCTATGGCCGTCCGGCGTGCGGGCCTCGATGAATCCCACATCGCTGTCGTGGAAGGTCACCATGACGGCTGGTGTCCCCGTTCTCTGGACGAGGTTCGCCAGGCTGTTCCGTCCAGCGTCGGCGAAGTCCGCGACCTGCCAGCCCTCAGCCAACGCATTCGTGTCGTCGATGTCCGTGAACCCGGCTGCCCGCATCAGCTGGTCAAGTTCCCCTGTCGACCGGGTCGTCAATGATCCCCCTGAATTTCCCATGGCCCGCAAGGTAGCCGATGCCTCTGACAAGCCAACTCGTGCCACTGAGACGTCGGAGTGGGGCGAACACTCAGCAACCGCATCCGGGCTCTGCTGTCGTTGTGAGCCGCCCCGACTCCTGGCGACTCAGGTATCGGTTCCCAACGCCCGCCGTGCGGCGACCTGGAACGCGACCTCCAGGGGTTTCTTGGCCTCGAACCCAGCCATGAATTGCCGCTCGTATTCCGCTAGTTGCCCAGTACCCTGCTGGATCGCGGCTCGAATCCAGGTGCCAGTCAACAGCTCCCACTGCCGCAGAGCTTCTCGCAGATCCTCAGCGGCCGCGGCCACCGTGTGGGGGCCAGCCATCGTGACCGCCGCAGACGCGGCACTGAACTCGGTCCAGGCGTCGTGCACGCTGCGGCGGGCACTCTCCCAATCATCGACACCGCCTTCGCCATGAAGCAGATCGGACGCCTTCCAAACGGCATTGGAAAGTTGCTTCGCGCAGGTGACAAAGCCTGTATAGGCCTCGCGGCGCACATCCGCCAGCCAACGCTTCTCCTCTGCGCGATGCTGCGCATCGAGACTCCGGAGCTGCGTGCTGAGGGTGAGCAGTCCGCCGCCTACGCCGCCGACAGCACCGATCGCTGCACCAAGTATCGCTGCGACGCTAGCGTCCACTCGGCGCACCCCTGTCGTTGGTTTCCCAACGTCCTACCCCGTCGCATCCCCGCCCAGGCGGACGATCATTGCGGCATCAGCTAGTTGACACGACCGGCCAACTGAAGCGCTTGGCGCGCCGCGCCAGAGTTTCAGTCAGGGGGACGTGCTCGGCCGTCGCCCGGCTCATCGCGGTGGCCGGATGAGGCGCCCACGGTGGCCCCTGCCGCTCTTCTGGGAGGAGTCGTCGCGCGGCCGGTCAGGCGCCGTCGATGAGGTCGAGCAGCGTGCGAGCCTCGACGGTGCGGCGATGGCCCGGGCCGAAGGAAGCCAGGCACACGTCGTGAGCGGCCGCGGCCGATAGGCAGGCCTCGTTACCGCGGCGCAGCCCCAGGAGAGCGGTGCCCACCGCCAGTTCGACGGCGCCGGCCTCTGGGCGGCTCTGCTCCTGGGGCAGACCGCGGCGCACCTCCTCGGCCTGCTCCGCCTGGGCGAGGGCCTCTTCGTGGCGGGCCTGACCGTTAAGGCTGCGCGCCAGGCCGAGCCGCAGGACCAGAGACAGCCGGTCCGGTTCGCGATAGGCGGTCAGTGCCTCGGCCTCCTGGTGGCGTCGACAAGCAAGGGCGTGCCCTCTTTGGGCGGCAAGCCGGCCGGACGCGCTCGCGCCGTGCCCTGGCCGTCGGAGCCGCCTCATCCGGAGACCGGCCTGCCTGACGCCTAGAAGAGCGACGCTGGTAGAACGCCGTCATGACACATCGATTCACTGCCCGTGCCGCCACGACGGAGATAGATCCCGATGGCTACTTCAAAGAAGCCGCCCTTGCCGAGGAAGCAGACGGAAGCGGTTTCATCTTGATGTTCATGGCAGGTGAGGAGGAGCCCGATGATCAAGAGGTCGCTCTGGGGATGGACACACACTGCCTGGTCACAGCCGGACAAGGCACCGCGTACGGCTGTGTTCGTGCGGTCACGCTGACAGGCAACATCCTGCGGATCTCCCTCAACCCGCAAGCACTTGAAGCCCTGCGGTTGAACGACAGTGACATCGAAGCGGTCATCGAAGCGCCGCCCGCCGATCTATCCGCATTCCGCGAAGTCCTCGCCCAGGTACTCGCCTACGGACGTGCGGATGCCGTGCCCCATCGTGAAGGCATCTGACTCGATGACCGATGCCGGGCTCGTACGACGGGCTGGTTACCTAGCTCCTGAACGAGAGCGCATGTTGGTGGTTCCGGTATCCCTCGTCGTCCGGAGAGTGCAGGGATATCTGTGAGAAGTAGGAGCACTTGAAATGGCGCGGGCTGGCCGTGATCGCGTGCGGGGGTTGTGCGGGCCGTGGCAAGATGACGGCATGTTGATCCGAAAGGCCGATGCCGCGTAGGCGTCCGAAGGGGCTGCGCGCGGAGCGTTGGCGGCCCAGAAAAGGTGTCCCGGCCCTCCGGATCCGCGGTGTTTCCGCGGCGACTCGCGTGGCGATCCGGAAGTTGGAAGACGAGCGATTGTGGCCGGGAGCTGTGGCCGCTGCCCTGGCGGAGTGCCGGTGGCATCTGGCGCAACCGGGGCGCGTTCTGCCGGATCCGATGACGGGCTGCGACTGCTGTGATCCCCTGGTGGCGCGAGATCGTCTGGAGGACGTGCTGCTGTGGCTTCCCCGTGGTGCTCGGGCTGACCTCGGCAGGCTCGTTGCCAGGTTGGACGCCGACTTCGACCGCAGGACCGTCACCCTCAGCTCGCACCTCGTACTGGCAACTCCGTTCAGTGCTTGCGGACATTGGCGCCGGCGACTCATGGAGAACTGAGGGTCGGGGCAAGGCTCCGGGCCGTGCCCCGCGCTCGGCCCTCGACCGGATCGGGCTTCTGCCCCGTCGGCTGTGAGCCGCCCAGCGCATGCTCGGCGAAGCCCTGCCAATTGCGCGGGATCGAGAGCTTCGACGCCCGAGACGGGCTGCAGGCTCTGCTGACTGGATACCTGCCGACAGCCCACTTCATGAAAGCGTGGGTCAGGCGGGCTGCGGAGCGGGTGTTGCCGGTGCGGCCGCGACCTCGCGGGTCTCGCGCATTATCAGGAGGCCGTTGACCACCATCAGTGTCGCGGTCAGGGCGTGGATGCCGAGCGCGGTGGCCACGGAGCCGTGGTGGGCCAGCACGGTGGTCATGTCGCCGTACGCGGCGAAGGCCTCCACCAGCAGCGCCCAGCCGAGCGCCCGGCGGTGGCCCGTGATCAGCAGGATGCCCAGGACCAGGGCCAGGACGACATCGCGGATTCCCTTGATGATCAGGAAGCCGCCACCGTCGCCAGATGGCCAGCTCGGCAGGCCGAAGTCCGGCGCTGTGGTCTCCGGGCTCAGGATGAACTCCGTCCCGAACCAGAGGATGAAGAGGATGAAGGCGGCGGCCATGACAGTGTTGATCTTCTTCAGGGACATTGTTCTTCTCCTTGCAGTTCTTGGTTGGCTTGGTGAACTTTGTGGAGCTTGCTGAGTGGTGTGGGGCCGTCCGAGCGCAGTCGCGGTGACACGTCGACGGCCAGGACCGGCCGGCCGTCCGGAGAGCGGGGCAGTGGCAGCCCGGCCGGCAGCCCACGCCCCGGTCGACGTCGATGCAGGCCCGGTTGAGATGGCCGTACGGCCCGCCGTGCCCCCGTCGGTGCTCGTCCAGCGGCGTCAGGTCGTCCGGTGGGTCGCCAGCGGCCTCATGCCCCGGCGCCGCCCCGGGTGAGGATTTCCATGAGGTGTCCGTCAGGGTCGTGGAAGTAGGTGCCCTTGCGGCCGTTGGTGTGCTTGCTGTGATAGATCTGCCCGATCTCTTGGCATGCGGGATCGCCGTAGTGGGGAATTCCGCCGTGCTGGATGCGGGCGAGGGCGGCGTCGAACTCCCCCTCGCTGACCATGGACGCGTAGTGGTGCGGTTCAAAGTCGTCCAGCTGGTCGTAGTCCAGGCTGACCTGGTTGGCCAGCGTGACCGGCGTGAAATGCGCGATCGGCGGATCGACACGCAGGCCGAGGATTTCGGCCAGGAACAGCGCTGAGGCTTGCGGGTCACGGGCGGGGACGATGGTGTGATTCAGCTCCACGGTCATAGTGACTCCTCTTCAGGGCGGTGCTACGTGTGATGGGGTGTTCGGCGGCCCTGGCCGGCCCGGCGTGGCGCACGGATGCGTGACGGGCCCGGGGAAGGGCAGCCGGGGAAGGGCCTTTTCAGCTGCCCTCCCCCGGCTACAGCTGCCGTGTCATACGTCGATCTGCTCGAAGATGTGCGGGTAGGACACGAGGTCGTCGGGGAAGTCGGCAGCCATGCGCTGGAACTGCGGGCTGCCGAACGCCGCGGCGAGAGCCTCGGTCGACTCCCAGACCGCGACGTTCATCAGAAGCTGACTGCCCGCCGTTCCCTTGTGCATCTGCAGGGAGACGAATCCCGGCTGAGCCCTCATGAACTCCGCCTGCCGTTGGAAGAGAACCAGGAACGCTTCGGTCCTCTCCTTCGGAACGAAGAAGGTGTTGGCCAGGACGATGGGTCCGGTCTTCTCCTTGAACTGCGCGAACATCGGCGTGTGCGGGTCGAGACTCTCCAGCTTGGCCATTCTCGGCACTTCCTCTCGCTATCGGTCCTGGATGTGGATGTAGGTGGAGGCGTCGTACGTCGAGCGCACGGTCGAGCGGGTGCGGGCGCCCGGCCGCGCGGTGTCGCCGGCGGGCTCAGGTGAGGGCGGTGACCAGCAGGGTGAAGGCGGCGATGATGACGGCGACGCGGACGTAGTGGTAGCGATTCCAGCGGTCCAACTGCTGCTTCCAGTCAGCGGGCCGGTTGTCCGGGGTCCACGTCTTGTTCCGGTTGTTGATCGGGACCAGCAGCAGGATCGACATGATCACGCTGAGGAGCAGCAGTGCGCCGGCGGTGACGACGAGGCCGGCGCCGTCGTGCTGCCAACCGGCGATGGCCCAGAGGGTGACGAGGACGAGTGAGCCGATGTACCAGATGGGCATCAGCGCGCCGAGCATCCGGCCGCCGTGGGCCTGGCCGAGTTGGGCGCTGTCCTCGGGCAGGGCGTTGAGGATGGGATTCATGACGAAGGCGACGGAAAGCTCCACCCCCACCATCAGGCCGACGAGCACGGTGGTGATGACCTCAAGTGTGCTGAGCATGGTGACCCCTCTGAAATCCAGCGTCCGGAATCTAGCGTCGCTAGCTGATGTGTCAACGCTAGTACTACTGCCGCTCTCTTGTCTAGCGATGCTAGGATTCGAGTTATGTCGGTCAAGGAACGCAAGGAACGCGAACGGGCTGAGCGCGAGCGCCTCATCGTGGCCACCGCCCGCGAACTCGCCGAGCAGCAGGGCTGGGACGCGGTCACCACCCGCCGGCTCGCCGAGCGCATCGAGTACAGCCAGCCCGTCCTCTACAGCCACTTCCGCGGCAAACGCGAGATCATCGGCGCCGTCGCCCTGGACGGCGCCGCCGAACTGGCCCGCGCCCTGCGGGCCGCGACCTCCGCCGCGGAGGGTCCGCGCGCCCAGGTCACCGCACTGGCCCACGGCTACCTCGACTTCGCCGAACACCACCCGGCCGTCTATGACGCCCTCTTCCAACTCGACGGCGGCCTGGCCTACGCGCAAGAAGACACCCCTCAGCAACTGAAGGACGCCTTCGCCGCCCTGGAGGAAACCCTCGGCCAGGTCACCGGCAGCGGCGTCCACCCGGGGCTGTTCACCGAGGTGTTCTGGGCCTCCCTGCACGGCCTGGCAACCCTGGCCCGGACAGGACGGCTACTGCCGGACGACGCCGAGGCAAGGGTGCAACTACTGGTGGACCGACTCCCCGTGCTCTGACATGGCCTCCCGACGCGGCGCCCGACCGCCGCCAACCCTCCGGACCGACCCTTGCCTCACCTATCGAGATTCGATAGATTCACATCGCAAGTCGATGGAAGGTGAGTCATGGGAAAACTGGCTGTGCGTGCGCTTCGCGCCGTGCTCGCGATGATGCTCGCCGGCACCGTCTTCGTACAGGCAGGGATGGTGTGGGTGCTGGTCAGTGGGAACGACCCGGAGGACGGGTCGCTCCCACTCACCCCACTGCGCGTGCTCACCATTCTGGGCATGGTGTCGGCGCAGGTCGCCCTCGTCAGCGTATGGCGGCTGGTGACGATGGTGCGGCGCGGAACCGTGTTCTCCCACGCCGCCTTCCGGTACGTGGACGCCGTGATCGGTGCGATCGTGGCGGCTGCCCTGCTGTGGTTCACGGTCACGGCCCTCAACGCGCCGGGCCAGCGGGACGACCCGGGCGTCCCCGTCATCATGGGCGGGGTCGGCCTGGCCATCCTCGGGGTCGCTCTCATCGTGCTCGTCCTGCGGATGCTGCTCGCCCAAGCCGTCGCGCGCGACGTCCAAGCGGCGCAGATGCAGGCCGAGTTGGACGAGGTGATCTGATGCCGATCGTCGTCGACATCGACGTGATGCTGGCCAGACGGAAGATGTCCGTGGGGGACCTCGCGGACCGCGTCGGGATCACTCCCGCCAACCTGGCGGTGCTCAAGAATGGCCGCGCCAAGGCAGTGCGCTTCGCGACGCTCGCCGCGCTCTGCGAGGTACTCAAGTGCCAGCCGGGCGACCTGCTGCGCTGGGAGGCCGAGGACGCGGCGAGCGGATGACGTGCACCCAGATCGGCTTTCCGTCGGGCCCCGTGGCCCTGCGAGAGTCCTCGTGGGCCGATTGCGAAGCAGCCGTTCGACCGTTCTCCCATGGCCGAACCCGCGCCCCTCAGTACGCCACGTGACACCAGTCCTGGCACCAACTGCTCAGGAAAGACCATGACATGAGGAAGTGGCGCCATGTCGGGCCGAGGGTCGTGTCGGGCCAGGGACCGTCCACGTCAGCATCCTGGTGATGTTCCTGGTGGTGGCAGACCCAGGATCAGTTCCCACCTGGCTCGCCTTCACCCGCCGCACCATAATCTTTCCCATGACGAACCACACCGTAGAACAGCACGCCGTCACCATCCCCGAGTTCGGCACCGCCGACGTCCTTCGCCTCGAGACCCGCCAGGTGCCCGAACCGGGGCCGGGCCAGGTCTCGATCGACGTCGCCTACGCGGGGGCGAACTTCGCCGAGATCCTTTACCGGCGCGGGGTGGTGGACGTGCCGTTGCCCTTCGTACCCGGCATAGAGGTCTCCGGCCGTGTCCGTGCCCTGGGCGCGGGCGTGAGCGGGCTGGCGGTGGGCCAGCGGGTGGCGGCGCTGACCATCGTCGACAGCGGCGGCTACGCCCAGGTGGTCGTCACCTCCGCGCATCTCGTCGCGCCGCTGCCCGAGGACCTCACCGCACTTACCACCGCTGCGGCACTGCCCTCCAACAGCACCACCGCGTTCCTGGTCCTGGAACGGGTGGCTCGTCTCGCCGCCGGGGAGCGTGTGCTGGTCCATGCCGCGGCGGGCGGCGTCGGCAGTCAACTCGGCCAGGTGGCACGGCTCCTGGGGGCCGGACGCATCGTCGGCACGGTCGGCAGCGCGGCCAAGGTGAAGCAGGCGAAGGCGTTCGGGTACGACGAGGTCGTCCTGCGCGCGGATGTGGCGTCCACCGGCGAGTTCGACGTCGTCATCGACATGGTCGGCGGCCCCGCCCGGCGGGCGAGCCTGGAACGCCTGGCGCCGCTGGGGCGTCTGGTGGTCATGGGGAATGCCTCGAACGCCGACGACGTGCCGTTCTCCGCGAACGAACTGTGGTTCACCAACAAGACGGTGTCAGGCTTCAACCTCGCCGCCTTCGCCGCCGCGCATCCCCAGGAGACGGGGCGGGCCCTGCGTCGGGCGGTGGCCGCTGTGGCCGGCGGTGACCTGCACCTGCAGGTCGAAACAGCGCCACTCGCACACGTCGCCGAGGTGCACCGCCGGATCGAGTCGGGACGGACTACAGGCAAAGTCGTTCTCGATATCGCCGCCGTGTGAGACCTCGCGCAGGTGAAGGCGCTTCGCCCGGAGTCACGGTCGTCATCGGAGGCCGATGCCCGGTGTGGCGCAGACTTTCCGACTGGACCCGCGGGTCCGGCCGCCCATGGCGGACCTACTGGCGGCTGCCGCGAAGAGGGCCCGCCGAACTGCGGGTGTCGGGCGTGGCCGCCCACCGGGCACACGGATCCACAAATGCTGAAGTGCTCATGCGCCACCCGTAGGCGCACGGCCACGCCTGCACAGCAGTAGCTCCCCCGCCCCGGCTGCCCCGCCGCAGTGGGCGACAAGACGACTCCTCAGGCAACCAGATACATTGCGCGCGTTGACAGGGTGGCTACTTGAGGAGGGGCAGCGTGACCGACACCAGCGAAGCGCGAGCCGGGGACGATTCGGCGCAGGCGGCCCAGCAGAGCCGCCTGCGCCGCCTGATGCGCTACATCCCCCTGATCGCGCCGGTCCTGCTGTGGACCGTGCCTTGTGGGGTGCTGCTGTACGCAGGCCAGCACTGGCCGCTCCCCGTCATGCTGGGCGGCACCGCCGTATTCACCCTCGGCCTGATCGGTATGCCGCTGGCGATGATGCGTGGCCACGGCCGGCGGCAGCAGGACTGGGCGGCCATCGTCGGCGACACCCTTCTTGGGGTCAGCTGGGTGCTGTTCACCTGGTCCGTCCTGCTCGGTGTCCTGCTGCGCACTGCGCTGGCCCTGGCCGGCGCAGGCGACGGGCAGTACCGGGCACGGATCGTCACCTGGGCGGTCCTGGGCACGGCCGCCGTGCTGCTCGCCTGGGGGTACGCCGAGGCCCGCCGAGTACCACGGGTGCGCCACCTCGACGTGCAACTCCCGCGCCTGGGGGCCGGATTGGACGGCACCCGTGTCGCCCTCATCACCGACACCCACTACGGCCCGCTCGACCGCGCCCGCTGGTCGGCACGGGTCTGCGACACGGTGAACACTCTGGAGGCCGACCTGGTCTGCCACACCGGCGACATCGCGGACGGCACGGCCGACCGCCGCCGCGCCCAGGCCGCCCCACTGGGCACCGTGCGGGCCGCACGGGCCCGGGTCTACGTCACCGGCAACCACGAGTACTACAGCGAGGCCCAGGGCTGGGTCGACCTGATGGACGAGTTGGGCTGGGAACCGCTGCGCAACCGCCATTTGCTGCTCGAACGTGGCGGCGACACCCTCGTGGTCGCCGGCGTGGACGACGTCACCGCCGAGTCCTCCGGCCTGGCCGGCCATCGCGCGCACCTCGCCGGAGCCCTGGACGGCGCCGACCCCGACCTGCCTGTCCTGCTCCTTGCCCACCAGCCCAAGTTCGTCGACCGGGCAGCGGCCGGCGGCGTCGACCTCCAGCTCTCGGGCCACACCCACGGTGGTCAGATCTGGCCCTTCCACCACCTGGTCCGCATCGACCAGCCTGCTCTGGCCGGGCTCAGCCGCCACGGCGACCGCACCCTCCTCTACACCAGCCGCGGCACCGGCTTCTGGGGCCCGCCGTTCCGCATCTTCGCGCCCAGCGAGATCACCCTGCTCGTACTCCGCTCCCCGCAGCGGCCTCCCACGCCGTAACGCGGACGGGCTGACGGTCATCGACGTGGGAGCCGGCCTGGGGGACGGAGCGTTGGTGACGCGATCCGCGTAGGCCTGTGGCAGGGGACGAGAGCACGCGCGGCCCCGTGAACCGGCGGCATACGGCCATGCGCAGCGATGTACAGCGATGTACGGCTGTAACAGAATTCGCCGGAATGCTTCTCCTGGTTCATGCGGGGCTGGTGGGCTGACCGCGCTCAACTCACCGATCACAGGAGGCGTGCGTGAATCTCGTCGTCAACGGCGACGCGGAGAGCGGGTCCGGCGGAAGTGCCGACCCCGTCTCGAAGGTCCGCGGCTGGAAGGTCACCCAGGGAGCCCCGGCACTCATCGCCTACAGTCTCGGCGGCGGCTACCCGACCGCGTCGGACCCCGGCCCGGCCCACCGCGGCAGCCGCTTCTTCTCGGGCGGCAACAGCCCGCGTACCGCATTGATGCAGGACGTCGACCTGCCCAGGAGCGGTCCCACCGGACGCCGCGCCGTCGACGCGGGCAAGGTCCGCTACACGCTGGCCGGTTGGCTCGGCGGTTTCGCCGGGCAGGAAGACGGCGCGCGCCTGTCCGTGGAGTTCCGCGACGCCAAGGGCACCCCGATCGCCCTCAGCGTCCTCGGACCGGTCGGCGCGGCCGACCGGCAGAGCAAGACCGGACTCCTGGAACGCACGGCTGAGGCAGCCGTGCCGCCCACCTCCCGCTCGGCACGGGTCCTTCTCGTCTTCACCCGCAGCGGCAGCGGTACCTCCAACGACGGCTACGCGGATGCCCTTTCCCTCACCCTCAGCGCCACCGGAGGCCGCCGATGACCGTCAACCGACGTGACCTCCTGAAGTCCGCCGCGGCCGTCGGCGCGCTCAGCGTCGCCTGGCCGCTCGCCCCGGGCCTCACCCCGGCGCAGGCCCGCGAGGCCGCCGAGAACCTGGGGGCCGAGTACGACCACGCGCCCTTCACGCTCGGCGTCGCCTCCGGTGATCCGCAGCCGCACTCCGTGGTGCTGTGGACCAGACTTGCCCCCGAACCGCTCGCCGCCGAGCAGAGACTTCCCGACATCGTCGAGGTCGATTGGGTTGTCGCCAAGGACGCCGGGCTGCGTCGCGTCGTCGCCCGGGGCACGGCGCCCGCGTCGGCGACACTCGGCCACAGCGTGCACGTCCCGGTGAGCGGCCTGGCTCCGGGCCGGCACTACTGGTACGCCTTCAAGGCACTCGGAAAGACATCTCGCACGGGGCGTACGAAGACTGCGCCGCGCGGCCACGTCTCCAAGGTCACCTTCGCGGCCGCCAACTGCCAGGCGTTCCACGACGGTTTCTTCGCAGCTCATCGCGGCATCGCTCGCGAGAACGTCGACTTCGTCGTCCACCTCGGCGACTACATCTACGAGCACGGCCAGGTCGGCGGCGTACCCGAGGAGCATGTGCGGGACCACGACGGCCCGGAGATCCTCACGCTCGCCGACTACCGCAAGCGGCACGCCCTGTACAAGGGCGACAAGTCGCTGCGCGAGGCGCACGCGGCCCACCCGTGGTTCCTGACCTGGGACGACCACGAGGTCGTCAACGACTACAGCGGCACCGGCGGCGGGGCCCCGTTCATGCGGCGTCGCGCAGCCGCGTACCAGGCGTGGTTCGAGCACATGCCGCACCGTGACTCCTTCGGCGGGTCCGCGCTGCCCGACCCGGAGATCCACCGGGTGCGGCGCTGGGGCGACCTGTTGGAGCTGACCGTCCTGGACCTGCGCTCGTACCGCTCGGCGCAGAACCTGCCGGACGGCACCATCCTGGGCACCGAGCAGAAGACGTGGCTGAAGAGGACCGTCGACCGCGCCCCCGACGCCTGGCACATATGGGCCAACTCGATCATGCTGAGCCAGCTCCGAGGGCGTCCCGGCGGCTCGTACATGTTCACCGATCAGTGGGACGGCTTCCTCGCCGAGCGCAAGGAGGTCCTCGGGCACGTGCACGACAGCGGTCTGGAGGACCTGGTCGTCATCACGGGTGACTGGCACTCGGCGTTCGTCGATGACATCCACACCGACTTCGACGAGCCGGAATCCCCTTTGCTGGGAACGGAGTTCACCGCACACTCGGTGACCTCAGGTGCGTACTCCGCGGACTGGAACGCGGCCAACGGCCCCCTGATGGGCAAGGCCAATCCGCACCTGAAGTACTTCGAGGGCAACCGGTACGGCTACGACGTGTATGAGGTGACGCCGGAGCGGTTCAGCGCGCACATGCGGGTCGTGGGTGACCGCCGGGACCCGCGCTCGCCCGTCAGTACGCTGACGACGTTCCATGTGGACCGGGGCAAGGTGGGGTCCTACGAGGACGCGGAGACCAAGGGGTCGCCCGCACAGTACCGCCGGGCCTGACACAGGATTGCGACGCGCGACGCGCCCCGGCCCAGTGGTCGGGGCGTGGTGGCGTCGAGTCTGTGGCAGGCGGTGGTGGTCAGGCGAAGGGCCGGTGTCCGCCGGGCTCGGGCTCCTCTGGTCGGCACGGGTACGACAGCAGCTACGAGCGCTGCAACAGCAGGCGAGTGCGAGTCCAAGGGTGGGCCCCTCCTGGACTCGCACTCGTCTGCGCGCTGGGGGACGGCTACCGAGTCGCTCCGCTCCATGCCCAGTTCAACGTCATCACAGGGCGGAGAGAGGAACCCCTTCCTGAAGATCCGTCACTTGCAGTAAGGAACCGGGCCGTTGGCCTTCACGTAGCGAGCGGTGACCCATCCCTTGGGTGTCTTGACCTGGTACCAGGTGCGGTTGCCGCCGACGGGCTGACCGACCTTGCGGCAGATCAGGTCGATGGTCTGACCGCTGCGGTAGGCCCCAGTGATGCGCGAACTGGAGCTCGGCTGCTGGCGTACGTGCACGCCGGTCTTGGAGATGACCTTGCCCTTCACCGTCTTCGGCGCTGCGAGGACAGTGAGCTTGGCCTTCGCCGTCCACTTTCCGCAGCCGACTCCCCCGACCACGACCTGGTGCGGACCAGGGGCGGCATTCGCCTTCACCCCTGCTGGGCCCGCGTACACCGGCGGGTTGCCCTTCTTGGCCAGCGCCGCCGTCTTGACGAAGGCGTCGGACCGCGCCCACACCGAACGGCACGTTTTCGGAGCGCCCACGACCTTCACCGTGACCGTGGCCTTCTGCTTGGCCATCGTCGGAGTGACCGTGACCCGCGGTGCTGCGGCCGTATGGGGAGCCTGCACGGTGGGAGCATCTGCATGCGCGAGACCGGTCATTGCCACGGAGGCGACGGCTACGGCCACACACCCGCTGACGGCATTGCGAACCAGCATTTCCATCTCCTTGAAGCGGTGAGCCCCGAGCGGAGTCCGGGACCCTGCACTGTCGAGGAAATGTAGGTCGCCCACCGGACAAATCGCGTGACCCGCCCCCCGACGCGCGCTCCGTCACCGAATTGCAGGAACAAATGATCAGCCGATGGACCTGCTGAGCAAAGGCCGAGGTCGGCGCTGTCGCGCATGTGGGGGGCTACGGCTACTCGCCGCCGACCTCGCGACTGCATTGGTCACAGACCTCTGCGTTCACGCAAGCCGCAGCAATGACGGCCCGCGCGGCCTCACATCCGGGATCGCAGAACGTCGACCTCACACCCCGGCAAGAAGGGGTCGAAGCCGTGCTCGATCAGCCAGCGAACTGCCAGCAGGCTTCGCAACGACCACCACGCGTGGATCACGTCGAGGTCGACGTCGGCGCCGTAACCGGCGATGACGTCGTCGAGGTGCTCCTCGTGTCCGAGCGTGAAGGTGGCGAGGTCGTACAGGGCATCCCCCTGGCCCGCCTCGGACCAGTCGATGATGCCGGTGACCTCGTCGCCGTCGACGAAGACGTGCGCGATCTGCAGGTCGCCGTGTGTGAACGCCGGCGTCCACGGCCGGAGCGCGGCCTCGGCGACCTGGCGGTTGCGGGTGACCAGATCAACGGGCAAGACGCCGTTGGTCACGAGCAACTCGCACTCGTCGTCCAGTTCCGCCGCCAGCGCCCCGATGCTCCGGCCGGCCCGGCCCCGCCGGGGTGGCAGGGGCGCGTCGTGCAGCTTCCGGACAGCGGCGCCCGCTGCGGCCCACGCCGCCGACGCCCCGGTCGACGGCCCGCCGAGGCGCCCCAGCGTCGTCCCGGGGAGTGCGGCGATCGCCAGCACGGGCGGGTTGCGCCACAGGACTTCCGGGGTCGGGACCGGCGCGAGCGACATCGCCTCGACCTCGGCGTCGACGCGCGCCTGATCGGCGTCCACCTTCAAGAACACGTCACCGACGCGCAGAGTCGCGCGCTCGGAATGGGCGACGACGACTTTGACCTCATCCATGGGCGACCAGTATCCCGGGGATGATCGCCGACGTCTCCAGGTTTATTGCGTGCGACGACGCGATTGACCGCCCCTCGCTACCCGACGGCCTCGCGCACGACACCGACCTCTGCCCAGGTCAGGCCCACCACGTTTGTTAGGAGTCCTAGCACTCCAACCATGGTTGTGGACCTTGGGCCGTTGCCAGGGACCCCTCAGGCCGCCGTCAGCGCCGCCAGGGCGCGGTCCATTGCGGCGTTGAACTCTTCCGGCCTCAACGGCAGCCGGGACTTGACGTCCCGACTCCACTGGTCGGCGAGGACCTCGGCGGAGCCCGCCTCGACGCCCTCGAGCGCCGCGTCGGCCAGGTCCGACGGCGCGATCTTGTCCACGGGCCAGCCCGCGGCCATGTCGGTGTCGGCCAGGCCGAGGTGCACCGCTGTTACGAGGGTGCCCTGCTCGGCGAGCTCCAGGCGGACGCCGTTGGTCATGGCCCAAGCGGCGGCCTTGGTCAGGTGATAGGCATTGGCGCCCTTGCCCCCGAACCACGACATGGCGGAGAGGACGTTGACGATCGCGCCCCCACCGTTCCTGGCGAGCGCCGGCGCGAACTCCCGGATCATTCCCAGGTGGCCGAACACGTTGGTCTCCAGCTCGTACCGCACTGCCTCCAGCGACCCGGTCACCAGATCGGTCCCCGTCTGGATCCCCGCGTTGTTGATGAGCAGCGAGACGTCCGGGGCGGCCTCGGCGGCGGCCCTCACGGATGCGGGATCGGCGATGTCGAGGGGCAGCACCTCGACCCCGGGCAGGTCCACGGCCTCCGGCCGGCGGGCCGTCGCGTAGACCTTGCGGGCGCCCCGTTCGATCAGGCGCTGGGCGAAGGCGCGGCCCAGGCCGCGGTTGGCTCCGGTGACAAGGGCAACTGAGTTGTTGATGTCCATGACCAGTACGCTAAAACCTGACGTTAACGTCAGAGGCAAGTGCTGGTCCTCAGGGCCGGGGCGAGAGGAATCACCATGACCGTCACCGAGGCCGCGACCGAGCGGCTGATCCGCATCGGCGAAGTGGCACGGGGTGCCGGCGTCTCGGTACGCGCCGTGCGCTACTACGAGCAGCAGGGGCTGCTCATCGCGGAGCGCAGCCCATCCGGCCAGCGCCTCTACCAGCAGGACGCCATCGCCCTGGTCCGCTTCTTCCAGCAGATGTTCGCCGCCGGCCTGACCAGCCGAAGGATCACGGAACTCCTTCCGTGCTGGGACTCCGGGCACACCGACGCCGAGCAACGAGCCATGCTGCGCGCCGAGCGCGACCGCGTCCAAGCCAAGATCGACGACCTGCAGGTTGCCCTGGCTCGTCTCGACCAGGTCATCGCGATCACGGACACGCATCCGTAGGCGCGGTCGGCCGGACGTCGCACCAGCGATCCACGGCTGGCGCATGAGCCGGGCGCGTACGTGGGACGAGTTCTGCGCGACCACCAGGGGCCCTGTCCTCGACGCGAAGACAGCGTCGGCACTTCGCGGGAGTTGTCCCCCAGCCTGCCAGGGGACGACACCACGCCAGCATTTCAAAACGCCTGCCTCCTCCCGGCGGCGGCTACGGTTCCTGATGTGACTGATCGTCAGAACAGCATGCCGGACCGTCGACGGGGTGGTTATCTCCGGGCCGCCGGGGCCTTCGCCGTGTGCATGGCCGGCACCACGCTTCCCACTCCGCTCTACGGCCTGTACCAGAACGAGCTCGGCTTCTCCGAGTTGATCGTGACGGTCGTCTTCGCCGTCTACGCCTTGGGGGTGATCGGTGTCCTGCTGCTCGCGGGCAACGTCTCGGACACCGTCGGCCGCAGACCGGTCCTGCTCTGCGGCCTTGGGCTCTCCGCGCTCAGTGCTGCGTGCTTCCTGGCCGAGGGCGGCCTGCCGCTCCTTTACCTCGGACGGCTGCTGTCGGGGCTGTCCGCCGGACTGTTCACCGGCGCGGCGACCGCGTATGTGATGGAGTGCGCCCCTCCCGGCAAGGAGGGGCGGGCCGCTTTCGCGTCGACCGCGGCCAACATGGGAGGCCTCGGCTGCGGCCCGCTGCTCGCGGGGCTGCTCGCCGAATACGCGCCGATGCCGCTGTCCTTGCCGTTCGTGACGCATCTCGTCCTGGTGGCAGTCGCGTTCGCCATGATCTGGTCACTGTCCGAGACGGTGCGCGACCCGCGGCCCCTGCGCACGGCACGCCCCCAGGGACCCAGCCTGCCGCCGGAGGTCCGGCCGGTCTTCGTACCCGCCGCACTCGCGGCGTTCGTCGGCTTCTCCCTGCTGGGGGTGTTCACCTCGGTGTCCCCCGCCTTCCTCACCCGGACGCTCGACGTCACGAACCTCGCCCTCATCGGCCTGATCGTCTTCCTGGCGTTCTTCGCATCCACCATCGGCCAACTCCTGGTCAGCAGGCTCGGCGTGGCAAGGGCGCTGCCGCTCGGTTGCCTGGCGCTGATCGCCGGTCTGGGCCTGCTGGCCGGGGCGTTGGCCTGGGAGAAGCTTCCGTTGGTGGTGCTCAGTGCGCTGGTGGGCGGTGCGGGTCAGGGACTTGCCCTGCGGGCCGCGGTGTCAGCCGTCGCGGACGCCGCTCCCCAAGCGCACCGGGCAGGCGTCATCTCGTCGCTTTTCGTGGTCGCGTACACGGGCATCTCCATCCCCGTCATCGGCATCGGCGTGCTCTCCGAGCCACTGGGTCTGGAAGAGGCCGGGCTTGTCTTCATCGGTGTCATGGTGCTGCTGGCCGCTGCCGCCGGCGCCTACCTGGTGCGGCGCCCGGCAGTGGGCGTACGCGACGGAAGAGCGTGACTGATCTTCGGTACCGGCCCGGACCTGCCCACCTATCGGCCATGGACAGCCTGGTCTTCGTGGTCGGTGGACTCGGAGACCTTGCGCCAGGTGTGCAGTTCGGCGACCTGGGTCTCGAGCTTGGCCCGGGTAAATCCGTAGGCGTCGGAGCCAAGGACCAGCCGCAGCGGCGGCTGAGCGAGCTCGGTGAGGTTCACGATCGCCTCGGCACCCTTGACCGGGTCACCCGGTTGCGCGTGGTTCACGTCCTGGGCATGGGAGCGGGTGGCGCCGGCGGTGGCGGCGTAATCGTCGATGACGTTGTTCTCCGTGCTCAGGCTGGAGGTGTCGAGGAAGTCGGTACGGAAGTATCCGGGCTCGATGAGGGTCACTTTGATGCCGAGCGGAGCAAGTTCGTGGGACATCGCCTCGGTGAAGCCCTCCATGGCGAACTTGGTCGAGTTGTACAGGCCCCAGCCCGGGATGCCGACCACTCCGGCGACAGAGCTGACGTTGACTATGTGCCCGGAGCGCTGCTTGCGCAGCTGCGGAAGGATGGCGCGCTGGACGTTGAGCGCACCGAACACGTTGACATCGAAGGCCGCACGCACCGCTTGGTCGGAGACCTCTTCGACCGCGCCGAGCAGGCCACGGCCAGCGTTGTTGACGACGACGTCGATCCGGCCGAAGCACTCGGTGGCCGCGTCGACCGCCCTCGTGACCTCCGCTGCATCGGTCACATCGACGTCCAGCGCGAGCAGGTTCTGGCTTGCCTCGGGCAGCAGGGCGACGATGCGGTCGGAGCGGCGGGCGGTGGCGACCACCTTGTGGCCGCGAGCCAGCGCCTCGCGGACAATCGCCAGGCCGAAGCCGCGGGAGGCACCGGTAACGAACCACACATCGGAGCCAACAGGAGCGTTGTCGCTGCCGGGGGTGTTGTGCGAGGTGGCGGGAAGGCTGCTCATGAGGGGGCTTCTCCTGAGGGGAGTTGAGGTGTTCAGCGCCGGCGTTCCCGGCGCTGACCTCAATGTTTCGCCAACCCGGCCACCCCACCCAGCCCTCCGGTCAGCCTACGTCTGCCAGAAGCACCTTCGCTCTGCCAGAAACACCTCGGCCTGCCGGGACTGTGTGCCGGCTCCCGGACGGCTGGTAGCCATCCAGCGGTCCGGCCGTCACCGGCCACCGGCCACCGATCACCGCTCTCGGGACACCGGTGGATTTGCCGATGGCAGCCCTTCACGGTCCGTCGAGACTGCGGTCTCAACCCATTGGGACACGCATTCACGGAGGCAACCCGTGCGCATGCTTGCTCGGTTATTCCGGCGGTCCGTCACCGCCACCGCGCTGGGGGCGCTGCTCTGCGGCGCCCTCCTCGTCGCCCCGCTGGCCCTCCCGGCCGCGGCCTCCCCCGCCACGACCGCGAGCCCAACAGTCACCGTCCCGCCCGTCGGCAGTCATGGCTTCCCGTTCCTCGCCGCGGCGGAGGACCTCGCCTCGTTCGGCTACACCGAGAGCGAGTACTTCTTCTCTGGCACCGCCACGTCGTACGCCAAGTCCGGCCTGTGGACCTCGGACGGCCGGTGGAACGTCCGTGCGTCCGGCACCGCCGCCTACAAGAGCCGTCTGCTGGTGCGCCGCCCCGCCGATCCCGCGAAGTTCAACGGCACCGTGGTGGTGGAGTGGCTCAACGTCAGCGGCCAGCTCGACCTCTCCCCGGACTACTGGTTCGAGCGGGACGAGCTGCTGCGCGAGGGCTATGCCTGGGTCGGCGTCTCGGCGCAGGCCGTCGGGGTCAACGGCGGACGGGGTGAGATCAAGGGTCTGAAAGGCTGGGACCCGGCCCGGTACTCCGGCCTGGTCCACCCCGGTGACGCCTTCGCCTACGACATCTTCTCCCAGGCGGGCCAGGCGCTGCGCACCCCGAACGGGCCGGACCCGCTCGGCGGGCTCCCGGTCCGGACCCTGCTCGCCGACGGCGAGTCACAGTCAGCGGGCTTCATGACGACGTATGTCAACGCCGTCCAGCCGGTGGCCAAGGTCTACGACGGCTTCATGGTGCACAGCAACAGCGCGATCCCAGCGCCGATCAGCGGTGTGCTCGCCGACACCCTGCTGATGCCCAACCCCTCCCGGATCAGGACCGACCTGACGGTGCCGACGTTCGTAGTGCTGACCGAGACCGACGTGCCGGGCGCCGCGACCGCCCGGCAGCCGGACACCAGCAGCGTCGTGCACTGGGAACTGGCCGGCACCGCGCACGGCGACCAGTGGGCCTTCGACCTCGGCAGCGCGACCGTGCAGAAGTCGGCGGGCTCGGCCGCGCCGTCGCCGGACTGCGCCGCTGGTTCGGCTCCCTTCAATGACGGGCCCGGCCACTGGGCGATGAACGCGGCGCTGCGTCACCTGGCCGTCTGGGCGCGGGACGGTGCGCGGCCGCCAAGTGGTCAGCCGATGAGCACCGTTCTGCGTGACCCGGCCACCGGCCTGGCCACCGGCGGTGTCCGCCTGCCGGATGTCACGGTGCCCACCCGTACGCTCACCGGTGCGCGCGACACCACCGGCAGCGGCGTCTTCTGCGGCCTGTACGGAGCCCGCGACCCGTGGAACGGCGACGCCGACGCCTGGGACCGGCACGACGAGGGCGACCCCTCCGATCCGTCCCTCCCGGCCACCGCGGAGCCGGTGCTCAGTCGGCTCTACCCGACCCACGCCGCCTACGTGGGCAAGGTGCGCAGGGCCGCGCAGACGGCCGTCGACGCCGGATACCTGTTGCCGGAGGACGCGACCGCGATCATCGCCGCCGCGCAGGACTCGGAAATCGGCGGCTGACCCACGGTCGTCCGGCCGCTGCCCCGCGCCCCGGCACCACTGCGGCGCGGGCCCGCAGGTTGGTCATCCACTGGCGGGCCGCGCCCTCGCCGGGGAAGGTGGAGGGAATCCACGAGTGCCGGTCGGAGCCCACAGGGTGATGCCGACGCAGCGCCGCACGGCCCGGCAGGCGCTGGTCATCAGCCTGTACCAGTCGGCCTGTTGGGCGCGTTTCGCCGCGGCGGAGGGCAGGGCCATGCGGAGGTCGTGCTCGGCCAGGGCGACGTCGACGCCGAGATCGGCGAAGCGCTGGATGTGCTGCTGCATCCCTCGAGGGGCGACATGACGGTCCTTCCGGAAGCGATCCGCAAATTATCGGGAGACAGCCCAGCTAGGGAGTTGCGGGCAGACGAAAGGGGTGTCAACGGCCTTAACAGAACGGGCCGTTGACACCCCCCGAAGGCCGACCTTCGCTATGCGAGTCGTGGCTGCGCCGTACTTGCGCGGATCACCAACTCCGTGGCCAGCTCCACCCGCGGCGAGGCCGGCTCCACGGAGCGGGCCAGGTCGAGCACCGCACGGGCCGCCAACTTGCCCATGTCGGACAAGGGTTGACGCACCGTCGTGAGGGGCGGGGACGACCAGCACACCTCCGGCAGGTCATCGAAGCCGACGACGCTCACGTCCTCCGGCACGCGCAGGCCGCGCCGGCGCAGCGCCTCGATCGCGCCGAGTGCCATCTGGTCACTGGCGGCGAAGATCGCGGTGGGCGGTACGTCCAGGTCCAGCAGCCGGTTAGCGCCGGTGAACCCCGACTCGTGGTAGAAGTCCCCGGGCACGATCAGCTCGCCGTCGAGCGGCGCGCCGGCCGCATCGAGCGCGGCACGGTAGCCGTCGAGGCGGGCCCGGGAGCACAGCAGCCGGGGCGGGCCCTCGATGAACCCGATCCGGCGGTGGCCGAGCCCGAGCAGATGCTCCGTGGCGGCCATGCCGCCCGCCCAGTTGGTGGCGCCGACGGTGGGCGCATCGGTGGCAGGTGATCCTGCCGGGTCGATCACCACCAACGGCACGCCCAGGCGCCGCAGTTCGTCGTGGAGCCCGGGTTCGAGCGCCGAGGTCACCAGGATCACACCGTCCGAGGCGCGGGCCCGCAGGTTGGTCATCCACTGGCGGGCCGCGCCCGCCCGGCCGTGGATCGCGGAGACCACGGTGCCCACGCCCTGCTCGTGCGCGACCTCCTCCACACCACGGATGATCTCCACAGCCCAGGGGCTGTCGAGGTCGTTGAAGACCAGGTCGAGCAGGGCCGCCCGGGCCCCGGGTGCCACCGGGCGGCGACGGTAGCCGTGCCGGTACAGGAGGTCCTCGACGCGGGCCCGGGTGGCGGGCGAGACATCGGAGCGCCCGTTGACGACACGCGAGACGGTCGGCACGGACACTCCGGCCTCCCGTGCGATCTCGCTGATCGTCACCTTGACCGCCCCGTCCGGGCTCCCCGTGCCTGTATCGCGCTGGGCGCGTTTCCCGGCCACAGTCCCCACCTCCGTAGCTGTGCACCCGAAAGTCTCCGAGCGCCTTCCGGAAACCGTAGAACATTCCGTCGGCGGCCGGCCGGTCACCCCCGTCACCGAGGATGAGCCGGTGCAGTTCCGGCTGTGCGTGCATGCGCCGGAGGTCCTCGCAGGCGTACTTCGACCCGGTGGACGGCGTGCCGGCCGCGGTGCGGGCCGCTCCCCCGCTGATGACGGTGCATCAGCTGGCGAGTGAAATGGCCTCCTCCGCAGCCGAGTTGGCTCCCGCATACGGCCGCGGGGAGAGGGTGCCGCAGCCCGGCCCGGAGATCGCCACGAAACTCGCGGCCCGCCGGAGCACGACCCCGCCGGCGAGCTGAGCACGACTGCGTCCCGGGCGGGGCTTCCGGTACGGCGCGGCGTGCGCCAACTTGCCCGCTCACCGGAGCGGTCCTCGCGGCACTGAACAGCGCGGCGCGCTGATACCGGCCGGGGCCCGGCAACTCAAAGAAGGCGACCTTGGTTCTGCTGCTCAACACCGACATCAGCCATGACGGCCAGGAGCCGTCCTCGCTGGTCGCCCGAGCGATCACTGAGATCGTCACCCCAACAACGTCTACGACCGCCCGGTTCCCCCGCGCTAGACGCTCCGGTTGCCGGCGGTTTCGATCGGTATCGGCACGCCATGCTCAGCACTGGGTCACGTCCAGCACCTCGCCCAGGGCGAGGTGCTGGACATCGAGACGATCACCGCCGATGCCGGGGTCAAGGGCCATTCTTTAGGTGGGACAAGCTCCGCGCGGCCATCAGGCGCCCTCGGCCTGTCCGGCCCGCCAAGCCGTTCGCTACGGAAGGCTGTGCACCTTCGGGCCAACGGAGTTGGACCAGGCGTTGCCCGCCGTCGCGTCCCAGTTCGTGGACCACGTCATGGCGCCGCGCAGCCCCGGGTAGGTCTTGGACGGCTTGAAGGCGCCGCAGCCGGTGCCGCGGGTCAGGCAGTCCAGGGCGTTGTTCACGACCGACGGGGCCACATAGCCGCTGCCCGCGCCGCGCGTCGATGCCGGGACGCCGATCCCGACCTGCGAGGGATCGAGACCGCCCTCCAGCTGGATGCAGGCGAGCGCGGTCAGGAAGTCCACGCTGCCCTGGCTGTAGACCTTGCCGTCACAGCCGAGCATCGAACCGCTGTTGTAGTACTGCATGTTGACGACCGTGAGAATGTCCTTCACGTTCAGCGCCGTCTGGAAATACCCGCCGGACGTGGACTGCATGTCGATGGTCTGCGGCGCCATCGTGAGCACCAGCTTCGAGCCCGCCTTCGCCGCCAGCTGGCGCAACGCCTTTGTCATGTAGGTGGGGTTGAGGCCGTTCTCCAGGTCGATGTCGACGCCGTCGAATCCGTACTCCTGCATCAGCGCGTAGGCGCTGTTGGCGAATGCCGTCGCGGAGGCGTCGCTGTTGACCGAGATGGTGCCCTTCTCGCCACCGATCGAGAGGATCACGGACTTGCCCGCGGCGTGCTTGGCCGCGATGTCCGCCTTGAAGTCGGCGGTGGAGGAGTAGCCGACGGCCGGGTCGAGGTTGAAGGTGATCTGCCCCGGCGTGGTGGTGGCGTCGGCGAAGGAGACGGCGATGATGTCGTACTGCGATGACACATCACGCAGCTTCTGCACGGTGGCACCGTTGTCGAAGTTCTGCCAGTAGCCGGTCAGCGCGTGCTTGGGTACGGTGCCGCCGTCTCCGCCGCCGCCCTTGGTGGTCCGTGCGGACACCGCCGTCGACTTCGCCGACTCCCCCGCCGCGTTCGAGGCGCTGACCTGGAAGCTGTAGGTGGTCTCCGGGGTGAGACCGGTGACGGTCGTGGAGGCGCCGCTGGTCGAGGCGACCTTCGTGCCGTCGCGGTAAATGGTGTAGCCGGTGGCCGTGGACACCGGGGTCCAGGACAGGTCCACCGACGTGGACGTCGTCGTGCCCGCCTTGAGGCCGGCCGGCACGGCGGGTATCTCCACCGGGTCGGTGCCGCCGCCCCCGTCGGGTCCAAGAACGCTTATGTCGTCCGCGTAGTACGCACTCTGCCCGTACCAGCCGTGCGTGTAGACGGTGACCGACGTGGTGTTCGCGCCGGTGGTGAAACTGGTGGAGAGCTGCTGCCAGGACGAGGCGCCCGGCGTCCAGGTCGACACGTCGGTGGTGCCGGTGCCCCGGGCACCGAGGTAGACATAACTTCCCTGCACCCAACTGCTCAGCTTGTACGTGGAGTTGGGCTTCACCTTGACGATCTGAGAACACTCGGCGCTGCTCTGGCCCGCCGGGGTGGCCTTGAGCGCCTTCGTGCCGCCGTGCACGGGGGAGGTGACGGCGACACCGCTGTTCTCGGTGCATGTCCAGTTGCTCAGGTCCGACTCGAACCCTGCGTTCTTGGCAACGTTGACGTCTGCCGCCTCGGCGTCCGCCGACTGCGCGGGCGCGGCGAGACCGGTGACGGCGAGCGCGGCGGCCGCACCGACGGCGAGCGCCGCGCCGATTCTCTGTCGAACACCGGATCTGCCCTTACGTACACGGTCCACGGAATGCCTCCAGGGAGAAGCGAAGGACGAAGGTGAGAGCCGGTGGCCACCGCTACTGTGCGCAAAGCTGGTCCAGACCAATCAAGTTGTCAAGACCTCTGGCGAGGCGATCCCAAAAGAAGCACCAGAGCCCCTTGGCAATCCGCTGGCCACTCCCCCGGGGACGCCCAATCCCCGGACGCCGTGATCTACGTACTCCACAATGGCGGACAATCCGTCGCCGCCGCGGCGGCCGCCCGTCCAGCACGCCTCGGGCGGAACACCCGCCTGAACAGCCGAGCGGGTGAACGAGAAAAGAGGAAGACGTGAGTGAGAGCCAGTACCCGTCAGACATGCCGGGCAGGCTGAACACCGCAGTCGCGCACAACGCACGCGTGTGGAACTACTGGATCGGCGGGAAGGACAACTACGAGGTCGACCAGCAAGTCGGCGACCAGGTCGCCACGATGTTCCCGGTGATCCGGGACGTGGCCCGCGCCGACCGCCAGTTCCTCGGCCGCGCGGTCCAATTCCTGACGGCCGACTGTGCCGTACGGCAGTTCCTGGACATCGGCACCGGCCTGCCGACCCTCGACAACACCCACGAGATCGCCCAGCGGATCGCACCGGAATCCCGGATCGTCTACGTCGACAACGACCCCATCGTGCTGGTCCACGCGCGCAGCCTGCTGACCGGTACCGCCCAGGGAGCCACCGACTACATCGACACCGACGTCCGCGACCCGGCCGGTGTCATGGAGGGCGCATCGGCAACCCTCGACCTCGACCAACCCGTCGCGGTCATGATGCTGGGCATCCTCAACTTCGTCCTCGACACGGACGAGGCACGGGACATCGTGCGCCGGGTCATGGCCGCGGTCCCCTCCGGCAGCTATCTAGCCCTGACACACCCCACCACCGACACCGACCTGGGTGGCGAGGGCAACGTCGAGGCCATGACGTTCTGGAACGAGAACGCCACCCCGCCGATCACCGCGCGCAGCCGCGCGGAGATCAGCTCCTTCTTCGACGGCCTGGACCTTGTCACCCCCGGCCTGGTGTCGTGCTCGCAATGGCGACCCGAGCCCAACTCTGCTTCCGTGCTGCCCCAGTTCGGTGCACTTGCACGCAAACCCTGACCCACGGCCGGACGCCTTGGCCCCGAAGCTTCCTTCGGCCGGTTCGCCTTCTCCTTCACCTTGAACCGAACGAGTTGAGGGGGCGGGATTTACGTGGGCGCCGGTTTTGCGTGGCGGCGAGTTTGCGTGGCGGCGAGTTTTGCGTGGCGGTGCGACCTCCTTCAAGGCCTGCATCCCCTCCTCTGCCAAGATGACCACCATGGCCCCGTCTCCGCCCCGCCCTGTCCGTACCCCGCCCACCAGTAGTGATGTGGCACGGGCCGCCGGAGTCTCCCGGGCCACGGTCTCCTACGTCCTCAACAACACCGAGGGCGGACGAGTCGGCGAGGCGACGCGCGAACGGGTACGGGAGGCGGCCCGGCAGCTCGGGTACGTGCCGCACGCCTCAGCACGGGCCCTGCGGTCCGGGCGCAGCGGGATCGTCCTGCTGACCGCACCGGCGGTGACGGTGGGGCAGCTGTTCGCACGGGCGTTCTCCGAGCTGCAGCAGGCCCTGTCGGACCTGGGTCACACGGCCGTGCTGTACGGCCCGACCGGGACCCGGGGTGCGGCGGCCGGCCGCAGTTGGGCCGAGCTGCGGCCCGACGCCGTGCTGTCACTGATGGACGACAGCCTGGACGAGGACGCCGTGGCCGTACTGCACCAGGCGGGCGTCGAGGTCGTACTCGGCTTCGGCCCTGCGCCGGTCCCGGGCGCGCACGCCCTGGTCACCGACGAGGAGCAGGTCGGCTTCCACGCGGCGACCCATCTGTTGGCGACCGGCCGCAGAACCCTCGGCGTGATCATGCCCGCCGATTCCTCGCTGCGCGGCTTCGCCGAACCCCGGCTGACCGGTGTCGAACGGGCCGTGCGGGCCCATGGCGCGGGCACCGTCGTGCGGCATGACCTCGCGCTCGACGAGGAAGCGGCGCAGGGATGGGCCCGGCAGTGCACAGCGGACGGGGCCGACGGCCTGTTCGCGTACAACGACGAGTACGCGGCGCTGGCCGTGCGCGCACTGCAGGACACCGGCGTGCATGTACCGGAGGACATCGCGGTCGTGGGCGCGGACGATCTGCTGATCGGCAGGCTGCTGCGCCCCCGGCTCACGACGATCCGTCTCGACTACATGCCCTCGCGCGAGATCGCCGAGCTGCTCGACCGGCTGATCGGCGCCCCACAAACGCCGCCGGAGACCCACGACATGCTCCGCGCGCGACTCGTCGTACGCGAATCCGCCTGACTCCCGGCAAGCCTCGCGCTGCCTGCTGCCTGCTGCCTGCTGCCTGCTGCCTGCTGCCTGCTGCCTGCTGCCTGCTGCCTGCTGCCTTCAACTTCTCAACACCGTTCTCGTGCGCGAGCCATCCACGCCTTAAGTAACGAAACCATCGCGGGCAGCACGACACCTTCCCACGCTTACACGTGTCATCTACGCTCCTGCGGAACGCGTGCCCCCAGACGCGTCCCGTTCTCTTAGGCATCGCCTTCCAAGGGGCCCTCATGAGTCATTCACTTCCTGCAGACGCGCCCGCAACCGTCGTGGCCGATCACGCGGGCGCGCACGTCGGCGAGCCCGTCGTCGCCTCGCGGCTGCGCCTGCTCCAGGTCACGCTGCCGGTCGCCAACGTCGCCCTCTATCTGCTTTGGTTCGGCGTGGGCAGCTTTCTGCTCCCTCTCCAGGTCGCGCGAATCACCGGCACGAACGACACCGCCGCCCTGTCCACGGCCAGCACCATCGGCGCGGTCCTCGCGACCGTCGGCAACCCGGTCTTCGGCCAGCTCTCCGACCGCACCCGCTCCCGGCTCGGCCGCCGTGCCCCCTGGATCCTGCTCTGCGCCTTCCTGGGAGCCCTGGCCCTGGTGGCGCAGGCCCACGCCGCCGGCATCGCCATGCTCGGACTGAGCTGGGGTGTCGTGCAGTTCATCATGAACGGCTATCAGGCGGCCCTGACCGCCACGATGCCCGACCGGGTGCCGACTGCCAAGTACGGCACCTTCTCCGCCCTGGTGGGCCTCGGCGTACCGCTCGGCACGATCGTCGCGGCACTGGTGATCGGCGGTGTGCCGGGTGTGAAGTTCGGCCTGGACGGAGTGATCGGCGGCTTCGGCGGCCGGTTCGCCGGGGAGAACGGGTACTACCTGATCGCGGCGGCCGTCGTCGCAGCCGCCGTCATCTTCGTGGTCGTGTCGCCGGACCGGGACGCGCGCACCCTGCCCCGCAAGCGCTTCTCCTTCAGGTCGTTCCTCGCCAACTTCTGGGTCCGCCCCAGGAGTCACCCTGACTTCGGCTGGGCGTTCCTGTCGCGCCTCGGCGTCATGCTCGGCTATTTCATCGTCCTCACGTACAACATGTTCCTGCTCGCCGAGCACATCAAGATCCCGCCGCAGGACCTGTTGCCGACGGTCGGTTTCCTGATGATCGTCAACGCCCTGTGCACGGTGGTCGCGTCCGTCCTGGCGGGGCCGATCGCCGACCGGATCGGCAGGGTCAAGCCCTTCGTGCTCACCTCCGGGATCGCCGCCGCGCTCGCGCTGACCCTGCCGATGCTGTGGCCCACGGAGAGCGGCATGCTCGCGTACAACATCGTCGGCGGGCTGGCCTTCGGGGTGTACATGGCCGTCGACATGGCCCTGATCACCAAGGTGCTGCCGCGCAGCGAGGACGCGGGCAAGGACATGGGCGTCATCAACATCGCCAATGCCGGCCCGCAGATCCTGGCCCCCTCCATCGCCGGCTGGATCGTCGCCGTCGGTGGCTACGAGGCCCTGTTCCCGATCGCCGCACTCTTCTCGCTCATCGGCGCGCTGGGCGTGCTGCGCGTCCGCGGTGTCCGGTGAACCGTCGACCGTCCAGCACAACACCGCCTGCTGTCCCCGAGCTTGCCCCCTCCGCCACCGCCTTCTGAGGAACTCACCGTGAACCGATGCAAGACACTCGGCGCCCTTGCCGCCACCAGCGCCATGCTGTTCGCCTGCACCCAGGCGCAGGCCGCCCACGGCCGGCCGGGATCCGCACATGACCGGCCCGCGCTCACCGGCCTGCGCGTCCTGCTCAGCAATGACGACTCCATGCAGATGGCCCGCCCCAACGCCTCCGACGGCAAGGGCCTGTACGAGGTTCGCCGCGCGCTGTGCGCGGCCGGCGCGGACGTCGTCGTCATGGCTCCCTGGGCCAACCAGAGCGGCGCGGGCACCAGCGCCACGAGCGGTGGCCGGCTGACCGTCCAGCGCCGGACCGCACTGCCCGCCGGGTACGCGGACGACTGCTCGGGAGCGCGCAGTGGCGGCGCGGTGTACGGGGTCTGCAAGGGCGCGGCGACCTGCGGGCAGTCCACGCCGAGCGCGACACCCGCGGACACCGTGCGCCTTGGCATCAACGGCGGCCTTGCCGCCAAGGTGGGCTGGAAGGACGGCCCGGACCTGGTCGTCACCGGGAGCAACTTCGGCCCGAACGTCGCTTCGGTCGTCAATGAGTCGGGCACGCTCGGAGCCGCGCTCGCCGCCATCGACGAGGGCGTACCCGCCGTCGCCCTCAACAGCGCGTACGACCCCGCCGTCACCGACTCGTTCGAGGTCGCGGACCACACCTACCGCAGGACCGCCGCATTCGGGGCCGAGTTCATCGCCGGTCTGCGCGAACGCGACCTGCTCACAGCGACGTACGTCGTCAACGTGAACTATCCGCACCGTGCGGAACGGCAGCGTCCGCGGGGGACGGCCTGGACGTCCGTCGGCACGCAGAAGATCGTCAACTCTCACTACACGGCCACGGGCGACACGTTCACCATCGGCTCGGAGCTGTGCGTGCCGCGCTCACCGGACTGCCGCCCCGAGACCAAGCCCCGAGCGGACTTCGCGCTGCTCCAGCAGGGCTACGTCACCGTGACACCGATCAGCCCGGACCGTACGCACACCGGCCGGGCGACCCGGGGTCTGGAACGCTTCGTGCGCGGCGGGCGCTGAGGGCCGGGGTAGGAGCCGAGCGGCCCATTCCGCGGCTCCCACCCCCACCACCACGAGCCGGGGTCCGAGCGCTCGGGGGGCGCCCGGACCCCGGCACGACATCAGGGCCTCCACACCACGGGTTCGATGCGTGCGATGCGGTGCCTAGGACCTGATGTCAGAGATGAGCTCAGATCCAGCCGTCCAGGGACTTCAGGAACGCCTGCGGGTCGTCGCGGTGAATGCAGTGCCCCGCCCGCGGCACCCGGCACACCTCGAAGCCGCGTTCCTCGAGCTGTGCCATGCCGCGCGAGTCGATGCACAGGCTGGGGTCGGCGAGCTGCACCAGTGACGGCACCACGGCCGACTCCGGCAGGTAGGCCTGCTCGAAGTACTCCATGGAGGACAGGAACTCGGGGTCGAACAGCGCGAAGCCCGCCAGCTCCGCCTCCACATCCTCCTGCGACCAGCGCGGGTTCATGGCACGGACGCTCTCGGCGGTCGCGGAGGCGACCATGTGGCGCATGCCCGCCGTCGCCCCGGCCGGCACGTTGCGCAGCAGGAAACCGGGATCGGAGTACACGGCACGCTTGGGCCGCAGCCGGGAGGCCGCCAGTGCCAGGGACAGGCCGCCCAACGAGTGCCCGATCGCCACGTCCGCGTCGGTCGGCAGGTTCTCCACCAAGTCCTCGGCGAGGAGCTCCGGTCGGTACTCACCGCGCGGGCTGTGACCATGGCCGCGCAGATCAGGTGCCACGACCCGGTATCCGAGGCCGATGAGGTGCTCCTCGACCGCATGCCAGGTGCGGTGATCGGACATGCCGCCGTGGATCAGCAGCGCGACCTTGTCACCAGCAAGACCGCCGTCATGGGGACCGCTGTCATGGGGACCGCTGTCATGAATGTTCAGCTTCATCGATGGAAGCCCTTCCACAGAGATGATTACACGTGTAAGCATTCATATGGCACAGGGCACCCAGCAGGCAAGAGACCCTCGTCAGCAATACCCCCCCTTCGCGGCCGATCGCCTCCCACGCGGGTGAGCGGGGAGGCGTCCCAACTGGAGGCCAGGCCCCCGGCGGGCTGCGTGTGCCAGAAGAGTGCCGAGCCGAGCATGTCGCGGTCGGCGGGAGTCACCTCCTGGGTCGTGGTGGTGGCCGGCGACATCCTGCTCGGCATCATGCTGGTCGCGATGCCGGCCTTCGCCCATCCCTGGACCAAACGCGTCACCGGCAACGACACCGTCGCCGTGGGGCGCTTCGGCACGGCCGGCTACATAGCCTCCGGCGCGACCGGACAGGTCATCGGCAAGAAGAGCCGCTCCACGGAGGAGATGGACCTCCCCGAGGGCCTGGGCTTCCCGCGCGACTCGATGGTGGCGACGGCCCTGTCCATGGTCCTCATTTACATGATCATGGCCGTTGTCTTCCTGGCCAAGGTCGGCAAGGCGGAAGCGTTCCAGGCGTACTCGTCGGGCAAGGGAGACCCCGGCTCGACCTGCATCGGCAACTACCTGATGTCCTCGCTCGGTCAGGGCCTCCAGTTCGGCATCGCCGTCGCCGTCATCCTCTTCGGCGCCCGCACGATCCTTGGTGAACTCGTGCCCGCCTTCCAGGGAATCGCTCAGAAGGTCGTGCCCGGCGCCATCCCCGCCCTGGACGCGCCCATCGTCTTCCCGTACGCGCAGAACGCGGTCCTCGTCGGTTTCATCTGCTCCTTCACCGGCGGCCTGGTGCCCCTGGGGCTACTGGCCGGGGTCATCAACCCGGTGTTCGGCACGGCCCTCGTCCTGCCGGGCCTGGTCCCGCACTTCTTCACCGGTGGCGCGGCGGGCGTCTTCGGCAATGCGACGGGCGGCCGCCGCGGCGCCGCCGTCGGCACCTTCCTCAACGGGGTCCTGATCACGCTCTTGCCGGCATTCCTGCTCGGGGTGCTCGGTTCGTTCGGCTCGGCCAACACGACGTTCGGGGACGCCGACTTCGGCTGGTTCGGCTTGATCATCGGCAACGCGGCGAAGGCGGGCTCGGTGGCCGGCATCGTCCTCATGCTCCTGATCGGCGTCGCCGTCCTCGTCGCCGCGATCGCCTGGCAGAAGAAGGTCGTCGACACCGGCTGGGACCCGGGAGCCGCGCGCGACAAGCTCCTGCCTGCGCAGGCGCGGGAGACCCTCGAAGCCCAGGAGACCTCGGCCCCGACCACGGCCCGGGAGTACGCGAAGATCGCCCCATCAGCGGACGCACCGAAGCCGCCTCGGCTGGAGGACTTGTAGGAGCCTGCGGGACGGTCCCACCGCACCTGGTCGCGGGCAGCCTGCCGGTACTCGGTACGGTCGCGTCCCTCCAGCGAGCGGGCGCATCAGACGCGGCGGTCGTTGCGCCCGCCCCGAGTACGCAGCTCGCCGTCTATGCGGCGGGGGTGAGTTCGGCGCGGCCGAACAGCAGGGCGTATCCGGTGGGGAGCTGGCCCAAGATGCGGGTGATGAGGTCGGGGCCGGCCTGGGCGGCGACGGCGGAGAAGACGGATCCGGTGTCCCAGCGAGTGGTGGCCAGGGAGCTACCGGCGCGGGCGGCAAGGTCCTTGACGAAGGCCCAGCCGGTCATGGGATGGGGGTCGGGGATCTGAGCGGTGAGCACACAGGCGGCCTCCAACGGCAGACGTGCGGCGAGATCGACGCGTTCATCGCCTGTCAGCTGGCGCCCCAGCCCCCCGAGGACCAAGCGGACAGCTTCGTCGGCCCGCTCGCGGGTGGGGTAGGCGCCTTCGTAGCGGACCCTCTCCAGCATCTGCTCATACGCCGTTCCGTACGGCTGCCGGTGCCCAAACGGTACGCGTACGTCGGAGATCACTGCGGTGCTTTCCTTTCGTGGGGCCAGGGTGGACGGGGCGGCACCGGGCGTGCGGCACCCCCCGTCCTGGTCAGGTGGGTTGGGGACGGCCGAAGAGGAGGTCGTAGCCGACGGGCAGCTGGAGCAGGATCTGCCCCAGCAGGTCGTCGCCGGCTGCGTCGGCGACGGTGGACAGCACGGCGCTGACATCCCAGGCCGCGGTCCGCTCGGTGGCACCCTCGATCCAGGCGGCGGTCGCCCGCACGAACCGCTCAGGAGGCAGAGGTTCGGCGCTCTGCAGCGGGTTGAGCAGGATCAGGGCGAAGCCCTCCGGCAGGCGCGCCGCGAGTTGGGCGCGGACGTCGCCGACCAGATGCGCGCCGAGCAGGGCGAGCACCACACGGGCCGCGCGCTCGGCCTCCTCCGCCGTGCCGTATGTGCCGCGTTCCTTCACGTGATCGAGGAACGCTTCGCGTCGCAGAGTCATCTCGGCCGTCACCTCTTCCTCTTCGGACTGCCCAGGGGGTGCGGAGGGCGGGGTGAAGGGGAGTTCAGATGCCCGTCCTCCGCACGCGTCCGGCCGGTGTCAGCCGGAGATCTCCTTGTGGCCGGAACCGACGCCGACGGAGATCTTGCGGGGCTTGGCGCGCTCGGCGATCGGGATGCGCAGGGTGAGCACGCCCGCGTCGTAGTCGGCATGGATGTGCTCGGTGTCGAGGGTGTCGGCGAGGACGATCTGGCGGGAGAAGACGCCCACCGGCCGCTCGGACAGCTCCATCTGCACGTCATCGGGCTTCGCCGAAGCCCGGCGCTCGGCCTTGACGGTGAGCATGTTCCGCTCGACGTCGATGTCCAGCGCGTCGGGGCTGACGCCGGGAAGGTCGAAGGCCACCACGTACTCGTCGCCCTCGCGGTAGGCGTCCATCGGCATCACCGACGGGCGGGGGGACGTTCCCGGGCCCAGCAGCTGCTGTGCCATCCGGTCGAGCTCGCGGAAGGGGTCAGTGCGCATCAACATGTGAGAACACCTCCAGCAGGTTCAGGCAGTTGCTGCCAATGCGCTGCACTGACACTGTTGTAACATGTCATCCAATGGATGACAAACATGATGTCGTCGAAGTGATGACAACCCGAGGGAGGTCCCCGTGACCGCAGCCGACCAACCGCCCACGACCAGCACGAACGCCCACAGCCCGGCGTCGTTCCTCGCCGCTGCGGCGGCTCTCGACGCCATAGACGACGCCCTGCGCGACGCCCAGCGGGACTCTCCGGACACGCCCGAAGGTCCCGGTCCCGGACCGGAGCGGGCGCTGGCCTCCCTGATGCTGCTGCGGCAGGTGCGCGAGCAGCTCGCCGGATGGGAGTCCGGCCTGATCGAGACCGCTCGCGACGCGGGCGCCAGCTGGGCGGACCTCGCTCACCCTCTCGGCGTCGCCAGCCGCCAGGCCGCCGAACGCCGCTATCTGCGCGGCCGCCCCGGTCCCGCCGGGACCACCGGCGAGCAACGCGTGACGGCCACCCGCCAGGCCCGGGCCACCGAGCGCACCACCGCCACCTGGGCCCGCAACAACGCCGCCGATCTGCGTCGCCTCGCCGGGCAGATCACCGCCCTCACCGACCTCCCCGCCGCCGCCCGCCGCCCGCTCAACAAGCTCCACGCGGCCCTCGCCCATGACGACCCCGCCGACCTCATCGCCCCCTTGGCCGCCACCCGTCCCCACCTGGCCGCCGCCCACCCCGACCTTGCCGCCCGGCTCGACACCCTCACACCGCCCTGAACCCACCCCTTGCCCCACAGCGCGCCGAGATCCCCCTGCTGTCACGGGACGCATCTCTGTGCTTCTTCGCATGAGCGCGCGCGAACCGGCCCTGTACCGCTCACGGCTGGCGGTTGCCCTCGCCGACGCCGCACCACATAGCGGGCCGCCAGTGAGGTGGCCCCGGGGCGTTCGCCCGACCCGGCCAGCGGCGTGGGGCCTATCGCGAAGATCCAGCCTCACCTACGCCAGATGGCGATGGTGCTGGGACAGCAGTCGACTCCTGTGGGACGTGGTACTGGACGTCGCGGTGGATGAAGCCGCCATGTCGAGGAGGAGCAGGGCGTCGTGGTCGGGGGTGCCGGGTTCGGCGGTGTAGACGCCGATGCGCTGGCCGGGAGTGCCTTCGACGTGCAGGGACTGCGAGGTGAGGGTGATGGTTCCGACCTGCGGGTGCCGGAACGTCCTGTGGGCGGGTTTGCGTCCGGTCACCTCTTAGCGCTCCCACAGGCCCGCGAAGTCCGGGCTTTTCAAAAGCAGTTCGCCGACCAGCTGGGTGAGGTCAGGGGCGTCCAGAGCGGTGCCGACGATGGCGCGCAGGCGGGCGACGCACGCGGTGATCTGCCGGTCCCACTCGGGGAAGAGGTCGCGGACCGCGGGGTGCAGGAAGAGGTAGCGGACCTCGCCGCCCCCCACCCGGCTCGCCCGCCTCACCGAAGCCTGGCGGCAACACGAACCGGACACGCCTCTCATCCCCCGGTGGTGACCCGGCCCACGGCGGGCATGTGAGGGGCCGCTTGTCTTTGAGGTGCCGCTCGTCAGGGAAGGGCGCGCTGCAGGTCGTCGAGCAGGGATTGCGCCCACTGGGCCCCACCGGTCCCGGCGCCCGTCGCGGCTCCGGTCACCGCCCCGGCCGTGACCGTGGCCAGGACGTTCCTGACCCGGGCCACCAGGCGGCGCAGTCGCCCCTCGTCCGGTTCCTCGCTCGCCACCTCCGCGAGGACCGCCTGGGCATCCTGGCGCAGAGCTGTCGCCTGCGCGGCGGAGAGTCGCAGGACGTCCACGGTGGCGAGCAACGCCGTCAGGGTCGCGGCGAGTTGCTGACCGGCGGCGTCGGGCGCGGCCGTGGCGGCGTACTGGTTCTGCTTCTGCACCACCTCGCGATTGCCGATGGCGATCTGACTGCCGGTGATCGGGCCGAAGAACTGCGCTCCGTCCGCCCGCGTCATGGCTGCACCGTCCCCACGGTCGGGAGGGCGCGCACCTGACCCCGCACGTTCCTGATGCTCTCCGCCACGGTCGCCCTCTGGCCCATCGCTGCGCCGCCGGTCTGCCTTGCCCTGGTCAGACCGTCGAGCATGCTGCTGAGGCTGCTGCCAACGCGCAGGGGATCACTTGTGGGGCGCTGCAGTTCGGCGTCGATCTCGGCGGCGGCCTGCCTGACGCGCTCCTGGGCCGGCCGGTCGAGGCCCAGGTCGGGGAGCCCGGCCAGAACCATGTCCACGGTGTCCCGCACGCTCTGCAGGACCAGTTCGCGGTGGCGGCTCAGGCCCGGGTACGCGCCATTCTGCGGTGCGGGATGGAACGACGGTGGGGCAGGTCGCGGAGTGTGCTGTGTGTTCGGGAAGGCCTCGCGGACGAACGTCTCCAGGTCCCCGCCAAGTTCGGCACGGAATTTTCCGGCCGCTCGTTCCAGCTCGACCTGGTGCTGCGACTGTTTCACTGTGCCATTGTTCACGGCCACATTCGATTGGTGCGCGGTGATGTAGTAGTTGTTCTGGGTGACCGGCGGGGAAAACCTCTCAGCCGGGAGGAAAGTCGCGGGTGGTTCCTGAGTGGTTCCCGGGGTTTCGAAGGAGCTTTTGGACGAGGTAGCGGCGGGTGTGCTGACCGGTGCCCTCACAGCCGTCCTGTAGCCCTCTCCAGAAGCAGATTCCCCATCAGCCTTGTCCTTCACCGAAGTACTGTCCACCTGCAGCGGCATGGCCTTCTGTAGTGTCTGGTAGCGCATCAAAATGTCCCCCGCTTTCGATTTCTCTGAATCGTAGCGAGGGACACATGAAGAGCAATCGATTTTCACAGAATGTGACGCACAGAATGTCACCGCGGTGAATCGCGTGAATCGCGTGAAAGACGACCGGGAATGGGCTCGGAGTGAGTTCAGGGGCCATGCGCATCGCCGACCGGTCCGGTGGTCAGTTGCTCGCGGTCTGATGGAGGGGATGAGGCCGCTCAGGTGACGAGGTCTGCAAGGTGTCGTGCGCGGCGATGATCACCGGCCCATGAGCAACGGGCTACCCGACCAGCCCGATTTCCATCGTCGCGGTCGGTGGCCCAGCTTTCGGTGCATACGTGCTGGACTGGCCCTGAACAGCACGATGCCCCCGCCCGGCAGCAAGAGGGGCGAAGGATCGTCCTCCGGCGCCTTCAGGACTTCGACCACGTGCCGGAAGTCCGCGCCGTACTGGACAACCGCGGGCACCTGCTCACCACATAGCGGGCGGCCAGCGAAGGCGTTGCGGCGGTGGTCCGCTCCGCGGGCTCGGCTCCGGCCGAGACGCCGGCCTTCCAGGGAGCCGTCCCCGGGCCGCTGTCATTTCGCCGGTGCGCCCCAGCATCCGGGACCAGCCGTGCGCGACTGCTTCACCGATGACCTCCTGCTTGTTCTGCCCTCGCCCCACGGCAACGACGTGCGCCTGTGCGGCGAGGTCCACGCAGCGCACCGGACACCGCTGGCCGCCCAATTCGAGCTGCAAGCACGGCTGCACCATTATGACCATGAGTACCCAATCGGCTACTTTGTGTTGGTGATCAGGTTGTGGATCGGTGAGGTGCCCACCGGGCGAGCGGGGCGAATCGCGCTGCTGTTCGGCCTGGTGCTGCTGATCACGGCGCACCTCTCAGGGGGCGTGCACAGCGCGACGTTCGCCGGGCCTCACGCGGTCGTCGGGGCAGCCGCCTGCTCTGGTCTTGGGGACGACACCGAACTCCCCGGAATCGCTGGAGGCGAGCACCGCCCGGGCCACGATCACCACGCGAACAGTCATTTCGACCACACCGTGGACCGACCGCGTGTCGGTTCCGGAGATACGGCCGCCGCCCCCCTGGACGATCTCGGCACGCTGCAACCGGCTGCCGACACCACTGCGTTCAGCTTCCCGTGCCCCGGAGGACCTCGGAACAGGGCCCCGTGCGTCCCCAGCGGCCGTGCGGCCTTGGTCCTGAACTGCACCTGGCGGCAGTAGGCGCCCCCGCATGCCCTTTCACCGGCCCTCGCGGGCCGGGTCCCGGCGTGTCCCGCGTCCCTGACCGATCTGCATCCGCACCCCTGCCCTTTGGCTCGGTGTGCGAAGGAGTCGAACCCCTTCATGGATTTCAGCCTGCTCGAAACGTTCTCCCCGGGCGCCCTCGCCCCCGCACCCCTCAGCGCCCGACGCCCCGCCCAACTGGTCGGCAACACCCCGGTGCTATGGATCGACGAGCCTTTCGCCGCTCACGGACGCGGCTTCTTCGCCAAGCTGGAAGGGGCCAACCCCGGCGGCATCAAGGACCGCCCCGGCCTGCACATGATCCGCGAGGCCCAGCTGCGCGGCGAGCTCTCGCCCGGAGCGCCCGTCGTCGAGTCGTCCAGCGGCACCCTCGGCCTTGGCCTGACGCTCGCCGGGATGACGTACGGCCACCCGGTGACCGTCGTCTCCGACCCCGGCATGGAGCCGGCCATGGTGCGCCTGCTCACCGCACTCGGCGCGCGCGTCGACCAGGTCACCGCGCCGCACCCGCAGGGCGGTTGGCAGCAGGCCCGCCGTGAACGGGTCGCCGAACTGCTGGCCGGAG
Source organism: Streptomyces sp. NPDC032198 (assembly GCF_040636975.1). Classification (NCBI taxonomy): domain Bacteria; kingdom Bacillati; phylum Actinomycetota; class Actinomycetes; order Kitasatosporales; family Streptomycetaceae; genus Streptomyces; species Streptomyces sp. NPDC032198. The sequence goes on along the minus strand of NZ_JBEZVL010000008.1, from coordinate 226,001 downwards.
CGCCGGGCGCGTACTGCCCGGACCAGTACCAGAACCCTGACAACGTGGCCGCCTACCGGCCCCTGGCCGTTGAGCTCATCGCCCAGCTCGGACGTATCGACGTCCTGGTCTCCGCCGTCGGCACCGGGGGTCACTCGGCCGGGATCGCCTCCGTGCTGCGCGAGAGCTTCCCGGGCCTCAAGCTCATCGGTGTCGACACAGTGGGTTCGGCGATCTTCGGGCAGCCCGCCGGGCCCCGCCTGATGCGCGGCCTGGGCTCCAGCATCCATCCCGGCAACGTGGACTATCCGGCCTTCGACGAGGTGCACTGGGTGGCACCGTCCGAAGCGGTCTGGGCCTGTCGCCAGTTGGCCCGCCGCCACTACGCCTCCGGCGGCTGGAGCGTAGGTGCCGTCACCCTGGTCGCGGGCTGGGCGGCCCGCACGCTGCCGGCGGGCACCCGGATCGCCGCGGTCTTCCCGGACGGCCCGCACCGCTACCTCGAGACGGTGTTCAACGACTCCTGGTGCCAGGAGAACGACCTCGTTGAGCAGGAACAGCCGCACGAACCGGACGAGATCGCCGCTCCCGACGCGTGCACCGTCACCGCCTGGACCCGCTGCACCAATGTGCGTGACCCACTGGGCCGGGAGCGCAATCCCGGCTTGGCGCCCGGCATGACGCCCGGCACGGCGAAGGCGGTCGTGCGATGAAGAGTTTCCGTTCGCAGGTGGCTTCCTTCCCGCCTGCCGTCCGTCTGTTGATGGCCAACCAGTTCGCCATCAATCTCGGCTTCTACATGCTGATGCCCTACCTCGCCGACCATCTCGCGCACGGCCTCGGCCTCGCGGCATGGACGGTCGGCCTGGTGCTCGGCGTACGCAACCTCTCCCAGCAGGGCATGTTCCTCATCGGCGGCACCCTCGCCGACCGGTACGGATGCAAGCCCATGATCATGACCGGATGCGTGCTGCGCACCCTCGCCTTCGGGCTCCTGGGGATGGTGGAGTCCCTGCCCGCCCTCATCGCGGCCTCGGCCGCCACCGGGCTCGCGGGCGCACTGTTCAATCCGGCCGTACGCGCCTACCTCGCGGCCGAAGCGGGCGAGGAACGCCGGGTCGAGGCGTTCGCCACCTTCAATGTCTTCTATCAGGCGGGCATCCTCATCGGCCCGCTCGCCGGACTCGCCCTGCTGGCCTGGGACTTCCGCGCGGTATGTGCCACGGCGGCCATCGTCTTCGGGCTTCTGGCCGTGCTGCAGTGGCGGGCGCTCCCGGCCCGCCCGCCCAAGGACCGCAGCGCCGAGCCGGCCTGGCGCGCGGTGGCCGCAGACTGGCGCACCATCGCCACCAACCGGCCCTTCCTGCTCTTCGCGGTCGCGATGACGGGCAGCTACGTCCTGGCCTTCCAGGTCTATCTGGCCCTACCCCTGCGGGCCGGTGACCTCTTCGGCGAACAGACCGGCGTGGTGACCGGGGCGATCTTCGCCGTGTCCGCGCTGGCTGCCCTGTCCGGCCAGTTGCGGCTGACCGCGTGGGCGAAACGGACCATGCCGGGGCCGCGTGCCATCACCTGGGGGCTCGCGGTGATGGGGGCATCCTTCCTGCCGCTGCTGCCGGGCGGATCCCACCGCATCCTGGCCGGAGTGGCCCTCGCGTCGTGCGCGGCGCTGCTCGCCTGGGGTGGCGCGCTGCTCTACCCCTTCGAGATGGACACCGTCGTACGGCTGTCCGGCGACCGCCTGGTCGCCACGTACTACGGCGCCTACAACACCGTCTCCGGCGTCGCGATCTCCCTGGGCAACCTCGCGGTGGGCGCCCTGTTCGACACAGGGGTCAGCTGGCTTCCGTGGCTGGCGCTCGCCGCAACCGGCTTCGCCTGCGCGGGACTCGTGGCCCGCCTGCACCGCACCGGGCACCTCACCGCACCCCGGACGGAGGTTGCCGCAACGGTGTGAGGCCCGGATCAACCATGGTCGGCGTACGGCTTGTTCGCCGTGAGCGGCGTGCAGCTCGTCGCGACGGGCTGGGGGGCGTCCCGTCCGGCCGGTGGCCATGCCTCCAGCCCGTGGCCCAGCTTCTCTTTCGACGTGGCCTGCACATCAATCTCGGTCAGGATCCCGAAGCCCTGCTCGGCCAGTGCCTCGCGCGCGGCAGAGCATGAAATATACCCCCGGGGGTACAAGTGTTACGGTGAAAAGCAGATACCCCCCGGGGTAATTTTCAGGCGAAAGGAGTATCCGCGTGTTCTTCGTTGACACCATCGAGCTGGAGGGTCTCGGCAACCGCAGCTACCTGGCCGGCGGCGAGAGCGCCGCGGTGGCGGTGGACCCGCCACGCGATGTCGACCAGGTCCTGGCGGTCGCCGCCCGGCACGGTGTGCGGATCTCCCATGTGGTGGAGACCCACATCCACAACGACTACGTCACCGGAGGCCTCGAACTCGCCCGGATCACCGGCGCCCAGTACCTCGTGCCGACCGGCGCGAACGTCGCCTTCGCCCGCGTCCCCGTCGCCGACGGTGACACGGCGGACATCGATCCCGGCAGCCGGCTGACGCTGACAGCGATCGCGACCCCGGGGCACACCCCCCACCACACCTCCTACGCGCTGTACGAGGCGGGGCGGCCGGTGGCCGTCTTCACCGGCGGGTCGCTGCTGATAGGCACGGTGGGCCGGCCGGACCTGGTCGAGCCGCGGCTGACCGAGCAGCTGGCCCGTGCCCAGCACGCCTCCGCCCACCGGCTGGCCGCCGATCTCCCCGACGAGACGGCGGTGCTGCCCACCCACGGCTTCGGCAGCTTCTGCTCCTCGGCCCCTTCGGAGGGTGAGGCGACCACCATCGGCAAGGAGAAGAGTGCGAACACCGCGCTCACCGTCGACGTGGACACCTTTGTCAACGACCTGCTGGCCGGCCTGGAGGACGTGCCCGCCTACTACGCGCACATGGGCCCGGCCAACGCCGAGGGCCCCGCACCGCTGGACCTGACACCGCCCGCCCTCGCGGATGCCGAAGAGATCGCCGCCCGCCTCGCGGTCGGCGAATGGGTCGTCGACCTGCGCAACCGCGTCGCGTTCGCCGAAGGACACGTGGCCGGGTCGTTCAACTTCGAGGCCGACGGCAAGATCGCCACTTACGTGGCCTGGATGATCCCCTGGGGCAAGCCGGTCACCCTGCTCGCCGAATCGGCCGAGCAGCTCGCGGGCGCCCAGCGCGAACTGGTGCGGGTGGGCATCGACCGCCCGGCCGCCGCAGCCACCGGCACCCCCGCCGACTGGCTGTCCGCCGGGCAGGCCCCGGCCTCCTTCCCGCGCTCCACCTTCGCCGAGCTCGCCGCCCACAGCGGCGACGGAGTGGTGGTCCTGGATGTGCGCCGTGACTCCGAGCGGGCGAGCGGCTGGATCGAAGGCTCGGTGCACATACCTGTCCACGAACTCCACGGCCGCCTCGGTGAGGTTCCACCGGGGACGGTGTGGGTGCACTGCGCCGGCGGCATGCGCGCCGCGATCGCCGCGTCCCTGCTGGATGCCGCCGGTCGCGATGTCGTCGCCGTCGACGACGGATTCGACGCCGCCACCGAGGCCAACCTGCCCCTGACCACCGGCTGACACCCCGTCCACCGCACGAGAAGGAGAGGGGAGAACTCGATGTTCCTCTTCCGCCGCAGCCAGCCCCGCGTCAGCGTGGACCGGGCCCGCAGCCGCACCAGCGGCGACAGGCCGGACGCCGTCCTGCTCGACGTCCGCGAGAGGCCCGAGTGGAACGCGGGCCACGCTCCCGGCGCCGTTCATATGCCTCTGTCGAAGCTGGTGGCCGGCGCCGACCTGCCGACCGAGACCTCCGGCCGCCCGCTGGTGGTGATCTGCCGCAGCGGACACCGCTCCCAGCAGGCCGCGAAACTCCTCACCCAGCGCGGCCGGGAGGCGGTCGACGTCAAAGGCGGCATGAACGCGTGGATCGCCGCCGGGCACCCGGTCGTCGACGAACGCGGAAACAGCGGCCAGATAACGTGACTGCGATCGTCCTCGCCCTCATGGCCGGGGCCGGCGTCGGCCTCGCTCTCGGAGCGCTGGGGGGCGGTGGCAGCGTCCTGGCCGTGCCCGCCCTGATCTACCTGCTCGGCTTCAGTCCGTCCGCGGCCACCACGGCGAGCCTGATCATCGTGGCCACCACCTCCGCCACCGCTCTGTACGCCCATGCCCGCGACGGGCACGTCGCCTGGAAGACCGGATCACTGTTCACCGCCGCCGGCATCATCCCCGCCTACCTCGCGGGGGCAGCCGCTGGACGCGTACCCGCAGCGACCTTGACCATCACGTTCTCCGTTGTCGCCGCACTGGCAGCGGTACGGATGTTCCGTCCGTCCTCTTCCCGGCCGCCCAAGCGCATACGGCCCGGCAAGTCGGCCGCGGCAGGCGCCGGACTCGGTGCGGTGACCGGCTTCCTCGGCGTCGGCGGCGGCTTCCTCGCCGTCCCGGCCCTGGTGAGCGTTCTCGGCCTGACCATGCGGCGGGCGGTGGGCACCAGCCTGCTCGTGATCACCGTCAACTCGCTCGCCGCCCTGGTCGCCCGCACCGGGACGGGCGACGGCCTCGACTGGGCGTTGATCGGGCCGTTCACCGGAGCGGCGATCCTCGGTGCCTGGGACGGGAAACGCCTCAGCACCAAGGTCTCCGGCGACACCCTGCAAAAAGCCTTCGCCGGTGTGCTCCTGGCGGTAGCCGTGTTCATGCTGATCGACGTGATCGTATGAACACCACGGCCACCACGGCCACCACGGCCACCACGGCTCTCAGGCCAGGGACAGGAACAGCTTCTCCAGCCTGGCCCGCATCTGATCGCGGTCACCGACCGCCTGGCCGCCCTCGGCCATACAGTGCTGCAAACCGGTCGCGATGATCGCGAACCCGGCCCGGTCCAGCGCGCGGGAGACCGCGGCGAGCTGCGTGATCACGTCCTCGCAGTCCCGGCCCTCCTCGATCATCTTGATGACCCCCGCGATCTGGCCCTGAGCCCGCCGCAGCCGATTGAGGACCGACTTGAGCTCGTCGGCCGCCATTTCCAGCTCCATCATCCACCTCCATCAATACCCCTAGGGGTATCATACCGGGTTCGGGCGACCGCTCCCGGAACACCGCGGAAGGACTTCGTACATGACCACGCCTACCGCCATAACCCCCGCACAGGCCGCCGCCCGCCTCGAGGACTACACGATCATCGACGTGCGCGCCCCCGGCGAATACGCCTCCGGCCACCTCCCCGGCGCCCACAACATCCCCCTCGACCACCTGCACACCACACTGCCCCCCCTCAAAGCCGCAGCCTCCCGCGCCGCTCTCCTCATGGTCTGCGCCTCGGGCAACCGCTCCACCACCGCCTGCACCGAACTCGCCGCCGCCGACATACCCGCCACCACCCTCAGCGGCGGCACCACCGCCTGGGCCGGCGAAGGCCACACCCTCCACCACCCCCGCAACGCCCGAGCCGTCTGGCCCATGGAACGCCGGGTCCGCCTCGCCGCCGGATCCCTCGTTGTCCTCGGCCTCGCCGCCGGCGCCGGCTGGCGCCCCGCACGCCGGCTATCCGCCGCCATTGGCACCGGCCTGGTCTTCTCCGCCGCCACCGACACCTGCGGCATGGCCGCCGCCCTCGCGAAACTCCCCCACAACCAGCCCCGCACCACCGACCTCCACACCACCCTGCAAGCACTGCAGGGCTGAGGCGGCTGCCGTGGGCGAAGGGCACTGCACCCGTTGTGCGCGTACTCCGTACTTCAACACGCCCCATTTGGCGGAGGAACGGTGCGCGACAACGGCCCGGGAACGGCGATGCCCGCAAGCGCATCGATCGGAGCACCCTGCCAGACCAAAAAGGAACGGGTTGGCGCGTGTGGCAAGGCGAACACAGCACGGCGCTCGGCGCGCCTCGGACGAAGCGGCGCGCACCTGCTCCAAGCGCTCGTCGGCGGCGGTGGGCCGATCAGACACGGCCAATCCGACACTCCGGACGGCCTGGCACCTCAGCTACTGGCAGCTTGCCGGGCTTTCAGTGGGCAGGGGTGGCACTTCCATGATTCGCCTATGAATGCGCCGCTTCGTCAGCGCGGCGGTGTTCGGCGTTGAGGCGGTGTTCAGCGTTGAGGCGCTGGGCTTCCTCGAGTTGGTCTTCGAGGATGACGATGCGACAGGCAGCCTCGATGGGGGTGCCCTGGTCGACGAGTTCGCGGGCGCGGGCCGCGATGCGCAGCTGATAGCGCGAGTAGCGACGGTGTCCGCCCGCCGAGCGCAGCGGGGTGATCAGGCGGGCTTCGCCGATGGCCCGGAGGAAGCCCTGGGTGGTGCCGAGTATCTCGGCGGCCCGGCCCATCGTGTATGCGGGGTAGTCGTCGTCATCAAGACGGCCGAACGTGTCGTCTGCTGTCATTGCACCTCTCTATGTGCCCGGAACATCTGGAACCTCTGGAACGCGTGGAGGGGCCCTGGTGCCGTACTCGCACCAGGGCCCCGAAGGAACTGCTACACCATCTGCCGGCCCTAAGACTGCGCCGGCCTTCTGTTTCCGCCTGCCCGACCGAACTGCCGTCGGAGCCGCGGGGATCGCGGTTGCTTGACCGGAGACCACCTCACTATCGATGTCCTGCGGTACCCGGACTCAGAATTCCGCCCGGGCGATCCTGATGGCGCTCGGCTCCTCCGTTCTTCCCTCTGGGATCAATCACTTGCCTACTGCGGGTACTGCTCTCCTGCGTACTGCTGGTGATGCGAACTGCACTTACCTGTACTGCACTTGCGATCCTGCTGGCGGTGGCCCCTGATCACTGCGGGCCACCCGGTCCGGTCGTCAGCCCCGTCGCCGTCCTGCAACCGCTCTGGCTTCGAAGCTCCACCACCGCACCGTCCTGCGAACTGCGCCTGCGGGTACTGCTGCCCGGCAGTTCATCTCTGCCGGGCCCTGCTTGATCTCGGCTACGAGAGAAACCATAGCCACACCACCGCCCAATGTCTACTCCAGCCAACATAGATTTTCGCGCGTTCGACGGTGAGGTAGTCACCATCGAACAGCACAGAGGAAGACAGGCATCACTGGGTTACGGAGCACCCGGCAGGCATCGCCGGGTTGGCGCCACAAATGCAGGGCACACGCACCCTGGCAGGCAGGGCCGACCGACGACGACCAGCCACCAGGAGGACCTGATCCCGATGGACACGATGAACCTCGATGTCGCAACCGCCCATTTCGCGGGGTCCCTCGCCGGCGCACGCGAGCGCGCCCGGGACTTCCTCGACGGTCTCACCCGCCCTCTCGCAGGGGAAGTTGCGGATGCCGTGGTCCTGGTCGTCTCGGAGCTCGTCACCAATGCCCTGCGCCATGGCGGCGGAACCTGCACTCTCCGCCTGACCGCCCGCCCCGACACGCTCGAGGTGGCCGTCGACGACCCCAGCCCGGAAGCGCCGCGGATGCGCTCCCCGGACTTGAAGGGCGGCACGGGAGGCTTCGGCTGGCCCATGGTCAACCACCTCGCCCGCTCCACCGCCGTCACCCGCCAGACAGCGGGCGGCAAGACAGTGAGCGCCGCTCTCGCTCGCTAGCTCCAAGCCGAGGGGCCCTGTGCCACCGGATTAGACGCACCCTCCGGATTAGATGCGCCCTCCGAGTCGCGAGTAGGGCCTGAATTTCTGAAACGCGACGGCCCGAGCGGGGAAATATCTGTGACCGCGAGATGAGGGTTTACCACCCAGGGCGCGAAGTGTTTTTTCGGTCCAGAATCGAGCAGCGTTATTTTCCGTTCGCGGCCTGCTACCTCGTGCTACTGTCGATCTCAGTTGCAGTTGTGGTTCCCAAAAACTTCAAGCCGCAGTGCCGGATTTTCCCGTCACTGCAAGCTTCTTTGTATTTCCGGTTTCCCTCCGGACGGGGCATCATCGCGGCGACCCGGCATCCGCACATCGCGGATCCCGGCGTTCTGCCCCCAAAGGAGATATGACATGGCGTCAGGCACCGTGAAGTGGTTCAACGCGGCCAAGGGTTTCGGCTTCATCGAGCAGGACGGCGGGGGTGCTGACGTGTTCGCCCACTTCTCGAACATCGCCTCCCAGGGCTTCCGCGAGTTGCTGGAGGGCCAGAAGGTGACCTTCGACATCGCGCCGAGCCAGAAGGGCCCGACGGCCGAGAACATCGCTCTCGCCTGACGCTGACGCACACTTCGTAGTTGGGGCCCGCATCCCTAGGGGTGCGGGCCCCAGCTACGGACATTTCCCACAGTGGTGTCGCCTGTGGAACAACGCCTCACAGCCCCACCCTCGGGATGAGCGTCTTTCGTAACTACGACACTACGACTGACTGCCTCCAAGGTTTTACGCCCCCCATGGCGTCTCCAATTTCATGGCTTGCATCCGGCACGGATGCACTGCAAGCCGCATTCTTTCTCGCAACCTCTTCACATTCCTTTTCGCATTCCATTCGGTTCGTGCTTGTGATTCCCCGCGCTGCTCTTTCGCTGCGGGAATTCCTTGATGCGCGCCGTATCAAGGAAGGTTCTCGATGAACCCCACACGTACGAACACTCGTTCCTCCCGCCCCCGCCGGACCGAGAACCCCTCCATCGGGTCCGGCGCCGGTTCGAGGCGAGACCCCCGCTCCAGCGCGCCCGCCCCGAGCCGTTCCGGCGCCCCGAGGCGCCCGGCCGGCCACGGCCGCCGGCCCGCCCCGGTCCAGGGCGAGTTCGCCCTGCCGAAGACGATCACTCCCGCGCTGCCCGCGGTCGAGGCGTTCGCCGACCTCGACATGCCCGCCCCCCTGCTGGCCGCGCTGACCGCGCAGGGCATGAGCGTCCCGTTCCCGATCCAGGGTGCGACCCTGCCCAACACCCTCGCGGGCCGCGATGCCCTGGGCCGTGGCCGCACCGGCTCCGGCAAGACCCTCGCCTTCGGTCTGGCCCTGCTCGCCCGCACCGCAGGTCAGCGCGCCGAGCCCCGCCAGCCCCTGGCCCTGGTCCTGGTGCCCACGCGTGAACTGGCCCAGCAGGTGACCGACGCCCTCACCCCCTATGCCCGTGCGGTGAAGCTGCGTCTGGCCACCGTCGTCGGCGGCATGTCGATCGGCAGGCAGGCCAACGCGCTGCGCGCCGGCGCCGAGGTCGTCGTCGCCACGCCGGGGCGGCTCAAGGACCTCATCGACCGAGGTGACTGCCGCCTGAACCAGATCGCGATCACCGTCCTAGACGAGGCCGACCAGATGGCCGACATGGGCTTCATGCCCCAGGTCACCGCTCTCCTGGACCAGGTACGCCCCGAGGGCCAGCGGATGCTGTTCTCCGCCACCCTCGACCGCAACGTCGACCGCCTGGTCCGCCGCTACCTCACCGACCCGGTGGTCCACTCCGTCGACCCGTCCGCCGGTGCCGTCACCACGATGGAGCACCACGTCCTGCACGTACACGGCGCGGACAAGCAGCAGACGACCACTGAGATCGCGGCCCGTGACGGCCGGGTGATCATGTTCCTGGACACCAAGCACGGCGTCGACCGGCTGACGCAGGACCTGCTGAAGAGCGGTGTCCGGGCCGCCGCCCTGCACGGCGGCAAGTCACAGCCCCAGCGCACCCGGACCCTGGCCCAGTTCAAGACTGGGCACGTCACCGTGCTCGTGGCCACGAATGTCGCCGCACGCGGGATCCACGTCGACAACCTCGACCTGGTCGTGAACGTCGACCCGCCCACCGACCACAAGGACTACCTCCACCGCGGCGGCCGTACGGCCCGCGCAGGTGAGTCCGGCAGCGTCGTCACCCTGGTGACGCCCAACCAGCGCCGCGACATGAGCCGCCTGATGGCCGCCGCGGGCATCACCCCGCAGACCGCCCAGGTCCGCTCCGGCGAGGAGACACTCAGCCGGATCACCGGCGCCCAGACTCCCTCCGGCATCCCCGTGACGATCACCGCGCCGGTGGTCGAGCGACGTCAGCGCGGTACGTCCTCACGCGGCCGGCGCAGCCCTGCCTCGGCGGCGCGGCGCGCGAACGTGCGGCAGTCCACCTTCGACGCGGCGGCCTAGAACCTTCGTGATCAGGAATCTGACGCACCACTGCAGGAGGCACCTTTTGACACTGGTTGAGATGCAGCCCCGGCCCGCACGTGCCGCCCCCGCGCACAGGACGGCGGCCGAGGCCATGGATGCCGGCGGACCGCAGGTGTGCGACGACATGACCGTCGAGGTCGCCCTGTCCGTCATAGCCAGTGCCCGCACGGGACACCTGCTCGTCTGCGACAACGACGGCCTGTGCACCGGACTTCTCACCCGGGCCCAGCTCACTGCGGCCCGAGACGGCTCCGCGTACACGGACCGGGTCCAACTGCGCGACATTCTCGGCGATCGCGGGCCGTTCACTTCGCCCGTGACCAGCGTGGCCGAAGCCCAGCACGCGATGCGCTACAGCCGGCTCGATGCCTTGCCTGTGGTCGACGAACACGGCAACGCTCTGGGCATCCTCGCCCTTGCCCGCTGAACCGTCTCCACCGCGGTCTCAGCCATGGCAGAACCACTCCCCTCGTTCGTTCTTCTCCCTGTGAGGCATCATGCGCTGTGTCATCGCCCGCTTCCCGTTCGACCTCACCAAGAGCGGGGTTCTGGAATCGATGAAGGGGATCAAGCCCGAGCAGGTCTCCGGTGAATCCGTGATCATCGGCCGCCGCACCTACCCCGTCAAGCAGGTAGGACAGGTCATCACGCGTCAAGACCCTCGCGACTTCAGCACCGGCGAAGTCCTGCGGGCCATGACCCAGCTCGGCTTCACCTGCCGCGGCGTCGCGCCGGCCGCCGTACCCACGCGCGTCCTCAGCCCCTGGCAAGAGGCTTCCGCGATGCTCGGCACCCCTGCGGCAGCCTGACCGACAGGCAGACGCCGCCGTCAGAACAGCAACGTGAGGGTCCGACCGGAATACACCGGTCGGACCCTCACTGCGTACCAGCGGCGCTCGGCACGGTACCGCCCGTCTCCGGCCGACCCCGCCGCGTCGGTGCACCCTCGCGAAGGCGGAATCCCCCAGGCCGCCACGCTGGGTTTGCGGCCGCGTCCCTCGGAGCGCCCCTCAACTCAGCCAGGGCCAACTGGAGCCGCCCGCTTCGGTCGCAGCGGTCAGGGAGCAAGGGCGGAGCGCACATGCTGCAGTCGGGGCGCGCTTCTCCTGGCCAACCCGCCACCGCGGGCGGCCACCTGCACGGAATCAGAACCGCCGCGTGCCGCCTCTTCTGATCCATTCCCACTTCACAGCGCAAGCCACAAAGGGCGAGATGAACATCGCGAGCAGCCACAAGCCCACGCTCGCAGGCGAATAGATGTAGTAGTGCCACGCCACCGGAAGGAATGACGGCGCAAGCAGAAGGACGACCAGCACCCCCCACACAGCCAACGTCACGGCTGCCATACGTGCCCCCACCATGGTCCCTTCCCCGCTACCCGCCGACTCCCTGAACGAGGACCGTAGCGCCCACCCCTACGAGGCCCCCTCCGGGGTACAGCCGCATCTCGCTTCTGACGTCGGAAAATCGGCGGCGGACGGCTCCCCCATCCTCGAACAGCACAATGCGGGGATCGGTAACCGGTGCGCCGTTCGGCCGCGGCGGACAGTGTCTCGGCCGCGGCCCGCCGCTGCGGGCTTCAGTCGCGGGAGGAGATGCCGTCTTCGGGTACCCAGGGCCAGGCATCGCCGCCGATTTCGGCCAACGGATCACCGTTGCTGTGAAGGGCGTCAGCCGCCTTGGCGGTGGTCGTCTGGGAATGCGCCAGGAGGCCTATGCCCGGGCGCATTTCTCAGCAATAGGGATCCCCAGGTGAGTGATCCCGTACGGCTCACCGTTCGAGATCACGCAGGCCGACCGGATAGACGGGGCTCAGTTGGCAGTGTCGCGCCATTCCGCGCGGTTGCCCTGCACCTCGGCGATGCTCGGGTGACGCACGGCATCCAGGCCATCATCGGCGAGAAGGTCAGCGATCAGGGCCGGGGGGCCGAAGACCTCGGTGGCGCTCAGGTCGCGGTCGGTCAGGACGAACCAGGAACCCTCCAACGGCCACCAGTGCGCGGGGAACTGGGTGCCAGTCTTCCGGTCGGGCCATCGGCAGGCATCGTGGTGGGCGAGTGCCTCACCCAGCCGCCCCCGGCGGGCCAAAACCGGGCGGCCCATGTCTTCGATCGCCGCCTGGGCCCAGTAGCACTCCGTACGAGGCCCTTCAGGGCTGTGGCGGGTGAGGACCTCGACCAGGCGGGCCAGACTGCCACGGTCGATTTCCCCAAGGTCCGGCTTCTCAAAGGCTTCGGGCAGGTCCCGCCCCTGGAAGACCCTGAAGGAGGGGGTGTACTTCCAGTCCTCCAGGTGCTTGCCGACGTGCGCCAGCACGTCGTTCCACCGAACTCGTTCGCCTCTCACCGTGACGGTGTGCAGCACCCAGCAACGGTCCGGGAAACCCTCCTGGGGCTCGTAACCCAAGACGGCATCATCCCCGTCCAGGATCGGACGCATACCACCCAGCGAATCGTCATCCGACACCGGCTCCAACACTGAATCCCTCGACATACTTCGATCATGCATGTGACGTTCTGTCACTGGTCGAGGTTAAACGCCCGCTCGGCCCCGGCCGACTTGCGCATGCAGGGGCAGGCCTGACGACACCCGTTCAGGCTGGGGCGGGCAGCTGGATCGAGGCGAGTTTGGCCGGGTCGATGACGATGTGGATGCCGACGATCCGGCCTTCCGTGACGGTGAAGGCGATGACGGAGAAAGGACTTCCGTCGGGGCGCCAGGACATGTGGCCGGGGATGCCGTTGACCAGCACAGGTCGTTGGCGGGCGGCCTTACCGGAGAACATACGGGCACCGGAGGCGACCTTGGTGGCCCCGAGAGTGACCACCCTGCCATCGGGGGTGTCGACGCTCAGCTTCACGTTCGGGTCGAGGACGCGCAGGAGTGCTTCGAAGTCGCCACTGAGGGCAGCGGCGCCGAATGCCTGGACGACCTGTCGGTGCTCACGGTCAGAGCCCGTAGGCCGGTCCGTGGCGCGGACCTTACGGCGGGCACGGCTGGCGATCATCTTGGTGGCGTCGGCGGATTTCCCCAGGATCTGGCCGATGTCGTGGAACGGGACAGCGAACATGTCGTGCAGGACGAACGCCAGACGTTCGCTCGGGGTGAGCGAGTCGAGCACGATGAGCAGGGCGAGTCCGACCGAATCGGCCAGCGCCACCTGTTCGTCCGGCGCGAGGTCGTCGTCCGGTGTCACTACGAGGTTCGCGAACTCTTGCTCGTAGTCGGTTTCCGGGCGGGCCCGGCGGGATCTGAGGAGGTCCAGACTGATGCGGCCGACCACGGTGGTCAGCCAGCCCGCCAGGTTGCCGATGGTGGTCGGGTCCTGGCGGACGAGACGCATCCAGGCTTCCTGGACCACGTCCTCGGCGTCGGCGTGCGAGCCCAGCACGCGGTACGCGACGGCGCGCAGCCGATCGCGCTGGGCTTCGAACGCCTCGGTGAGGAGGCCGGACGGGTGGGCGGTCACGGCTTGCGCGGCTGACGCAGCGAGACCCGGTTGCCGTCCGGGTCCACTGCTTCGATGCGGAGCCCGAACGGATACTCCTGGGGTCCGGCTTCATCGAAGGTGACGCCGCGTCGGCGCGTGGTCTCGAAGTCCTTTCGCAGGTCGTCGGATTCGAGGATCAGCGGACCGGGCACGCCGACCGGCTGTCCCGCGACCGCCGCCTGCGACCACAGATTGATCTGTACGGGGCTGTGGGGAGCACCGACGGTGAGGAAACGTCCGTCAGGTCCGGGGTGGTCGATCCGCTTTTCCAGGCCGAGCCCCTCGGTGTAGAACTCCAGCGCGCGGTCCTGATCGGTGACGTAGACCGTCACGTACATGATGTTGGTCAGCATCCGGATCTCGATTCACTCGTCGGTCCGACGACCGTTCGTATTCGGTCGTCACACCTATGACGAGTGCCGCCGGGAGAAGGTAACAGGACCGGTCCGGCCGGACGGATACAGGGCGCATGCGGTGCACCGACATACGAGTTGACATCCAGCCTAGGAACCCTCGGAGGGCGTCCCTCTGGGCTCCGCCGGCGGTCCCACTGCCGTGTACTCCACCGCGACGCTGATCACCGCGAGCCCCGCGAAGACCAGCCCCAGGGTGCCGTGCCCGAAGCCGGAAAGGGACAGCGCGGCCACGCCGAGGACCGCCAGCTTGATGACGATCTCCGGGCCGACCGGCAGCGGGATCTTCGGTCCCCCGGCCGCGAGGAACGTCCCCCACACCACTGCAGCCAGGGCCGCGCTCCCCACGCCGATGACGATCCCGGAGAGGGTGCCCGGACCGGTGGCCATGCCCCAGAGGAACAGTGACACCAGGAGCCCGCCCTCCAGGGCGAGGGCCAGTGCCGCGTTGGCGATGGTGAGGGGGGTCCATTTGCGGTCCTTCACGGGACCCGGCTTGGCGACTCTCACGCTTCGGCAGCCTTCTTGAGGCCCTTCAGCCACTTCTCCAGGGCCGTGTGCAGTTTGGTGTCGGAGAAGAAGAGGATGAGGAACGGTCCGCCCATGGACTCCTCGGTTGCTTCCAGCACATGCCGGTGGACGGCCTTTGCGCCCGCCGCGAGTCCGGTCCAGACAATCTCCCGGCCGGGATCGATCACCGCGAAGCGGGACTTGATCCGGTTCCTGCCGTTGGTCCAGGTGAACCGGGCGTCCATCTCGGCACCGCCCGATGAGGACTCCACGGTGACCCCGTGGATGGCAGGGTCGACGCTCCCCCAGTTCGCCGGCTCGCACAGCAGGGGCCACACTCGCTCGACGGGGGCCTCGATGCGTATCTCATGCGATCCGCGGACCGGTGCCCGCTCGTCCAGACGCCCCTTCTTCGCGTACTCCTCATGCAGGACTTCCATGGATGGACCTCGGTAGAGCAACCGGTTCAGCATGCCGCCGCCTTCCACGGGTACGAGGGGCACTTACTCTCTCAGGGCCGGACGTCGGTGCGGGGCCGATTGCTTCGCCTACTTCACCGGTTCACTCTTCACCGGATCGCTGATGAACTCCAGCAGATCGGCGTTGAGTTGGTTCATGTGCGTCAGATGCAGGCCGTGCGGTCCGTTGTCGTACACCTTGAGCACGCTGCCCGGAATCAGTGTCCTTGCCGATCTGGGCACGCATGTCATCGAAGACGCTGCCAGGGACACCCTCGGGGTAGTCCGCGCGCTGCCTCAGCAGCGGAGTCAGGGTGGAGACCAGAACGACCTTGGCCACCCGCTCGGAACCATGCCGGGTGAGATAACGGGCAACCTCGCCTGTGCCGGTCGAATGACCGACCAGGGTGACCTCCGTCAGGTCCCACAGGCACGGCCATCACCTGCGACGTAAGCAAGAACAAGTACATCTCGTGGCCTGCTACTTACTGTTCCCGACGCGTGCCCCAGTCTCCTGTGACCGCGCGTATCCAAACAGCCGACGCCCCGTGCGCCAGCCGACTGACCGGCTGACCGGCTGACCGGCTGACCGGCTGACCGGCTGACCGGGAACCATCCTGGCCAGGCCCGGCATCGCGCCCTACGGTGGCAGTGTTCCGCTTCCGGCCCTCCCCCGGTCTCCGCCGACTGCCGGGCTGACAGGCTTCAGGACTCGACCACCGCGACAAGCCAATGATGCGTGAACGGTGCCCTCTTCGGGCACACGTACCGCCTCAACCACCGGCGCCGGCAATGGCAGTGTCGCGAACGAGCTCACCCTTCGGATCCGGCCTACTCGGCCCGGGCGCCGAGACGACGACGGAGAAGCCCATGGCAGTCATGCGCGCACCTATCGTGGTCAGTGTTGACGCCGACCCGTCCCGCCGCCACGCCTTGGCCTGGGGAGCCGATGAGGCCTTACGGCTCAGCCTCCCGCTCCAACTGGTCTTCGCCCAACGGCATTCGGCTCACCGGCAGCCGTCAGGGCCCGCGCACAGATCAGGCCAACGATCCCCTGACGCCGCGGAAGCGGCCCTCCAAGACGCCGCCTCCTTCGTGAAGAGCCGGCACCCCCAGTTGGTGGTCTCCGCGCTGCCGGCCGCGGATGCACCTGTTGCGTTCCTTCGCGAACAGGCCCGTACCGCGGCCACTTTGGTCCTCGACTCGCAGCGGCCCAAGCGACGCGGAAGGCTCTTCGGCCCACGGCCCGGCACCCTGGCTGTCATGGCTCACGCGCTGTGCCCGGTTGCAGTCGTGCCCGAACCCGCCAATCACGGTCACCAGCCGTTCCTCGTCGTTGGAACGGATGTCGCCTGGTTCGGACGCCGTCCCTCCGCAGCCGCCCTCCACCATGGATTCGAAATGGCCGCAGCCCACGGTGCGGAGCTCCATGTCGTACATGTGTGGCGTCCCCCGCTCCCAGGCGTGCTGGACGAGCGGGCGGCCATGCGGGAATGCCGCCGCCTGCTTTCGCAATCCGTGGCCGGTCTGCAGACCCTTCATCCGGCCGTGAAGGTCCAACACGCACTGCTCCGCGGGCCCGTGGCACACGTGCTGGCCCAGGAGTCCGAGCATTCGCTCGGTTTGATTGTGGGTATCCGGAGTCATCGCCACGCGCGCCGTGTGCCGCTCGGCTCGGTGCTCGGTCGCGTGCTGCGTCATGCCCGGTGCCCCGTTATCGCCGTTCCGCAGGAGGTCACGTATCACCGTCCACAGAGGCGGCCACGTGTCCGCGGACTGTCCCGCCTGGCCCGGAAGGCCGTTGGGCGCTACATCCGCCTGTTCACTCATCCCGCCGGCACCCGGCCATGAGGCCTGCAGTGTGCTGGGTGGCCATGGGCCGGGTTACGTCCGGTGGGTGGTGGCGAGGACGGCGGTGAGGTCGTTGACGAGCGTGGTGTCGTGGCCCTCCGCGCTTGCCCAGGCGACGTGGCCGTCGGGGCGAATGAGGGCGGCGCGTATGCCGGACCAGTGGGCCGGGAGCAGGTGCGGGGTGCTGGTGTGCACGCGCAGGCCGGGCCGGGCGAGGTGGCGGAGGGGCTGGTCCGGGCTGCTGGTGAGGTCGAGCAGCAGGTAGCCGTCGGCGCGCAGCAGGGCGAACAGGCTGGTGTCGTCGAGGGCGAGGTCGTCGGCGCGGGTGCCGGTCAGTTGCTGGGTATCGGCGGGCGCGGTCGGCGTATAGGTGACGGCGAGGGAACTGACCTGTGCGGCGAGGTGGTCGTTGAGCTCGGGCAGGGTGGTGATCAGTTGGCTGAGCAGGCCGCGGAGGGCGAGTCCTTCCGGGGTGAAGGCGGTCATGAGGACGACCTGGGCGCGGCTGGTGTCGGTGAGGTTGACGCCGACCGGGTGGCGTTCGGCGTGGTACGTGTCCAAGAGCGTGTCGGGGGCCCAGTCGTTGAGGGTGGCGGCGAGCTTCCAGGCGAGGTTGGCGGCGTCCTGGATACCGACGTTCATGCCGACTCCGCCGGCGGGGAAGTGCTGGTGGGCGGCGTCACCGGCGAGGAAGACACGGCCGTTCCGGTACTGGGCGGCCAGGCGGGTGGCGTTGCCGAAGCGGGAGAGCCAGACGGGATCGCGCATGCCGAAGTCGGTCCCGGCCATGGTGATGACGTTCTCGCGCAGTTCCTCCAGGGTCAGGTCGC
Source organism: Streptomyces sp. NPDC032198 (assembly GCF_040636975.1). Classification (NCBI taxonomy): domain Bacteria; kingdom Bacillati; phylum Actinomycetota; class Actinomycetes; order Kitasatosporales; family Streptomycetaceae; genus Streptomyces; species Streptomyces sp. NPDC032198. Next base: position 208,393 of record NZ_JBEZVL010000008.1, on the reverse strand, counting down.
CGGGCCGGGTGGTGGTGATGTCGCGAGGGGTGATGCCGACGATGCGGTGGAGGCCGCCGGGCATCGGGACGGCCATCAGGCTGCCGGCCGGGCCGAAGTAGCTGTGGCCGGGGGCCGGGGGCGCATCGAGGATGACGTCGCCGAGCCAGCCGAGCACGGTGGACGGCGTGCCGGGGAAGTCGATGCCGGCCGCGCCGCGCACGGTGCTGCGTGCGCCGTCGCAGCCCACCAGATAGGCCGCCTCCATGGTCAACGGGCCGTCGGGGGCCTGGATCTGCACGCGGACGCCGTCCGGCCCCTCGCTCAGTCCGGTGGCCTCGTGACCGCGCAGGATCGTCGCCCCCAGTTCGAGAGCCTGCTGCTCCAGCAGGGCCTCGGTGCGCTCCTGGGGCAGGGCGAGCGTGTACGGAAAGGGGCTGGGCAGGCGGCGGAAGTCCAGCCGGGAGTCCAGGGCGCCGAAGTGCCCGCCGGGCAGTGGCATGCCCTCGGTGATGAAGGGGTGGTGCACTCCGCGGGAGGCGAACGTCTCGATGGTGCGGGGGTGCACGGTCAGGGCGCGGGAGCGGGTGTCGCGCTCGGTGCGCGTTTCGATGACCGCAACGGTGATTCCGCAGCGGCGCAGTTCGGCGGCCAGCCACAGGCCGACAGGCCCGCCTCCGGCGACGATGACCTGGTAGTTCATGATTCTTCCCCTTCATCCATCGCCTTGGTCAGTGACCAAGAACTGTTCTGAAGTAAACTAGGTCAGTGACCAAGAAGCAAGCCAGGGAAGACGCCGCAGGCCAGCTCACGCGCGCGGCCGTGGTCGATGCGGCGCTGCAAGTGCTGGAGGACCGGGGGCTGGAGGGCCTGTCGACCCGGGCGGTGGCCGACAGCCTGGGGGTGCGCATGAACACCGTGCTGTGGCACGTGAAGACCAAGGCGCGAATGCTGGAGCTCATGGCCGACGCGGTCGTGGGCGAAGTCGGCTACGAGGGCCTGCCCTCCCAGCCGCGGCAACGGGCGCGGGAACTGGCTCGCCGGTACCGGCGCGCGCTGCTCGCGCACCGCGACGGCGCCGCCCTGGTGACCGGGACCTACCCGGCCGAGCCGCACACGCTGCGTTTCGCCGACCGCCTCGTCGACGCCCTGCTGGAAGCGGGAGCGGACGAGCAACAGGCAGTCTGGACGGTGTGGACGGTCATCTACTTCCTCCTGGGTCTGGTCCAGGAGGAACAGGCCGCGCCCGACCAGTCCGACGACCGGCTGGCCCAGGCCGTGGACGCCGGTGCGTACCCAGCACTGCACCGGGTCGCCGCGCACATGCGGCAGGACGCCTTCGAGGACCGCTTCACCTTCGGGCTGGAGGCGATCCTTGCCCGCCTGCCCGAGTAACTGACCGTTTCAGAATGCCGTCCTGCGGAGGCACTGGCGGCCCATGGAACAATCCCTTCAGCCACTGGCTCAGGGGGATGACACCGTATGGAACGGGTTGGGGATGCGCGGGGGATCGTGCTTGGATACGTCGACGCTCTGAGCGCGGTTGACGAAGCTATGAGGGCGGCGATCCCCTCGCTTGAGCGACTTGCAGATGTCCTCGGCCTGGTCCACTCGCGCCGGATCAGCCGGAGTGGGCAGGTCGGCACCTACTCATACATGGTTCATGGGGCAGGGTGCCGCTTCGTCAGCGACAACGGCACTGAGGTCGATGTCGACTTCGCAGTCGACGGAAGCGAAATCTTCGACCTCTGGCGACTGCGCTTGTACGGGCTGAGCCTGTCCGAGCCTCTCGACGTCACGGATCAGGACCTGCGGACCGCGGTGCAATCCCTGCAACCGCTTCTGACCGAGGTGCGACCGGGGTGGTTCAGCGTCGCCAACTGATGGCTTCAGAATGAGGTGCGCAGACGACGCATAAAGGCGACGAACGCTCCCGGACACCGTTCGCCCCGACCGCCGGCGCCCGCGCGAGGATCAACTCTTCGCAGCACCGTCAACACGGCCTGGCCGTGCGGAATTGTGCGCAACGCGCGAGGACGTCGCCGCGTGCTCGTCAGGCGTCGAAACGCCCGCGTGCGCTCTCGATGTGACCGAGGTGCTGATGGGTCCAGCCGCATATGGCGTCGACAGCGGTGCGCAAGCCCCTGCCCGGCTCGGTGAGGGTGTACTCGACCCGCGGCGGGACGGTGGGGTACACCTTCCGGTCGACCAGGCCATTGCGCTCCAGCATGCGCAGGTTCTGGGTGAGCATCTTGTGGCTGACGCCCTCGACCTCGTTGCGCAGCTCGCTGAAGCGCAGGGTGCGCTCGCCGAGCGCCTCGATGATCAGGAGCGCCCATTTGTTGGCCACGTCCGAGAAGATCTCCCGCGCCAAGGAGTCCGCGCGCCGCAGGTCAGCGTCCTCGGGCAGGCCCTTGAGCAGCTGCTTGGTCACCATTGGGTTCCCCAGTCACCGAAAAGTGCGTTCTTCCAGGTCAGCCATCACTCTCCTACAGTTCCCGAGTAACCACAAGAGAGCGAATAGGAAGGGTCAGCACCATGACCACCATTGATGTCTTCACCTACGACGTGCCGGCCGAGAGCGACTTCGGCTACGCGCAGGCGATCAAGTCCGGCGAGCTGATCCACGTCTCTGGACAGCTCTCGTTCGATGAGGCGGGCGAGTTCCTCTACGCGGGGGACTTCGCCGCCCAGCTACAGCAGACCTACGCCAACATGGACAGGGTCCTGGACCACTACGACGCCACCCGGAACCAGATCGTCTCGCAGACCCTGTACGTGGTGAACCTGCGGCAGCACGCCGCGGCGACGGCGGAGGGCAACCTGGGCTACTTCGGCGACCACCGCCCGGCCAGCACGGTCTTGGGCGTCACTGAACTGACCTTGCCCGGCCAGGTCATCGAGATCAGCTTCGTCATCGACACGAAACTGCCCGCCTGAAGTCTGCTCCTCGCACGTCCCACAGACCCCCGGGCCCGACGGCCGCGGCGGCAGGTGTCTGCCGGGCTTCTACAGAGCACGTACGACAGCGTGTCGCGGTTCTCCACAACGATCCTGCCGCCCCGGTTCCGGAATTCGCCGAAGATCTCCGAGAGGCTGCCGCTGCTCCAATCAGCGCAACTGATCGGCCACTTTTGAATTACGCCTCATCAGGCCGATGAGTTTGCCTGCTGTCTGAAGTCTTCCCTGTGACATGCCCGCCCCTGGGGCGAGGGAGCGTCCCCATGCCATGGAGGAGAGAGGGAGGAGGCCAGAATGAGCAATCCGATTCGGCTGTACATGTCGATGTCGCTCGACGGCTTCATTGCCGGTCCGGACGATCGGCCGGGCCAGGAGCTCGGACGCGCCGGCGGGCGTCTTTTCAACTGGCTCGACGACCGGGAATCCGACGGTCCCAGCGGGCAGGTTTATCGCGAGGCGCTGGCGACCGGCGCGGTGATCTCAGGCCGCCGGACCTTCGAACTCGCCGGGCGGTGGCAGGGCGACCACCACGACGGTGTACCGATCTTCGTCCTTACCCACCAGGTGGATGAGGGGGACGTGCCACCCGGCCACGCCCGATTCGTCACCGACGTCGAGGACTGCGCCCGTCAGGCTCGCGCGGCCGCCGGTGACCGGCCGGTCATGGTTCATGGGGCGGGCGCGGCCCAGGCGCTCCTGCGAGCCGGACACATCGACGAGATGGAAATCCACCTGGTGCAGGTCCTCCTCGGGGACGGCCGACGGCTCTTCGACCACCTCGGTGGTGATCACATCGAACTCGACCTCGTCCGAGTTCTCAAGGACCGAGACGTCACGCACCTCCGCTACCAGGTACGCCGCCCCAACGAGGCCTCATGAAGACGCTCTTCGCCGCCTACCGCGTCACCGACCTGGACCGGTCGCTCACCTTCTACGCCGCCTTGGGCTACGTCGAGCTGGGCAGGGTCGACACCGAGGGCGGGAGCCACCTCGTGATCCTCAAGCTCCCCGGCGAACCGGCAGCCTCGCTCGAACTGGTCCACCGGCCCGTCGACGCACGCGTCGACGTGGGCAGTGGCTTCGACCACCTCGCGATCCAGGTGGACACACTGGCCACCACCCTGGAGCGGCTGGCCGACGCCGGCCTGGAGCCGGGACCTGTCCAGCAGCCGGGCGGACCCCACGGCCCGAAGACGTCGTGGCTCACCGACCCGGACGGCTACCGCATCGAGTTGGTGGAGTGGCCGCCCGGACACCCCGAGGGCATCACCGCCGCGGACTTCGCCTGAGCGGTCCGGTCAGCAGCGGGCGTCTGCGCAGCGCGGGAATCAGGCCGTCCCGGCCAACGACCGGGCGATGTGGAACTGCTGCTCGGCCTCGGCCGGGTGGCCCGCTGCCTCGTAGGTGCGGCCGAGGCGGCGGCGGACCTCCATCTCCAGGGGCCTGCTGGTGTGTTCGGTGAGCGTCGCCAGGGCCTCCCGCTGGAGAGTGATGGCCAACGGCAGGTCTCCGCGGCCGTGTTCCGCGGCGCCGAGCAGGGACAGGCTCGTGGCTCGCAGTTGCAGGTCGCCGACCTCCTGGGCCAGGTCCGCCGCGCGCCGTGCCAGGTCTTTGACCTCGGTGTGCCGGCCCAAGGCCAGGTGGGCCTCGGCAGTGAAGCACAGGGTCTTGCTGATCATTCGGGGGCGGCCGATCTTCTCGGCGAAGGTGAGGGAGGTGGCGTAGTACGTGAGCGCTTCCTCATGCCGCCCCTGCTGGTCGTGGAGGGCGCCGAGGTTGCAGCTCGACATCCCGGACAGCCAGTCGTCGTCGAACCGGGCCGCCTGCCCCATCGCCTCACTCAGGTGCGCGGCCGCCTCCGGGAAACGGCCCAGCGCACGCTCCGCGGCGCCCATGGAGGCGGTCGCCCGGGCCTGTTCGCGAAGGTCGCCCTGGTGACGGGCGAGGCGCAGCGCATCGGTGCACCAGGCGTGTGCCTGCGGGAAGCGTCCCTGGTAGATGTCCGCGATGGCCAGGCAGTTGCGCAGGGAGGAGGGCATCCGCGGGTCGTCGGCCAGGTCGGCGCCGGGCAGCGCGAGCTCCAGGGCTGAGCGGCACTCGTGGAAGCGGCCCTGGCGGACCAGCGGGTCGACCAGGGACTCGGCGATCCAGCAGGCGTACTCGCGCTGCCCGGTGGCCGCCGCGAAAGCGACTACGTCGAGCAGCTGACCGCCCGCGGCCTCCAGCCACGCGTCGGCTTCCCGCCAGTCCCTGAAGGGGGCGTCGGCGACATCGGGGCCGGTCGGGTAGCCCTCGGGGCCCCAGTCGCTGGCCATGCGCCCGGCGGCCGTGTAGAGGTGCAGCACTGCGGCGCGGTCCGCGGCGGCCTCATCCGGCATCTCGGCGGCGAGGCGGCGCGTGTGGTCGCGTACGAGATCGTGCAGCCGGTAGCGGCTGGGCCGTGGCTGCTGCAGCAGGCTCGCGTCGACAAGACGCTCCAGGAGGTCCTCGGTGTCCTGGAGCGAGCGGCCCAGCATGACGGCGGGGGTGAGCCCGTCGAACTCGGCGGTCGGCGCCTGGCTCAACGCCCTGAATCCGCGGCGCAGTTCGGGGGCAAGCAGGTCGTAGGACATCCGAAAGGCGGCTTCCACGCTGCGGTCCTCCGCCCGGAGCTCGCCCAGGCGGCGTTCGTCGTCCGACATCCGGCCGACCAGGTGGGCCAGTGTCCAGGACGGGCGGTTCTGCAACCGGGCCCCGGCGATCCGCAGAGCCAGCGGCAGTCCGCCGCAGCGGCGGGCGAGTTCCTGCGCGGCCTCGGGTTCCTGGCCGGCGCGCGTCTGGCCAAGGAGGCGCGTGAGCAGGGTGACCGCCTCGCCCGTGTCCAGCGGCTCCACGGTGAGCCGCCGGTCGGCGTCGAGGCCGGGCAGGCGCTGGCGGCCCGCCACAAGGACCCGGCTGCCGGGGCCCGCGGGCAGCAAGGGGCGCACCTGTTCCGCACTGCGAGCGTCATCCACGACCAACAGCAGCCGCAAGGAGCTGGTGGCCGCCCGCCAGGCGGACACCAACTCGTGGAGTTCGTCGGGCAGTTCATCGTCGGCAGCGTTGACGGCACGGAGCATTTGGTGCAGGGTGCGCTGCGGGCGCAGGCTCTCGTGGGGAGCGCCAAAGGTGTGCAGGTCCACGAACAGGCAGCCGTCCGGGTACTGATCCTGCAGCGTCCAGGCGGCACGGACCAGCAGCGCGGTCTTCCCGACCCCTGCCGTGCCGTCCACGGCGGCCACGGAGACACAGTCGGCGGGCACCGGTTCGGTGAGCAGGGCCAGTTCCGTCTCCCGGCCGACGAGCCAGGCGGTGTCGCCGGGCAGTTCGTTACGGCGGGGGCGCGGCGAGGACGGGGAGCGCTCGGGCGCCGGTGGCTGGGTGTGCTGTGCGGCGGCTGCCGGGGACGCTGCTTGCGGGGTGGCGGAGTTTGTGGTGCGGGGCGGCGGGGTCCGGCCCAGCAGCAGCAGCGGGTCATCACGGCGCAGCACGCCCTGGTGCACCCGTTGCAGTTCCTCGCCGGGTTCCACGCCCAGTTCCGCGCGCAGCCGGTCTCGCGTCTCCCGGTAGGCGGCGAGCGCTTCGGCCTGCCGGCCACTGCCGTACAGGGCGCGCATCCGAAGAGCGGCGAGTGGTTCGTCGTACGGCTGCGCCGTGGGCGCGGCCAGAAGCTCGTCCAAAGCCTCCGCATACCGGCCCAGAAGCACCAGGCACTCCACTCGCTCCTGGTGAAGCGTGCGCCGCTGCCGGGCGAGACGCTGCCGCTCTGCGTCGGCGAGCGGGCCGGGCAGGCCGGCCAACGGCTCCCCGCAAAACAGGTTCAGTGCCCGCGTGCAGCCGTCGAGAGCGGCAGTGAGGTCCCCCGCGGCCTTCGCGCCGCGTATGGCACCGGCTTGTGCGGTCAACTCGGCGATGTCCGTGCGCGCTTCGCCGGGCATGAAGCGGTATCCGCCCCGCTCGCCGCGGATCACGGATGTGGTGGGGCGGGCACCGGGCCCATCCAGTGCCTTGCGCAGGGGATAGACGTAACTGGGCAGGACCCGGCGCCCGGTTCCTGGTGGTTCAAGTCCCCATACGTCGTCCAGGAGTTGCTGGTGGGTGACGAGCGTGTTTGCCCGCAGGATCAGCGCGGCCAGCACCGCCTGACGCCGTACGGGCCCCAGGTCGAGGGGCGTCTCGCCGCGGTGGGCGCCGACCGGGCCGAGCAGGGCGAGACGCAGCCGACCTGCCGCGCTCTCCGCGCCTTGCGCACCGGGCGTATCAGGAGCCGTAGCCGTGTCAGCTGTGTCAGCCCTGTTCGTGCCCACTTCGAATCTGTTGGTGCCCACTTCAAACTCCCCCGTGGTCTATGCAGTTCCCGCAGTTCCCCGTTGTCCCAGCGGAAACCCAATCCTCTGCTTCAGCAGAATTTCATCAGCATTGCAGTGTCTCGCGAGAGGGTCGGCGCGTCGTGCCCGGTCCCGGTCGACCGGTTCCGGCCACTTCCCCTGGGGTGGGTTCCTGCCCCTCCCAAGGACCTGGACCGTAGGAAAGCGAGCTGTTTCGTGAGCGAGAACCCGCAGGTGGGCCCCCCGCAGGGCTTCGGAGACAGCCCTCAGGGCCCCGGCCAGGCGCCGCCCCCGATGCCCGGCCAGGCGCCGCCGCCGGTCCCGCCGCACGCGCCGGGCCCGCCCTCGGCCTGGTCGCAGCCGGTTCCTCCGGACGGCCACCGCGGCCCCGGCGGCTCGGGCCCTCGTGGCGGCCTTTCTCGCGTCTGGCTGATCGGGGGCACCGCGGCGCTCGTCGCGGCCGTGGTCATCGGCGTGGTCGTCGCCACGTCGGGGGACGACGACAAGAGCACCGCGAAGGGCAAGCCCTCCGGCGCTCCGGCAGGCGTCGCCAAGCCGAAGGCGCCGTCAGGGGGCAAGGCGTATACCAAGGTCCCCAAGGGATGCGAGCTGATCAAGGCGTCGACCATTGACAAGGTCGCGCCCGGAGGCAAGTGCACGCCGGGCCTGATGGACGAGAAGGATCTCCCGACACTGATCAGCAGGATGCCGAGGTGGGAGCCCGCCGACTACGGCGGCAGCTATCAGAGCCTGAGTGTGAGCCTCACGGTCGGCGCGAGCGCCAAGGGCCAGTACGACACGAAGAAGACGACCGCTAACAGCGACCTCAAGGGCATACGCAAGGTGGAGGGTTCCCGGCCGGTGAGCGGGCTGGGCGAGGAGTCCCTCATCGTCGACACCGTCGACGCCCGGGACGGGTCGCTGGCCCAGTCAGAGGTGGTCGTCCTGCAGGGCAACGCCGCGCTCAGCGTGGACTTCACCTACAGCCGGGAGAACTCCGACACCACCAAGAAGCAGGCCGAGGACGCCGCCATCGCTGCCGCCCGTGATGTGCTCGGTTCGCTGAGCTGATCGCCGCGGCGACGTCGTGCATACCCCTCCCCACGAAAGCAGCGACCCCACGGCCGCACGGCCTGCGCACACCACGGTGCCGCAGCCTCCGGCCGCAAGGGCGGCGCACACCACCGTGCCCCAGCCTCCGGCCACACCGACCCGGCCTCTCACCGGCCTCCCGCAGCCGCCCGGTCAGATCCCTGGGCAAGTCCCGGGGCAAGTCCCGGGCCAGCGGAGCCCTTCCCGTATCGGCCCCTACGAGGTCTTTCAGCTCCTCGGCGAAGGCGGCATGGGCAGGGTGTTCCTGGCCCGGTCGCCGGGTTCGCGGCTGGTGGCCCTGAAGGTCATCCGGCCCGAGTACGCCGAGGCGCCGAACTTCCGCGGGCGTTTCCGGCGCGAGGCCGAATCCGCCCGCCGCGTGAGCGGATTCTTCACCCCGCCGGTGCTCGACGCGGACGCGGACGCCCCGCAGCCCTGGCTGGCCACGGCCTACGTTCCCGCGCCGTCGCTGCACGAGGTCGTCAGCGGCTTCGGTGTGCTGCCCGAGGCGGGCCTGCGGGCCCTTGGCACCGGCCTCGCGGAGGCGCTGCTGGCCATTCATGACGCCGGCATCGTGCACCGTGACCTCAAGCCCGGCAACGTACTCATCGCCGAAGACGGGCCCCGGGTCATCGACTTCGGCATCAGCAGCGCGGTGGACGCCACCCAGGTGACCCGGACCGGTGCCGTGATGGGGACGCCCGGGTTCATGGCACCCGAGCAGATCACTTCGAGCCGCGAGGCCGGACCGGCGGCCGACCTCTTCTCGCTGGGCTGCGTGCTGGTCTTCGCGGCCACCGGGCGCGGCCCCTTCGGCTCCGGAGGGACAGCCGAGATCCTCTACCGGGCCGTCCACCATCCGCCCCAACTGGACGGAATACCCTCGGCGTTGACGCCGCTGGTGAGCGCCTGCCTGGACAAGGACCCCGCCCGCAGGCCGCCCGCCGCGTCAGTGCTGGGCGTGCTGGGGACCGCGGACCCTGCCGCCCTGCTCACGCAGGGCCTGCGGCAGGATCTGGCGCGGCGGGAGGCACACGCCGCCGTTCTGGTGTCCGCGCCGCCCGTACCCATGACGCCCCTTGGACCGTCAGAGGACCCGTTCGCCACCGCTCCCCCCAGGGGGCCCAGTCGCCGCAGGTTCTTGTGGATATCCGCGGCCGCCACCACCGTCGCCGCGGGCGGCGGGGCCGCGGCGCTGACCGGGTGGCGGTCGAAGCCAAGCACGACACCGGCCCGCGGCGGCGGCAGCGCGGGCACCACCGGCCGGCCCGAACCCAAGGTCCCGGGCGGCCCGAAGCCGCGGTGGACGGTCCCGCTGAAGAAGCTGGACAGCGCCCAACTCCAGCTCCTGGACGACGTATTGGTGCACTGGGAGCAAAGACGCGCCACCGCCTATGACACCACTGCGGGGAAGGAACTCTGGGCGGGGTCGCTGCGCTTACCCTCCGGCACGTCAGGGGACCCGAAGTGGCTGGGCGTGCACGGGCCGACGCTCTTCGCCTCAGCCTGGAGCGGCGAGCGCGGCTATCTGTTCGGCGTCGACGCCGCGGGCAAGCAGAAGTTCACCCACGCGATCACCGAGCAGCGCGCCGACGCCCAGTCCGCCGACTTCGTCGAGAGCATCCTGTCCGTCGCCGGTTCGGTGGCGGTCGTCGGCACCAGCGGTCACAAGGGATACGGGGTGCTCGCGGTCGATCTCGGCTCCGGCGAGGTGCTGTGGTCGCGCAAGGTCAAGGGCAGCGATTTCCAGGCGTACGCCGAGGGAAGCCGCTGCTTCCTCCAGGACAACGGCACGCTCCGTGGCCTTGCCCTGCGCTCGGGTGCCGAGCGGTGGAAGGTCCGGGACGTCATCAAGCCCGGCGCCTATCCCCATCTGTCCACCGACGGCAAGACCCTGCTCGTCACCAGCACCAAGGTGCAGGCCTTCCGCGTCGCCGACGGCAAGAAGCTGTGGACCGCGGTCAACGAGACGACCACCATCAGCCCGGCCAGGGTCCGCGGCAAGCGGGCCTATCTCTACGACGGACCGGGCACCGTGTTCGCCCTGGACATGCGCAGCGGTGAGCAGGCGTGGCACACCGAGAGCCCGGTACACCTGACGACCACCGGCGGCGCACAGGACCAGGGGCCCGTCGTCTCCTCGTCCGTAGTGGCGATCCCTACCTGGGCCACCGGTGACGTACCGGGGTTCGTCGTCCTGCGCGCCTCCGACGGCAAGGCGCAGTGGGCACACCAGCCCTCCGGCGCCGAAGCCGGGGGCAAGAGCAACTGGCTGCTCCAGATCTCCGGCAGCACCCTCTTCGCCGCATCCGAGACCACCCTTTACGCCTTCCGGAGCGACACGCCGTGACCATGCCACCCACACCACCCGTGCCGCCGTCCGCACCCGCGACGCCGGGAGCAACACCGCCTGGGCCAACGCCGCCCGGACCAAGTCCGTCCGCGCCTCCCCCGCAAGCCGCCTCCCCTGCCCCTGCCCCTGCCCCTGCCCCTGCCCCTGCCACGTACATCGGCCCCTACCGGGTGATCCGAGAACTCGGTGCGGGCGGCATGGGCCGCGTCCACCTCGCCGCGTCGCGCAGCGGCCGTGCGGTCGCCGTCAAGGTCGTGCGTCCCGAACTGGCCGCCGACCCCGATTTCCGCCGCCGCTTCAGGGCCGAGGTCGAGGCCGCCCGAGCGGTGTCCGGTGCCTTCACCGCGCCGGTCGTCGACGCCGATCCCGAGGGACCCCAGCCGTGGCTGGCCACCGCGTACATCCCCGGCCCTTCCCTCACCGACGCCCTGGACGCCCACGGGCCCATGCCCGAGGCCACCTTGCGCGTCCTGGGCGGCGGCCTGGCCGAGGCGCTGGCCGCGATCCACCGCGCCGGGCTCATCCACCGCGACCTCAAGCCGTCCAATATCCTCCTCACCCGCGACGGCCCCCGGGTCATCGACTTCGGCATCAGCCGGGCCGTCGACGGAACCGTGCTGACCGCCGAGGGCCAGGTCGCGGGATCGCCCGGCTTCATGTCGCCCGAGCAGTCGCGCGGGGGCGAACTCACCCCCGCGAGCGACGTGTTCGCCTTCGGCTGCGTACTCGCCCTCGCAGCCACCGGCGCTCCGCCCTTCGGTACGGGCGCGGTCCACGCCCTGCTCTACCGGGCCGCCTACGAAGCGCCGCAGCTGAACGGCGTCCCCCACGGCCTGCTCGGCATCGTCACCGCCTGCCTCGAAAAGGACCCCGCGCGCCGCCCCACCGTCGAACAGCTCCAGGCCTGGCTGCGCCCGGAGACCACCGCCGGCTGGCTCGGCGCGGTCGAGCTCCAGGTGACCGAGGACCAGCGCATGTTGCAGGGCGCCCTACGCACCCCGTTGCTCAGCCGCCGCCGGTTGCTGACCGGCGGCGCCGTACTCGCCGCGAGCGCGGCAGCGGGCGGCACCGCCTGGTTCCTTCGCTCACGCGGCGGGGACGGCGGGGGCACGGTTGCCGCCCCCACCCTCGACTGGGCCAAGGAGCTTCCGCAGCCCGGCATGTTCCTGCGCTCGGTCACGCGCTCCACGCTGCTGTGTACGGAGAAGGCCTCCGGTGCCTGCTTCGACCGGGGCACCGGCAAGCTCCTGTGGAAGGACCTCGGCGGCCAGAACACCGACGCCCTCCCGGACGACAAGCGCGTCTACACCGTGCGCACCGATGGCAAGGTGTACGCATTCGACGGCCGGTCCGGAAAGGAGCTGTGGGACGCGCCCCCGGCCGGGGGCAGCGCGCCCAAACTGGACTTCTCGGACGGCGAGTTGGTCATGACCACGAGCGGCGGACGCTTCCGGGCCCTGGAGGCATCGAGCGGTGAGGTGCGGTGGACCTCGCGTGACGAGCAGGACGTCAGCGTGATCATCGGCGCCACCCCGGCGGGGGCGCTGCTCGCCTGGGGCGATGCGTCGAAAGTCAACCCGGCCGCGATGCTCAGGGGCTACTCCGCCCTCGACCGGAAGTCGGGCGAGCGCGTATGGACGAAGGACCTCGTCACTCTGTACCCACCGGAGCGTCTGTCGGAGGGCCCGCAGGACAAGGACAAGGTGCTCTACGGCATCGACGCCGAAATGAAGCTGCTCGCCCTTGATCCCGACGACGGCAGGACGCTCTGGAGCAAGCCCACCAAACTCCCTCCCACCAACAGCGAGGTCCTCGGCTGGGCCGGATCCCTGAGCCTGCTCGGGGGCACCCTGTTCTGCTACCCGAGCACCGGCTTCAATGGCTCGACCCGCGGCTTGCTGGCAGCCTTCGACCCCGCGTCGGGCAAGACCCTGTGGACGGCGCAGACCGCCGCCCGCGGCAACCGCGGTTACGCACGCACCGGTTCGACCGTCTGCTACCTGGACAAGAAGGTCCTGCACGGGCTCGACGCCAAGACCGGAGGGAAACGCTGGACGGCAGGGGCGGGACTGGGTGACCTCAAACTCCTGGGCGCCCTGCGCGGACTGTTCCTCGCCGCGGGCACGAAGGGCCTGTATGCCTTCCGCGCCGACACCGGCAAGCAGGTCTGGCACTACCGGGCCACCGGCGGCCCCGGATCCTGGACCGCGCAAGCCGTCGGCGACAACCTGTACGCCACCTGGTCCGGCAAGCTCTTCCGCTTCTCGGTGCCCAAGACGTAGGAGAGTCCCCCGGCTGGATCGGGCCCCTGCGTCGGCCCCGGCTCCGCTACGAACCTTGCTGCCCCGCCGCTCGCGCGCGAGCGGTGGGGCAGCAGGAGAGCGTGGCTGTCGTGGTGCGATCAGTAGAAGCGGCGGACGAAGACGTCCGACTTACCGTTGGTGTCGCCGGGCACGATGTCGTCGGCCGTGGAGTGGAAGACCACGTCACGCCCACCGGCACTGACCGTGTCGGTCCCGGCCGTGGCGGGCTGGTTCGAGACGACCTCGTCGGTGCCCGTCCGCAGGTCGCGCAGCACGAGCGACGGTCCGGTCGTGTCGTTCGGGGCGTACAGCAGGTAGCGGCCGGTGGGGTCGATGGCCAGGCCCCGTACGTTGGGCACCAGTTGGTCGGTGCCCGAGCTCTCGTCCTGGACGTAGGTGTCGGAGCCCGAGAGGTAGACGATCTTGCTGCCGTCCTTGCTGATCTGGACGAGTTTCGCTGCCTTGGACGGCCCCTCGATCGGGCCGGCTGAGGTGTCGTCGGTCCGGTCCCACACGAAGACGTCCTCCGTCTTGCCGTCCTGGTAGGCGACAAAGCGGCCGTCGCCGCTGATGGAGGGCCGGGACGAGACGGTGTGGTCGAACTCGTAGACGGTTTCGGTGGTGTTGGCGCGCCAGTCCCGTACCTCGATGCGCTGCCGGGACGGCGGTCGGTTGAAGGTGGCGACCTGGGCGATGTAGCGGCCGTCCGCGCTCAGCGATGTCTGGCTGCAGCTGAGTCCCGCGCAGTTCATGCCGATCGTGCTTCCCGAACTCACCTGGGACAGGAAGGACTTCGTGTCTCGTTGCCACAGTCCCCACATGGCAACGTATTGCCCGTCACCGCTGATCACCGGGGGCTGGTCCGGGCGGACGGGGGTGCTCATCAGCGTGGTCTTGCTCATCCGCTGGTCGCGGACGTACACCCTTTCCCGTATCGCCGGGTTGTCGGGTGTGAGGTTGTTCGCCAACGACGAGAAGGCGACACTGCGGCCGTTTGTGGTGATCGTGGCGGCGGTGGAGTCGCCGTCGCCCTGGGTTCCGTCGGGCGCGACACTGATCCGCTCGACCCCGGCTCCGCTGTCGCTCGCGACGCGCGCCACGTTCATGGACTCGGCCGAAGCGACTCCGGGCAGCACCGTCGTGACCGCGCAGACCACGACGGTGGCGCATAAGGCGGCCCGCACACGTCTGATGCCTCGCCGCTTCGTGGTTCCCCTCATTTTCCCCCCAAGACAAGTCATGACCCCTCTTCCCGGTCCCCACCGGAGGGCCACAAGCATGCAACCGTGATGGTGCTGTGGGGTCAATGCGTCGCGTGACTATCGAGAGGCGCGGTTCCGGTCAAGTGAAAGCGGTCGGCTTCACAGCGCGCCGGGCCACAGAGTCCCGGAAAGGACTCACGCTCCGCACCGTCCCGATGAGGGCCTGGGACGCCCACGGGAGGACCAGCGGGCCAACCGGCAGCGCAACGGCAGCAGGGGCGGTCGGCCCGCTGGCTTCGACAGGACGCACTCCACACGCGCGGCCGGTGGTGCGCCCCCATCGCATCGAGGGAGCCAGAGGCGCACCACCGGCCGTCGTTCAGGCCCGGGTGTAGCCGCCGTCGGCGAAGAGTTCGGCGCCGGTGACGAACGAGGAGGCGTCCGAAGCCAGGAAGAGGGCGGCCGCGGCGATTTCCTCGGCGTTGGCCAGCCGCCCCAGTGGCACGACGGCCTCGGCGAACCGGTCGGCGTCCGGCCCCGCGGCGCCCAGCAGGCCAGGGGTTCGCGTGGGCCCGGGGCTGAGCACGTTGACCCGGAACCGGCGCTCCCGGGACTGCCGGGCCCAGTTGTGCACGAGGTTGCTCAGCGCCACCTTCGAGGCGCTGTAGACCTCGAGTTGCTCATTGGGCCGCACGCTGTTGCTCGAGCCGATGACCAGGATGGAGGCGTTCTCCGCCAGCAGCGGAAGCGCCTTTTGAACGGTGAAGAGCGGGCCCTTGACGTTGACGGCGAGCGTCAGATCGACGTTCGCCTCGGTGTGGGCGCCGAGCCCAGCGTCCGCGACGATTCCCGCGTTGGCCACCAGCACGTCGATGCGTCCGGCCTCCTCGCGGACTCGCGTGTAGAGCGCGTCCAGGTCGGCCAGGACCGAAACGTCGGACCGTACGCCGGTGGCCGCAGGACCCAACTCCTTGACTGCCGCTTCGAGGCGGTCGGTGTCCCGGCCCGTCACGAAGACCCGTGCACCCTCCCGGACGAAGCGGTGGGCGATGGCCAGCCCGATCCCGCTGGTCCCTCCGGTGATCACGGCCACCTTCTCCTGCAGCACGCCTGACATGGCGAACCCCTTCAGTTGTGGAATGGATCGTCCACAACTTAGGCAGTAATGGACGATCGAGTCAAGAATGGATACGCTGAGACCATGGCAAGACCACGCGCATTCGACGAACGCCACGTCCTGGAGCGGGCCCGGGAACAGTTCTGGGCGGCCGGCTATGCGGGAACCCGGATGGACGACATCGCCCGGGTGACCGGACTGGGCAAGGGCAGCCTGTACGGCGCATTCGGCGACAAGGGCAAGCTGTTCCACCGCGTGTTCGGCGACTGGTGCACCGCAGTCGTCGAGGTGGCCGAAGAGCGGCTGACAGGTGGCCCGGACGCGGAAGCCTTGGCCCGGCTGTCGGGATACGTGCACCTCATGGCGGAGAACACCGCCTCCGACACCGAGCGCCGCGGGTGCCTGTTGGCCAAGGGCGCGGCGGAACTGGCCCAGAACGATCCCACGGTCGCCGGACGGTCGGCCGAGACCATGACGGCACTGCTGGCCCTGCTGCGAACGGAGATCAGCGCCGCCCAGCGCCACGGCGACATCGACAGCACTGCGGACCCGGAGCGGTTGGCGGCACTCCTGCTGACTGTGGTCCGCGGAATTGAGGCGGTGGGCAAAGCTGGCCTCGCCCCGGAGACGCTGCGGAACATTGCGGACACCGCACTGGCCGTCCTGCCCATGGGCGACGGGCAGAAAGGCCTCGCAGCCGGGCGCAGTCCAGCCCGCGAGAACTAACTTGGCGCCCTCACGGCCACATGGTCCGCCGGACAGTGGCCAATGACCTTCCTTCGCGCCATTGCTCTGGATCAGCCGGCTGGGTTCCTGCCCTTGATGATGCCCCAGGGCCGCAGCCGAAGTTGTCCAGCCCCTGCACCCGTGAGGATCACGCGGGCCGCATGGGGCGGATGCACCACGGGGACCGGCGGCACTGACGGGTAGCGACGGATCTCCACCACCGTCAAGTGCATCACTTGGCCGCGCCGATCCGTGCGGTGAAACTCGGCGCCCAGCCGCATGGTCTCCAGACAACGCACCGCAATGGCCATCCGGTCCGCTCCGAGGACATCCACTTCCACGATCTGGAGCGTGGGCTGCGGGGGCTCAGGAAGCGGCGCGGTCATGCTGCCATGATCGCAGCGTCAGCGCCGCCGCTGCTACTGCTGCTGCTGCCGCCGCCAACGGCCCCTGGCACGCTCCGGGTTCAACCTGGCACGACGCCTGCCGTCCACCGGTCGGTTCCGGTGGTTGTGGATGCGGAACGGCCCTGCTCACCGTGGCTACTGCCGCTCCCACTGCTCCTTGGTGATCTCGTACCGTACGCCTCCCTGCTCGGAGCCCTCGACCAGCTGCATGTCGGAGGGGGTAGGGATGGTGTCCGCGAGCGTCATCTCGAGCTTCTCCATGATGTTGCGTGAACCGCGGTTCACACACATCGTCTCAGCCCACACCATGCGCACACCGAGCTCGGTGAACGCCTTGCCCAGCAAGGCCCGCGAGCCCTCGGTGGCATAGCCCTTGCCCCAGGCCGACTGCCGCAGCCGGTAGCCGAGTTCGACTTCGTCCAGTGGTCCCTCCGGCTCGGGGCGCAGGATGAACCAGCCGATGAACGCGCCGCCGTCCTTCTCGTGCGCGGCGAAGAGTCCGAGGTCCCCGCCCCACTTGTCGTAGCCGGCCATGATGTTCGGCAGGTGGCGCTCGCGCACGACCTCCGGTGCGGTCGGATGTCCGCCGGACAGGTAGCGCATCACCGCCGGATCGCTGTCCAGCTCGATCAGCAGGTCCGCGTCATCGGCGGTAAAGCGGCGCAGGGCCAGGCGCTCGGTCTGCAGGTAGATGTCCACGAGCCGATCATGCCTGCAGCAAGCCGGGCATCCCAATGGTTTTCACGCCTGTCCGGGCCTGTCGAGCCGAGGAGCGAGGAGCGAGCTATGCACCGTCGTTGCCATTACGCAGGGAATGGATCATGCCCTGCAGAATCCGGAACGCGTCTGACTGCTCGGCTTCGGTCATGTCGGCCAGCATTCTGACCTCGACGGAACGGACCGCCACGGTCGCCTTCTCCAGGCTCCGTCGGCCGCGAGGCGTGAGCCGCGCGGGAAGAACCTTCCCGACGGGCGCCTCCGCAGGCCTGGTCACGTAGCCCTCTCGTTCCAGGTTCTGGAGCAGCACGTTCATCGACTGCCGTGTCACGAACGCGCCCCGCGCGAGCTCGGAGTTCGACAAGCCCGGCCGTTGGGCCAGCAGCTCCAGGCAGGAGTAGTGCGTCACGCTCATCCCGAGCGGCCGCAGCACCTCCTCCATGGCTGCGCGCAGAGCGCTCGATGCCTCTTTCAGCAGGTAGCCCAGTGATTTGGCCAGGTCGACGCCGACACCCTTTTGACTCATGTCAGAAGTCTGACATACGTTGGCCCGTGTCAGGAATCTGACACGGACACAAGGAGCAGCATCATGCCCGTCACCGGCCCCGACTTCATCTCGCTCCAGGTACGCGACCTCGACGCTTCGCAGGCGTTCTACGAGCAGTACCTCGGCCTCGTCCGCTCACAGACCGGGCCTCCACACGCCGTCGTATTCGAGACGAAGCCGATCACGTTCGCACTCCGCGCCGTCGTACCCGGCACCGATCTCGCATCCGTCGCCCAGCCCGGCATCGGGGCCGCGATCTGGCTCCACGCCACGGACGTCCAGGCCATTCACGATGCTCTCGTCGCCGACGGTCACACCATCGCCTCCGCGCCGATCGACGGCCCCTTCGGCCGGACCTTCACCTTCGCCGACCCCGACGGCTACCACGTCACGCTCCACGACCGCGCCTGACAGGCCGAACGCCACCGACGATCACCGTCGGCCCGAAGACCAGCTGATGGCGCAGCGGTCCATCACTCGTCACCGCGGC
The DNA here is from genome assembly GCF_040636975.1 of Streptomyces sp. NPDC032198. NCBI lineage: Bacteria > Bacillati > Actinomycetota > Actinomycetes > Kitasatosporales > Streptomycetaceae > Streptomyces > Streptomyces sp. NPDC032198. Next base: position 190,153 of record NZ_JBEZVL010000008.1, on the reverse strand, counting down.
CGCAGGGCGGTGCGGGCATGGGTCAGGAACGCCCGTGCCGCTGGGCTCTCCGTGCCCGCCGTCCGCCACGCCAGGGCGAGCCGACCACAGATGACGGGGTGGGTGAACAGCACATGCAGCTCGTCCGGGTGGTCGCGGGCGATCGGCTCGGGCAGGATCGCCACGCCCATGCCGTACGCCGCGAGCCGCGCCAGCACCCTCGGGTCACTCGCCTCGAAGGCGATGCGCGGCCGGAAGCCGGCGGCGGCGCAGGCGGCGTCGATGTCTGCCCGGGTGCCGGTGGCGTGGGTGAAAGTGATCAGCGTACGGTCGGCCAGCTCCGTGAGCGTGACCTCGTCCCGCCCGGACAGGGCAAGTGGGTCTTCCCTGCTCACGGCGGCCACCAGCGGTTCATCGGCGATGGTCTGGAGCTCGATGCCGGGCGGCGGGCCATGGGCCGGGGCGACCACGGCCGCGTCGAGCCGGCCGGCGGTCAGGGCGGCGGCCAGCTCGTCCGAACTGGACTCCCGAAGGCTGATGTCCACGGCCGGGTGGCGGCGGTGAAAGGAGGCGAGGAGCCCGGGCAGATCGAGCTCGGACGCCATGGTGACCGTGCCGACCGCGACACAGCCGCGCAGCAGCCCGGTGTACTCGTCCACCGCGAGTTGAGCGCCCGCCACCGCGGCGAGCGCGGAGCGCGCGTACTCCAGCACGGTGGCACCCACCTCGGTGGGACGGACCGTACGACCCGAGCGATCCAGCAGCCGCTGGCCCAGCTCGCGCTCCAGTTGCCTTATCTGGGAACTCACTCCCGGCTGAGTGACATGCAGCCGCTCCGCCGCCCGGGTGAAGCTCGCCTCCTCGACCACGGCCACCAGGTACTCAAGCTGTCGCAACTCCATAACTGGGAAGCATAGTTGGACGAAGAAGAACTACTTGGACTTCTGATCGGCTGCTGCTCGACAGTGAATCCATGGAAATCAACGACCTCAGCAGTGCGGAAAAGACCGGCGTACTGATCGCCGGGGCCGGAATCGGCGGACTGACCGCCGCGCTCGCCCTCCACGCGGAAGGCATCAAGGTGACCGTCATCGAACGGGTGCGGCGGATCGCCTCCCTTGGAGTGGGCATCAGCCTCCAGCCGCACGCGGTGCGCGAACTGACCCGACTCGGCCTCGGGGACACACTCGCCGCGACCGGCGTCGCCACTGCCGAGCAGGTCTACGCCGACGAACGCGGCCGGCGCCGATTCGCCGAGGACGTCGGCATGGCAGCCGGGTACCGATGGCCGCAATACGCCATCCACCGCGGCGAATTGCAGCTCCTGCTGCTCGACGCGGTACGGGAGCGGCTCGGCCCGGCCGCGGTCCGCACAGGAACGCGGCTCGAGTCCTTCGCCGACGGGCGGGACGCGGTACGGGTCAGGGCAACCGACCGGGCGACCGGGCTGCCCGCGGTGATCGAGGCCCAGGCGCTGGTCGGCGCGGACGGCGCCCGGTCGATCGTGCGGGCGGCGCTGCACGCGAACGAGGGTCCGATGCGGTGGTCGGGGGTGCGGTTGTGGCGGGGCGTCGTGGAGTCGGCACCCTTCCTGACGGGCCGATCCGCGATCATCGCGAACGACGCGCGGAACATCCAACTGGTCGTCTACCCGATCTCGGCGCGGCGCCCGCTGGTCAACTGGGTGTGCCTGGCGCCCGAGGCGGCCCCGGGGCCGCTGATCGAGGACGTGGGCTGGAATCGCGAGGGGAGCGGAGACGACGTGCTGCGCCACCTTGCGGGCTGGGACTTCGCCGCGCTCGGCGTGGACCTGCACGGGCTGGTCACCAGCACCCCCGCCATCTTCGAGTACCCCATGGTGGACCGCGATCCGCTGCCGCGTTGGGGTCGGGGGTGCGCGACGCTGCTCGGCGACGCCGCGCACCCTGTCTATCCGACGGGCGCCAACGGTGCCTCCCAGGCGATCGTGGACGCCCGGACGCTAGCGGTAGAACTGGCCGCCGGGGGCGGTGTGGCCGCCGCGCTCACCCGTTACGAGGAAGCGCGGGTCGGGCCCACGGCGGACGTGCTGCGCGCGAATCGGGAGATGGACCGGAGCATGCGCGGAAGGATGAGCGGGGATTCGGTTGCCGCTGTCACGGACAGGTACCGACGGACGACGGGCGGGGACGTGACGGCGGTCAACGCGACGGCGTGACGCGGGTGCACGCCTCGCCCCCGCCCGACGTCGCGCTCAAGGCGTGCACCCGCAACGCGCTGCGCAGGACGGTGAGGTGCTCCCCCGGCCCTTCGCGGAACGATCAGCGAGGAGTCAGTTCCCCTCGGCTTCGAAGGTGCGCAGCAGATCGGCAGCGACACTCACGGCAATGGTCGCCGGTTCCTTGCCGGTGGCGTCGGCCAGCCCGATCGGGGTCTTGATGCGATCGATGGTGGCCTCGTCGTGACCGCCCTCGGTGGCGAGGCGCTTGCGGAACCGCACCCACTTGGCCGCCGACCCGATCAGGCCGATGGAACCCAGATGAGCGGTGCGAAGGGCCGCGTCACACAGGGCGGCATCCTCGGCATGATCATGGGTCATGATCAGGATGTGGGTGCCGCGCGGAAGCTCCTCCAGCACCTCTTCGGGCAGCAACGGCGTGTGGTGTACGTGTACTTGGGCCACCGCGTCGGCCAGCACATCGAGCCGCTTGTCGGAGAGGATGTCGGAACGCGTGTCGATGAGATGCAGGTCGAGGTCCTGGCGTGCCAGGATGCGCGCCAGTTCCAGGCCGACGTGCCCCACACCGAAGATCGCCACCGTCCGTACCACGGACAGTGATTCGAGCAGCACGGTGACCGTGCCGCCGCAACACTGCACGCCGTGCTGGTTGGTCACCTTGTCGTTCAGGGCGAAGTCGATCAGCTCCGGCTCGGCCTTGGCGGTGGTGATCATCTCTCGGGCCCGGTCGATCGCGACGGCCTCGACGTTTCCGCCACCGATCGAGCCCCAGGTCTCGCTCCGCCCGACCACCATCTTCGCTCCGGCATCGCGCGGGGCGTGACCGCGCACGGTCACGACGGTCACCAGCACGCCGGCTTCCCGGCGTGCTCGCAACCGTGCGACCGCGGCGACCCACGTCATGTCAGGCACTGTTCAACGCTACTGCGCCGGGGCGGATCTTGACGTCGCCAAGCTGCGGCTCGGGGCCGACGCCGTTCCGGCCATGGTCGTCCCGGGAGGCATCGCCCTGGCGTGCCCTCTCGATCGCCCAGTACACCGCCTCCGGCGTCGCGGGCGAGGCCAGCGTGACGCTGACCCCGCTCGGCCCGAACGCCGCGGCGGCCTGCCGCAACGCTTCTCGCACCGAGAACGCCAGCATCAGCGGAGGCTCGCCCACGGCCTTGGACCCGTACACCGCCCCTTCTTCCGTGGCGTTCTCCAGCAACGTGACGTTGAACTCCTCGGGCATCTCCGAAAAGCTCGGCAGCTTGTAGGTGCTGGCCGCCTGGGTCAGCAGCCGGCCACGGTGCGGACCGTCACTGGCATCCCAGCGCATGTCCTCAAGCGTCAGCCAGCCCGCCCCCTGGACGAAACCGCCCTCGACCTGACCGATGTCGATCATCGGGGACAGACTGTCGCCGACGTCGTGCACGATGTCCACCCGCCGGATGCGGTACGAGCCGGTGAAGCCGTCCACCTCCACCTCGGCCGCGGCGGCGCCGTAGGAGAAGTACTTGAACGGCGAGCCGGTGAACGTCTTCGCGTCCCAGTGCAGACCTTCGGTCCGGTAGAAGCCGGCCGCCGACAACTGAACCCGCTGGAAGTACGCGGCGCGCACCAGGTCGTCCCAGGCCAGCTCCTTGTCGCTGCCGAGACCGCGCGCGAGGCCCTCGACGATGCGTACGTCCGCGGCGCTCGTACCCAACTGGGTGGCAGCCACCTGCAGCAGACGGTCGCGCAACTGCTCGCAGGCGTTCTTCACCGCCGCACCATTGAGGTCCGCCCCGGAACTGGCCGCGGTCGCCGAGGTGTTGGGGACCTTGTCCGTGCGCGTCGGGGCAAGCCGGACCTTGTGCAGCGGGATGCCTAGTGTGGTCGCGGCGACCTGCAGCATCTTGGTGTGCAGGCCCTGGCCCATCTCGGTGCCGCCGTGGTTGATCAGGACCGAGCCGTCCTTGTAGATCAGCACCAGCGCGCCGCCCTGGTTGAAGGCGGTGAGGTTGAACGAGATGCCGAACTTGATGTTGGTGAGCGCGAGCGCCCGCTTGGTGTCCGGGTGCGCCGCGTTGAAGGCGTCGATTTCGCGTCGGCGCTCGGCGACGGCGGCGTTCTCCTGGGCCTTCTTCCAGACGGCGGAGATCCGTTCGGGCTGGGGAACGGGCTGCCCGTACGGCGTCGACTGGTCCTGCCGGTAGAAGTTGCGCTCCCGCAGCTCCATCGGGTCCAGGCCGAGGAGCGGCGCGCACCGGCCCATGATGTCTTCGATCACCAGCATGCCTTGAGGCCCGCCGAAGCCCCGGAAGGCGGTGTTGGAGACCTTGTGGGTCTTGGCGATCCTGCCCGTGATGCGCGCGTTGGGAAGCCAGTAGGTGTTGTCGATGTGGCACAGTGCGCGGGCCACCACTGGTTCGGAGAGATCCAGGCTCCACCCGCCGTCCGCGGTCAGCGTGGCGTTCAGGGCCTGGATGCGGCCGTCGGCATCGAAGCCGATCTTCCACTCGGCGTGGAAGCCGTGCCGCTTGCCGGACATCGTCAGGTCCTGGGTCCGGTTGAGCCGAAGCCGGACCGGCCGACCGGTCAGCTTGGCGCCGAGCGCGGCGACGGCCGCGAACCCGTGCGGCTGCATCTCCTTGCCGCCGAAGCCCCCACCCATGCGCAGACACTGCACGGTCACCTCGTGGCTGTGCAGACCCAGCACATGCGCGACGATCTCCTGTGTTTCGGAGGGGTGTTGGGTGCTGCTCTGGACGAACACCTGCTCGCCCTCGTCGACATGGGCCAGGGCCGCATGCGTCTCGAGGTAGAAGTGCTCCTGGTCGGAGAACTGGAACTCCCCGGTGAACACGTGCGCGGAGTCGGCGAAGCCCGCGTCGACGTCACCGGTCAGCATCACGGGTCGGGCGCCGTGAAAACTGTCGGCCGCGATCGCGTCCTGCAGCGTGATCAGGGAGGGCTGTTCGTCGAGGTCCACTTCGACGGCGGCCGCACCGAGCCGGGCCGCCTCCAGGGTCTCGCCGAGTACCCAGGCGACCGCGTGCCCGTAGAACATGACCTCGTCGGGGAAGAGCGGTTCGTCGTGCTTCATCCCGGCGTCGTTGACGCCGGGTACGTCGGCGCCGGTCAGTACACGGACCACCCCGGGCACGGCGAGCGCGGGCTCGGTGCGCAGGGCGATGATCCTGCCGTGGGCCTTCATGGCCTGGACCGGGTAGGCGTGCAGCACGTCCTTCGTGCGATGGACCAGGTCGTCGGTGTAGAGCGCCTTGCCGGTGACGTGCAGGGTTGCGCTCTCGTGCGGCATGGAGACGCCGACGACGGGCTTGTCGGGGCGCTGGGACAGATGGCTCATGACGAGACCGCCTCGGTGGTGTGCGCGTACAGCTTCATCAGGCTCTGGCCCAGCATCGCGGAACGGTATGCGGCGCTGGCGCGGTGATCGCTCATCGGGGTGCCCTCGTCCCGCAGCACCCGGGCCGCGGACTCGACCGTCTCCGCGGACCACGGCTCGCCCTCCAGGGCCGCCTCGGTGGCAAGGCTGCGGATCGGTGTGGCGGCCACTCCGCCCAGGCCGATGCGCGCCTTACGGACGATCCCGTCCTCGATGTCGAGCGCGAAGGCCGCGGCCACGCTGGAGATGTCGTCGAAGCGCCGCTTGGCGATCTTGTGGAAGGCCACGACCGGCGACAGCGGCAACGGGATGCGCACCGCGCGGATCAGCTCACCGGGACGACGCACGCTCGTGCGGTAGCCGGTGAAGTAGTCCGCCAACGGGACCTCGCGCTCACCGTCGGCGTCGGCGAGTACCACCGATGCCTCCAGCGCGAGCAGCGCAGGCGGACTGTCACCGATGGGCGAGCCCGTGCCCAGGTTGCCGCCGAGGGTCGCGCCGTTGCGGATGAGACGGGATGCGAACTGCGGGAACAGCTCTGCCAGCAGGGGGACTTCACCGTCGAGACGACGCTCGATCTCGGTGAGCGTCAACGCCGCCCCGATCTCGATGACGTCGGACGCGACCGTCAGCTCCCGCAGTTCGGGCAGCCGGTCGATGGCGACCACACAATCCGCGCGACGGGCGCGGATGTTCACCTCGACGCCCCAGTCGGTGGAGCCGGCGAGGACCACCGCGTCGGGCCTCTCGCGCAGCAGCCGCAGCGTTTCAGCCAGAGTGCTCTTGCGTACGAACGTGCTGCCGTCCCGGGTGTATTCGGTGGCGGCCGGTGCGGGCGGGGCCAGCTCGCGACGCTGCGCCAGCGGGTCCTCGTCGGCAGGCGCACCCACGGCGAACGCGGCGTCACGAATGGGGCGGTAGCCGGTGCAGCGGCACAGGTTTCCGCTCAGCGCGTGCAGATCGAAACCGTTGGGACCATGCTCGGCGTCGGCGCTGTCGTTGCCGTCCGAGTCCGCGTGCGCGCAGCGGTTGGGCCGGTAGTACTCGGCCGCCATGCTGCAGATGAATCCCGGCGTGCAGTAGCCACACTGGGAGCCGCCGCGTTCCGCCATCTCCTCCTGCACCGGGTGAAGGACGGGCGGCGTACCGGGTGCGCCGGCGGTGGCGAGCCCTTCTGAGGTGACGATCTCCTGACCGTCGAGTGCCGCGACCGGGACCAGGCAGGCGTTGACCGCCACCCAGTCGGTGGGCTTGTTCACCCCGGGGCGGGCCACCAGGACCGAGCAGGCGCCGCATTCACCTTCGGCGCAGCCCTCCTTGGTGCCGGTGAGGCCGCGCTCGCGCAGAAAGTCCAGCGCTGTGGTGTGGGGCGCAACGGGTGAAATCGGCGCTTCTTTCCCATTGACCGTTATACGCGCCGCAACCATCACAAACCTTCTTTTCGGAGCATGGGCGGTCGATTCATCATCTTCGCCAACGTCAGGCAGCTTTCTGTGTTCAGAGGCGCCACGCAAGAGGAGCGGGCGCACGACAGCACGCAGCAATGACGTGCCGGTGAATACAAGTGAATACAACGGAGAAACGGGAATGCGCCACAGACGGGCACATCAGAACGGCGTGTCAGCAGCCGTGCGCGATCCGACCCGGCACCCAAACGGTGCACTGGGCGAGGCGACCAAGATCAGAGCTGGTGTACATCCGCTGGTCGCCTCCTTCGGTAGTCGTGGACCTACGATCACCGCAAAGTAGTGGCTGGGGCGGTGTGGGTCAATCCCTTGACCCACACCGCCAGGCGTGCCCTCCGCTGCCCCTCATCACCGCCCTGGCTTCGACAGCGTGCGCCGGCCCCGCTTGTCAGTGGGTTTCGGCCCCACTTGACGATCGTTCAGGCATGATCAGTCAGTGTTTGACCCCACCCTGGCGTGAGAGTGTGTGGCTCCGGGGCGGTTGTGGCCGGTGGGCGTTTCCATCGAGGGAGAGATGTCTGTGATCGTCTGGGTGAACGGCGCGTTCGGCAGCGGGAAGAGCACACTGGTGGATGAACTGCGTCCGCGCTGGCCCGAGGCACTGGTCTTCGACCCGGAGATGGTCGGTTTTGTGCTGCGCGAGATCGTGGAGGTCCCGACCGGCGACTTTCAGGATCTGGGGCTGTGGAGGCGACAGGTCGCGGACCTGGCCAAGGGACTCGTCGAGGAGTATCAGCGGCCCGTTCTGGTGCCCATGACGCTGATCAACCCCGGTTATGTCGCGGAGATCTTTGGTGCGCTGAAGGACACGGGCATACCTGTTCACCACTTCTTCCTCAAGGTCTCCGAGGATGCGCTGGTGAAGCGGATCGACGGGCGGAGCTTCACGCCTGACGATCCCGCGCAGGACGAGCGGGTGCGCGGGTGGTGCAAGTCCAAGATCGAGACGTGTACGGCCGCAGTGGACACCCTGCCCCGTGACACCGTATTCCTGGACGGCGAGCTGGGCCCGCGGGAGTTGGCCAACAACGTGCTGGACCGCGTGGGTGTGCTCCCGGGCCGGTAATCCGGGTTCGCGTTCGCGTTCGTGTTCGCGAGGCCAGCCGCCGCCCTGCTGGTCCTTGCTGTGGCCCAGACGGTAGGCGTCGGTGCCGGTCTCCATGATGTTGGCGCCGAAGGTGGGTCAACGCGTCTGCGGCCTGCGCCAGTCAGTAACGGCATCAAGGTCGAGGCCGGTCAGATCACAGCTTGCCTCCCACAACCGCGCCGCGACTGCGGTGTCGGCGAGGTGGTTCCACATCGGTTCGCGTCGGGGCTCGCCTCGCAGGCCGAACACGCGTGGTCCCCACAGCTCGCCTCCCCGCACCGCCGGGTCGAGCACGGCTCGTACCGCGGGCCATGCGCCGGCGTCCTTGCCCTGGACCAGCAGGGCCGCGGGCGCCGTCTTCACCCGTGCGCCGAGAGTCCGGGCGTGGAGCGGCGGTCGCGACGGGGTGAGGGAGTCCAGCGCACCGCCCGGATGGACCACGACGCTGGCCACCGTGCTGCCCGTGTCGCACAGCCGACGGTCGAGTTCGACGCCGAAATACATCTGCGCGAGCTTGGAGCGTCCGTAGCTGCGCTTGGGCCGGTAGTCCTTCTGGGACTGCGGATCGTCCAGATCCAGCCGCTCAGTCTTGGCCGCGAAGCTGCCCATGGTCACGATGCGGGCCGTCGGCGCTGCCGTCAGCAGCGGCATGAGCCGCTGAGTCAACGCGAAGTGCCCCAGGTGGTTCGTGCCGAACATGAGCTCGTGACCGTCCGCAGTCGCCTTTCGTGGCGGGTCGTCGAGTGCGACACCGGCGTTGTGGACCACGGCGTCGAGGCGTTCCACGTCCAGTGCTTCCACCGTCGTTTCGAGCGAGGAGAGGTCGGCCAGGTCCAGCCGCACGGCCCGCACTCGGGCATCGGGAACACGCGCACGGATCGACGCCATCGCAACCTCGGCCTTCGAGGGGTCCCGGCTGCCCAGGACCACGGAAGCCCCGGTTGCTGACAACTGCTCCGCGACGAAGTACCCGATGCCGGCGTTGCCGCCGGTGACCAGAACGACGCTGCCGTCGGCACGCGGGAGCCGTCGAACATCCCAGGGCGGAGTGGAGGGCGTGGACGACATGGCGAGGGGCTCCCCTGCTACGGAAGGCGGGTACGGCTGCCCGTCGGGCAACCCGGCACCATGATCGCAACGGCCACCGACACATCACCGACGGATCACCGACAACACCGGGGCCGGCCCACTGGCCACCTACGACCACTCAGGCGAACCGAGGAACCCGAGCCGCCCCCGCCCCTCCGCGCCCATGCCATCATCACCCCTGATCCACATACGCAACGCGACGGGAGACAGACATGGGCAAGGTCGGCCTGTACATCAAGTTCCGCGCCCAGCCAGGACAACGCGATGCCCTGGTCAAGGTTCTCCTGCAGGCTGCGGAACACGCCGAGGACACCCCCGGGTGCGAGCTCTACGTCGTCAACACCACACCCGGCGAGGAAGACGTCGTGTGGGTCACCGAGATCTGGCGTAGCGAGGCCGACCACACCGCCTCGCTGTCCGCGGCCGGAGCCAAGGAGCTGATCGGGCAAGCCCTCCCCCTCCTGGCGGGACCACCCGAGCGGATCGACCTCTCCCCCGCCGGCGGGGCCGGACTGCGCGGATGAAGGCCCCGGACAGCGATCACAACGGCAACGGGTAACGCTCTCCGCGCGGCTCACCAACGCACAGGGAGCTCTTGGAGTCCGCGCAGCAGGCTGGGTCGCCAGGTCGGAGTGCCGTTCTCGCCTTCGAGCCGTAGGTCCGGGCAGCGTTGCAGCAAGGCGCGTAGGGCGATCACGCCTTCCATGCGGGCGAGCGGTGCGCCCAGGCAGTGGTGGATGCCGTGGCCGAAGGCCAGGTGGGAAGCCGTGGTGGCGGGGTCGCGGTGGATGTCGAAGCGGTCGGGGTCGGGGAAGTACGCCGGGTCCCGGTTGGCAGCGGCGAGCGAGAGGATGAGTGCGTCCCCCTTGGGGATGTCGACGCCGCCCAGGGTCAGAGGCTCGGCCGCGTAGCGGTAGGCGACGGCCAGGGCCGGGGGTTCGTAGCGCAGGGTCTCCTCGATGGCCCCGCTGATCAGTGACGGGTCCGCGCGCAGAGCCGCGAGTTGCTCCGGGTGTCGCAACAGGAGGTATACGGCGCTGGAGATGAGGTTGGCGGTCGTCTCATGTCCGGCCACGAGCAACAGGAAGGCCATGCCCAGGAGTTCCTCCGGGGTCAGCGCGGCATCGGCTCCGTCTCCGGCCAGGGCGAGGGCGGTGAGCAGGTCGTGGCCTTCGCCGGACGGCGTGGCGGACGGGGACAGGGATGAGGACGCCGCCGCCTGCGCCTTGCCGGGGTCGTCGGAATTCGGCGTACTGGTGGCCGCGTCGATCTTGTCCTTGATGAGACCGGTGAGATAGCTGGTCATCTCCTGGCCGGCGACCACGGCCGCCTCCGGGTCGGTGGCCGTGACGATCAGAGCCGACCAGGCTTGGAAGGCGGCCCGGTCCGCCGCGGGCACCCCCAGCAGTTCGCAGATCACGGTCACCGGCAGCGGGAAGGCGAACGACTCGACCAGGTCCGCACCCCGCAAAGGAGCGAGTGCGTCGAGCAGGTCCTCGGCGATCTGCTCCACCCTCGGCCCCAGCGCCTTGACCCTGCGGTGGGTGAACGTACCCGCGACGAGGCGGCGGAGCCGAGTGTGGACCGGCGGATCGACCTGCAGCATGTTGAGGCCGATGGCGAAGCCGCCATCGGCCTCCCAGGTACCGGAGTGCTTGATGTCGTTGCACAGCCGCGGATCAGTGAGAGCCGAGCGGACTTCCTTGCCGCCGGTGACGATCCATGCCGGAGCACGCTGCGGCAGCATGACCCGTTGGACGGGGTGCGCTGCGCGCAACTGTGCGTACCGGAAGTGGGGGTCAGCGGTGAACTGCGCCTGATCCGGGAAGAGGGGCGGCAGCAGCTCCTCCGTGGCGGCCGCACCGACGGGAGCGGGCTCACCGCCGGGAGCAGCCTCACCGCCGGACGCGGGCGAATCCGAGTTCTGTGCGCACATGACTTCCTCCAGGGGCGAGCGGCAAAGGGGTACTCACGGCTAACTGGGGAGCTCTCCCCACTTACCGTCGTTCGTACCGTAGCAGCAAGTGGGGACACCTCCACGGTTGCGCTACGGTGGGCCGGTGAGACAAGACGCGCTGAGGAATCGTGAACTCGTGCTGGCCGCCGCCCGGGAGGTCTACGCCGAGCAGGGCGTCGAGGCTCCTCTCGACGTCATCGCCCGGCGTGCGGGCGTCGGCAACGCCACGCTCTACCGGCGCTTTCCCGACCGCGCGGCGCTCGTCGAAGCCGTCTTTCACGATGCCCTCACGGCCGCGATGCGGGCCGGGGAGGAAGCGCGCCTGGCGACCGACGCGTGGGTGGGCCTCACCTCGTACGCCGCTGGAGTCTTCGCCGGTCTGGCCGCCGATCGTGGTGCCGTCGAGCTCATGACGACCCGGATCACCGGCGTCCCCACCCTCGAAGCGCTGCACGCCCACAATGCCGAGACCTACCGCCTGCTGATGGAACGCTGCCGCGCCGACGGCACCATCAGGGACGACGTGACCGTGGAGGACCTGCTCCTCGCCCTCGCGGCGCTGGGCTGCGCCCTGCCCGCGACCGAGGCGGCCGCCCCCGGATCCTGGCGTCGGCTGCTGGCGCTGCTCCTGGACGGACTACGCAACGCGGACAGCGAGCCGCTGCCCGGCAGTCCGCTGAACGGGGAGCAACTGGGTCGCGCCCTGGGGGCACTTCACCGCCTCCCGACCCCCTCCGCGGGACAGGAGTGACGGCCGGGGCGGACGCCGGGAACTGCGTCGCCCGACTACGCGGCCGGGCTCGGCAGCCGGCGACGCGGCTGCCCCTATCAGCCGCAACGCATCGGCGGCCTCGGTCGCAACGCATCGGCGGCCTCGGTCCGCTGAGCGGCGCCCGCATCGATGGCGGTAGCCAGCTGATCCACCAAGCACTCGATTCAGGCCACAGCGCCCGATCGACGGGGAACTCGCCCGACACCAGTAGGGCGAGTCGGGTGCGGTGAAAGGTGACGTCCCGCTGGCCGCGGCCCGCCCAAGGCCGCGGCCGGCGTCCCCCGAGGCGGCATTTTGACGCGTCGAGGAGACCGCCGTCGCGATGCCGACCCCGACCCACCTTCATCGAGATCGTGACCGTGACCGGCGACCATCTGGATCCAGGGGTCGAGGACCGTGGACGACTGCCGGGCGAGCCTGATGCCGATTCACCCCACCGGGACCGAGTCCAGCCGCTCCGCAGGATAGAAAATGTCGATGTCGACCTCTTCGCCTCCGACGATCTGTGTGTCCCACGCGCCGCTGCGGACCAAGGTGTACAGGCTCTGGCTGTTCAACGCGTCCAGGTGCTTCAGGAGCGTCGCGTCGTCGGGCATCCCGGGGAGCCGCGGCGCCAGGCGGTCGCGGATCGCGCGAAGCTGCCTCATGAGTGCTTCGAGATCGGACTCCCGGTCCACCTCTATGCCCGGGCCCCGCTCCGCGGACTCCGAGATGCTCTGCTGGATCTTGTCCTTGATGGCCCGGGTCACCCCGTGCTCATCCGTGGTGATCATGGAGTTCCAGGCGCGGCTCTTGTGCCGGTACTGGAGCATCGACATGGCCGCCTCGTGGCGGACGAAGTCCGCGTCGCGGAACGGTCGCCCCCGCCAGGTGCCGCTGAGCGACCGTGCGAGCGAAATGACCGATCCCCAGCCGCTGTTGAGGCCACGCCCCGGCCAGAAGTGGATGGCGTTGGCGGCGTCCCCGAGCAGGAACCCGTACGTGCCGGGGTCGGTGGACGTCCGGGGGTGCAGCCGCGCGGTGAACCGCGGCCGCTGCACCATGTCGAGGCGGAACGCGGTGACGGCGGTCAGATCGGACTCGGGCACGCCGAACAGCGCCAGGCCCTCCTTGACCCGCTTCCACAGCGCCGACCCCTTGATCAGGGCGGGCAGGAACAGGGTGCTGTGGGTGTCACAGCAGAAGTCGCCGTCCTCGCTCCGGTTCATCACACACGGGCGGGAGGCGATGCACTCCTCGAACACCTGCCGTACGGGATCGATCCCCACGACCTCCTTCGCCTCCTCGTCGGTGAGCCGCATGTTGAGGAAGCCCTCGCCACGCAGGGAGTTGAGGAGGAAGCGGTTCTGCGCCACGGTCAGCAGCACGGACATCGGATCCGGGAGCGTGGACTTCACCTTGAGGCCGAGCACCACGTCCTGGAGGTGCGCGCCTTCCAGGGAGTAGATGGACTTGTCGGCCTGGCCGAACTTCTCGGCGAAGTGCTCACGCGTCCGGGAGCGGCCTCCCTCGCAGATGGCGAGCACATGGTCCGCGGCCGCGGTCTTGCGGTGCTCGACCGCGTCGAACCGCTCCGGAATCAGACGGATGCGGTCCGGTTTCTCGTTGGCCAGCTCGAGCAGCGTGTCCTCTACGTAGGCGATGCGGATGTTCCGCGGGTTGTGACCGTTGATCGAGTCCGGGCCCGCAGGCCACATCTCGCTGTACGTGCCGTCCCTGAAGAGCCGGTCCTGGACCTCTTGGGGAAGGCCCAGGTACTGGCGGCTCTGGACCGTGACGACCTGCTGCCGCCGCACGTTGCCCTGCTTCTCGTCCTTCCATACGGCCTTGCCCCCGTCCCGGGTCCATCGGCCGTCGTAGACCGTGATGGCGACCCGGGGGCCGAGAAAGGACTCGAGCAGCAGGGCGAAGGCCAGCCCCACGGGCCCGCCGCCCGACACCGTGACCTTGAGCACCGGCACCGGCTGCTCGACGGGAGGCGGCGTGAGCGCCTCGAGCACGGAGAGGTCCATGATGGTTTCCATCGGGCCGGCCGCCTGGAAACGGAACGTTTCCTCGCCGATCGTGATCAGATCGCCGGGCTGGAGCACCCGGGAGGTCATTCGCTCCCCGTTGACGAACGTGCCGTTGCTGCTTCCCAGGTCGTACAGCATGAAGCCATGACCCTCGCGGCGTACCTCGGCGTGGAAGCGCGAGATGCTCGCGTCGCGGATCACGACGTCGTTCGCCGGCTTGCGGCCGAACGTGAGGGGCTTCGCTCCGATGCCGAACCGCTCGCCGGCCAGGGCGCCTTGATGACTGACAATCTCGGGAGGCATGGTTCCTCGGATTCCCTTCATTCAATGAGCCAGGACCAATGAGCAGGATCAGTGAGCAGAGGCAATGAGCCAGGACCGCGCAGCGAAGGCGACCAAACCGCGGCCGCCCTGTCACTGAGCCCATACGGCGGGGCGCGCCGGTGCGTTCATGGGGACATTTCGATTGACGAAAAACCGGTGCTGTCTGTTCGAGACCTGCCGGGACCGCCCCGGGACCCGCCGAGATCTGCCGAGACCTGCCGAGATCTGCCGAGATCTGCCGAGACCTGCCGAGACCTGCAAGGAGTCGCCCCCACTGTCACCCCTGTGCACCACCCACCCCACAGGTACCGCCGCCCCAGTGACACCCAGGGCTCAACCGTCCAAGTGTCCACCGCCCGACCGCCGTTGTGTATACGCGGAAGCGCCACCATGCCCAACGATGGGTCACCTGATGACGAGATGCCACACGCGGCACGGCCGCTGAGCAGCCACGCGGCGGCCTCGGCAGCTCAGGTAACAACGGCGCTCTCAGACCACTTTCCGCCGTCTTCCTCGTCAGCCCTTTCCTGTCTTCTCCCGCAAAGCCTGATCAAGGAGGACTTCCGCCGCCGCCCGCGCGTGTCGGCCGTAGTCCGCTTCGTCCAGCACCATGGCACGGCTGGCCGCCCCGTCCGCGAGGGTGGCCAGTTGCTCGGCGAGCGGAAGGGGTTCGCGGCAGCCCAGCTCCGTCACCACCGCGACGATAAGTTGCACCATGCGCAGCTTCTGCTCCCGGGCGTAGGAGTGCACCGCGCTCTCCGGGTCGGGGAACTCCGCGGCGGCATCGATGAACGGACACCCGCGCACCGGAGCCGCGTCCGCCACCGGCTGGTCGAACAGCCTGCGGATCCGGTCACGCGGGGGGATGTCCTCGCGGGTCAGCACGCTTTCCAGGGTCGCCCCCGACAGTGCGAGGCCCTGCAAGTGGGCGATGACCAGATCGTTCTTGGTGCGAAAGTGCGCGTAGAGCGTCCGCTTGGACACCGGCGCTTGCTCGGCGACCTGTTCCATGCCGGTCGTGCTGATGCCCTGGGTCGCGAACAGTCGGGCGGCGGCAGCCAGAATGCGCTCCCGCCCGCCGCGCCCTCGCCCCCGGGATGCCGTGGCCGTCGTACTCACGGTCGTGTCCATGAAGTAAGTATACGCATGCGTTTACTTCGGCTGCCATGCCACGTTACGGTGACGTCCACATGTAAACGGAATCGTTTACATGAACTCGTTCGTCATCAAGGAGTCCCATGAGCAGGTCCTTCCCCACTGAGCTGAGCAGTTGCGCGGAGAAGCTGATACGCGGCCGTCACGCGTCCCGCGCGTTCCGTTCGGACCCCGTTCCCCAGGACACGATGCGCAGGATCTTCTCGCTGGCCGGCACCGCGCCGTCCAACTCCAACACACAACCGTGGCAGGTGGAGGTGGTGAGCGGCGCGGCACGTCAGCGCCTGGCCGGTGCCCTGCAGACGGCCCACGCCGAACGGCGCACCTCGGTGGACTTCTCGTATTCCGAGGGGATGTACGCGCAGGTGCACCAGACCCGTCGGGCGGCGTTCGGCGCCGAACTGTACGGGGCGCTGGGCATCGGCCCCGACGATCACACGGCACGTGCGGCCTACGACTCGGAAAGCCTGCGCTTCTACGGCGCGCCCCACGCGGCCTTCCTCTTCGTCCACGGCGACGGAGAGGCCCGGCTGGCCGCGGATGTCGGCGCCTACATGCAGACGCTGCTCCTGGCAATGACCGCGTACGGCGTGGACAGTTGCCCGCAGGGACTGTTGAGCTTCTACGCCGACACCGTTCGCACCGAACTCGGCCTCACCGGAGGGAAGTTGCTCGTCGCCATCTCCTTCGGGTACGCCGACGAGACGGCGGCGGTCAATCGGGTGAAGGCCGAGCGGGCTCCACTCAAGTTGACCACGGCCTTCCATGACTAGGCAGTTCCGTGTGAGTCGGCAGGCGGGAGGTGGCGGTCGTCCCGGGTGACCATCCGGGACGCTCACCCACGCAAGCGCGGCGTCCACGCGGCGTTTCCGACACGGGCCGTCCAACATGCCCCCGATGCGCGAGGCGGCGTCCAGGCTGGCGCGGAGGCCTCCGCGGTCGACATCACGTCCCTCGCCGGGTGGCTCACGCCGCGATGAACATGCCGGTCGGCATGGTCGGTTCGGACGAATACGACGAGGCCAGGGCCTGGACGCGCAAGGCCTGGCAGGAGTGCCGGCGACACCAGGACCACACCGGAGTGGAGGTCTACGCGGCCAACTTGAAGGAGATCGACCGGGCGGCGGCTGGCGTGTGAGTGAACCCGCCGGCCGGTCAGTCGTCGAAGTAGGCCTTGCCGACGGCGTAGGTGTCCTCGTAGAGGTGATAGCGAGTGATCTGCCCGCCCCGGACAGTGGCGTGCAGGGCGAACGCTGTGTCGATGTCCCTGCCCGTCTTCTTGACCTCGGAGACCATGCGCCCGATCAACACCACGTCCTCGCCCTCGGAGATCACGTGCCGCAAGTCGAACTCCTTGGGTTGGACATGGGTTCGCAGCAGTTCGAAGAACGTCTGCATCCCCTCCGCCGAGTCGACCACCGGCACCCACGGAATGCCTGGTGGATGCGGAATCGAGAAGGACACCGCGTCGGCGAACAGGGCCGCCGCCTCCGCGGTCTTCCCCTCGGCGAGCAGCGGGAACAAGCGTTGCACGGTCTGCGCCGGTGACTCTGGTGTCATGTGCGTCGATGCTAGGGAAGTCGTTTCGCGATGTCATGCCCTGCGGAGACACGAAGCCGGGTGCGACACCGGAACCTTGCCGTTTCGGTTGAACTCGTCGGCAGAGCAGGAACCACACTCTCCCCTTCTCGTGAGGCTTGTGTTGAACTGTCCCGACATGGTCCGTACGCGACAATGGGGTGAATGCGATGCCTCTTGAGGGCGAGTACGAACCGAGTCCGGCGCAGTGGATACGCGTACAGGTCGACCTGTACGAGAGTTCAGGTGGCACCCAGGGCGCGACGCTCTGGGACACGGGCCTGCCGGTCGTCATTGTCACGATGCGCGGTGCGAAGACCGGCAGGCTCCGCAAGATTCCACTGATGCGCGTGGAGCACGAGGGGCGGTACGCGGCAGTGGCCTCGAAGGGCGGCTTCCCGCGCCACCCTGTCTGGTACTTCAATCTCAAGGCCGACCCGCGGGTGGATCTCCAAGACTGCCCCGGACGCCAGGGCATGGTGGCCCGTGAGATCACCGGGGGCGAGAAGGCCCAGTGGTGGCAGCGCGCGGTCGCCGCGTATCCGCCGTACACCGACTACCAGGCGAAGACCGACCGCGTGATCCCCGTCTTCGTACTCGAACCCGAGCACCTGGCCGGGCCGGCGAAGGCCTCCGCGCCGACGGGTAACTGAGCTGGGTGCAGTTACTCTCAAGGAAATGTCGTGATCAGGCGGTGAGGTCATAGTCCTGCTGGTCGGATGCTGGATAGAGACGCTGGTGCTCGCGGGCGGCATGGAGGCGCCAGCAGGATTCGAGATCTCCATTGTCGATCAACGCGCGGATTTTGAGGACGGCTTCGGCGCCGTGCAGTCCCCAGCGGGCGCCGGTGATGTCCAGGCGGTCGCCGACCAGGTGGCGGCATGCGCCCTCGGTGGCACCGGTGGCGATCGGCCAGCCTGCTGCCAGGGCGATGTCGTAGCGGAGTTGGTCGAGGTGGCCGGTCAGATAGCGATGACAGGCATCGACGGCTTTTCGCCGGTTGGCGGAGAGGCTGTCCCGGTGGGCTTGAGTGGTCATCTCCTCGGCGGCGCGGTCGGCTTGGCCTCCGAGGATCGTGGTCAGATGGCGGGCGACCCGGGCGTCGGCCTCGGCGGTGCCGCTCTGCCGCAGCGTCGCTCGATCGCCGTCTGGGCCTGGTCGAACCAGCCTCGCACCGCTTCGGTGACCGCGAGCCGCCGCAGGCCCATCGAGTGCCGGCCCGCGGGCAGCGACAGAGCCGCGTCAGCCGGGTGAACGTTGGCCATCGAAGGGCCCCGGGGTGCCATGCGCTCCACCCTGACCAGGCCGAACAGGCAGGCCAGCCAGCGTGCGTGTGCCGTCTCGCGCCACGGACGCAGCCGTCCGTCCAGGCCAGCCACCCGCCGGTGACCTCCCGACCGCACCGCCTCCTCCTCCCGGCGGGCCCGCAGGTCCAGGTGGTCCTGCATCAGCTGCCGCAGCAGTTGCCGTCCGGCTTCCTCGAGGTGTTCCTCCAGCTCAGCGTGGGTCCACAACTGGGCCGTCTCGCTTTGCAGGGTGCGTAATAGCGACTCGAAGGCACTGACCGAGCAGACAAACAGGTCAGCACTCACACGTGTGTCATACAGTTCCATCCCAGGGCTCTTCTCGTGCAGCGTCGAATCGGTTGGCACCTTCGACTCTAGGGAGAAGAGCCCAGCCCCAAGGAGGAGTCGGACGCGGTTTCCGCCTCATGGCGGGCCGGGGTGAACAAGCCCGGATCTCCTTCCTCCAGTCAGCCCTGGCCACCAGCCGCTTCAGCTTGCCCCGCGTGCCCTCGATCTTCCCCACCTCGGCGGGAAGCCCGATCCGCGGCACGATCTGCTTCGCCCGCACCGGCCCCGGCGCATCCCAGACCACCTCCACAACGCCCCGGTAGATCCGCGGCAGTGCACTGGTGTCCACCCCCGGCCGCCGGTTGGGCACGGTGAGCACCCCCACCACCCGCCGCTCGGCTCCTGCGAACGCGGACGACTCCCGGTCATCGTCCGCTCCCGCCGACCCCTCCAGTGACGCATTCGGCACGGGAGAAGCACCCGCCGACATCTCGGTCATCACCTCGGACACCGTTTCCCGGGCGATCCGCAACCGTTCCAGGTTCCCCTGATCCTCTTCCAACCAGCCGGTCACCTCAGCGAGTTGCTCCTCGAGTTCCTCCACCCGCACCCGGGCAGCAGCCTCCTCCCGGTCCGCCAACTCCTCGAACAGTGAGCCCATCAGAGGCGCCTCCTCCACCGCCACGGTAGAAACGGGCCGAGTCGAGCACACCCCGATCAGCGTCCTTCCAGCCCGACGCTTCCCTTCAGATGCCGGTGCCCGCCGGGGAATGATGAGCCGGGCCTATGCTGATCCGCAGCAGTGCAGGGGGAAGGGGAGGCAGATGGACTGGTTCTGGTGGGTTCTCATCATCTTCTGGACGGGCGGCTTCGCATGGGCGGCCGACAACGTCCGTACCGCGCTCCGCAATCGGCATGAGCGCAAGATGGAGCGGATGGAGGCCGCGAAGCAGGATCGTTTGGCCATCGAAGCAGCGCATAAGCCGCCGGAGCCGGTGTGCGGATGCACGCATCATCTCGCCAAGCACGACAAGCAGGGCCGCTGCCACGAACACGTCGAAGTGCCCACTGCCTGGGACGAGAACAAGAAGCCGCTTCGGTACGAGGCTGACCAGTGCAATTGCCAGCAATATGTAGGGCCGCAGCCTCTGGCGCAGGTGTTCGCAGAGGAGCTGACGGACCGGGCCTGACCGTGCCGATCATGTCAATTGGGTGCGGCTCCTGGCTCCGCTGAAGAGAATCACCGAGCTGGGACGGCGCTTCACTTCAAAGGATCCGCACCCAACTGAGCTTCGGGCCCGGGGCGTGTCGTGCGATGCCGTGGGCTCAGCCGTCGACGAAGGAGAGGCAGACCGCAGCAGGTTCCATGACTACCTGGTCCTGGGTGGAGCAGTCTGCCTGTCGGGTGGCGACCTCGGCTCCGCAGCCTGAGCAGACGAGGTTCGGGCCATCACCGCCCGCGGGCCCCTGGCAGCAACCGATCCATCGCATGATGTCAGGGTGCTGATCGGTCCCGATGACGTCTTCAGGATGGACGACGAAGCCAGGCAGGTCGACGGCGAATTCCTCCAGACGGAAGTTGGGAGCATAGGTGCCGCGGGGCATGCGTACAGGCCGCGTCCGGATGCCGGGTACGTCTGACATGGGGACCAGAGGTGGAACCTTGATCTTGGAAACTGGCCCGGTGAGAGGCTGACGGCAGTGGTCACACAAGAAGCGCGGCATACCCCCGAGTCTTCCTGCCGGAGCATGGCCTGGCCAGCGATTTGTGGCTGATCACGGCTGCGGCAGGCTGGCCAGGGAACTTCCGCCGTACACCTTGGTGGCCGCGGCTGGTTGCCGCGGCCATGCTCTCAGGGAGTTCTGCGGTGGTTGCCGGCCTCGTCGGCGATGGTGGAACGGCTGCCGACGGTCGTTACCAAGCCTGCTGCCAATACAGCGAGTTGGTGCCGGCCCGCACCGGTGCGGCTCCGCTGTCGTCGTGGGTCCAGCCGGTGTTCGGGGCGTTCTGGTACCTCATGCCGTAGGTGCCATCGGTGACCGCGTGGAAGCGCTGATGGTTGATCCGCGCGCTCCGGTCGTAGATCACCTTGTGGTCTGCCTTCATGCCGGTGGCGCTCCAGGCAGGCACGATGTAGTCGAAGTCGGACCCGAAGAGCGTCCAGTCGGTGCCCTGTGCGCCTTGCGGGTTCTCGATCTGGTTCTGCAGGAACGCCGAGTTGATCTGCATCTCGTCGCACTGATTGAAGCGGTTGAAGCGGTTCCCGCACAGGGCGCTGACGGTGGTTCCGCCGTGCGGGGTGCCGTAGGTGACGACGTCTTCGACGTACAGGTACGGCGGGAACCAGGGGTTGGCCTTGCTGACCTCGGTGAGTGCGGACCGGATGACCAGACCGCCCATGGAGTGCGCCATGACGTCCACCGACTTGCCCTTGGACGAGTAGGAGCGATAGATCTTCCAGGCCAGATCCCGGGCGATGTCCGTGAGGGGCGTGTTGCGGTCCCCGAGCTTGGTCTGCTTCTCCTCATCAGGAGTGTCGTCGGTGTAAGACCAGTCGCAGTTCTCGTCACTCTGGTAATAGCCATAGGTGCGCAGTTCGCCGGTCCAGCCCTGGGCGGTCATCGCGTCCCGAGCGGACTTCCACCAGTCAGCGCAGTCGTATCCCCAGGGCACCGGGTTGCCCAGATAGGGGCGCTCGTGAAAGCCATGGATCATGATGACCGGTTCGTCGACACTGTCGTCGCGAGGCGGCGCGGCGGCCGCCGTCGCCGGCGAGGCCTGCCCCAGGAGCAGGGCCAGGGCGGCGATCATCGCCAGGATCAGCGCGGCTCCGGCGCCTCGTCCTCGCCCGGTTCTACGTTCTGCGGCTGCTAATAAATGCATCTCTCCTCCTGTTGAATGCTTCGGATACGGATACGGATGCGGATACGGCATGTTCCGCACAGCCGAAGCTAGGGCCCTGCCCGGGACGGCCGCATCGCACGGTGGTTGGACGCCCCGCCTACTGCTCTCGTCTGACGTGAACCATCCGTCAAACCACCGCGTTACCGGGCGTACGCCGTTGGTCGTGGGCTGGTGGGCTGGTGGGAGTAGGCCAGGGGACGTCGGTTTCCACGGTGGCGGTGTAGTCGACGCCCGGGACGGAGAAGCCGTAGAGGCGGCGGACCTCGTTGCTGAACCAGTCGAGGTCGGCGAGTTCGGTGATGGTGTCGCTGGTGGCAGCGCTCCAGCGTTCGGCGACGGTGTTCTGCACGGCGGGGTCGAGTTCCCAGTCATCGAGGCGGACCCTGCCCTCGTCGTCGAGGTCGAGGGGGCGGGTTCCGGTCAACTGGTCCCACAGGTCCACGAGTTGCCCGACCGGAGCCACCATGGCGTCGCCGAGGACGCCGCGCAGCAGCCCGACGTACAGGGCGATACCGGGGATGGCGGTGGAGGACTGTGTGACAGCGGCGGCGTTGACCGAGGTCACGGCCCGGCCGCCCAGCGTCTTGCCGAGGCGCTCGTCCAACTTCCGGGCGGTGGCTTCCAGATGAGACTTCGCCGCCCCGATGGTGCCCTGCCGGTAGATCGCCGCGGTGAGCGGTGATCCGATGTAGGACAGGGCGGCGGTGACGAAGCCATCGGCGAGCAGGGACTTGTCGGCCAGGAACGTGATCCACCGTTCCCAGTCGGTGCCGCCCATCACCGCGACGGTCTGCTCGACGTCGTCGCCCTCGGCCGAGGCGGTGGTGACCTCCTTCACCTCCGGGGCACCGGACTCGTCGAATACCAGGGTCTTGGTGGTGTACGGCGAGCCGATCGGCTTGAGGACCGAGGCGTACACGTGGCCGGTGTCCGGGTCGGTTCGGCGAGGCGCGGCCACCGAGTAGACCAGGAAGTCGAGGCGTCCGCCGAACCGCTCGGCGAGGAGGTCGGCGACCTGCTCCTTCACCGTGTCGCTGAACGCATCGCCATTGACGAAGACCATGTCCCGCCCGTGTTGTTGGGCGAGCCGTGCGGTGGCGGCGGTGCGATACCAGCCGGCCGTGCCGGTGCGTCGCGCGGGCGCCTTCTCGAAGCACACGCCGATGCCACGGATACCGACACGGGCCAGGCCCGCGATCGTGGCGGCCAGGCCATAGCCTGCGGACGAGCCGATGACCAGAGCCACCGGCCCTTCGCCTCCGGCAGTTGCCGGGGTGGGAACGGCCTGCCACATGTCGTCCACCACTTGTCGGCAGCCGCCAGGATGGGAGTCGAGGAACAGGAAGCCCCGGCTCTTGGGCGCGATGACGCGTTCGCTCATGGTGTGGTGCCCCAGGTGTCGTCACGGACAAGGACGCGGCGGCCACCTGGGCCACCCCGTCCCGCAAGTCTGCGGCCGTACGGATGAGCACGGTGATCTTGAGCAGCACAACGATGATCGGCCGGGCTTGGAGGGTTCCCACTAGCTCTGGCGGGTGAACCAGCGACACCCGGGTCCCGTCTTGTGGGCTGTCGACCAACCGGCGGACGCGCGCTGGGCACGCGTCACACCGACCACG
The DNA here is from genome assembly GCF_040636975.1 of Streptomyces sp. NPDC032198. NCBI lineage: Bacteria > Bacillati > Actinomycetota > Actinomycetes > Kitasatosporales > Streptomycetaceae > Streptomyces > Streptomyces sp. NPDC032198. Next base: position 167,045 of record NZ_JBEZVL010000008.1, on the reverse strand, counting down.
CCGGCGGGACCCAGAAAGAGGCGGGCAGCAGGTCGACTTCACGGGCGGCCTGCTCCAGCTCGGCGGCGACCGGCTCCAACGCGGTGTAGACGGGGTCGCCGTCAGCGGCCATACGGCGAATGACGTCCGCGTTGGTCCTGGCCCGCGTGGCGACCACCGTCCCGAACGCCGAGCGGTCGCCTTCGTACTGGTAGGCGTCCAGCAGCAGATGCAGCCGCCGGGAGCGGTCTTCGAAGGCCGTGAAGCCGGTCCGCTCGGCGAACAGGTGCGCGTGCAGCGGGACCCAGGTCAACGCCGTGAAAGCCAGGTCGAACTCACGCGTCGACGGGCCGGCGGTGTCCCAGTCGAAGAATCCCGCCAGCCTCCCCTCGCGCCATACCGCGTTCCATGGGGCGGCGTCATGGTGGCCGATGACCAGGCCGGGACGCCACCTCTGCCCGGCGAGCCAGCGAGCGTCGGGCGGCGGCACGAAGGATTGGGTCGCGTCGTGCAGTCTGCGGGCCCACCGGCCCACCTCCACGAGCGCGGTCTTCGAGTACACCCAGGCGGGCCAAGGGAGATCCTCGCCCGCCGTCTCGCCTTCGAGGTGGGTCAGGACCTCGCGCCCTTGGCCGTCCACTCCCAGGACCCGGGGTACGCCCTCCATCCCGGCCGCCTCCAGATGGCGCAGCACCGCGTGGACTGCGGGTGTCCAAGGCTGGACGGGCCGGTGCACGGCGTCACCACGGCGCACCGCCCCCACTGTCCTGCCCCCGGGCAGACGTCGCTCGTCGTCCATGGGTCGGTTCTACCCGCCATTGAATGCGCATCGAAAGGTCAAAGGCAGACTTTGTCGAGCCGCCCGGGGGTCAAGGCGTCGTGAGGTGTTCCTGGGCGGCGCTGTCAAGGAGGACGACAACGTCGTGCTCCGCGGCGCCGGCTTCGACTGGGCAGGTGAATCCTCCCCCAGTTGAAGCGGGGGATTCCTAGTTCATCGGCCCTCGGGCGGCATCGCCGGTGTCTGCGGGCGGCATCGCCGGTGTCTGCGGGTGGCATCGCCGGTCGTCTGCGGGTGGCATCGCCGGTCGTCTGCGGGTGGCATGTCGGCGCGCCATGCCCTTCGCGGCGGGGCAGCACCTCGCCGTGGCTGTGATCGCCCGCGGGCGGGGGTGCTGGCCAGCACCCTTCCTCCCAGCAGGCGATGCGCGTCTTCGGCGACAGCGGCCCCTACGGTGCGGGCTCCAGAGCCGCGCTCGTCCACGCGGCGCGCAGCGCCTTCTTGTCCACCTTGCCGACCTTGGTCGTCGGCAGCTGATCCAGCAGGACCGTCTTGCGGGGTGTGTACAGCTCTCCCAGATCGGCGGTCACCAAGGCGGCGACCTTGTCCGGGTCGACGTCAGCACCCTCGGCCGTGGCCAGGAAGATCTGTACGGCCTCCCCGTACTCCTCGTCGGGTACGCCCAGCGCGGCCGCGTTGCGCACACCGGGCAGCGTGAGCAGGAAGTCCTCCAGGACCCGGGAGTAGACGTTGTCGCTGGTGCTGCCGGTGACGATGATGTCCTTGGCCCGGTCCACGAGGAAGAGGTACCCCTCGGCGTCGAGGTAGCCCAAGTCGCCGGTGCGCAGCCAGCCGTCGTGCAGGGCCTCGGCGGTGCGCTCCGGGTCCTCGTAGTAGCCGAGCATCACTGTCTCGCCCCGGACGCACACCTCGCCGACCTGCCTGGCGGGGAGCGCCACCGTGCTGCCTTCGGCACGGATCTCGATCTCGGTGTCGGATATCGCGCGACCGCAGCTGCGCCAGAGTTCAGGCCGCTGGGCTCCCTCCGAGGCGAGGTCCTCCGCACCGAACGCCGCGATACCGAGCGCCTCCGACTGCCCGTAGCCCTGGCTGAGCACGGGCCCGAAGACCTCGACCGCCTGCTGGAGCCGGGTGGGCGACGAGGCCGCGCCTCCGACGACGATCCGCCGCAGAGCGGGGAGGACGCCCGGCTCGCACTCCGGGTGGTCGAGCAGGGCGTACAGCATCGGCGGCACGAACATGGTCGCCGTGATCCGCTCCTCGCGCAGCACCGTCAGCGCCGCGCTCGCTTCGAACTCGGGCAGCACGACGAGGACGGAGCCTGTCACCAGCGCCTGCACCGCAATGAGGTGGCCGCTGCCGTGGGTGAGCAGTGTGGAGGCGAGCACGCGGTCCGTGCCCGGTTCCATGGTCGGGAAGACTGCCGGTCGGGAGTCCTGTGGAGCGCCCTTCACCAGGTCCACCAGCGCGTCGTACAGCCGGTGGCTGTGCGCGGCGAGCTTCGGGCGGCCCAGGGTGCCGCCGGTGTAGAGGACTGTGACGGCCTCGTCTGCTCCCGGCGCGGGCACGCCGTCGGGGCGTACTGCCGGGCACTCGGCCTCCAGCGCCAGCAGGTCCGTGCACGCCTGCTCGCAGGGTCCGAGGCTGAGCAGCACGGGGGCGTGGACGCTGCGGCCGGCCGCGTCGGCGGCCCGCTCCGCGAAGAGGGGGTCGGTGACCACGGCGCGCGCCCTGGACTGCTCGACCAGCGCGGCGAGCTCGCCGGGCCCCGGTTCGGGTGGCAGGAACACGACGCGGCAGCCGATGAGGTGGACCGCGAGCTGCACCAGGACGGAGTCCACCCGGTTGGCCAGGAACAGTCCCACTCCGTCGCCGGGCTCGAGCCCCTGGCGGCGCAGCGCGTGGCCCAAGCGGAACAGCCGCTGCCTGGCCTCCCGCCGGGTCAGCCGCTGCGCGCCCTGGACGAGCGCCTCGGCGTCCTCGTCCATGTGCCAGTGCTCCAGGATGTGGTCCACGTACGTCCACGGCTCGTCTGTCTTCTGCGCGTTCATGATCATGAACATATGCAAACATGCCGCTGGGGAACCGTGACCCCATAGGGGGCTCTTTCGGTCATCAACTGACGGAGTATCATGCCCCTGTCAGCGCCGATGCCCCCTGCTGGGGATACCCAGCCGATTCACGCCAGGGCCTGGTCACGCGCTTGCAGGCTCCCACCGCGGTCCCGGTCGACGTCGTCACCGCGACCAAGTTCCCTCGCCCCGGAAGACCGAAACTGCGGCATCCTGACCGGCGAGACCGGGCACAGCTCGAAGGCTTCGCCTGTGACAACAAGCGCGACTCCCCGGCGAGGTCGGCCTCAACCCGGTGTTGCGTATGCGGTTGCGGTTGCGGTTGCGGTTGCGGTGACGACTGGATGTGCCGACTCATGATGTCGGTTCCACGAAGTCCTCCTGCGCGGGCGGCCCTGACGCCGGCTCAGAGCACCGTACTCGCCGCATGTACGCGGTCGCGACGCCGCCTGTGCTGATCAGTACCGGCCACCGCAAGCCCCTCCTCCAGGCCGCCCAGGTGCTCGTCGCGCCGGAATCCGCACTTCGATGACAGCCCTGTGCTGTCCTCGTAGGATGCCGGAATGCCCAAGCCGATACCGATGAATCGCCGTACGTGGGTTGCCGGATGGGCGGTGCTCTGCGTGGCCGGGTTCGCCGCCACTGCCACCATGAACGCTTCCTCGACGCCGGATACGAATCCTGAAAAGCCTGCCTGCGCCGAATACATCGCCCATGTCGATGCAGAACTGACAAAGGCAAAAGAGGAAGGCATGGAAGACGGTGTGGTGGGACTTTCACGAGTCCAGGGGGGCACCGAGAACGACTGCAGCGACGAGCTCCGCGACTACCTCAGCAGCGATCGGTGAGCAGACCTCGCCATACCGGGCCGTGCCGGTCTCCCCATCGGCAGTGCACTGCGCCAATGCAGCGGCGCACCCCGAATGGTGCGTAAGTAGGCGAACGGGCACGGCGCCACCGTCGCGCGGGCATGGGCCTGACCTTGAGACCCCGGGAAATCTCAATGTTCGGCGTCAAGGTCCTTTTGTTGCCCGGCGAAGGGCAACAGCGCACGTAATCCAGCTCGGTCCAGGGCATCCTGGACGCACCCGCTCGCCGCAGTGAGCGCAAGGCTGCCCCCGGCGTGGCTCGCGGCGTGCCGGACGCCAAGGAGGGTGTAGAGGCTGCCGTTGTCGCACCGTGTGACCCCGGATAGGTCGATCAGCAGGTGCCGCTGGCCTGCCTCGAGTTCACGGACGACGGTGTCGCTGAGCTTGCCGACGTTGAAGACGTCCAACTCACCGACCAGCACGAGGGTGAGAAAATGTGGGATCCCGGACAACGTCTCCCTGATAGCCAACCGGTCCATGGTCGCATTTTGCGCACCATCGGAGAGAGTCGGCAGCGGCACAGGAGAAGTACATCCCAAAGAGTTGGATGCACAGCCGCTTCCTCTACGTATGGGCACGGTTCGGACCGTCGCTGAGCTCATGACATTGACGTCGGCGCTGACACTCACGATCCGACGTCACGTCTCCCCCTTCAACGCTTTCACCGTTTTGACCGCGGCTCGCCACAGTCACCTGGCCGGTTTTGGCTTCTCGCCTCGTCGCTGGGCAGGGGGCCGGGAGGTGATGAATCAGGCCGAGCGCGTCCTGACGACCCGGCGGCAGCAGTGAGGGGCCAGCGGGCAGGCTCCGGAGATCCGGAGATGCCACGGCGGCCTCGTGCCCGCGACGCGGGCTGTCGTCAGCCGCCGGGCGGGCTGTACCCCCCCTGCGGCGCGGGGTGGGTGAGCCCGGGGCGCGCGGCCGGTTCCACTCGTCGGTCTCCCCTGACTCCTCCGGCCCGCAAGAACGGTCGACCGCCCAGCCTAGGCCGGTCCGTGCGATCCGATGCAGTCCGTTCCGGTCGGAACATCCTGCTCTACGGCGCGTTTTAGGTACGGGGTGGGTCTTGGGTGGAGAGTTCTTCGGCCAGTTCCATGCAGCGCTGGCGGGCTGGGGAGAAGTCGTAGGGCATCTTGCCGATGGCTTCGAACGCGCTCATGGAGTCAGCCTCCCGCCTGCCGGAGCTGAGGTCGGCCTCGTCCTCGCCGTCATCGGCGGTGGCAGGGTGCAAAGTGTCCCAGGCGTCGAAGAGGGCATCGTCGTCCTTATCCAGGCCGGACTCCTCGATGACGGCCTGCAGGGCGCTTTCGAAGGCGTGCCGTTCGACGGCCACTTGGGCCACCCGTGGATCATCGACGGCGACACTGTCATCGAGTGCTTCCTCGGCATCATCGACGCGGTCGGAGTCCTCCCGCAGAGTGGGATGCGTGGCCAGGACGACGAAGCGGGTGGCCTGGACGGCCGCACCGAGCGGGCCGAAGATCCGCTCAGTGACCAGCAGACTGTCCAGGTCCGCCTGACGCAGGGAGCCCTCGGGCAGGCTATTGAGGCGGTCGGTGACGAAGTCGGAGAGCAGGCCCATCCGGCTGCCTTCGGTGCGCATCCGCTGCACGGCGGTCCGCTGCCGCCGCAATTCCGCCTCCTTTTCGGCGAGGGTTTCCTCCAACTGCTCCAGGATGCCCGCGATACCGTCTCCGCTGTCCGCACCGGCGGAATCCGTGCCGGTGGTAAAGGCGTCACGAATGACGTCCAGGGCGATCCCGGCGTCGGCCATCTTCCGAATCCACAGCAGGCGGATCATGTCCTCGTACCCATAGCGGCGGCGGTCATCGCCGCCCCGCTCGGGCTCGGGGAGCAGGCCGATCTCGTGGTAATGGCGAATCGCCCGCGGCGTGCTGCCCGCGAAGGCCGCCGCGTCACCGATCTTGACCTGGCGGGGTGGCATGAAGGACGAATGCATGAGCGGGGACCTTTCCTCAAGGGACCGGGACGTAAGTCCACCGGACCACATGCCGCTACGGAAGGTGCAACCCATTCACACCGCCCCGCGCCAACGCCAGGAAACGCGCCCTTCCCCTGTAGTGACCACAGGCCCGTCCTTTCCTGCCGGGGCATCCGGGCGGGCGGACGGCCACCGCCACGGCTATGGTGCCTGCAGTTGCTGTCGCTGTCGCGCCCTGCTCACACGCCAGATGAATCTGTGTGGTGAACCCGCCTCGCGACCTGCCCTGCCCAGCCCAGCCCATGGTCTGCAAGTTCGGCGCTCACTCCGCCAGACAGTTCCTTCTGCACAGCATCGCGCCGACGGGCACCGGCAGCATGCTGGTGTGCCCGGCAGGCCGCCTGTCATGGCTTCTGGCGGAAGTGGTGCACGGCCGGGTCGTAGACGGGCGCGGTGAAGCGGGTGCCGGTGATGGCGACAGGGACCGGCGTGCCGGGCGTGGTGGTCAGCGGGATGTAACCGGCCCGGGCCTCGATCTCGTCGTCCTTGGGCTCATCGCGGGCGAACCCGACGCGTGCCTTCATCGAGAACTCTTCGATGGGCATGGTCAGCACCGCGGTGTAGTGCGCCTCTTCCAGGCTGGGGCGGCGAGCCGCGTTGAGTCCGGAGAGCCGGCCAGGGACCACGCTTTCCACGACCCGGGCCAACGCCTCGGCCCGCTCGCCCTCGTCTTCGATCGCGGAAGCCTGCCCGAAGATCATGGCCGAGCGGTATGCCGCCGAGTGATGTGACGAGGCCCGGCCCAGGATGAGGCCGTCGATCAGTGTCGCCGTCACGCACAGGGGCGTGCCGCCGGCGGCGGTGGTCATGAACCGGCCGAAGGCCGAGCCGTGCAGCAGCAGTTGGTCGCCCTCCCGCATGTGGAGAGTGGGAACGACGAGCGGACCGTCGTCGGCGGCGAAGCCGACATGGACCGCGAGCGCCTCGTCCAAGATGGCATAGACGGCGTCCCGGTCGTAGATGACCCGTTCGGGATACCGCTGCGCCGTGGTGCGTGCAGTGGGAGACATGCCCGCGACTGTGAGACGCGGACCCGCCGGTTAGGCAGGAGCGCGGCAGACCGCTCGAGACAACCCACCCGAAGGCACGGCCCACGACAGACCCGTGTCCCAGTCGCCGCGCCCACGCTCCGCTTACCGCGGAAGGGCCCACTCGCCTCACGGGCACTGCCGGATCCAGTGCCGTTTACCTCGAACAGCCGCAATCGGAAACGTTGCTGACCACCTCATTCACCTCATTCACCAAGCGTGACCGAATTCAGTCGCGTCGGCGTTGCTGACCGCGAGAGGATCACTTCGGCAGGAGTGGCACATCGGGGAGCCCAGGTGAGTGGTCAGACAGCGAGCATCACAGCGCGTTGCGAATGCGGGAGTACGGCTCTGCGGCAGGTGAACCAGTTCGTCCTTGACGGTGAGCTGTGGTGGGACTCCGAGTTCTTTTGCGAGTCCTGTGGCGCCGCCATGTGCGAGCACGCTGGCCCGGAGGCTGCGCCTGATGATGTCCGGCAGGCTCTGCTTGCAGCACACGGGCTGGCCAGGCTGCGGCTGGTCGGGCCGTTGCCCAGTCTCGTTCCGGCTATGAAGGTCTTTCGGGAGGTCTCAGGAGCCTCATTGCCCCGGGCCCGAGAGCTGGTCCGGGAACTGAGTCACGACGGCCTCGTGGGGACGCTGTCGGAGATGGAGTTCCTGAAGGATCGGATGGAGCTCCGGGGGGTTCCGGTCGACGTGAGTCGGTAGCTGTCTCCCGCGGGCCGACAGCCCGTGCGCGGCGGGCCCCTGAAAGAACCTCAGCGACGCGGCGCTGCACAGGCGGGCGGGGTGGCAAGGAACGTGCAGTAGCCGGCTCGCCATCTGGGAAGAGCAACCCTGCCCCGGCCTTCGGCCTCGCCCGCGTACCGCCCTCGGCTGGATGGAGCACAGTCGCGCGCGGGTTCGTGGACCGCGGGTGAATCTGGACGTCCCATCGTGCTCACGGTTCAGGAGTCCACCCGTGCTGGTTCCACGCTCCCCGCAGCGCCGCCTGCCTCTTGTCGCCCTGCTGGCCGCCGCTGCCTGCATCACCGGGTTGGTGCAGGCCCCGGCCCAAGCCGCGGACACCCCCGCCGACGACAACCGCTCGGGCTCACTGCGACGGCAGTTGCAGGAACTGACCACCGCGCCCGGCGGCCCGCCCGGCGCGATCGCCGTCCTCAAGCGCGGATCCCGCACCGAGGTCTACCGGGCCGGTGTTGCCAAGATCGGCGCCGACCGTCCGATCAAGGCCACTGACCACATGCGCATCGCCAGTACGGCCAAGGCGTACAGCGGCGCCGTCGCCCTCACGCTCGTCGACCGCCGGAAGCTTCGCCTGAACGACACCATCGGCAAGGTGCTTCCCCGGCTGCCGCGTGCATGGCATCGGGTCACGTTGCGGCAGCTCTTGCAGCACACCAGCGGACTCCCGGACTTCAGCATGGACCCGGAGTTTCTGGAGCTGGTGACCGAGGACCCGCGCCGCCACTTCGACTCCCGCCGACTGCTGGACTTCGTGGCCGGTGAGCCGTTGGCGTTCCGCCCGGGGAGCCGGTACACCTACTCCAACTCCGACAACATCGCCGTGGCACTGATGGCGGAGGCAGTGACAGACCGCCCCTACGAAGACCTGCTCGCCGAGCTCGTGTACCGCCCGTTGGGTCTACGCAGCACCAGCCTGCCGCAGGGCTACCGGATGCCCAAGCCGTACATGCACGGCTACGACGTCACCCCGCCGAATCCGCCCGAGGACCTCAGTGAGGTGCTCAGTGCGTCGGGTGTGTGGGCGTCGGGCGGGATCATCTCGACGCCGAAGGACATGACGGCCTTCATCCGCGGCTACGCCGGTGGAAAGCTGATCTCCGACCGGACACACCATCAGCAGCGGAACTGGGTGAACGGGGCATCCGAACCCGCAGGTCCCGGCACGAACAAGGCCGGTCTGGCCATCTTCCGGTACGCCACACGCTGCGGTGTGGTGTACGGCCACACGGGCAACTTCCCCGGCTACACGCAGCTGATCGCGGCCACCCCGGACGGCAAGCGGTCCCTGACCGTCTCCCTCACCACCCAGGTCAACAAGAAGAACAAGCCGAAACTGCTCGAGCGGCTGCGGACGGTGGAGGAGAACTTCGTCTGCGCGCTGTTGCGCAAGCCGTAGGCAGGAGGTGCGTGCGCGGAACTGCCGCCGCGTCATGCCCCGGGGAGCACCGTGCTGGCGACCGTCATGGTTCCCGGCAGCAGCGCCTGCTCCAAGCCGGTTCCGCGGAAGTCGACCTGCGGCATGCTGGAGTTGGTCATGTCGGCGCCTTGCAGTTCGGCGTCAGTGAAGTTCATGTTCTTGCCGTAGATGTCGACGATCACTGCCCGTGTGAGGTCGGCCCCGGCGAGGTTGACATCGCTTCCCCGGAACCGCTGCCCCCGCGGCCCTCATCGCGGACCGACGCCCGTCGATTCGCCTGCGCGAAAGCGCCGACCGTGAAGATGACCGTGCCCGCGAGGGAGCAGGCAAGGGCAGGGTTGAGCCAGGAAGGAACCACCGGGCTGGCGAAGTGGCGGCCGTCGGTCGTTCGGCACATGACGTCCAAGGGAATGAACCGCACCTCATGCCCCAGCACGTGTGCGCCCTGCGGGCCATGGGCGGCGTCCTGGCACTCGCGCAGGGGCGTGGAATCCGCACCATCGCCTACTTCGCTGACAGCGAGGCCAATGGCCAAGAGGCCCAGGAGGTAAAGGGCAGCGGTGACAACGGCGGCGAAGATTGCCATGCCGCGTATGAGTGTCGATCCGCTACCACCGTCAGGTTCGACCATGGCACACACCGTATCGGGGCGGCGGGGCAGGGCTCATGGCCTCCCGCAGCGCGACAGTGCGGCGAGGCGGCAGGGCGGCGAGGCGGCAGGGCGGCGAGGCGGCAGGGCGGCGCCAGGGCGGCACTGCTCACAGCTTCGCTCAACTCGGGTCAGGGCCATCGTTTCCCGCCGCTGGCCTCACAGATACCCTGCGCGGGAACCGCGCCCCGAATCCGTACAACCGGCGCAGCCCTTCGGCGGTCACACCAGATAGTCCGTAGACCCGTCCGTCGACCGAGTGGGAGCCTCCATGTCTTACAGTCGCCGCATCCTCACATGCGCCGTCGCGGCAGCCGCTGCGGCCACCGCCGGGTTCGTGTTTCCGTCCGGCGCCACCGCTGCCGCACCGCGTCCCGCCACGAGCGACTTCAACGGCGACGGTTACGCGGATCTCGCTGTCGGCGTCCCGGACGGGACCGTAAGCGGCCAGGCCAAGGCCGGGTACGTGAATGTCGTCTGGGGCGGCCCCAGAGGCGTCGGCGCCCACGGAAGCATCCGTGTCACCCAGGCCACCGCCGAAGTTCCCGGCAGCCCGGAGGCGGGTGACCGCTTCGGTGCGTCCGTGACCCTGGTGGACCTCAACGGCGACGGCATCGCCGAGCTGCTCGCCGGTGTCCCCGGCGAGGACGTCACCGACCGCGGTACGGACGCGGGCATGGTGATCGCCGTAGGCGGCTCGAAGGACGGGCCGGGACCGGGGTCGACGGTCCTCACCGGGCCGTCGCCGTCGGCTGCGTACGGCAAAGCGGTGGTGGCGGCCGATCTGACCGGCGGCCGCAACAAAACGATCGTGATCGGTGGCACGGACAAGGTGGTCGCTCGTGTCATCCAAGGCGAGGACAGCATGGTCACCACCGTCGTCGCCGCCCCCATGGGCGGCCGTGCACCCGTCCTGACCACGGGGGACTTCGACAGCGACGGCACGGCGGACCTGGCCGTGGCTTACTGGACCGCGGGCGAGCCCAACACCCAGTCCCACGTCCGCCTGTGGAAGTGGGATCCCGAACGGTCCGAGATGGCCAACTTCTGGAACACGGACAACGCCGGGGTGAGCGCCCTGGCCGCCGGTGATTTCGACGGCGACGGCCACGACGACCTGGCGCTCGGTGAATGCCGTGAGATCGCCGACGAGAACATCGACGACCCGTGCGGCCCCGAGAACCTCGCCAAGGGGGGTGGCATCCACATCCACTACGGGAGCCCCCAGGGCAGCCCGTTCGGCCGCGCCCAGACCCTCAACCAGGACACGGCGGGTGTCCCGGGCGCGGCCGAGGACGGCGACCGCTTCGGCGCCGCTCTCGCCGTCGCCGACGTCAACCGCGACGGCCGCTCCGACCTGATCGCGGGTGCTCCCGGTGAGGCCATCGGAAGCAGAGCGGGGGCGGGCGCCGCCTGGCTGCTCCGCGGCGGTTCAAAGGGCCTGCTCGATGCCAACGGCGCTGCTTCGTCCGTCGCCTGGAACCAGGACACACCCGGTGTCCCGGGCGTCGCCGAGGCGGGCGACGCCTTCGGTACGGCGGTCGCCACGGGCGGCTACAACACCGGCGGCGTACCGGATGTCACGGTCGGGTCCCCGGGTGAGAACGCCTCCCTGGGTGCCGTATGGCTCCTGCCCAACGGCTCGGCCGACGGCTCGGCGGCCTTCTCGCCCCGCACGCTCGGCCTCCCGTACCTCTCCACGGCTCAGAAGTACGGCAATCCGCTGAACAGCCGCTGATTGTGCCGACAGCTCCCTGGTGGAGTGCACGTGCCCATACGGTGGCCCGATGATGTCGATCAAGAAGTTCCAAGTCACCTTCGACTGCGCGGAACCCGAGCGCCTCGCCCGCTTCTGGTGCGAGGTGCTGGGGTACGTCGTATCGCCGCCACCGGAGGGGTTTGCCACGTGGGACGATTTCAAGCGTTCCCAACCACCTGAACAGCAGGACGCGTGGTGTGCCTGTATGGACCCCTCGGGCGAGGGCCCCCGGCTGTATTTCCAGCGCGTACCGGAAGGCAAGGCCGCCAAAAACCGGGTGCATCTTGATGTGCGGGTCGGCACGGGCCTCGTGGGTGAGGAGCGTCTCGCCGTACTCGAGGCCGAGCGCACACGACTGGTCCCGCTCGGTGCGGTGCACGTGCAAACGCTGTATGACGGCAATGACTCGTGCATTCCGATGCTGGACATCGAGGGCAACGAGTTCTGCATCGATTGACGACGACCGGGCGCGCTTCGCCGCGGATTCGCTGGAGCGCGCCCCCCGCACCACTCAGCTGGGCAATGCGGCGGAGTCCAACTGCGTCTGCTCCTCCTCGCTCAGCTTGAGATCGGCTGCCTTGGCGGAGTCCTGGATCGATGCCGGCCGGCTGGCTCCCGGTACGGGGATCACTGCCGGGGAGCGGTTCAGCAGCCAGGCCAGGGCGATCTGTTGTGGGCTCACGCCGCGCTCAGCTGCGATGCTGTGGAAGGCGGTGTCCGCGGCCCGCCGGCCGGAGGGGCCGTCCAGGGAGCTTCGGGAGATGCCGCCCAGCGGGCTCCAGGGCAGGAACGCCAGCCCCAGTTGCGTGCTCAGCCGCAGCTCGGGTTCGCTGTCGCGAACCGCGGGTGAGTACTGGTTCTGTACGGAGACGAGGCCATCGCCGAGGATTGCGTGGGCCTCGCGGATCTGGCCCGTGGTGACGTTGGAGATCCCGGCGGAACGGATGGTGCCCGCGTCGAGCAGATCGCGTAGCGCGCCGACGGAATCCGCCCAGGGCACGGTCGGGTCCGGCTTGTGGAGTTGGTACAGGCCGATGGCCTCCACACCCAGGCGCTTGAGGGAAGCCTCGGCTGCGTGCTTGAGGTGGGCGGGGGTGGCGGTGACGGTCCAGCTGCCGTCGCCGGGGCGGCCGCGTCCGCCCTTGGTGGCGACGAGCAGGCGAGAGGTGTCGCCGCCGTAGCGGGCCAGGGCGCGGGCGATGAGGAGTTCGTTGTGGCCGGCTTCATCGGCGTGCCAGTGGTAGCTGTCGGCGGTGTCGATGAGCGTGACCCCGGCGTCCAGGGCCGCGTGGAGGGTGGCCATCGCCCGCGCTTCGTCCGGGCGGTGCTCGATGGACAGCGGCATGGCGCCCAGGCCCACGGCGCTCACGGAGGTGTCTCCGATGGTGCGGTACTGCATGGTGGCTGCTCCTCAGGTGGCGGGGATTTCGAAGGTGTCGAGGGCTTCGGTGACGGCGCCGGGGAGCCAGTCGGAGGTGTGGGAGGGGGCGAAGCCCAGCTTCTTCGCGCGGGAGTTGCTCATTGCGTAGTGGCGGTCGAAGGAGAACGGCGATGCCGGCTCCCCCTCGGCGACACGGCGGTATACGGGCTCCCGGCCGATCTGTGCGGCGATCAGAGCGCTCAGGCCGCGGGCGTCGAGCGGGCCGTCGGAGCAGGCGTTGAGCGGACCGGTGAAGTCGCTGGCCGTGGCCGCCCATGCCAGCAGCTCCGCCAGCTCCGCGTAGTGGATGAAGACCGTGGGCAGCGCCTCGGCGTGGACCCTGATCTGCTCGCCGTGGGTGATGTGCTCGATGTAGTGCGCCAGCCGGCCGGTGAACTCCTGGGAGCCGCCGCCGAGGACGTGGGCACTGCGTATGGCGGCGAAGTCGAATCCCTGGTGTTGGTGGTCGAGTACGTGGTGTTGCGTGAAGACGGCCTCCGCCTGGCGCTTGCCCTCGGCGTAATGCGCCTCCAGGTAGGCCGCGTTGTGCCAGGGCAGGTCCATCCGCACCAGCCACGTGGCCGGGTCGACCGTTCCCTCCGGCACCGGTGTCCCCAGCGGGACGGCGGGAAGTGCGGCGGTCGCCGGATCGTAGACCTCGATCGTGGAGGTCATGACGTAACGCCGGGTGCGACCGCTGAAGGCGCGGGCCGCGATCGCGGCCTGCACCGGGGTGTAGCAGACCTGATCCACGACCACGTCGAAGCTGCGGGAGCCCAACGCGGCGATCAGGGCTGCCTCGTCGTCGCGGTCGACGACGAGGTGTTCGACCCCGGCCGGCGGCGGCGTGGAGCCGCGATTGATCACAGTGACCTGGTGGCCGGCCGCCTGCAGGCGCTGTACCAGGAGCTTGCCGAAGTAGCGGCTTCCGCCGATGACGCAGATCTTTTGCATGCCCCCCAGCCTGAACATCTAGAGTCGGCAGCAGAAGTACCCACTTACTGGATACGTGTTAAGGAAAACTGTTGATTGATGTCCAGCGGCTCCGTGTGCTGCGGACCGTGGCGGAGCACGGCAGCTTCAACCGGGCGGCAGCGGCCCTCCACCTCACCCCCTCGGCTGTCTCGCAGCACATCGCCGCACTCGAGCGCAGCCTCGGCGCCCAGGTCGTCGCGCGCAGCACCCGCGGAGTCACCCTCACCCCGGCCGGGCGGATCATGGTCGGGGCCGCCGAATCGGTCGCCGCGGAGCTCGTGCACGCCAAGCAGCAGGTCGACCAGCTCGGCAGTGGTCTCACCCAGCTCACCATCGCCACCTTCACCAGCGGAGGCAGGCTCCTGCTCCCCGGCGCGCTCGCTCGCCTCACCGCCGCCCATCCCGACGCCGTGGTCCATGTCAGGGAGGCCGAGCCCGAACACAGCCTGCCGCTGGTCCGCCAAGGCGCAGTGGACCTCGCCCTCGCCTACCACTTCGACGGCCCGCTGCCCGGTCAGCTCGGCCCGAGCTCCAGCCTGGCGTGGACGGCGCTCATGGAAGACCCCCTGCATGTCGTCCTGCCCGACACCCACCCGCTGGCCGGCCGCGATTCACTCGACATCGCCGAACTGGCCCCCGAGCCATGGGTACTTGGCTGCCTGAAGACCGAGGCGTACCTGCGCCGCTACGCCGAGCGTGCCGGCTTCGAGCCGGACGTACGCAGCACGACGACCGACTACTTCTTCGCCCGCTCGCTCGTCGCCGCGGGCCTGGGGATCTCGCTGATCCCCTCCATCGCACAGAGCCCGCAGGTCGCGGGCGTGCGCACTGTCCCGATCGCGCCGCCAACTCCGGTACGGCACATCGGCGTTGCCACCATTCTCCGCCGCGATCATCCCCAGGTCATGACACTGGTTCAGGCCCTCCAGGGACAAGTGGCAGCGCTGGACAAGACCTGACCCGCACAGCCGATCTAGCCCTGTTCATATGTACGCGGCTGAGGGCCTCCCCATTCGTCCGTACGTGGCCGAGGAGGTCCCTGCATGCACGCCGGCAACGTCCGGCGTGTTCATCCGTGTACGCGGGGTACCGGATGCGCCGGTGCGCCGTCACTTCACCTACTCCACCCTGCTGGGAACAGGGGTGTCCGTGCGCATCCAGGCGCACGTATGACAAGGTCGTGAAATGTTTCCCAACGACAACAGTTTTGAACTCTCCCCACACGAACGGGTCGCCGTGGTCGCACTGCGCCACGAGATCGACCTCCAGGACGCGGACGCCGTCACCGAAGCCTTCCACCGCGTCCGCACCCACAGCGAGACCGACGCCACCTTGCTCGATCTCTCCATGCTCACCTTCGCGGACAGCACCCTGCTCGGTCTGATCCTCCAGGCGCGCATCGACCACGAGCAGGCACAACGCCCCTTCGTCCTGGCCGGGCCCCTCCACAGCGCCGTCCAACGCCTGCTCGAACTCACCGGCGTCACCGACTTCCTGCCCCTGGCGGACACCCGCGAACAGGGGATGCAGAAACTCCGCACGCTCCTCGACGCCCGGGACGGCTCCGTGCTTCCTCACCAGCCCCCTGGCAGGCAGCCGGCTACGGACCCGGCGTCACGTCCGGTGCCACCGTCGGCGTCGGCGTCCTGACATGGACCACCACGTGCCTGCCGTGATCCTGGTCTCGCATGGTGGTCGAACCCTGGACTCGGGTGCTGGTCAGTATGTTTACATGCGCGTAACGCTTGAGTGTCCCGCGCACGGCAACGGCGCCGAGCGCCCCGACCGGGCCGTTCCGGAGTGCGCCGCCAATGCGCCGCGCACCGTGACGGATCCCCGGTGTCAGCCGTGCCAGAAAGGGCTCCCTTGACCACGCGATCCGAGACGAAGACCACGCTCGCGCAGTTGCTCACCGAGATCGAGGACCGCAACCCGGCCCAGCCGGAGTTCCTCCAGGCCGTTCACGAGGTCCTGGAGACGCTGGCGCCGGTCATCGCGGCCCGCCCCGAGTACGCCGAACCCGGACTGATCGAGCGGCTGTGCGAGCCGGAGCGGCAGGTCATGTTCCGGGTGCCGTGGCAGGACGACCGGGGGCGCGTCCACGTCAACCGCGGTTTCCGGGTGGAGTTCAACAGCGCGCTGGGCCCGTACAAGGGCGGCCTGCGCTTCCACCCCTCGGTCAACCTCGGCGTCATCAAGTTCCTTGGCTTCGAACAGATCTTCAAGAACGCGCTGACCGGGCTCGGCATCGGCGGCGGCAAGGGCGGCAGCGACTTCCAGCCCCACGGCCGCAGCGACGCGGAGGTCATGCGTTTCTGCCAGTCGTTCATGACGGAGCTGTACCGGCACATCGGCGAGCACACGGACGTGCCCGCGGGTGACATCGGCGTCGGCGGCCGGGAGATCGGCTACCTCTTCGGCCAGTACCGGCGCATCACCAACCGCTGGGAGTCCGTCCTCACCGGCAAGGGCCAGGGCTGGGGCGGCTCACTGATCCGCCCGGAGGCCACCGGATACGGCAACGTCCTCTTCGCGGCGGCGATGCTGCGCCAGCGCGGCGAGGACCTCGAAGGCCGTACAGCGGTCGTCTCCGGCTCCGGCAACGTCGCCATCTACACCATCGAGAAGCTGGCCGCCCTCGGCGCCAACGCCGTGACCTGCTCGGATTCATCCGGCTACGTGGTCGACGAGAAGGGCATCGACCTCGAGCTGCTCAAGCAGATCAAGGAGGTCGAGCGCGGCCGGGTCGACACGTACGCCGAACGCCGGGGCGCCTCGGCCCGCTTCGTGCCGGGCGGGCGCGTCTGGGAGGTCCCGGCCGACATCGCGCTGCCGTCGGCCACCCAGAACGAACTGAACGGCAACGACGCCGCCACGCTGATCGGCAACGGTGTGAAGGTGGTGTCGGAGGGCGCCAACATGCCCACGACCCCCGAGGCGGTCGACCTGTTCCAGCAGGCGGGGGTCGCGTTCGGGCCCGGCAAGGCGGCCAACGCGGGCGGCGTCGCGGTCAGTGCCCTGGAGATGGCCCAGAACCACGCCCGTACGTCGTGGACGGCGGACCGCGTCGAGGAGGAACTGACGCACATCATGAACGACATCCACACCACCTGCCACGAGACCGCCGAGCGCTACGGCGCCCCCGGCGACTACGTGACAGGCGCGAACATCGCGGGCTTCGAGCGGGTGGCGGACGCGATGCTGGCCCAGGGCGTCATCTGAACCGAATCACCGACCGCGGCGTGATGACAGGGCCGTAGCACGACCCCGCTCACCATCACACCGCAGACCCGGACGCCACCGCTGAGGCCCGGGGCGCGGCACCAGCCCGCGCCCCGGGCCTCTGCATGTCTCCAACTCGGGGCGAGGGGTGTGCGGTGCACCTAGGCTCTGGACGCGTGCCGTCGAGGGGCGGTGCGCCGGACCTGTGCCCGAGGGGCTGCCTGTGCCCCAGCGGCTGAACGAAGGGGCTTACCCGCTGTGACGCAACCGCACGAGGAAGAAGTCCTGGCGCGGATCGCCAAGGGGCTTGTCTACACCGAATCGGAAGCAGCCTTCCAGGGCCCTCGGCGCCGCACCGAGCAGATCTTCGAGTACAACCACACGCCACCCGGCGAAACGGAGAAGCGTCGAACGCTGCTCGTCGCGATTTTCGGCTCGGTCGGTGAACGCACGGTGCTGCTGCCGCCGTTCCATGCCGGGTTCGGCAGCAACGTGCACATCGGCGACGACTTCTTCGGGAACGTGAACCTCACGTTCGTCGACGATGTGGACATCCGCATAGGCGACGACGTCATGATCGCGCCCGGCGTGACACTGACCACGACGGGTCACCCGGTGCATCCCTCGCGGCGTGCTGACTTCGGACGGTTCTCGGAACCGATCGTGATCGAGGACAAGGTGTGGATCGGTGCCAACGCCGTCGTCCTGCCCGGCGTGCGCATCGGGTACGGGTCGGTCATCGGCGCCGGAAGCGTCGTCAGCCGCAGCATTCCCCCGATGACCGTGGCGGTCGGAACCCCTTGCCAGGTGGTCCGCGCCATCACGGACGAGGACCTCACCACACGTACCGCCGAGCATGGGTAACACTGGTGGGGCCCTCCTTCTCGTACGTCTGCTACGTCTCCCGGAGGCGGTCCGTCGCCGGCGTCGTCCTCTCGTCGGCTTGAGGGTCGGCGGCGTGCCTGGGGGACAGTTCGGGCGGGGTCTCCCCCGCGGCCAGGTGCTCCAGTACCTCCGCGAGCTCCCGGCAGGCACTCTGCACCGACCGTCGGGTGGCGCGCTGTTCGGCGACCATGGCGGACAGCAAGAGCGCCGTCAGCGCGGTGGCACCGTTGAACGCCTGAAGTTTGGTCATGACCTCGATGGCCGACAGATGGAGGAAGGCGCCCTGCTGCGTGTTCGCCGCGAGGGTGGTCAGCACCGACGCGAACAGCGCGCACAACATGCTCCCGGCCAGTTGAAAGCGCAACGCCACCCAGATGAGCAGGGGGAAGACGAGGAAGAGCAGGCTCAATTCGCTGACCACGGCCAGAGGTACGACGATCACGGCCGCGAGGCCCAGGAACAGCATCTCCTTCCAGCGCCTCAGCCGCAGGGGGCCAGTGGCGCCCACCAGTACGAGCAGGAGCGGAGTGACGAGCAGGACGCCCATCGCATCGCCCACCCACCAGGCCAGCCAGACCGACCAGAACTCCCCCCTCGCCAGTCCACCCGTCAGCACCTGCAGCCCGACCCCCGCCGTGGCACTGATCAGCATGGCGCCGAGCCCGCCGAGGAAGACCAGGGCGAGACCGTCCCGCAGACGTGAGATGCCGACCCGGAAACCGACCCGGCGCAGCATCAGATAAGCGCAGACCGGGGCGAGGGTGTTGCCCGCCACGGTGACGAGTGTGGGGAGCTGCGGAGTGGTGAGGGAGGCGATGACGAGGAAGGAGCCGACGGCGATCCCGGGCCAGACCGACATGCCGTAGACGAGCAGCGCGGCGACGGCGAGGCCGGTGGGCGGCCAAATGGGTGTGACGATGACTCCCTCGACCGTCAGCCGGCCCAGCAGGCCCAGACGCCCGGCCACGTAATAGCAGGCGGCCACGGCCAGTGTCTTGAGCACTACCTCCAAGGACAGCCGGAACCGACGAGTCACCAACACAGCAGCCATCAGACACCGAGCGGGCCACTTCGGCCATGCGAGGGCCTCCGTCCGCGCCTCCGTCGGCCCCTCTCGGGCTCGGGCGCGCGGTGGGCATCACCCCAGCGCGCCGCCGTCGTGGCCGACGACGAGGACGGCGGCGTCGTCCTCGTGCCCCACCGTGTCCGCCAGCCGCATCACACCGCTCACGAGAGTGTTGATGCCAAGACCGGCAGCGGTGGTGATCTCGGCGAGCCGCATCACCCGGCTCAGGCCTTCGTCGAGGCTCAGCGACGGCCCCTCCACCACTCCGTCGGTCAGCAGCACGACGACACCATCCGTGGTGAGCCGGTGGCACACCACGGGGTACTCGGCGCCTTCGAGCACGCCGAGCGGGGGGCCGCACTCTCCTTCGTCGACACCGGAGCGGCCGTCGGCCGTGGCCCAGATGTGGGGGATGTGGCCGGCCCGAGCGCACTCCAGGACGCCAGTGGCCGGATCGAGCCGAAGAAAAGTACACGTCGCGAAGAGGTCCTCGCCCAGGGAGACCAGGAGATCGTTGGTACGAGCGAGCAGCTCCCCCGGGTCGCCCGTGACGGAGGCCAGCGCACGCAGGCCCACCCGGACCTGCCCCATGAACGCCGCGGCCTTGATGTTGTGCCCCTGTACGTCTCCGATGGACAGCCCGATACGGCCGTCCGGCATGGTGAAGGCGTCGTACCAGTCTCCGCCCACGTTGAGCCCGTGATTGGCGGGCATATAGCCCACGGCCAGCCTGACGCCCGGAGGGTGCGGAAGATCATGAGGCAGCATGCCGCGCTGCAGGGCCACCGCCAGCTCGACCCGGGAGCGCTGCATCTCCGCGAGCTCCCGTGCCCGGGCAGTCAGCGCCCCGAGCCTGGCAAGCAGCTCGTCACCGTCGTCCGCCGCCTGCGAACGGAACATTGGTCGCCCCGGTTCCGCGAGAGCACCTCGCGTCAGTTCAGCTCTCTTCCGCCACGTGCACCACTGGCATGACCTCGCGATCAACTTTGCCCTCAGATGACGGCGATCGCACCCTGGATGCCCGGGACGCCCCAGCGGTCCGGCAACTGGAACCTCGACGCCGCAGGTGACGGCAGTCGTACCCCACGACGTCAGCTCTTGGCTGCACCAGCAACGATGTCAGCGAGCTCCATAGGGTGGCTGAGCGCGACGCAGTGGCTCGCGGCGATCTCGTCCGGGACCACTCCAAGACGTTCCAGCGCGAGCCGGCGCAGGAAACCGGGCGGAAAGAAGCGGTCCTGGGTGCACAGCACGAACCTGGTCGGCACAGTCGGCCACGCATCGAGCGGCCACGGCTGGGCTGACGCCGCCGACGACGGGTGAGCCCGCTCCCTGCTCATCGCCTCCGCGGCAAGCACGCGGGGCACGTCGTGGTAGAACCCCACGTAAGGATCGTCGCTGCCCGTGAGCCCGCCGTCCCGGGCGGCCTGGCTTCGCACAGCCTCGGTGTAGCCGGTGTTGCTCCACCACTGGTCCGGTGACTCTCCGGGCGCCGGGACCATCCCGGCGACCAGGATCAGCTCCTCGACCCGACGTCGGGCCGCGACCAGGGGCGCGGTGAACGCACCGAACGACTGACCCACGACCACAAGATCGTGGCGATCACCGACTGCCTCGACCACGGCGTCGGCATAGTCGTCCAGCGTCAGTGAGTCATCGTCGCCCGGAAGATCGGGAGCCACCACGTCGTGCCCACGCGCCCGAAGCTCCGCCTCGACCAGATGCCAGTACCACCCGACGTCACCGGCACCGTGGACCAATACGAACGTAGTCATTGCAAGGCTCCGCTTCTCGGCACGATCACCGGCCGACGACAACTCGAAAGGCCGCCACCGTCAGAGCGCCTTACCCATTGCTCCGTACACGCGGCGAATCACCGCGCTCGGATCGGCCTCCCCACGCAACGTATCCCCACAGCCTCTCGTACGCGCCCACGCCTCTGGATATTCAGGCCTTCTGCTCGCCCTGCTTGATGGCCTTGCTCGTCATGTCCACCGTGTCGCCGGCCTCAGGTGCCTTCACGGTGACGTCGGTGCCGAAGTCGCTGAAGTTCATCACGACCTTCGCTTCGATCTTCTCGGCGGACGTCTTTGATGTGCCGCCTCCGGCCTTCCCCGGCATCGACATCTCGAGCTGCTGGCGCCTCATCAGGCCCTTGCCGTCGATCCACAGGTCCATCGGGACCGTGTCGCCGAGCTGCTGACGGAGCTTCTTCTGCTGCTCGGGGCTGCCCTTGGCCAGCTTCTTCACATCGACCGCGACCCGGTAGTGCGTGGTCTTCACGCCGCCGACCTGCTCTTGTCCGACCTTCTTCACGTCTTTCTCGGACAGCGACTTGGAGTAGGCGAACGAGTCCGCGGGATCACTGACCTGGCTTCCACCCGACCCTCCCGCGGCCTGCAGCCGCTCAAGGTCGATCTTCATCCATGCCTTGCCTCCAGGCAGTCCCCCGCTTCCCTTCGGGGGCTTCTGGTACAGCACCTTGTCCACGATCCGCTGCTCGATCCGCTGGCCGTCCTGCCCCAGCTCGATCCGACTCGTACCGTCCCCGAAGTCCATCACGCCCGAGCCTTTGATGGTTTCGCTGCGGCCGCCGGAAGTGGCCGTCGTCTCCAGCTTCACCTGGGCCGAACCTGCTTTGGACGTCTTGGCGTTCGTCGCCCGGACCACCTGCGTCGCAGACTGCCGGTTGTCCTCACTCCCCGACCGCGCCGCCTGATCGCCATCGCCCTCGTCACCGGAACCGCAGCCCGTCAACGCGGTGGCCCCCAGCAGACCGGCCGAGCCGAGCAGGGCCAGACGGAACGTGCGGGACTTTGCGCTGATCATCAAATCCACCCCTCAATACGTGCACTGAGTCTGTGTCAGGTCAGCGCCCCAAGTGCCCCATACATGACACCCCACGCATGCAGCCGATCTTTCTACGCTCCCTGCAGTAGACACAGCACAGGGACGTAGTAAAGGTCCAGTAGCCGAACAGGCGTCGTTTACCTGTGCTGTTGCGTGTAATGCGCGCGCAGCAGGTCGGTGCCCCAGTCATGGCGCATGTGCCGCCAGACCGAGTGGGCGTGATTGCCGTTGTCCTGGGTGTTGTCGTACTCGATGAGGAAGTCCGGGGCGCGAACGCAGTAGTAGTGCCGGTCACCTGGCGCGCGACCACCGGCCCAGGCGAACGTGAGGGCATCCAGCCCCTGTGCCACGGTGTCCGACCAGCACTCCCGCGCGTACGCAGCGGGCGCGCGGTCCAGGTAGCGGCGCACCAAGCGCTCGAGCAACTGCTGTTGGCCGGGCGTCATGTCGCCATGGGCCAGGCCCGTCGGCAGCAGGTCCGGATCGGCGAATGGGTCGTCGCGGGTCAAGATGTCGTCCGGCGGGGCAGCGGCGAAGACAGCTTTGCCCCGCTGACCGTCGTCCAGGTCCGTGACCAGGTGCCGCGCCAGATCCTCCTCCGGCCCCAGCAGTCGGCGGCCGGCCTGCGGCCCGTCCGCGATGCGCGCCGGTTCCGCCCCGATGAAGTGCGGCGTCACCCGGATGCCCGCCGCCGTGATCAGTACGTGTACGGCAAGGTGATGGCCGTTCATCCGCCAGCCCCACGGCCCGCCGCCCTCAAGGTCACCCAACAAGCGAACCCAGTAGCGGTCGGCACCCGTGCCGCCGGCCGCGGCGCGGCGGTACCGCTCCACTTCGATCGCCCCGCGAGCCAGCTCCGCGCCCGCCACGCTGTGGGCCGCGGCCAGCACGGCATCGACCGCCTCGCGCTGGCGAGCGTCGAGGCCTTCAGTGGGCAGCCCCGGGCGTGAGCCCGGCAGGTACGTCCACTCCCGCAGCTCGGGAGCGTCCAGGTGGGCGGGCCCCGCGCGCAGCACGCGTACCTGCTCCGGCTCCAGCACGCTCAGCAGCGCGCCCACCGCGTCCCGCATTCCCGCGGCCGCCGCCTCCCACCGATACCCGTCCACCACGCCTCCTCCGCCACGGCGCCGGATTCGGCGCACCCGCAAGGCGATGTCGTTCCCTGGGATCCATGGTGCGCCATCCGGCGACGACACGACACCGGATCCCGGCCCTGCGCCGCACTCACCTCGACCTCGTCGACCTGGCTCAGGTCTATGGGCTATGAGCTACGGGCGATGGGCTCAGCGAGGCATCCAGCTGTCCACCTGCCGCGCCCGGGCGTCGAGAGCGTCGGGCGTGCCGAGCGCGTCGGTGACGGAGTCGTCCGACGTGGTCCGGGGAGTGCCTGCGACCTGCAAGTCGCGCTGGACTCCCTCAGGCACCCGGCAGGCCCCAGCACTCCGTTCGGGCATCTCGACCTCGATTCCTGCGCGCCGCGCAAGTGCGAGTGCCGTCGCCACGAATCCTTCGGAGAGTGTGAGGATCACGGAGTGGCCCACCCGACAGTGCCAGGCGACCAGGCCGCGCGCGAACTCCTCGTAGGCGACCGGGTCGACCTCAAGTGTGTCCGGATCGCCCCAGTTCTTGCCCTGGCCGATTCCCGAGGGCAGCCCGAGTTCCGCCTCGAAGACCTGGACGTGCCGGAGGAAGAGGCGGCCCGCCCCGTTCGACGGGTTCCACAAGGTCTCGTCGCCGACATCGAAGTACATGCTCATCGTCGATCCCCCTGCTCGGCAGCCTCGGCACAGCGTAGAACGTCGTGTCGCGGTCATGCGCGGCCGGCGGGATGCGGCCACAGTCACATGGCCGCGGTCGTGACGGCGGTGCGGGTGCCCGGGCCGTAGACGCCGAGCGGTTCGGGGATGTCGCGCGCCTGTTGCATGCGTGCGACCGCGGCTGCGACGTCGTGGCTGTAGTAGCCGTCCACGGGGCCCGTGTAGAGCCGTAGTTGGCCCAGCTGCTCCTGCAACTGCCGTACTGAGCTGCCCGTGCTGCCCAAACGCAGCACGCTCGGTGCGCTGTTGGCCGCCGGCGCCGATCGGGCAGGCGGGGCGTCGGCGTTCGCCGGGGACCTCGGGTGTGGTCCGGGCTTGCTCGGCGGGGCGAGCGCGGAGGGTTCCTTGTCGGGTGCGGGCGGAGACACATGACGGGGAGCGTCCGGTTGCTCCGCGGGCGGCGCGGCATGCGGGCTGCCGGGAGCGGGCTCGTGGGGCTGGGCCACGAGCGCGGCGGTCAGGACGAGCAGGGCTGCGGAGGCGTAGCCGTAGGAAAGCGGGGGGATGCCTCTCCTACGTCTGATCGCGCCGTGGCGAGGGAGGGCGCGGAGGCGAGGCTGCCGATGTGTGGAGGCGGCTGCGCGATGGCGCCCCTTGCCCTCTCGGTCAGGAGCTCGGCCAGGAGTGGGCGCTCCGCTCGATGGCGCGGCGTACGTGGGCCCGTCCGCCGGGCGTGACACCCCGAACGCCTTGCGCGGGCGTAGATCTGATGTGCGCGTCAGGTAGGAGGAAAGCGCTGGGTACATGGACGGGTCTGGGGCGGTTGCTTGGAAACTCACACGACCGAACGTAAGCGTCCACTTGCCGCTGATCCCCCGCTGTCGGCCCCAGAGCGTGATCCTTAAGGCTGCGTTGATGATCGACTCAGGACCGGATAAGTCTGCCCGGCCAGTGACCACGAAGTTGGTGTCCCGGCGTCACCATCGCGGCCGGGCCCTATCGCGCAGCCCACGGATCACCGATGACGCCGCTGATCCGTACGAGCCCGACCGCGCCGTCGGATTCCACGACGAGGTACGCGGTGTACGTCCAGCCCTCGGCCTCTGCCTGCTCCTTGGCCCAGGCCAGCACCTCATCGGCATCAGCGTCCGTGACTTCGTGCTCGTGTGCGTGCATGGCCGATCTGTCCCAGAAACACACACGGTACGCAGGGCGGTCCACTTCCCACTGGGTGTCCCGGGGATCGACAAGTCGAGTCTTCATCGTGATCACGATAGAGCCGACCCCCGGGCGCGGAACAGCCACTCCCAGGGGAAGCGGCACGCGATGGGCGAAGAGCCTCACCGCCGGGCCGGTGAGGCCACGCGGCTACTTCGGCGGGTGGAGCTTTCGGAAGTACGTCCAGCTCGTCTCGTTCGGCTCGCTCCACTTCTCCGGGGCCTCGGCGAACTGCGGGTGGTGGTCGGCGATGTAGGCCCGGGTCCGCTCGGGGACCTCGGCGTACGCGTCGAGCTTGCGACCCCGGCAGTGATACGTGAGGCCGCCGGGCCGCTGACCGCGCGCCATCCACGGGAGCCACTGGGACATTCGGGTCCACGACATGCTGGCCGGGATGCTGGGCGCCGAGCCCGCCAGGTCGGTGCGGTCCGCGAAGAACTGGAAGAGCTCCAGGGCCCGGTACGTGTCGTCGGCCGAGTTCAGCGGGTACTCCGCCACCGGCAGCGGGGAGGGGTAGGCGAGCGGGATCTCCAGGCTGAAGCAGACCTGTCCGCCGAGATCGGTCGTCGGTATGGGGAAGGGGCGCCACCGCTGGTTCGCCGGGTCGTTCCAGATGTGCACCACCGGCAGGTCCTGCCAGGTCTCCAGGATCTCGCGCGATACGGGGTCCAGGTAGAAGGCGGCCTCGCGGGTGAGCAGTTGGTAGGCGTCGGGGCCTGCTTCGGGGTCCTGGACAAGGCGGGCGACATTGAGCCCTTCGAAGCCGAAGAGACGCTGGTAGGGCTCATCGGGGCCCCAGGAGTACACGTCTCCGGACCACCAGTACGTGACCTGCTCGCCGTCGAGCGAGGCCCGGGTGCGGGCGAAGGAACGAAGCAGCTCTGCGGGTGTCGTCATACGGAGTACTTTGCGCGATTACCGCACGGGCCGGGCGGGCAACCCCCACGCGGGGGTGAAAGTGACCGAAAGAGCCACTTCCTGGGCGCTGTTCGTGCCAACGGCCCTCTTTTCACCGGGCCGACGGACCCGCAGTACGCCGGTGAGCATCGGCAGGGTGAACTCGCCCCGAGCAGTCTCCGGCGTACTCGCGAGAAATGCCCGGTTACGGCCCAGTGCGGCCTCTTGTTCCTGCTCCGGCATGACCAGCATTCCCGCGCGCGTCGCGATGGTCGCGACGCGCGAGTCGGCGGTGCGGGAATTCTGTCCGCTCCGGCGAGCCGAACCGGACCGCCGCACCTGTCTTCGGTAGGTGCATGCCGGCTATCTCGGCGCGCCCGCTGGCGGGCGTGTCACGTGGGCCGATGGCTGCGCTGACGCTGACACGTGCGAGCTCGGCAATCCACTCGGCCTCGTCGTCCATGAGGTTCCACAGGCCGGCCAGGATGCCGCCAGGCGCGAGAACTCTGGCGATCTCCGGTCCCGCGACAGCCATGTCGGACCAACGCATTGCATTCCCGGCCAGAACGACATCGGCGGAAGCATCCGGCAACGGGATCGACTCGGCACCGCCCAACAGGGCACGCACACCCGGCAACGCGCTGCGCAGCTCGGTCAGCATGGCCGCGTCGGGCTCCACCGCGATGACCTCGGCGCCCAGCGCGACCAGCGTGGCCGTCAGCTTGCCGGTTCCAGCACCCAGGTCGAGCACGCGTGGGCCAGGAGCGGGTTCGAGCGCCCAACGCACCGCGGTCTGCACGTAGTCCGGACGGTGCTCGGCGTATGCGGCCGCCGCGCGCCGAACGACGAGGCGTGAAGCACCAGTTCATCCTGATCCATACGGCCACGGCAGCTGCGCCGCATCTGGCGAGCGGGGCGATCGAGGATCGCAAGGCGCGGCTGACGTCTCAGGACGGGGTGGCGGCCACCCTCAGGGTGAGTTCGGGACTGGACGTCACCTGGCCGAAGCGGGGCAGGTTCAGGGTGATCGCCGCCTGGTGCTCCGCCGTTGTGAGGGCGGTCATCGCATCCTCCACGAAGACCAGCTCGTAGTCATGGTCAGATGCTGCGCGCGCCGTCGATTCAACGCCCATGTTGGTGGCGATGCCGGCAAGGACGAGGGTGGATACGTCCCGCCCCTGCAAGAGCTCATGCAAGTAGGTGTGGTGGAAGCCGCCGATGGTGCCCTTGACGACCACTGCGTCGGCCAAAGCCGCTACCCGCTGATGCAGTTCGCTGCCGGGCGGCTGTTCCACGACGTTGGGTCGTTCCGTCCTCACCGCGACCACCGACGCACCGCCGGCTCGGAACCGTTCGGCCAGAGCGCAGGCAGCATCCAGCGTCTCGGTGCCGGAACGAGGGCCGAGCGGCAGGTCGATGATCCGGGGCATCAAGTCGACCAGGACAAGAGCCGTGCTCGCGGGTTCCAGGGTGACCATTGGCGCAGCCTACGCATGATCTTCGTGGGCTGCCCCGGGTTTCCCCGGGCTTCGCTGGCTTCCCCGGCTTCCGTGGGGAGCAAGTACGGTCGCCGCCTGCATGTCAGTGGCACCGTGCATGATCGCAGGCATGACACATGGATCCTCTGAGGAGTTGCGCGCCCTCGCTCAGCAGTACCTCTCCCCCGAGACGGCAGAACGGTGGCTCGGTCTGCTCCGGCCCGGCGTATGTCTTGGCGTTGGAACGAGTTCGGACAAGGCAGTCGGTCAGCTGGGGGGTCTGCCGAGGCTGCCGGCCCATGCGGAGTGGCCGTGGTGGGACGGGCACGGGCCCTTGTCCTTCATCGCCTCGGTCGACTGCTCGATGTTGCCCGCAGGTGTTCTGGACATCGATCTGCCGGAGGAAGGGTGCCTGCTGTTCTACTACTTCGACGGCCAGGTTGATGACGGGGATGCCCTCGTCCTGCCCGAGGACCCGGAAAGCTGGGCGGGCGCCCGCGTGCTCTACGTGGCAGGCGGAGAGGTGGCCATGGAGCGCGCCGCTCCTGAGGAGCTCACGCCGTATCCGGCGGTACCGCTGGCCGCCCGGCCGGAGATGACGGCGGCCGAACCCTGGCACCCACGCGTCCGGGAGGCGTTCGCGCCGGAAGCTCCACTGGGGCATCGATACGACCACCCGGTGTGCGCCCAGGAGTTCCTCGAAGCGCTGTGGGACTTCGACGGCTCCGTGGGCCACCAGATAGGCGGCCACGCCCACCCGGTCCAGAACCCGGTGGAGATCGAGATCGCGCAGGCGGCCCTGGGCGGCGACACGTCCTGGGACGATCCGCGCCTGCCCGACGAGGCGGGTGACTGGGTGCTGCTGGCGCAGATCGACAGCGAGAACGCCGCGGACATGATGTGGGGTGACTGCGGGGCCCTGTACTGGCTGATCCGCCCGCAGGACCTGGCCGAACGACGCTTCGAACGTGCCATGTTCACCTGGCAATGCGCCTGATGCGCTCGGGTCCACGTCTCGATGGACATGAACGAGGGCCTCGTCTCCAGCGCCTTCATCCCGGCGGACACGATGCCGGGCTGGTTCCAGCCCATCGCCGAATACCAGCCCTTCACCCCCGCCATCGAAACCCTCCGCGGCCTCCTCCTCGGCAGCGAGATCGGCCACAACGGCTGGATCGCCCTCGCCTGGTGCCTCGCCCTGATCACCCTCGGCTATCGCTGGTCAATGACCCAGTTCAACCGCGACCCGAAGTAGCCGCCACGGCACTGCGTCAACCAGCCGCCTTCCCAACGGTGTTGGTCGATACCAGGCCGGGCATGCAAGGGGAGGCATGTGCTGATCGAGCGGGGGTGAAGGATGCTGAAGGTCGGTTCGGGGGCTCTGTTCCTGTTCTGCTACGTAGATGTCCTGGCGGTTCTCGCCATCGGAGACTGGATTTCCGATGTCGGGCCCCCGCTGCTCTACGGCGGCCCGGCAGCGTTCATCGCCGGACTCTTCGCTCCTGCCGCGCATGATGCCTATCTGCGGAACCAGGAGCGTGACGCGGCCCAGTAGGTCCTCCCCGCTGCCCCGTCCCAGCCCCTTCCGTCCCTCCCTGCCCTCTCAGCGGGTGAGGGAGACCGCGAAAGGCTTGAAGCCGTCCCGGCGCAGAATGTGGGGCACGACCAGGATCATGGCCTCGGTGGCGCGGGCTGTGCTGATGTCCCCGAGGTCCTCGATCCACGCGGGCTGCCAGTCCAGGTCGGCGAGCAGGCTGGTGACGGTCTTCTTCGCATGCTCGTCGTTGCCCGAGACGTAGGCGGTCGGCGGGGTGGCCAGGATTTGAGGGGCGGTCATGACCATGAACAGCATGGTGTTGAGGGTCTTGACCACCCGGGTGCCGGGGAGAGCGGCCTGGAGTTGCTCGGCGAGGCTGCTGCCGGGGTAGCAGAGTTCGCCGGGCAGGCCGTCGGCGGCGTCGCGGGTGGCGTTGGAGACGTCGACGAGGATCTTTCCGGCGAGTTCCGTACGCAGGTCGGTCAGGCGCTCCAAGGCGCTGTCGCCGGGCGTCGCGTTGATCACGATCTCCGCGGTGCGAGCGGCGGTGCGTTGGTCGGAGTATGAGATGCGGGGGTCAATGTCTTCGGCGGGCGCTGCGGTCGGCTCTTTCGGGCTGCGGAGGCCGAGGGTGACGTGGTGGCCTGCCGAGGCGAGCTTGTCGGCCAGGTTGGTGCCGACGCGGCCTGCGCCGAGGATGCCGATGCTGGTCATCAGGTGATGCTCCTTGTGATGCCGGGGTGCCGGGGTGCCGAGGTGCCGAGGTGAGACGCCTGGGCGCCCGGGTGATGTCGGGCAAGTGGGGCGGGGGTACGCCGCTGCGCTGTCAGGCGATCAGCCTCACGATGCGGTCAGGCGATCGGCGTCAGGATTTCGAGGGCGGCGGCGTGGATGCCGGGCGCGGCGGCGAGGAAGTCCCGGCTGCCCGCGCTCCAGGGCTCGGCCGCCAGGTCGGTGACGGTGCCTCCCGCCTCGGTCACCAGCAAGGCACCTGCGACCAGGCCGGAGCGGACGTCGGAGAACTGCCAGAACGCGTCCATGCGTCCGGCGGCGACGTGGATGAGCTGCATCGTGGCAGGAACGGACACCCGCACGACGAGTCCGCCGGTGAGCATGGCGGTGACCGAGTCGCCGATCCGCCGGTAGGTGTCCTTGTCCTCACCGGGCTTGGCCTGCCCGGTGCCGACGAGCGAGGCACCCAGGTCTGTCTTGGCGGACGCCTTCAGGGGGCGGTCGTTGAGGTGGGCGCCGCCGCCTGCGACGGCGGTGTAGGTGTCGCCGGTCAGCGGCAGGTGCACGACGGTGAGTACCGGCTGGTTGTCGCGGACCAGGGTGGCGGTGACGGCCCAGTCCGGCATGCCGTGTACGTGGTTGATGTTGCCCTCGGCGGGGTCGACGACCCACCACTCCCCCGGCGGGAGCGCGCCGCCCGCCAACTCGTCCTCGGCCCACCGCGATCCCTGCCGGGCCCGCAGCAGCGGTTCGCGCAACACGTCGAGCACCACGTCGTCGTTGGCATGGATCTCGTCGACGACTTCGCTCAGGCTGACCCCTCGGGCGTGGGAGGTGTAGCGCTCGCGCAGCGTCTGCCCGGCGGTTTCCACCGCGGCCTTCACCTCGGACATGAGCGTCGTGTCGGCGTCGAAAGGCATGGCTGTGCTCATGGCGGACTCCAGTGGTTGCGGTGTGGTGCGGGCGGGCGGCTTGTCCCGCTCCCGTGCTTCGAACCTAGGCCGCCCGGTGATTAACAACAAGTGCATGCTTTTCACTCGTAGAGTTACTCTCATGCAACTGGATCTGAACCTGCTCACGGCCCTGGACGCGCTGCTGGAAGAGGGCAGTGTCGCGGGCGCCGCGGCCCGCCTCCATGTCACCGCGCCCGCGATGAGCCGCTCGCTGGGCCGCATCCGAAAGGCCACCGGTGATCAGATCCTGGTCCGCACCGGCCGCAGCATGGTCCCCACCACCCGCGCGCTGGCCATCCGCACCCAGGTCCACGCCCTCGTACAGCAGGCCCACCACCTCCTGTCCGAGCAGCAGGAGCTCGACCTGCCGGCTCTGGAGCGGGTGTTCACCGTGCGCTGGCACGACGCCCTGACCACCGCCTGCGGGACGGCTCTGCTCGCCGCCGTCCGCAGCCAAGCCCCCGGCGTCCAGCTGCGCCTGCCGGGCGAACCCGGCACGGACACCCCCGAGCTGCGCCGGGGCGAGGTCGACCTCGCGTCCAGCTCCAGGCCGCCGGTCCTGCCCGACATCCGCCACCGCCTGGTCGGCCACGATCAGCTCGTCGTCGCCGTCAGGCCCGGCCATCCCCTCACCGAGGGGCCGCTGAGCCTTGAGCGTTACGCGGCCTCCGAACACCTCACCATCTCGCGGCGCGGGCGGCTGCGTGACCCGATCGACGATGCCCTGGCCACGTGCGGGTTCGAACGCCGTGTCGTCGCCGCCGGGCCCACCGTCGCCTTCGCGCTGCAACTCGCCCCCGAGACCGACCTGGTGCTCACCCTCCCCGACGCGGTCACCCGCACAGCCCGGGACCGGCTCGGCCTCATCACACTGCCGCTGCCCCTGCCGCTCCAGATGCCCGCCGTCCCGCTGTATCTGCTGTGGCACCAGCGCCACGACGACGACCGCGCCCACACCTGGCTGCGCGACCTGGCCACCGAAACCGTCCAGGCACTGTTCGCCCCACCGGCCACCTCCGCGTAGGCCCTCGCCGTCCAGCGGTTTGTATCCAGTGGGTATCAGGGAGCGCTTGGTCGGCCATCGGTTCGGGGGGCGCCGCCCCCGGGTGGCAGGGGTCCAGGGGGCGCGGGCCGGAAGTCTGTGTGCCGCTTCGTCCGCCTGACCTGCGGTTCCACGGGTGAAGAACCCGGCAGAGGCGCGGCGTGTGTCCGGTGCGCGGCGCGGTCGCCGCGTCCGATGTCTGCCCTATCGTTCCTTGCGGGTCGTCGGTCGCCGCAGGTGCGGGTACCGGGGTTCCGCCCGACGTCCGACCGGCCCACCGGCCGTCTCTCAGTCCGTCCGTCCGAACAGGAGTGATCCCCCGTGTCGTCGCCCACCCCGGCTCCTGCTGCCCCGCAGGCCGTTCGTGTGCTGCTGGTCGAGGACGACGACCTGATGCGCCGGTCCTTCGCCGTCGCCCTGGAGCGCTACGGCTACGAGGTCAAGGTCGCCGCCGACGGGCTCGCCGGGCTCGAACTCTTCCGCGAGGAGAGCTTCGACCTGCTGGTCCTGGATGTGATGCTGCCCGGTCTCGACGGGATCGGGCTGTGTCGAAGGGTCCGCGAGACCAGCCTGGTGCCGGTCCTGATGATGTCCGCGCGCGGCGACGGACTCGATGTCGTCGCCGGTCTGGAGG
The DNA here is from genome assembly GCF_040636975.1 of Streptomyces sp. NPDC032198. Lineage (NCBI taxonomy): Bacteria > Bacillati > Actinomycetota > Actinomycetes > Kitasatosporales > Streptomycetaceae > Streptomyces > Streptomyces sp. NPDC032198. The sequence goes on along the minus strand of NZ_JBEZVL010000008.1, from coordinate 135,058 downwards.
GCGGGGCCGACGACTACGTGGTCAAGCCCGTGGACACCTATGTGCTGGTGGCCCGCATCCGCTCGCTGCTGCGCCGGGCCACGTACGCGCCCGCCCAAGGGCCCGGCCCGGCCGAAGGCGAGGAGGCGGCGCCGTCCGAGGAGAGAATGCTGGTCTTCGGGGAGCTCACCATCGACACGGGTGGCCTGGAGGTATCGGTGTCCGGGCGGCCGGTGGCGCTCACCCCCACCGAACTGAAGCTGCTCCTCGAGTTCGCCGCTCATCCAGGGATCGTGCTGGAGCGGCACACGCTGCTGCGCAACGTCTGGGAGTACGGCTGGGACGGCGACAGCCGGGTCGTGGACCTGTGTGTGCAGCGGCTGCGCGGCAAGCTGGGACGGGATCGCATCGAGACGGTCCGCGGCTTCGGCTACAAGCTCCGGCGTTGAGGCGCGTGTCCTCGTTCCGTCGGCGGCGGCCGGTCCGTGTTGCCCTGCGCTGGAAGATCGCCGCGCTGGCAGCGGCCACGGCCTGTCTGGTCGCGGTGGTGGTGGGCGTGCTCGTGCACCTGTGGACCGCGCAGGACATCCGCGGTCGGGCCGAGGCGACCGCCTTCAACACCGTCTACTCCGCGATGGACGTCTACCGCCGCACCGGGACGCTGGCGGACGGCGCCGAGCTGGATCCGGACGATCTGCCTACCGCGCTGCGCCATCCCTCCGACGGCGATCGGCACACGGCATACGACGAACGCGTCGAGGACAACCTGGGGCCCAGCTACTGGGGTGCCCAGCGGGTCGGCGGTACGGGCAGCCGGGTGCTGGCCGTCCGGGTCAACATGAGCCCGGAACTGCACGAGCTGCGGCGGCTCGACGTGGTCATGGCAGTGGCTTCGCTGCTGGCGCTCGCCGCGGCCGTCCCCCTGGCGGTCTACGGGGCCGGGCTCCTCGGCCGGCGGCTACGGCGGGTCTCGGAGACGGCGGGCCGGATCTCCGCCGGAGATCTGGACGCCAGGACCGGGTCGGCCGACAGCCGCGACGAGGTGGACGACATCGCCGCCACCGTCGACCTCATGGCCGACAGCCTTGCCCGGCAGCTGCGCTCCGAGCGCCGTTTCACCGCGGACGTGGCCCACGAATTGCGCACCCCCGTCGGGGGTCTGCTGGCCGCCGCCGACCTGCTGCCCGCGGGCGAGACGGAGGATCTGCTGCGGGCCCGCGTACGCGATCTGCGCGGCCTGGTCGAGGACCTCCTCGAGATCTCCCGCCTCGACGCGGGGGCCGAGCAGCCGGTCCGGGCCCATGTGCCGCTGGCCGCAGTCGTCTCCGAAGCGGTGGCGCGCACCGGCCTCGACACCGAGATCGCCGTCGCCGACGGAACCGGGGGCCACACTCCCCAGCGGCGAGCGCCGCAAAAGAAGACGTCGCAAGAGCAGGCTTCGCAGACCGTGGAGACCGATCCGCGCCGCCTCGAACGCATCGTCAGCAACCTCGTCGTCAACGCCCATCGGCACGGGAAGACCCCGGTGCGGGTCACCATCGAGGAGCACACCGTCGTCGTACGCGACCAGGGTCCCGGCTTCCCCCCTGACGTACTGCGCGACGGGCCGCGGCGCTTCCACACCGGCGCGGCGGAGCGCGGCTCGGGACACGGCCTGGGCCTGACCATCGCGCTGGGCCAGGCCCGGCTGCTCGGCGCCGAACTGCGCCTGGACAACGCCCCGGACGGCGGCGCCGTCGCCACCCTGCGCCTGCCCACCTGAGGCGCGCACACCGCACGCACCGCACTCGCTCCACCCACTACACAACCGACGCACTCCAAAGCGGCCATCGATACGTCGCGGCCCAGGCGCCGATACGTTCCCCGGACACCCTTCGACGTGCACCTTCCGCACCGAAGAGGAGTTCTCCCGTGACCCCCGGCCCCCTTGCCCCGCACCACCTGCACGCGACCACCGGAATCGCGGCCGCCACCACCGACCTGTCAAAGGTCTACGGCAGCGGAGACACCCGCGTCCGCGCCCTGGACCAGGTCAGCATCTCCTTCCGTGAGGGCGAGTTCACCGCGATCATGGGACCGTCGGGCTCCGGCAAGTCCACGTTGATGCACTGTGCCGCCGGACTCGACTCCTTCAGCTCCGGCTCCGTACGCATCGGCACGACCGAGCTGAGCACGCTGGGCGACCGGCAGCTGACGGAGCTGCGCCGTGACCGGATCGGCTTCATCTTCCAGGCGTTCAATCTGTTGCCGACCCTGACCGCCATCGAGAACATCACGCTGCCGCTGAGCATCGCGGGCCGTCGCCCCGACGAACAGTGGCTGCGGCGCGTGGTGTCGATGGTCGGCCTCTCGGGGCGACTTGACCACCGCCCCGGGCAGTTGTCCGGCGGTCAGCAGCAGCGCGTGGCGGTGGCCCGCGCCCTGGCGTCCAAGCCTGCGATCATCTTCGGAGACGAGCCCACCGGCAACCTCGACTCGCGGGCCGGGGCCGAAGTGCTCGGCTTCCTGCGCGACTCGGTGCGCGAGCTGGGCCAGACCGTGGTCATGGTCACCCACGACCCGGTCGCCGCCGGCTACGCGGACCGCGTGGTCTTCCTGGCCGACGGCCGCCTGGTCGACGAGATGGCGAACCCCACACCGGAGCGGGTCCTGGACCTGATGAAGACCCTCGACACCGGCCCGCGCACCAGCTGACACACCCTCACTCCCCATGCCCCACCCGCGCCGCTCGCGCCCACCAGCCATCCGCTCGCGCCCGTCGAGCCTGCCTCCCAGGATCCGCCTCGTATGTTCCGTACCGCTCTGCGCAACGTCTTCGCGCACAAGGCCCGCCTGGCCATGACCGTCCTCGCGGTCTGCCTGGGTGTCGCGTTCGTCAGCGGCACCCTCGTCTTCGCCGACTCCTCGGCCGCGGCCTACCGCGCCGCCGCCTCCCAGAACTTCGCCGGCATCGCCGTCACCGTGACCCCGAAGGACCCACCGCCGGGAACCGCCGTCGATGAGCACTCCCCCGTACTGGACGACGCCCTGGTCAGGAAGGTGGCGGGCGTGCCCGGTGTCGCCGCCGCGCGCCCGGCGGCCGACGGCTCAGCCGTCCTGAACGCGGCGGACGGCACTCCGCTGCGGGCCGACAAGGCATGGTCCAACCTGGGCGCCGCCTACGTACCGGGCAAGGAGGGCCAGGACAGCCGCTATCCCCTGACCGAGGGCCGCGCCCCGCGCACCGGCAAGGAAATGGCCGTGGACAGCGGGACGGCATCCGCCGGGCACCTCGGCATCGGAGACCTGGTCACGGTGGCCACCGACGGCCCGGCCATGAAAAAGCGACTTGTCGGCATAGTCTCGACCAAGGACACGCGGGTGACGGCCGGCGGCACCCTCGCCCTGTTCGACAAGGCGAGCGCCCAGCGACTGTTCGCGTCCAGCGGCCACTACACCGGCATCGACCTCACCGCCGCTGACGGCACCGACCCGTTCGACCTCCTGCGCCGCATCGAGGACGTCCTGCCCGCCGACCGGGCCCAGGCCACCACCGGCAGCGCCCAGGCCGACCAGCAGGCGACGAACATCGACACCATGACCCGCGGCTACGAGAAGATGCCCATGATCTTCGCCGGGGTCTCGCTGTTCATCGGCTCGTTCCTCGTCGTCAACACGTTCACCATGCTGGTGTCCCGGCGCACCCGTGAGATCGCGCTGCTGCGGGCCATCGGAGCCGATCGCCGCCAAGTGGTGCGCTCCGTCCTCCTGGAGGCCCTGCTGATCGGCCTTGCCGCGTCGGCGGCCGGTTTCCTGCTCGGCCTGGGCATCGCCGCCGTACTCCCGGACGTCCTGAGCAACACCGGCGACACCCTGCCCGACGGGCCCTTGGTGATCGGCGCGCGTCCGGTCCTCGCAGCGCTCGGCGTGGGGGTGGGCGTCACGGTGCTCGCCGCGTGGCTGCCCGCGCGCAGGGCCGCCAAGGTCGCCCCCATCGAGGCGCTGCGCGTGGCCGAACAGCCGCCCTGCGCCGCGCGATCCCGGCGGCGCGGCATGGCGGGGCTGGCCCTGCTGGTTCTCGGCGCCGGTCTGCTGGTGTCGCTGACCGGGGCCGAGGACGCTTCCGAGGAGAACGTGCGGAGCGCGATGCTCGGCTGCGCCGTCCTCGTCGCCGCCATGATCGTCCTTGCGCCGCTGCTCGCCGCTCCCGTGATCCGTCTCGCCGGACGCCTCACCGGACGCTTCGGTGTGACCGGCCATCTCGCGCGGGAGAACGCGCTGCGCGATCCGCGGCGCACCGCTGCCACCGCCGCCACTTTGATGATCAGTACGGCGCTGGTGGCCGGGCTCGCCGTCATCGGCAACTCCACCGGGCAGGCGCTGGATCGCCAGACCGCGTCCGGTCTCGGCGCCGACTACGTGATCGGCACCCGCACCCCCACGACCGGCATCGGCCGGGCCGCCGTGCGGCGGGTGGCCGACCTCTCCGGGGTGCGGACCGCGGCCGCGGTCTCGGACTCCACCCTGTTCGTCGGCGGACACGTCCAGGAGATCTCCGGCGTCGATCCGCAGGCCGCCGACGCCACCATGAAGCTCGACTTCGTCAGCGGCTCGCTCGACGACCTCGGGCCGGGCCGGATCGCCCTCTCCAACACCCTCGCCCGGAAGCAAGGTGTGGGCGTGGGTGGCAAGTTCACCGCGTCCATGGGCCGCGACCAGAAGGTCACGCAGTACACCGTCGTGGGCGTCTACCGGGACAACCCCACCGCGCACGACGCGCTGGGCGCCCGCGGCGAGGTGCAGCAGAAGAGCTTCAAGCCGGGTTCCGTGCAGCGCATCCTCGTCCGCACCGACAAGGGGGCGAGCTCAGGGACCCAGGAGGAGCTGCGTACGGCCGTGGGTGACAGCCCGCTCCTGAAGGTGCAGGACCGCGAGGAACTCGTGCGCGAGGCGGCCGGCGCCGTGGGCAATCTACTGACACTGATGTACGGGCTGCTGGCCATCGGTGTCGTGATCTCCGCCCTCGGCATCGTGAACACCCTGGCCATGTCGGTCGCGGAACGCACCCGCGAGATCGGTGTACTGCGCGCCATCGGCATGAACCGCTCCGCAATCCGCCGGATGATCCGCTTGGAGGCGGTGACCGTCGCCGCGTTCGGCACCCTCCTCGGCCTGGCGGGCGGGGTGTTCGGGGCCTGGGCGGTCGGTGCGCTGGCCAACGGGGCGATGGAGCAGTACACGCTGTCGATGCCGTGGGGGACGCTGGCGCTCGTATGCCTGGCGTCTCTGGCGATCGGTGCGCTCGCGGCCGCTCTTCCGGCCCGCCGGGCGGCAGCGCTGAGCCCGCTGGAGGCCGTCGCGGAGGCCTGAGGCGGGCAGACCGACGCCCCCTTCCCTCTCCTGCCGAGAGGGAAGGGGGCGGCTTGCTCAGTCCACCGGCTTGAGGGTCAGTGTCTGCTCGGCCGCGGTCCTGCCTCCGCCGACGCTGCCGCCGGTGGCGTCGGTCCAGGCACGGGTCGGAGTGGTCTCGGCCAGCCGGCCCTTGGCGTCGGAGAGGCCGATGACCAGACCGCTGTAGCGGTTGACCAGGTGCACGGTGTCCGTGGCGCGGCCTTGGGCGTCCCGGCCGGGGACGACGAACCACTGCTGGCCGACGGTGGGACCGGCCTGGGGTGCCGCGGTCACGGTCGGTTTGGCGGCCCAGGCGCGGCCGGCGTCGGTGGTGGAGTCGACGCCCAGGAGCCGTCCGGTTGCGGCGTTGGCGATGCGGTACGAGCCGTCGGCCTGGGAGGTGAAGCGCCAGTGGCTGCGCGGGGAGTCCTCGCCGGTCGGCCGTGAGGTCGTAGCGCTGCCGCCGGCCGACTGGGCAAGGACACGTCCCGCGCCGCTGCTGATGGTGTAAGCGGTGCCGGTGTCGACGGGGGCGGCCGGGCTGCTGGTCCCGATGGTGGTGTCGTAGTACTCGCCGTCGGTGCCGCCCGAGCACTGGAAGGAGCAGTAGCTGCGGAACTTCTTGCCGACGATCGTGGAACCGGTCTTGTTCACCGAGTCCAGCATCCAGCGGTACCAGGATCCGGAGCGGTAGGCGCCGGTGTCGCCGATCAGCTCCCACTTCTGGGTGGAGAGGTCGTCGGTGGCGTAGAAGCGCTGCGGTTGGGTGCTGTCCTGGACGAGGGCCTCGGGCTGGCCGATGTACTTGCCGAGGTAGGCGTCGTACGCGATGTTCATGGTCAACAGGTCCGATTTGGCGGGCAGTTCACCGGCGGCCTGCTGTTCCCTCACGGAGCCTTCGGTGGCTGGGTCGTAGTCGTGCTCCACGGGGGTGTAGCCGGTGGTGTTGTCGGCGTCGACCGGTTCCATGTTGCTCTCCAGGCCGCCGATGCCGGGCTGTGACCAGGCGCCGTCGTACCACTTCTTCCAGGAGCCGGGGGCCAGCTTGGCGGACATGGGGGCGCGGGCCACATGGGCCCGGCTGCCGTCCGTCCATGCGCCCGGGACGCCGCCCTTGGGGATGACGCGGGAGTTGTAGTAGACGTAGAAGTAGCCGGATGCGGTGTCCACGAACAGGCGCGCGTCGCCGTTGCCGTAGTGGTAAGTGTCGTGCGGGAACGCCGTGTTGTCGCCTCGCTTGGTGCTGTACGGCGAGGTGAGGACGTGGTCCTTGATGTTCCAGGTCCTGCCCTGGTCCTTGGAGACGGCGTAGTCGATCGCGTCGTAGTGCAGTCCGTCACCGAAGGGCTGCGGGGTGAATTCGTTGTGGACCAGGCCGTACCAGTGGCCGGTGTCCGGGCCGACCCACACGCCCATGAGGTCGCAGTAGTTCTTCTGCGCGTAGTGGGAGGTGTCCGGGGCCGAGGTGGCCTCGCGGCCGGTGGGACTGTTGTTGCACCGCCAGGTGGTGTCGTTGTTGCGGTCCTTGGAGTTGGCGGGGTTGACCGCGTCGCTCAGCTTGGCATCACGCGTGGCGGCGTCGAAGTCCTTGCCCGAGTAGAACGTCCACTTGCGCGGGTCGTTGGCTCCGTACAGAGCGTGTGCGGACTGGTAGTGGAACGATCCGTCCTTGTCGATATAGGTGGCGGCCGGGGTGTCGTCGGGGTGGGTCCACGGGCCCTTCTGTCCGACGGCGACCTGGTACGTGGGCGCGTCGGGGGCCGCCGGTGCGGGCGCTGCCACACCGAGCAGGACGGCGGCGCCCGCCGTGCAGGCGGCCAGGGTTCTTGCTCGGGAACGGAGTGACACAAGGACTCCTCTCGGGGCCGGACACCTCACGGGCGGCGCGCCCGCGAGGCGGTGGTTCACCATGCGAAGACCGCCCAACCTCGGTGCGGCAGCGGGGTCTTGAGTTCCAGGGCGGGGACGGCTCCGGGGACGCCCCGCGTTCCGGGGGTGGCCGCTTCGGAGTCCGGCCCGGCGCCAGGCGTTTCGACGCGGGCTTCTGCGGGTTCGGCCAGCGGTGCGAGCAGGGTGGCGCTCACGTCGTGGCCGGTTCCCGGCAGGTGGATGCGGGGGTGCGCCGGGTCGGCGCTGCCGTTGGCCACCGCGAGCCGGTGACCTCCGGCGGAACGCGTCGCGTACGGGATCAGGTGCGTGCCGCCGCTCACCAAGGGGAGGCGGGGCTTTTCGCCCTCCAGGAAGCGGACCGTGGTGTGGAGCAGGCTGCGGCCTTCGTCGCTGCGGGCCAGGTCGGCGGGCGTCGTCGCGGCCAGGACCGCGACGCGCCCGCCCAGCGCGTTGACGAAGTGACACCGGCCCGCGCCCCAGAGACGTCCGTCGGGCGTCTGTATCCGGGTGAGGGCGCGGGCGCCCGCCAGCGGCTGCATGCGGGCCAGCGCGGGCTGTACGTCGACGCTCAGGACCGCACCCTCGTCCGTGCCGCACTCCCCCGTGACCTGCTCGATCGCGTACGGTCCTGGCGGCGCCGGGTCCTCGCGGCCGACCAGCTCACTCGCCCGTACGCCCAGGAGCTCGGCGAACCCACGCCGGGTCAGGGTGTGTGCGGCCACGCCGTCCAACAGCAGCCCGCCGCGCAGCAGTTCATGCATCTCGTCGTCGTCGAAGGCGTGGACCATGCGGCCGAACAGGGCCTGGACCGGGGCCGGTTGTGCGGTGACCGGCACTCCGTAGCCGAGCAGGAAGTCCGCGGTCCGCGCGGGGTCGGCCACCAGGTCCTGCATCCGGCCCGTCTCGGCGGGCAGCCGGGCGGCGGTGTCCTGCCGCCATGGCAGCCCCACGCCGAGCGGGACCCCCTCACCCTCGCCCGTACGGTGTGCGGCCAGCCAGTCCAGGGCCGGGCGGGAGCGGCGCAGCAGCCGGTCGATGCGCGGGAAGTTCTCGGCGTGCTCGGCATGGGTGGGGTGGAGGTTCAGCAACAGCGCGTCGGCTCCGGAGAGTTGGGCGGTCACCATCTCCGACCAGGTCTGGGTGTCCGATTTCGACCACGCGGTGTGCGGCCAGTTCTCGATCTCCGGCTCGCAGGCCGTACCGTGCGGGCGGAGCGGGCGCTGCGCCTCAAGGGACCAGAGCGCGGCGGCGAGGCCACGGGCGGGGGTGTCCGAGTACGGGGCGAAGTGCGGCCGGTGGGTCACCTCGCGCCCCACGGACAGCGCGGCGAACAGCTCCCGCCAGTCGCGGCCCTCCACGGAGTGCATCGCGGGCAGCGAGCTCATGAGTCCCAGGTGGGAGCGGCCGCCGGAGCGCCGGCTCACCACCTCCGCCAGGCCTTCGGCAACCTCCAGCTGGGCGGTGCGCCACACCTGCTGGAGCAGGGCGCGCCAGGGGTGGGGACGGCCGGGCGCGGTGACGGCGGCGACCGCCTGCTCCCGGGTGACCGGCTCACCCACGACCGCGGCCAGCCGCTCCAGCATGAGCGGCTCGAATCCGCCACCCCAGTCGAGCGGGGCATGGTTGTGGTAGCGGAAGTCGTCCTCGACCCACAGCACCCGGAAGCCCAGCTCGGCGGCGAGCCCGTAGTGCGCGTAGAGCCAGCGCCGCCACGTGGGGCAGGCGAAGGACGCCTGGGCGGCGGCGACTTGGCCCGTGGGCGAGACCATGGGCGCGAAGTCGAACGTGCCGGCCCGGCCCCGGTCCGCGTGGCCGACGGTGACCCAGGGGTTGAGGCTGACGTCCAGACCGGCCGCGCTCAGCACATCACGGGCCTCGCCCGCGGCCGCGAACCAGCGCGCCTCGTCCGCTCCGGCGAGGTGCCCGGTGTACTGCTGCTCGGCACCCAGCAACAGCACCACCTCCTCCACCCCGTTCTCGCCGCACACCTTCGCCAGGGCGCGGGCACGGTCCGCGAGGTCGTCGCCGGGCCGCAGTTGGAACCGCAGGTGATATCGCGCTCGCCGAGCGGCCCGGGCCCTCGCCGGGCCCTGCTCCGTGCCGGTGTCCATCTGTGCGGGCCCCCTTGCCGAACACGGCTGACGCGCCCCCAGCCGTAATTAGTTCGGCTAGGATCCAAAATAAAGGCACCCTCGTCAACAGGTTCACGACAACAAATCCGGTACTCCGGCCTCACCCCCACTCCCCCGCGCCCCGGCCACCACGTAATTTGACGGGCATCCGCGATACGCGACGATCAGCATCAGCACGGACCAAGGAGCGGACCCGGTGAAGGCAGACCTACGCGGCGCAGGCGTACGCGACTTGGGCAGGGCGGGGGCACCCCGAGCCGGCGACCGTGCCTCGTTGCGCCGGTCCAACCTCAGCCTGGTGCTGCGCCTGCTGCGTGATGCCGGACCACGGCCCCGCACCCGGATCGCCGCCGAGACCGGCCTGCCCAAGGCCACCATCACCAACCTGGTCGCCGAGCTGATGGAGAGCGGTCTGGTGCGCGAAGGCGAGACGGAACGCCACGGTTCCGTCGGCCGCCCCAGCCGCACCGTCGAGATCGACGGCCGCACTGTCTGCGGCATCGGCGTCGAGATCAACGTCGCCTATCTGAGCCTGATCGCCATCGACCTGCGCGGCGAGATCGTCCTCCGGCACCGCACTCCGCTGGACACCCGGGGCACCGAACCGGCCGCCGTACTCGACCAGATGGCACAGGCCATCGGTGAGGCGCGCACGACCCTGATCGCGCAGGGCGTGACCCCGGTGGCGGTGACCGTCGCCGCCCCCGGCGTGATCAAGACCGGTTCCGGCGTGGTCTCCTACGCCCCCAACATCGGCTGGCAGGACGTCGCCGTCACCGAAGGACTGCGCGCCCGGCTGGGCCCTGGAGCGCCGCCGATCGGCCTGGAGAACGACGCCAAGCTGGGCGCCATCGCCGAGTATCTCGTCGCCGCGTCGGCCGACATCCACGACCTGATCTACGTGACCGGCGAGACGGGCGTCGGCGGCGGCATCATCTCCGACGGCCGACTGCTGCAAGGGTCGGCCGGATTCGCCGGCGAGATCGGCCACATGCCCCTGGACCCGGGCGGGTTGCCCTGCGCCTGCGGCCGGGTCGGCTGCTGGGAGACCCTGGTCGGCCTGACGGCCCTGCTCCGCCAGGCCGCACCGCCGCACGACCCGGTCCACGACCCCACCGTCGACCTGGAACAGCGACTGACGAAGCTGCGCCGGCGCGCCGACACGGGCGACGCCGCCACCCTCGCCGCACTGGAGCGGATCGCCGACGGCCTGGCACTGGGAGTGGCGCTCCTCGCCGATGTGCTCAACCCCCGGGCGGTCGTCCTGGGCGGCTACTTCACCCACTTCGGCGACTACCTCATCGACCGCGTACGCGCCGAGTTCTCCGCCCGCGTCATGGCCCCCGAAGCGGGCGGCTGCGAGATCATGCTGTCGTCGCTGGGCTTCAGCGCCGCGGCACGCGGCGGCGCCTACCTGGCACTTGACCGGGTGTACCAGGACCCGAGCGGGACGGCCGCGTCCGTGGGTGCCGGGCTTATGGAGTGATCTGCCCCGAGGTGGGGGCCGCCCGCGTCAGGCAGCACGCAAGGAGTCGATGACCACGCCCGGGTTGAGGATCCCGGCCGGGTCGAGCACCCTTTTTCCGGCCTGCAGGGCGGCGGCGAAGAGGTCGGGGCGCTGCTGGTCGTACCAGGGCCGGTGGTCGCGGCCCACCGCGTGGTGGTGGGTGATGGTGGCGCCCGTGGCGATGAGCGCCTGGGAGACGGCCTGCTTGATCTCGTCCCACTGCTCCACGGTCCTGCCCCACCGCCCCGCCGCGTAGATGCCGAAGTACGGTGCGGGACCGTCCGGATAGACGTGCGTGAACCGGCATGTCACGACACCCTCGGCGCCGACCTGGCGCAGGGCGTCCTGCGCGGCGTCGTCCACGGCTCCGCGCAGGGCGTCGAACCGGTCCCAGGTGCAGGCCGTCTCGAACGTTTCCACGATCATGCCCTGCGCGGCCAGGGCGTCCCGCTGATAGGGCATGCGCACGAACGCGGAGCGCCAGGTGTCGGCGGCCGCGGTGCGCGCGGCCCCGCCGGAACTGTCGGTGTGGCGCGGCGCCTCGGCCAGGGTGCCTCCGTGGTCGCGGCACAACTCCAGCGCGCGTTCCATCCAGGCGGTGACGGGGTGGTCCGCGGATTCGAAGCCGAGGACCAGGACGGCGGTCGCGGACCCCGCGTTGATCAGGGCTTCCATAGGGTCGAGCAGGCGGCAGTTGGCCGGGTTCAGGCCGGACTGGGAGAGGGCGCGCACCGCTTGGACGCCCGCGTCGTAGTGGGCGAAGCCGACCGAGGCTCCGGCCCGCCACCGGGGCCGGTCCTGGAGGCGGACCCAGGCCTGGGTGATGACACCGAGCGAGCCTTCGGAGCCGAGGAACATGCGGTCGGGTGACGGGCCGGCACCCGAGCCGGGCAGGCGGCGCGACTCGACGACTCCGGCGGGGGTGACGACCCGCAGTGATTCGGTGAGGTCGTCGATGTGGGTGAGGTGCGTGGCGAAGTGGCCGCCGGCCCGGGTGGCCAGCCAGCCGCCGAGGCTGGAGAACTCGAAGGACTGGGGGAAGAACCTCAGTGTGTATCCCCTGGGCCGCAGCTGCTCCTCCAGGTGCGGGCCCAGGACGCCGGCCTGGACGAGGGCGGCCCGGCTGGTGGCATCGACCTCGAGCACCTGGTCCATCGACGTGAGGTCGAGGCTGACCACTCCGGCGTACTGATCCCCCACGCGGGGTTCGACACCGCCGACGACCGAGGAGCCGCCACCAAAGGGGATGACCGCGATGCCGGCGTCGTGGCACCACTCCAGTACGTCGATGACCTGGCGCTCGGAGGCCGGGCGTACGACGAGGTCGGGCAGATGGGACAACGTGCCCAGCAGCGCCCGTACGACGTCCCGGAAGGCCTGCCCGTGACTGTGCGCCAGGCGGTCGCGCACATCCACGGAGGCGATCGCGGCGAGGGTCTCGGGCGCCTCGATCCTGCTGGCGCCCACGCCGAACGCCTCGACCGGAGGTGCCTCATGGACGGTCAGATCGGCCTTCGGCAGCAGCGCCGCCGTCCGGCGGGTGAGCTCCTCGCGCTCCGCCCCGGCCACCGCGTCCTCGACGTTTCCCCAGCCCCACCACGACCGCGTCTTGCCCCTCATGGCCCGCACCACCCATCTGAACGCAGGGTAAGTTACCTGGCGGTCACCTTGGCATAGGGTGAGGTCATGAGCAAGCAGGAGAAGGCCGCCGCTCGCGGCGTCGGCACGAAGGGAATGCCCCGTAAAGACCGGGAGCGGCTAATCCTGGAGGCGGCGGCCGACGAGTTCGGCAAGAAGGGCTACGCGCGCGGGTCGACGGCAGAGGTGGCGGCACGGGCCGGCATCACGAAGCCCATGATCTACGAGTACTTCGGATCCAAGGACGGCCTCTACCTGACCTGCCTGGAGCAGGCCGGCACCCGCCTGGTCGATGCCGTGCGGGGCGCGCAGGCGGGCCCGTCCGACCTCACGCGCGCGGCACGCACCCTCACGGCTGTCTTCCACGCATTGGAGTCACGGCTGCACGACTGGGAACTGGTCTACGACTCGACCCTGCCGGCCGGGGGCGGCCTCCACACCGCGGCCATGGTCCACCGGCGCGAGCTCAACCGCCTGGGAGCAGTCGGAGTCGCCGAGTTCCTCCACTCCACCCCGGCCACCGACCCGCTCGACGCCGACCTCGCCACGCACCTCTGGTACGGGACGGTGAGCGCCGCGGTCGCCTGGTGGCGCCACCACCCCGAGCAGACCGCCGCGGCGATGACTTCCCGCTTCGGGCGGATCGTCGCCATGCTCGGTGCGAATGCGAATGGGGATGAGGATGGGGATGCGAGTGCGGGTGCGGATACGGGCAACACTGAAGCTGAGGTTTAGCTTCAGAGATTGGTCGTAGATCACTCGATGTGCCCCTTACTCATTCCCCCCGGCGAAGCCTGTGCGTGGGGCCGAGAGCCTTGAGGCCGTTCAGGAGGGTGCGCAGGACCGCGAGGCGGTGGGTGCGGAGCCGTTCCGCCGCCTCCGGCTCATCCCGGGGCGTGTCCGGCTGGCTGAGGGCTTTGCGGGTGGCGTGTGCGGCGAGCAGGCCGATGAGCAGCCGGGTCAGGGCGCGGCTCGCGGCGGCGCAGGCCATGAGCCACAGGGCGAGGCAGCCGGTACTGGAGGTGAGCATCTTGACCGTCCTTCCACGAAGAGGGGGGTGAGCTGCCTGGTGTACTGCCGTGGGCCCGCGGTTCGATGCCCCGCAGGAGCGTGGAGTTCCTCCGCGGGATCGGGGGCGCTCATGGCTCCCCGTCACCTCCACGCGCCTGAGGGGTTGTTGGCCGCATCCGCGGTGGAGAGCATGCGCGCATGGAGAACTGGGACCGGGACGACAGCGATGACCTGAACGACATGCGCGAGCCGCGCTCGCACCGCAGGAAGCGGGACCTGCCCTTCCCCTACAACCAGGACCTGTCAGGCATCCTGCCGCGCCTGAACCGCCGTACCGTCTGGGGCCGCGCCCGGCTCGCCAACCACCGTGTGACGGCGTCGCTCCTGGCCGCAGGGATGCGGCTGCTGGAGCAACACTTCGGGCCGTGCGCCGAGCGGCCGGTCACGAGCAAGAGCCTGCTTCTCGGCCCGTTGTCGCAGCGCTGCGTGGGCGATGCGTTCGGCGCCAACCCCGAGCCGTTCGACCGCCACGGCGACGGCGCGGGGCTGCTGCGGGACCGTTGGACGCCATACTCGAATTTCATCGTCGATCTGATCAACTTCGCGATGTGGAAGGAGAACTACCGCCCGGGGTTCCGCACACAGCGTGCCGCGAACACCAGACGGCTCGTGCACGGGCGTGACGGGCGCGAGTTCGTGCGCGCCGTCCACGACATCGCCCACCGGCACACCACGGACGGCATGGACATGCCCTCCGTGCGGCTGGGCCTCGCCCTGATGACGGTGGCCGACGCCGACGAGGAGATCGCGCGGATCGCCTCCGGCATCTACGCGGACTACCTGGGCTCATGGAAGCAGCTGTACGCCGCCGTCCTGCGGGAGCGCGGTCTGCGCCTGCGCCAGGGGCTCACCCTCGACGACCTGGCCAACGCGCTGTCCGCCGCCAACGACGGCGTCACGCTGCGCGCCCTCGGCGACCCGGCATCCGGCGTCGTCGACGACGCCCGCCGCCGCTCCCTGACCGGCACGGTCACCCTCGCCGTGATCCACGCTTTCCTCGAACCGGAGAACGAACCGAGCGGCCTGTCCCTGGAACAGGCGGTTGCGGCACGTTTCGGCGGGCGGGGCCAGGGCGGTGGCGCGGACCCTGCCGCTGCGGCAATCGGTGGCCCGCCCCGAACCGAAGCGTGACCTCCCGGCCGCGCCGTGACCTCCTGCCGCAACCACAACCGCCGCCGGTAGCGCCCCGCGCGCGCCTGCCCACCCGCCCCGGCCCGATCCCCGCTCACCCGAGCCCGTCCAGGAACGGGACGATCGCGTCGAGGAAGTGGTCGTTTCGGTCGCCGGCCACCATGTGTCCCGCCCCTGCCACCTCCACGCGTCGCGCTCCCGGAACCCGGGCACAGAACTGCTCGGCGATGTCTTCGCGCACCACGTCACTGACCTGGCCGCGGACAAGGAGGACGGGGACGTCGGCGTGACGTCCGGCGGACAGAAGGCGCTCCGCCATGCCCGGCGGGTCCATCCGGCCCTCGAAGCTGTCCAGCATCCGCGGGTCCCAGTGCCAGACCCACCGGTCGCCCCGGCGTCGCAAGTTGTTCCCCATCTCCGCCGGGCCCTCCGGACGCGAGCGCTGCGGCAGATAGGCGCAGACCGCCGCAGCCGCCTCCTCCACGCTGGCAAATCCCTCCGGGGCGCGGCGCATGAACTCCGCGATTCGGCGGAACCCGCGGGGATCGGGCCGATGGGCGACATCGACGAGCACCAGGGCACGAGCCGCCGCCCTGGGCGCTTCCCCGGCAGCGAGCAACGCGCTCAGGCCACCGAGCGAGGCACCGACGAGCACCGGCCGGCCGCCGAGTTCGGCAACCAGCGCCCTCACGTCCTGCGCGAACAGACCCAGGTCGTAGTCACCGTCGGCAGACCAACCACTCTCCCCGTGCCCGCGTAGATCCGGGGCGATCACCCGCCACCCCAACGCGGCCAGTCGCGGACCGGTCCGACCCCAGGCGTGCCGCGTCTGGCCACCGCCGTGCAGCAGGAGCACCGGCGGGCCGGACGCTTCACCCCACACGTCCGCCGCCAGTACGATCCCGCCGCCGCCCACGAAGCTTCGAGGCCTCGGCCGTGCCCCCGCCGTCACCCCGTGTCCCGGGATCGCAGCGGCGCCACCAGTTCCTCGCGGCAGGGATCCGAAGCTGCCGCGGCCAGCGCGACGTCCAGCGCGAACAGCGCGCGCGAGAGGAACCGGTCCTCATCGATGAGGGCGGCCACCCACTGAT
Source organism: Streptomyces sp. NPDC032198 (assembly GCF_040636975.1). Classification (NCBI taxonomy): domain Bacteria; kingdom Bacillati; phylum Actinomycetota; class Actinomycetes; order Kitasatosporales; family Streptomycetaceae; genus Streptomyces; species Streptomyces sp. NPDC032198. The sequence continues at coordinate 119,249 of NZ_JBEZVL010000008.1, read as the reverse complement.
GCAGCGCGCCCACACACGCGGCGCCGACCACGGCGGCCAACGCGTCAAGGTCGATATCCGCACGCAGCAGGCCCTGCGTCCGTGCCTGCGCCATGGCCTCAGCGAGCCGGGTGAGCGGACTGCGGTCGAGTACGAGACCGCTCTCGTCCCACGCGCGCACCATGTGACGCGACACCACCGGATCGCCCACGAACAGCTGCACCGTCGTACGGACGACCACGTGCGGGTCACCGGCCTCCGGCCCCGCCAGGCGGCGCTCCAGCTCCTCCATGAACCCGGCCGCGAGCGCCTCCCAGATCCTCTCGCGCGGCCCGATCAGGTTGTACACGGTCGCCGGGGCGACCCCGGCGCGCTCGGCGATCCGCTCGACGCTGACCGCCGACTCCGGGCTCTCCCGCAGGAGTTCACGCACCGCGTCCACGATCCGCGACCGCCGCCGCGCCTTGTGCCGCTCGCGCAGTCCCTCCCGCAGTCCCTCGCCATCTCCCGACATCCCCGCCCCACCTCCGAATATTAGAGAGCTCTCTAAATCTAGAGACACCTCTAGAAAGGGGCAAGCAGCCAGACGGAACGAACGGCGAATCAGAGACAGGGATGCGTGCACTGCACGTGCAGAAGGAAGCCGAAGCCCCTACCGGACGGCTCCGCGAGTAATTCATCGCGTTGTGGCCGAAGTTGGCATACAGCAATCGGGATCCGTGCCCCGCGGGAAGCTGCTGGGGTCGACGGAGGCGAGGATGTCGATGTCCGGGTTCTGCCGCAGATCCTTGGGCCAGCTGTACCACTCACGGGGGCAGCCGTTCGCAAGGAGTTGAAACCGAATTGCCGACGGGTCAACTCCCCGCCAGTTCCTCCTTGTTGAGGACAAAGTATGGACGATGTGCGGCGCTGTTCGTACGCTGGGCGTCGCTCTCGTACGGAAGTCTGCGCAAGGCGCGGCCAAATGCCGCTGCCCGCACCACCGGTACGTGCATCACCTCCACTCCGCGGACGCGGGCCGAGGCGGCCCGGGCCGCCTCGCAGCGCCCAGCAGGAGACAGAGTGACGCCACACGAGCACCGCCACCCCCCGCGCCCACACCGCATCCGCCCACGTACGCGCCTGAGACCGCGCAGGACCCTCGGAGTACTCCTCGGGGTGCTGCTCGCCGGCGGCGCCCTCACCACTCCCGCCGCCGGGGCCAAGGAGAAGCCCTTCGCCGACCTGCCGCCGCAGGAACCCGGCGTCACGCTGCGGGTCTTCGACATCCAGTCCCCGCTCAGCAAGCTCTGCGACCTCAAGCCCGCCCAGACCCCCAACGTCGACAAGCTGATCCCCACCATCGACTGGTCGTCCACCGACGGCTTCGGGTTCACCGACAACTTCGTGTCGCAGATCATCGGCAACATCAACGTGCCCGCCAACGGCGCGTACACCTTCCGTCTGATCAGCGACGACGGCTCCCGCCTGTTCATCGGCGACAAGAAGGTCATCGATCACGACGGACTGCACGGGGCCGAGCCCAAGGACGGCGAGATCACGCTCGACCCGGGCTACCACCCCCTGCGCATCGACCACTTCGACCGCGGCAACGACCAGCAGGTCACCCTGCAGTGGAAGCCCCCGGGCGCCGACGCCTTCACCCTCGTGCCCAACTCCGTGCTCAGCACCGACGCCGACGTCGTACGCGTCACCGCGCCGGGCCGCAAGGAGTGCGAGGGCAGCTACGACACGCCCGGCGACGGCCTCCCGCTGAAGTCGGTCAACCCCGGCTACACGCTGACCGACCTGCGCCCCAAGGGATTCGAGCCACAGGTGTCCGCGATGGACTGGCTGCCCGACGGCCGGCTCGCGGTGACCACCTGGGGCGGCAGCCAGGAGACCAAGGGCGCGGTGTACGTCCTGGACAACGTCACCGGCGACACGGGCCCGGACAAGGTCACGTACGAGAAGATCGCCGACGGGCTCAAGGAGCCGATGGGGATCAAATATGTGGACGGGAAGCTGTATGTCTCGGAGAAGCACCAGCTGACCGAACTCGCCGACCTCGACGGGAACAACGACGCGGGCGAGATCCGGAAGATCGCCGAGTGGCCGTACGGCGGGAACTTCCACGAGTTCGCCTTCGGGCTGCTCTACGACAAGGGTGACTTCTATCTGAACCTGTCCGTCGCCATCAACTACGGCGGCGCGACGACTGATCCACAGCCCGCAGCGAATCGCGGCACCACCATCAAGGTGAACAAGAAGAGCGGCAAGGTCAGTTACCTGGCGGGCGGGCTGCGCACTCCCAACGGCATCGGACGCGGTCCGGACAACGAACTGTTCGTCACCGACAACCAGGGCGGCTGGCTGCCCGCCTCGAAGCTGGTGCACGTCAAGCAGGACCGGTTCTTCAACCACTACACCAACCCTGAGGGCCCGTTCGACGACGAGAGCGTCACCAAGCCGGTGCTGTGGCTGCCGCAGAACGAGATAGCCAACTCCCCCAGCACCCCCATGACGGTCAAGAAGGGGACCTTCGCCGGGCAGCTGATGTTCGGCGACGTCACCTACGGCGGTCTGCAGCGCGCCGACCTGGAGAAGGTCAACGGCGAGTTCCAGGGCGCGGTGTTCCGCCACACCCAGGGTCTGGAGTCGGGCATCACCCGCATCTCCACCGGGCCCGACGGGGCGATCTACACGGGCGGGCTCGGTGCGGACGGCAACTGGGGCCAGGAAGGCAAACTCCGCTTCGGGCTGCAGAAGCTCACCCCGAACGGCAAGACCGCCTTCGACATCAAGACCATGCGCGCCACCAGCGACGGCTTCAAGCTCACCTACACCAAGCCGCTGTCGGACAAGACGGTCGAGAAGCTGACCAGCGGGGCCTACTCCGTCGAGCAGTGGCGCTACGCCCCCACCCCCGCCTACGGCGGCCCCAAGGTCGACGAGGAATCCCTGCCCGTCCCCGACGCCCGCATCTCCGACGACCGCCGGACCGTGCACCTGACCATCCCCGGTCTCAAGAGCGACCGGGTGGTGCACGTACGCTCGCCGCGCCCGTTCTCCTCGGCCGACGACGAGCAGCTGTGGTCCACCGAGGCCTGGTACACCCTCAACGCCCGCCCCGGCCACACCGACCCGGTCACCACCTACGACGCCGAGTCGGCGCGGCTGTCCGGCGGCGCCGACATCGACACCGAGCACGCCGGATTCACCGGCGGCGGCTTCGTCGACGGCATGAGCGAACCCGGCGCCTCTGCCACCTTCGACGTCCAGGTCCCGGCCAAGGGCACCTACGCCGTGGGCCTGCGCTACTCCAACGGCCCCAACCCGTCCGCCGGCACCAAGACCCTGGGTGTCAGCGTGAACGGCGGGGCGGCGCGGCAGACGAGCCTTCCCTCGACCGAGACGTGGAAGCGCTGGTCCACCAAGACCGAGAAGCTCGATCTGCGCAAGGGCCGCAACACCATCAAGTACACCTACCGGCCCGAGGACACCGGCCACGTCAACCTCGACGCGATCGACGTGCGCCGCCCCGGCGGCCGCATCGACCTCTTCTCCGGCGGCAGCGTCTCCTCGGCCTGGCAGCACACCGACGGCCGCAGCGTCGAGTGGCCGCACACAGCCGACAAGTCGATCGAGGTGTGCTGCGGGGACATCCGCACCAAGCAGGCCTACGGCGACTTCAAGCTGCACGCCGAGTTCCGGGTGCCCAAACTGCCGGACGACGTCACCGGGCAGGACCGCGGCAACAGCGGGATCTACCTCCAGGAGCGGTACGAGGTCCAGATCCTGGACTCATACGGAGTGCAGAAGCTCGCCGCGAACGAGGCCGCCTCCATCTACACCAAGAAGGCCGCCGACCTCAACGCCTCGACAGCGCCCGAGACTTGGCAGACCTACGACATCACCTTCCGCGCCGCCCGCTTCGACGCGGACGGAAAGAAGACCGAGGACGCCAGGATCACCGTGATCTGGAACGGCAAGAAGGTCCACGACAACGTGGCCGTCGACGGCCCGACCGGAGCAGGCGACGCCGAATCCGCGGCGGCTGGCGCGATCAGGCTCCAGGACCACGGCAACAAGGTCCGCTTCCGCAACGTCTGGATCGAACCCGCGAGCTGAACCCACTCCCCTGCGGGCCGCCCGCCACCAGGCGGGCGGCCCGCACAGCCTCAAGCCAGTGCGCGGCTACCGGGCTATACCGTGCCGTCATGGCCGATCCCGCGCAGCGCCCCCTGCTCTTCCTGGACGTCGACGGAACGCTCCTGCCCTACGGCGGCGCACAGTTGCCGTCGCCCCTAGTGGGACCGGTGACAGCACCCGTCCAACCCGCAGCTGGCCAAGGTCATCCCCGGGCACGGCACGAGGGACAGGCCCTGCTCCACCGCGTCGATTCCACGATCGGCCTCACGGAGACAGACCTAGGTGTGCTCGGCCACTGGCTGGAGGGCGTCTTCGCCGAGCTCTGATGCACAGGTCGCCTTCGACGACGAAGGGGGTGGAAGTTCCGGAAGCGGCGTAAATCCCCTCGAACGGCCTTACCGTGGAGTCCTCTTGGTGATCTGACCACTCCGGCGTCGCCGGGGATGGTGCGAACGGGGGCGGGACCGTGTCCGACGAAGGAATCCCTCAAAAACCCACGCGGCCACGCCGCCACGCGGTCGCCGTGGCCGTCGCGGTCGGCCTGTTGATCGGGGCCCTCGGGGGCGTCGGCGCGCATCTGCTGGACTCCGACGACACTGAGAGCGACAGCCGGGCGAAGCCGTCGGCCGCCCCCACGGCTGCAACCACGGCCGGACCCCGTGCCGAGCCCATCCGCTCCGCGATGCTGGCCAAACAGCGGGTCAGCGTCGCGGTCGTCGCCCGCCAGGGCGGTGATCCCGACTCCTTCACCGGCCAGGCCCGCCTCGATCTGGTCGACGCCACCACCGCCAGGGCCGCGACGCACGTCCTCTACGACATGGGCGAAGGCCACGGCTGGTACCCGCCGGAGATCGTGCTGATCGGCAACCGCGCCGTCATCACCCCGGCCAAGGAGATGACCGGCCCCGATCTCGGCCCGCAGGGCGCGTACCGCACCGAGGCCGACGCATCCGCCGCGGCAGCGGACGACGTTGCGCTGCGCAACGCCCTGGAGACCCGCTGGCTGGCCCAGCCCGCGCACCTCGTGGCACTCCTCGACAACGCCACCGAACTGACCACCGAGCGGGCGAACGGCACCCGCACCCTCACCGGAAGCACCCCCTTGAACGCCCTCGACGCCGACCTCACCATCGGCGGCCTCTACCGCCCCTACGCGACCGCCCGCCCCGAAGGAGCCGTACGTTTCACCCTCGTCGTCACCGCGCACGACCTGCCCAAGTCGCTGAAGGCCGAGGTGCCTTCACGGTCCGGCGACGACGTCTTCCGGGTGCGGTACGGGCCGTGGGGGCGGGGGGAAGCCATCGAAGCGCGGCCGGGGCCCACCCCCGCGCCCCAGTGGACGACCCTCAGTTGAGGCCCGTCCTCCGGGAACTGCTCGGCGGCAAGGTCAGGGCAGGATCTCGATGTATCCGTCGGTTCCGTGCACGCGGATCCGCTGCCCGTCCCGGATCAGCCCGGTGGCTCGCTCCACGCCCACGACGGCCGGCAGGCCGTACTCCCGGGCGATCACCGCGCCATGGGTCATCAGGCCGCCCACCTCCGTGACCAGGCCCGCGATCCCGACGAACAGCGGCGACCAGCTGGGGTCCGTGAAGGTCGTGACCAGGATGTCACCCGCTTCGAGATCGGCGTCCGCCATGTCGAGGATGACGCGGGCCCTTCCCTCGATGGTCCCTGCGGACACCGGCAGGCCGACCAGAGCGCCCTCCGGTACGTCGTCGCGCCGGTACGCCCCGGTGAGGGCCTCGCCGTCCGATGTGAGCACCCGGGGCGGTGTCAGCGCGTGGTAGGACCGGAACGCGTCCTTGCGCTGCTGGATGAGCCCGTCATCCACCTGGTTCGACTGCACGACGTCGTGCAGTTCCTGGAACGTGAGGTAGAAGGCGTCCTCCTTCTCACGCAGCACGCCGGCCTGCACGAGGCGCTCGGCCTCCGCCAACAGGGCCTGCTTGTAGACGAAGTAGCGGCTGATGATGCCGTACTTGGGGTACTCCCGGTAGCCGATGAAGGTTCTGATCCGGTCGATCATCCGCTTGGTCTCGTCGGCTTTCCGGTCCCCGTCCGGCAGGGCCCGCAGGCGTGACAGCACGTCCTGTTCCTTCTGCTGCGCCTTCTGCCGCCCTTGCTCGAAGCGGCGCTCGGCGGCGCCCGGCTCGAAGTTCCTGACGTTGTCCAGGAGCGCGGGCGCCAGCGTGGCGGGGCTCTCGCTCCAGCGCGGCCTCGTGATGTCGATCTCGCCGACGCAGCGCATGCCGTACCGGTCGAGGTAGGCCTCGATGGCGTCGCGTGCCTCCGTCCCACCCGCGACCTTCGCCAACTCGTCCAGGAAGTCCTCATCCGTGGCGCCCTGGAGGTAGGCCACGACCTCCGGATGCGGGCGGATCACGTCCGCGACGTCCATCAGCGCCAGGCCCATCTCCGACGTGATGTTGTCGGGGGCGGAGAGCGTGAGCGTGTCAGCCGCGTTCTTCTCGCCCAGCCACTCCTGCAGCTTGTCGTTGAGCCACCACGTGGCCTCCATCCCCGCCATGATCGCCTGCATGCTCAAAGGGTCGCCGAGGACTCGCTTGTGCTCGTCGAAGGCCTCCCGCAGGAAGTCGAAGAGCGCCGGTCCGTTCTTCGTGCGGATCTCGCGCTCCAGGGCGGCGACGGACGCCTCGCTGCGCTCGATCAGCTCGGTGACGAGGGCCGGGTCGGTCGCGATGGGGTCGGGCGCAGCGCCGGTCGACGGCCTGCTGGGGGCGGGGTCGGGGTCCGGAAGCGTCGGGACGAAGCCGTCATGGTCCAGGACGGTCTCCAGCGCGTCCCTGACCAGCGGATCACCCTTCCCCATGAGGTCCAAAAGGCCGGCGCGGCTCGCGGGCGAGGCCAGGCGCCGGGTGACGTCGACGAACAGCCTCCCGCCGGCCTCGTGCATCGCCACCATGGCCGTCTGCTGCCACAGGGAGTACCCCAGGGGCTTCATGGGGTCGGTCATCATCTGCTGGTGGCCGACGGAGACGTAGACGTGGTTGTCCTCGTCGCCTTCTTCCGGGACGGGGATGGGGAACAGTGTGGTGATCGGCCGGCTCTGCACGATCTGGAAGCCGTCGTCGACCCGGCACCATTCGATGTCCTGCGGGCGGCCGAAGTGCGCCTCGATGCGCCGCCCGAGCTCGACGAGGTGTACGGCCTGGGCGTCCGTCAGCGCCGGCTGCTCCTGCCGCTGCGCGTCGATCGTCACTTCCTGCGTGCCGCCGGCCGGCAGGGCCTCGATGGCACGCTCCTTGGCGGCGATGGTCTTGGCGACGACTTCGCCGTCCCGCACCGTGAAGACGTCCGGGTTGACCAGGCCGGAGACCAGGGCCTCGCCGAGGCCGAATCCGGCATCCACGGTGGCGACCTTCCGGTTGCCCGTGACGGGGTCGGCGGTGAACAGGATGCCGGCCGCCTGCGAGAAGGCCATCCGCTGCACGACCACGGCCATGTGGACCGTGCGGTGGTCGATGCCGTTGCGCTGGCGGTAGGTCACGGCCCGCTCGGTGAACAGCGAGGCCCAGCACCGGCTGACGTGCCGGAGGATCTCCGTCGGTCCCACGATGTTCAGGTAGGTGTCCTGTTGGCCGGCGAAGGAGGTCGTCGGCAGGTCCTCCGCCGTCGCGCTGGAGCGGACGGCGTAGGCGGCCTGCTCGCCGTGCCGGGTGAGCGCGTGGGTGATCGCCGCCGCGAGATCCCCGGGGACGGCGATGTCCTCGATGGTCTTTCGGATCTCCGCGCTCAGCGCGCGGATCGTCTCCCGGTCGTCCGGGTCCAGGCGTGCCAGCCGGTCGAGCCGGTCGTCGATCGACGGCGCTTCCGCCATGATCCGCCGGAAGGCCTCCGTCGTCACGCAGAAGCCGTCCGGCACGCGGATGCCGTCGATCCGCGAGAGCCCGCCCAGGTGCGCGCCCTTGCCACCGACGACCGCGACGTGCGTCTCGTCGGCCTCTTGCAGTTCGCACACGTACTGCTGGACCATTGCGCTACCTCCGACGCAGCCGTGCTCCGTTGCCCTGCGGTCGCCGATCGGCTGACCGGCGCCTCCCACACTGTCGAACCTCACGTCGAGCACGTCCTCATCCCTGGTTGCCGTCCCTCTGCCGGGTCGGGGTTATGGCATCGGCCGACGATTGTGCGACGTGACCGGGGCCTTGCGGCAAGCCCCCCAGCACGCTATAAGTTGAGAGTGGCAAGGAGAGCTCTCTCTCCTTGCCTTTGTTTTTTGCCCTCCGATCGGCTCTATGCGGGCAGCTCATGGCGTCAGCTCCGAGTCGGCTCGTGGCGTCAGTTGCCGAACGGGATGTCCTTCGGGGTGGCCATGCGGCGGGATTCCGGGTGGGCCTTCACGTAATCCGTGATGTACGAGAGGGACTCCCGCACCCCGCTGTCGTCGGTGCCGCAGCCCTGGGGACCGGTGACGCCGTCGGGGTAGCACGACATGCGGTTGCCGTAGATGAGGCTGTCCACGGCGGCGCTCCCGTCGGAGGAGTCGAGCAGGGTGGCGGTGCGCTCGCCGTCGCCCTTGCCCACTGTCCAGCCGACGGTCTGTGCCAGGTCTCCGGCGTCCCGGGCCTTCCGGCCTGCTTCGAGCTCCTTGCGGATGCTGCCGAACTTCAGCGCCATGTCGAACAGGCCGTTGTCCATCACGCGCTGGCCGCCGGGGACATCCGGCCCGTGCTCGGCGAAGCCGTCCCGGACCTGCGCGTAGGTGCCGCTGTAGCTGACGGCTTCCTTGGAGTTCAGGTCACCGAGGACGTTCTTCCAGCCGCTGCCACCCTCCTTGCCGTAGAAGCCGTAGAGCACTCGTATGCCCTTGCTCTCCAGCTTCTCGCGCGCCATGTCCCGCAGCGCCGCCACGGAGCAGTGGCGCCACTGGGGGTCGCTGCTGTCGCACCAGTCGGGGTTCTTCATGTCCAGCCAGACGAAGGAGACATGACGTCCGCCCTCGTGCTCCTTGGCCACCTGGTCGAACATGTCGGCCATGGTGTCGCCGGAGCTGGTGGGGGTGCCGTCGTGGTCCGCCCACCAGCCCTTGCGCCAGGCCGTGGCGTCCATCTCCAGCGCGTTGGCCCCGTTGGCGAGCGCCTTGGTCACCCCGCCGGTGGTCAGCACCCGGTGGGCGATGGCCCAGGTGGGGCGCTGCGCGGCAGTCCTCGGTGTGCTCTGGGAGGTCGCGTCCTGCGCTACGGCCATTGCGGCTCCGGTGCCCAGGGTGGCCGCGGAGACGACCAGAGCCAGCGGGAGCAAGGTGGTGCGAAGCCGACGTGGGGCGGTCATGAGGACGGGTCCTTTCTGTTCCCCGGGCTGCGTCGTGCGGCAGCCCGACTGTCGTGCGGCGGCTGCCTGTCGTACAGCCCGGCGGGCCGACGGCCCGCGACTGGAGACCCTACGTCAAGTTACCCACGGGTAACAGTTGCGTGCGCTCCGTACGCGAGGCCGACCTCTCACCGACTGTCACCGAGCGGGAATACCGTTCCGCTGCCGCGCACTTGAATGCGAAGGTACGGTCGCTGCCGGCCATCCGGCACGTGACCGTCCAGGCCCTGTCCGAACGACGAAGTGCGGTGATCACGCGATGAAGGCAGTGCGATTCCACGCGTACGGCGGGATCGACGTCCTCCGGGTCGAGGACGTGGAGCGGCCGGTGCCGGGCCCTGGGCAGGTGCTGGTCGAAGTCCGGGCGGCCGGGATCCAGCCCGGCGAGGCGAACATCCGTACAGGCGCGCTGCACGAACGCTGGCCGGCGGTATTCCCTTCCGGGCAGGGCAGCGATCTGGCCGGTGTGGTGGTGGAACTCGGTTCGCAGGTACGCGGCTTCGCGGTCGGCGACGAGGTCTTGGGCTTCACCCACCGGCGGGCCAGCCATGCGCAGTTCGTGGTGGTCGACGACGTGAACCTGGTCGCCCGTCCGGCGGGGCTGTCCTGGGACGTGGCCGGGTCGCTGTACGTGGCCGGCACGACCGCCTACGCCAGCGTGTTCGCGGTGGACCTCGACGCGGAAGACACGGTCGTCGTCTCCGGTGCGGCGGGCGGCGTCGGTTCGATCGCCGTGCAGCTCGCGCGGCGGTCCGGCGCCACGGTGATCGGACTGGCCGGCGAGCGGAACCATGCCTGGCTGAAGGAGCACGGCGTCATCCCGGTCACGTACGGGGAGGGCATGGCCGAGCGGATCCGACAGGCTTCCGTCGGGAAGGTCGACGCGTTCATCGACACGTTCGGCGACGGCTATGTGGAGCTGGCGGTGGCGTTGGGTGTGCGCCCGGAGCGGATCAATACGATCCGCGATTGGCGGGCCGCGGCCAAGTTCGGTGCGCGCACCCACGGCGAAGGCGCGGCGGCGTGCGCGGTCGTGATCGGGCAGCTGGCCCGGCTCGCCGCGCGCGGGAAGCTGGAGGTGCCGATCGCCCGCACCTACCCACTGGACCAGGTGCGGGAGGCGTTCCACGACCTGGAACAGCGCCGAACCCACGGCAAGATCGTGCTCCACCCGTAGCCGGTAGCCGGTAGCTGCGGCTCTAGGACCCGGTGGGGGCGAAGAGCGCCACGGCCAGGGCGACGACGGCGAACAGGCCTCCCGCCACCGCCAGGAGGATGGCCTGAGCTTGCACCGCATCGGTGTCCTCCCCCTCCAAAGGAGCACGACTCAGGTCCCACACCGCCTGGATCTGCACAGACAGTCCGATGACCACTCCGAGCACGACGATGGCGTCGGTCATTTCATTCTCTTTCCTCCACGCGGCGACGGTCGCGCTCGGCGCCCTCGCAGCTCTCTTCGTGTCCCTCTCGCGGCGCTCTTCGAGCAGCGCCTCCCAGGTCACCGGGGGGCTCGAGCCCGCGCCGTACCTTGTGATGATCCACCGATATTGCTTTCGCTTGACGGTCAACGCGCCGCAGGAATCCGATCTCGTTGCCCGGGCCGTGCCGCGGACGCAGCTCACGCCCGACAGGGATGTGACAGAGCGTCAGGCCTACGCCAACACTCCGGGCGGCCGGGTGCACCGCGCAGCCCGACCGCCCGCGAGACGTCGGACAACGCAGGCCGCAGCCGCTCCCCCTGCCCGCGCGGCGCCCCGAAGTTCCCTTCACCCAGGCTCAGATGGACAACTACTGTGTCTCCTGCCCGTCTCGATCGGACGACTTGAACGGTGTCATGCTGCCTGCCACGCCAGGTCCGGACGGTCGATCGGTCAGTCAGCTGATCTCGGCTCTGCCCATCTTTTCCACACCAGGCCCGCACCCCCCTTGAGGAGCTCTCCCATGGACCAGCCGCAGATCCTTGTCCTGGACGCCGCCGGCAGCGACCGGCACGCCGAGGATGCCGAACTGCGCTCGCGCGGACCGGCCGCACGCGTCGATGTCCTGGGGGTCGAGGCGTGGGCGGTGACCGATCCGGCCCTGCTCAAACAGCTCCTCACCGACCCGCGGGTCTCCAAGGACCCCCGGCAGCACTGGCCGCTTTACCCCGACCAGATCCTCGGCACCTGGCCTCTCGCGCTGTGGGTGGCCGTCGACAACATGTTCACCGCCTTCGGAGGCGACCACCGGCGCCTGCGGCGACTGGTCAGCCCCGCCTTCACCGCGCGCCGCATGGCCGCCCTGCAGCCGCGCATCGAGGAGATAACCGAGACGCTCCTGGACGAACTCGCCGCCACCCCCGCCGGGGAATCCGCCGACCTGCGTGAGCGGTTCGCCTATCCGCTGCCCATCCGGGTCATCACCGAGCTCATGGGGCTTCCCGAGCACTCCCAGGCGGACTTCCGCCGTACCGTCGACGGGGTCTTCGACACCACGCTCAGCCCCGATCAGGCGGCCGCGAACACCAAGGAGCTGTACGCGATCCTGGCCGACATGGTCGCCGCCAAGCGCGCCCGGCCCGGCGAGGACATGACCTCCGTACTCATCGCCACCCGGGACGACGACGAGGGCGGTGACGGCTCCGCGCTGACCGAGCAGGAGCTCCTCGACACGCTCCTCCTCGTGATCAGCGCGGGCTACGAGACGACCGTCAACCTGCTGGACCAGGCCATCGCGGCGCTGCTCACCCACCCCGATCAGCTCGCTCTGGTGCGCGAGGGCAAGAGCGCGTGGACCGATGTCGTCGAAGAGACGCTGCGCTACGAGGCGCCCGTCGCGCACCTGCCGATGCGGTTCGCGATCGAGGACATTCCGCTGGCGCAGGGGCTCACGATCCGTCAGGGCGACGCGATCCTGGCCTCCTACGCGGCAGCGGGCCGTCACCCCGACCTCCACGGCGCGACCGCCGAGACCTTCGATGTGACCCGCGTCAGCAAGACACACCTCGCCTTCGGTCACGGCGTCCACGTCTGCCTGGGCGCCGCCCTGGCCCGGATGGAGGGCGAGATCGCGCTCCGGGGGCTGTTCACCCGCTTCCCGGACCTCGCCCTCGCCGTCCCCGCCTCCGCGCTGCGCCCCGGGGAGTCCTTCATCTCCAACGGACACCGGGAGCTGCCGGTCGTCCTGCGCCCGCGCACCGGGAGCTGATACAGCCCGGGCCCGTCAGACGGCGCTGAGCGGATGGGCCGCCGTGGCGGAGCGCGGCGGCCAGGCACGGGGGGCGAGGATGCCAAGGACGTAGGCGCGGGCAACCAGGGCGGGGCGGGTGGCGGCGTCCAGGTGTTGCCGCAGGCGGCTGAGGTGGTAGTCGACCGTCTGGCGGGAGAGCTTCATCGAGGTGGCGATGTCGCTGTTGCTGCTGCCCTCCGCCAGGAGGGAGAGGATGCGGATCTGCGCGGCGGTGAGTGAGGGGTGGGCCTCGTGGGCCAGGCTCTGGTGGGTGACCACGGCCCACACGTGCCGGGCGCGGGCAGCGGAGTGGCCGACCGTCGTGAGGTGCAGCTGCGCGCGGCGATGCTGCCCCTGGGTGTCGACGAGCACGGCGGAGGTCTCCACCCGTCTGGTGCGGCGGGCTATCAGACCGTTCCATCTGTGGTGCAGTCGATCCAGGTCGCGGGCGGGAGCAGGGGCGAGCAGGGTGTGGGCGCGGCGGCCGACCAGGTCGGGCAGGCCGAGGTGGAACAGCTCGGCGGCCGCCGCGCTCGCCTCGATCACGCGTCCGTCGGCCGAGAGCAGGGCGCAGGGCAGGCCGCTGTGGTCGCGCAGCGCCTGCAGGCTCTCCTCGGCCTCCTGCCGCTGGACCATGGTGCGGAGGTGGTCGGTGATGTCCACGTAGATTCCGGCGACGCAGGTCTGCGCGTTCTCCCGCACCGGGAAGCGGTGGCCCACCGCCTGTCCCGCGCTGCCGTCGGGGCGCCGGTAGCCGAGGGTGTGGCGCACCGGCGTGCCCCGGGTGAGGATCTCCTGGTCGAGGGCGCGGAACTGGTCGGCCTCGGCGGGGGCGTCGAAGTCCTCGATGTACTTGCCGACGAGTTCCTCCACCGTGGTGCCGTAGAGGTGCGCGTAGGCGTGGTTGGCCCATAGGTAGCGTCCGTGCCGGTCGCGGATGAAGGCCGCGGCCGGGGCCAGGTCCACGAGGTCGGCGAAGGCGGCATACCGGCGCGGGGCCTCGGGGTGCGCGTCGACCTCCACCGCGAGGCCGCGCGTACGGCTGTGGGCGACGTTCTCGTCCAGGGTCCAGCTCACGTCGAAGATGCGGCCGTCGAACCGGGCCTGGTGGCGGCCGTCCTCCAACGGGCTTCCCGGGGCGGGGAGTTCCTGGTGCATGCGGTCCAGGAAGCGCTGCGCCGTCCCCGTGTCGGCGAAGGCGCCGCCTCCCCTCTCCAGCACCTGCCACGGCTCCTCGACCTCCCACCAGAACACGGGAAGGTGCTCGAGCAGTGCCTTGAGGCTGGAATCGTCCACAGGGTTCTCTCCGTCCGTATTCGGGTTTTGACGCGCAGTCACCCGCGATGCGTATCCCGTCCCGATCTCGCGCATGCTCGGTTCTCGGCCGAAGTGGCGGTCGGCCCGGGACGCACTCGCGCGCGCCCGTCGGCAAGCCGGCGCACCCCGACGGAGCGCACAGACATCCCAACAAGGCCTGCGACTCAGGCATTTGCCTGAGCGGCGAGTGCCCACGGTGGCCCCACGGGCACCTGTCACCTGGTCCCCTTGAGTGTGCGGGTGAACACGCCCCGCAACGTACCCCTGGTGACCTCCCGTCTTCTACGCGCGTCACCAGCCCGTACGACAACCCGTATGAGGACCCGTACCAACCGGACGAATGGAGACGAACTTCAGTGAGCAAGGTGCTGTTAGTGCATGCCAAGGGTGGTCCGCCGCTCGGTCACGTCCTCTCCAGGGCGGCCGTGAGGGCGGAGATACACCTGCTGGCGCTCAGCGCTCTTCCTCCAGCCGTGGCGAACACCGCCCGGCAACTGTGCGCCTCGATGGTCACGCCCACCGACGCGCAGCGCTCCGACCTGGTGTCCCTGATCGTCTCGCAGGCCAAGGCCGTGGGCGCGGAAGCGGTGCTCACCTTCTCCGAGTACGCGGTGGTGGCCGTCGCCGAGGCGTGCGAGGAGCTCGGTCTCGCCGGGGCGGGCAGCGCCGCCGCGCTCGCCCGGGACAAGCGGCTGATGCGGCGCGCATGGCAGGAAAACGGCCTGCCGCAGCCCGAGTTCAGCCCCGTCGCCACGGAGGACGAGCTGCACGCGGCAGCCGACCGCCTGCCCTTCCCGCTCCTCCTCAAGGCGGCCTGGAGCGCGGGCTCCACCGCGCACCAGATCATCCGCTCCCCGCACGAGGTGTCTACCGCCTGGCGACGCTCGCGCGAAGTCATGGCCGAATCCGCCCAGTTGGGGTACTCCGAGCTGCATGTCGCCGAGGCCGACGCGGACTTCGTGGTCGAGCAGATCGTGACCGGTTCCGCCGCGCACTGGTTCGACGAGCCCGGCTGGGGTGACTACGTCAGCGTCGAGGGCGTCGTGGCGGACGGTGTGTTCCGCCCGGTCTGCCTCAGTGGCCGGATGCCCACGGTCGAGCCGTTCACCGAGCGCGCGGGCATCACCCCCGCCCTGTTGCCCCAGGACGCCCAGGACCGCATCGTGGCCCTCGCCCGGGAGGCCGTGGATGCCCTCGGCCTCCGCGACTGCGGAATCCATACCGAGATCAAGCTCGGTGCGGACGGCGGCATGTGGCTGATCGAGACGGCCGCCCGGTTCGGCGGCGCGATGACGGTCCCGCAGGTCGAGGAGGTCTTCGGACTCGACCTCGTCGGCATGCTCGTCGACCACCTCCTGGGCCGCACGGTCGCGTGGCCCGAGCAGGCCCTGACCCCGGCACAGGCCGACGGCGCCGCGGGCTCCCTCGTCGTCCTCGCGGTCGACGGCAAGGGCGAGGCCTGGCCGGACCGCAGGCTCTGGGACTTTCCCGCGGTCGAGGCGGAGGTGCCCCTGAGCGGGGGCAGCGAGCTGTCGGTGGTCGCGGAGAGTTCACTGGCCGACGGCAGCGTCGTGCCGGTCTACGACCCGGCCGCGGGCGCCAACACCATGGCGGCCCTGTGCCTGCTGTCCGCCACCGACCCGCGCACGGTGCTCCGCGACTTCAGGACGCTGGTGGACGCACTGCCGCAGGTCCTGCCCGCCGCATCGTCCACCCAGGCCGCACACGCCACGCCATCCGAACAAACCACGACCACGCAGTCCGCACCGTCCGAGGAGGCTTCCCCATGACCACCCAGCTGTTCACCGGCGCCGCCGAACCGGGCACGGACCGCACCGTCATCGGCGAGCACCTCTCCCTGCCGCTCTTCCGCACCCTCTCCGGTGTCCTGGCCGGGCACCCGTACCTCAAGGTCGTCGTCGACCGCGCCGAGCACACCTGGCACCTGCTCGACACGACCGCGCACCCCTTCCACGTCAACTACATCGCCACCCGTGTCCTGGGCATGGAACTCGCCGCCCTGGACGCGGACCTGGACGCGTTCAACGCCTCCGTCTACATGGACCCCGGGCGCCGCTTCCTGCTCGGCGTGCTCTCCCTGCACACCGAACAGGACACGGAGGGCCGCGAACGCACCTTCCTCGTCCTGGAGACGACCGAGGCCGACACCATGCACGGCGAGCTGCTCGCGTTCTTCTACGAGTTCACGCGCGAACGGGTCGACAGCAGGCTGCCGGTACTCCTCAAGCCCGCCAACCACGGGCAGGAGGAGGAGCTGGCGGCGATCAGCGAACTGCGCGTGCCGCGCATCCTGAGCCACGAGCTCTTCGGCTCCCGGACCCGGACACCGCTGAACCCCGGCGACGCCACCGGGCGCCTGCGGTACTTCCGTACGCATGAGGAGTACGCGGTGGCCGAGGCCGCTCTCGGCTGGGCGGACATCGTGGCCATGCCGTGCCTGCCGGACGACGTGCCCCGGGTGGCCGGATTCCTCAACACCGCCCCGATCACGCCGCTTTCGCACACCAACGTGCTGGCCTCCGGCTGGGGCATACCCAACGCCATCGTGCGCGACCTGGACCAGCTCGTCGACAGGGACCAGCTGGACGACGCGTGGGTCCGCTACCGGGTGCGCGAGGACGAGATCCTCCTCGAGCGACTCGACCACGAGCCCGACCTGCGGGCTCCGGCCTGGCACCAGCAGCGCATACGCCTTGAGCCGCCCCTGCTCGAGGACACCCCGGTGCTGGCCCTGCACCGGCTGCGCAGCGCCGACCGGGACCGCTACGGCACCAAGGCGGCCAACCTCGGCGAACTGCACCACGTACTCGACAGCCGCAGCGCCGACCTGATCGCCTTCTACGGGCGGCCCCGCCCCCCGCGCGAGGACCTCCACGGCCACCTCGCGGCACGCCTCGGCCTCGACGCGCCCTCCACGGCCGAACTACGCTCCCGTGCGGCCGACTTCGTGGCCACGACGGTCGGCGCCCCCGAAGGCGTGGCCCTCCCCTTCGCGCTCCAGCAGCACTTCCTCGCCTCCTCCCCCGCCCTCCAGCAGGGCATCGGCAAGCTCAAGATGGCACTCGAACTCGACGCCACCGACGTCCTGGACTCCCTGTGCCTGCAGCTCCAGCACCTGATCCGGCACACGCCCCTGCCCGAGTCCGTCACCCGGCAGATCAGCCAGGCCTTCCCCGCCGCCCCGGGCGGACGCCTGGTGGTGCGCTCCTCGTCCAACGCCGAGGACCTGCCCGGGTTCTCGGCCGCGGGCGTCTACGATTCCGTGACCACCGTGCACGGCACCGGTGAACTCCTGGACGCGGTACGCCAGGTGTGGGCCTCCCTGGTGTCGCCCCGCAGCGTGCGACTGCGCCACCAGGTCGGCATCTCCCTGGACGACACCTACATGGGCGTGATCATTCAGGAGTACGTGCCCGCCTCCCTCGGCGGTGTCCTGGTCACCTGCAACCCGACCCGGCGCGAGGACTTCCGCAACGTCTACCTCAACTGCTCCCCCGGCTCTCCGGAGCAGGTGGTCGACGGATCGGTCCTGCCGCAGCAATACCTCTACAACACGGTGGAGGGCGGCGGCCGCACCGTGGCCCTGGGCTCCTTTGGCGAGGCGCTGTCCGCCGCCACCCGCGCCCGGCTCGCCGACCTCTCCCTGGCCGGGCGGCTCCTGCAGTCCCACTTCAGCGGGTCGGTGCTCGGCGGTGCCGAGGTGGACAAGCCGCTGGACATCGAGTGGCTGATGACCGAGCAGGGCGACTTCCGGCTGGTCCAGATCCGCCCGTACGCGCTGTGAGCCCGCGACTGGGCCGACCGCGCATCGGCAGCGAGCCGGGCCATGGCCTGACGGACACCGCACGCCGCATCATCCGGCTCAACTACGGCTTCCAGCTGCTGTTCAACCTGCTGTGGTGGATGCCGGTGTTCTACGCCTACCAGAAGGCGGCCGGGCTGACGGACGGGCAGATCTTCGGCATCCAGAGCATCTACTACGTGGCCTTCTGCCTGTTCGAGATCCCGACCGGCCTGATCGCCGACCGGATCGGCACCCGCAACTGTCTGCGTGCCGGGGCGGTGGTCATGACGGCGGCGAATCTGGCGCCGGTCCTCAGCGCCTCGTACACCGGCTTCCTGGTCCACTTCCTCGCCATTGCCGCGGGCCGCTCCCTCACGTCGGGTGCCGCGAGCGCCTATCTGTACGACGGGCTGCGGGCCGAGAAGTGCGACGAGCACTACCTGAAGGCGGAGGGCACCGCGCGGGCCCTGGGGCTCGCGGCGAAGGTCGTGTGCTGGCCGCTGGTCGGCCCCCTGATGTCCCTCGCCCACGCGGCGCCCTACGTGCTCAGTGCCGCGAGCGCGGCGGGCTCCCTCGCCTGCGCCATCGCGCTGCCCCGGCTGGCGGGTGCGGGCAGCGGCGGCGAGAGCGGCAGCGGGACGAAGAAGGCCGGCGGCGGGCGCAGAGGCGGCGCGTTCCTGCGTGACGCGGGTTATGCGCTGCGCTGTGTCGCTTCCTCGCGGTGGCTGACCTTGGTGATGGTGCAGGGCGTGGCGGTCTTCACGCTGTCCCGTATCTGCCAGGTCAATCTCTTCCAGCCGATCCTGCTCGACCACGGCATCGCGGAGGCCTCGCACGGCGGAGTGCTGGCCGCGATGACGGTGGCGGAGGCAGTGGCCTCGGCCCGCCCCCAGTGGCTGAGCCGCCGCCTGCCACCGGTCGCCTGGGTCTCGATCCTGAGCCTGGCGCTCGCGGGCACCCTGGCGGCCATGACGCTGGGCGGGCCGTGGGCGGTGGTCGCCCTGCTCTGCCTGTTCGCCGCCGCGACCGGCTTCGCGTACCCCATCCAGCGCAAGCTGGTGAACGACGCGGTGCCCGCGCACGCCCCGCGCGCCACACTCCTGTCGATCGAGAGCATCGTGGACCGTGGGGTGTGCGCACTGGCCGCGGTCGCCGCGGGCGCCTACCTCTCCGCCGGGCACCTGGACGCCCTGCTGTGGCACAGCGCGCTCGCGACGGCGGTGCTGCTCGGGGTCTTCCAACTGCTCCTGCGCAGCGGGATGGTCAAGCGGGCCGAGGTGCCGGCTCCGGACACGGCGGACACCGACGACGCGGGCCGACTGACCGAAGGCGGGCGCGACGGGCAGCGGGCCAACAGGTAACAGCTGGGGAGTGGTTACCACCCGCTGAGGTGCGCATCCGGAAAGGGAGCACACCTCAGCGGGCGGCGTGATGCGCGCGGACGTCGATCAGCCGGACCGGCGGCCGAGGAGTTCGATCAGCCCGACCGGGAGGAACGTGGGCCGGTGCGGCTGGCCCACGTGGTACGGCACATAACCGAGCGAGGCCGCGACCTGGACCTCCTCGGCCGTCTCCGCCTGGTAGACGAGCCGGCAGCCGCCCGAGCCCGCCTTCGCGCGCTCCCAGAGAGCGGGGGCCGGTTTACGTTCCGCCTCCGTGCGGGGAGTGAGAATCCGGTCGCCGAAGTCCTTCCAGGCGAAAGGCCGGGCGCCCCGCCACGTGGCGTCGACCTCCTTCTTCAGCCTGGCGGCGCGCTCGGCATCCGTCGCGCCCCAGGCGGGCGGAACGTTGGTGATCAGGCCGATTCTGATGTGGCGTTCGCGCAGGGCGCGCAAGTACTGGGCCGCGCCGGGCTGATAGGTGGTGCTGCCGTCGTCGGCGGTGTGCACAAGGGTCTCACCCAGGTCGAAGTACACGACGGGGCAGTCGCGTTCGGTGCTCACGCGGGCGGCGGAGGCCGTTGCCGTACCGTCGCTCACCTCCCGAGGCACGCTGGCGCTCGCGGGGGTGCAGAGCACGGTCGACGCCAGGGCCGCACCGAGCGCGAGGCTCATTCGTAACGAGCCCTTGAAGGCGGATCTGTTCATGGCGTCGTCGCCCTTCTCCAGGCGCATCTCAAGGATGCGCATGTCCAGTTCATGACACACGGCCGCCCCCAGGGTCCCCGCGGTCGTGCGGTGCCAAGGTGTCCGGCAGTCGTCTCGTCACTGTCGCCGGTCTAACGCGCTCTACCCCCGAACACCACGCGCCACTCCGGTCCCGCTGCCACCGTCCGGGGAGATCCGTGCGTGGGTCAGTTCCAGGTCATGTTGATCTCGCGCCCGAAGTTGACGTATCCGGCAGGCGATGATGGCGTTGTAGTCGTTGCGAGCCGGGATCACGAACCCCACCGGCTCTCCGGAGGCGAGGGTTGCCATGCGCCACCAGCTCTTCGGGCTCGTGTAGCGAGCGAGTTCGTCCTCGTCATGCCTGACCGCTGTTTCGCGCACGGACATCCGGGAAGCGGCTGTACTCAGGCGGGCGGGCACCCGAGGGGAAGATCTCGGCCATGGCCGTGTTCAGCAACCGCACGGCGTGGTCCACGCCATCGGGATCCGTCGAACCGTCACCGATATCGAGGGTGTCCAGGTGGCTGGGCGTGTCGTCCCCGGGCCGACCCCACCAGGCGGCCGACGGTGAGATCGTCGGCCAACTCGTCGTTGAGGACGTACGGAAATCGGGAGAACAGGTCGAGTTCTTCGCGCCCGCTGATCGGCCGCACGGTCGGGTCGGTCTGTTTCACGGTCACGGCACGCTCCGTTGAAGGCTCCCGTCCTCTGGCTGTCGTGGACCCCGCACCCTGCCGGAGAGGGGTCCAGCCGCAACGTCCATCCAACGGCGGCCGTACGCCGCGCAAGCCCTTTTCCGTCTGGCCGTGGGCCTGGTCGGCTTCATCCCCGGCGCGCGCACCAACTGGCCCAACGGACTGCGGTCTCCGCACTGTTCACGCGGCTGCCACGCCACTCAACGCGCTGCGGAGGCTGAGCGCCGCGCCAGGCCGAACGGGTCTGCTGCGGCGCTCAGTTGCCTCTCCTCGCCGTGTGGCACTCAGCTCCGGGCGGTGGCCTCTTCCACCGCGGTCGAACGGTCGGTCTCGTCCTCCGTGGGCCGGGCGAGGCCCGGGATGACGGCGGCGACCGCGGCGGCAAGGAGTGCGACCCCGCAGCCGATCGCGAGTCCGACCCGGAAACCGTCTTCGGAGGCGATGGTGTGGCCACCGCCGAGGTTGATGGTCATCTGTGCGAGGACCACGCCGATCACGGCCGAGCCGATGGTCGTGCCCAGCGACCGCATGAGGGTGTTGAACCCGTTGGCGGCGGCGGTCTCGGAGAGCGGGACCGAACTCATGATCAGGGCGGGCATCGCGCCGTAGGCGAGGCCCACACCGCTGTTGATGACGAGTCCGACGATCATCAGGCCCCAGGCGGTGCCCATCAGCATCAGCGACAGGCCGTATCCGGCGGCGATCACGAGTGCGCCGAGGACCAGGGCGAGCTTCGGGCCACGGGCGTTGATGAGCTTTCCGCCCAGCGGGGACACGATCATCATCATGACGCCACCGGGCGCCATCCAGAGGCCGGCAGCCAGCATCGACTGTCCCAGGCCGTAGCCGGTGGTCTCGGGGAACTGCAGGAGCTGCGGGGCGATCAGCATGAAGGCGTACATGCCGACGCCCACCAGGATCGAGGCGATGTTGGTGAACAGCACGCGCGGACGGGCGGTGGTCCGCAGGTCGACCAGCGGTTCACGGGTACGCAGTTCGTAGAACCCCCAGACGCCGAGCGCCACGACCGCGACGGCGAACAGGCCGAGCGTGGTGCCCGATCCCCAACCCCAGTCGGCGCCCTTGGAGATGGCGAGCAGGAGGGACACGAGGCCTATCGCGAGGCCGATCGCGCCAGGGGCGTCGAACCGCTGACCCTTGGCCCCGGCCGGCACATCCGGGACGAAGCACCAGATCAGGGCTGCGATCATCAGCGCGAGGACCGCGGAGCCCCAGAACAGCACGCGCCAGCTGGCGTACTCGGCGACCGCTGCGGAGATCGGCAGGCCGAGCGCTCCGCCGATACCCATGGAAGCACTGACCAACGCGATCGAGCCGCTGAGCTTCGCGGCGGGCACCACGTCCCGCAGAAGGGCGATTCCCAGGGGCACCATGCCCATGCCCATGCCCTGCAGCCCTCGTCCGACGATCATCGGCACGATCGTGGAGGAGAGGGCGCACACCACCGAGCCGACAACGAGGGGCAGCGCGCAGATCAGCAGCATCCGGCGTTTACCGATCAGGTCGCCCAGACGGCCCGATACGGGTACGCAGACACCCGCGACGAGCAGCGTGACGGTCACCACCCAGGCCGCATTGGAGGACGACGTGTCCAGGATCTGCGGCAGTTCCGCGATGAGCGGGGTGACCAGGGTCTGCATGACTGCGGCCACCGTGCCGGCGAGTGCCAGCGTGGTGACCACGCCGCCGGTTCTGACGGCAGGCTGAGAGGCGTTCATGACGCGAGTCCTCAGGGGGTTGGTTGGGGCTGACAAATGTGCATCGTACATGCCTTTTGCATCATGCATACGCTATGGTCGATACATGTCCCGTGGGGGGTGAGGGCGGAGCAACAGGCCCGGGGACGGGGCGGTGGCCCGGCTACAAGGAGAGGCACCACCACATGGACAAGGCCACGAGCGAGGTCGAGTACGAGCAGATGCTGCTCAGCCGTCACGGGCTGTTGACCCGCAGAAAGGGTCGCCGTGTGGACGGCGTGATGGAACGCAGCGCCTACGTCCTCCTCAGCCGCATCCGCGTCCAGGGCCCCATGTCCATCGGCGAGCTGAGCGACGCCTTCGACCTCGACGCCTCGACCCTTCAGCGGCAGACCTCCGCAGCGACGCGCGCGGGTCTCGTGGAGCGGATTCCCGATCCGGCGGGGGGCATGGCCCGCAAATTCCGCATCACGGACGAGGGCGCCCGCCTGCTCGACGAGGAGCGCGAGGGCATGATCCGTTCTCTGGGCAGGGTCATGACCGACTGGCCGAAGGAAGACATCTCCGCGTTCGCCCACTACCTACGGCGCTTCAACACCGACCTCGAACGTATCGACGGACGCCCGTGGCCGCGCCCGTGAGGCAGCCCTCCGCGCTCTCCTCCGCCATGTCATTCGGGACCGTCGGACGGATGAATGATCCGTGGCCATTCGCGTCGACACGCTGTCCACTTCCGCGCTAAATCGTAGAACCCGAAGATAATGCGGGAGTGCTCAATATCAAGCTGCCCCGGCTGATCGTTCCGTTGCTCCTCTGCACGGTTTCCCTCAGCGCGTGCGGCAACGAAAGCGGCCGGGACGACAGCCGGTCGGGCAACCATGCCGAAGCGGCGGCACCCAAGGCCCATGGCAGCCTTTCTTTCAGAAATCGAAGCAGCGCAATCCCCCAGCTCGGCCAACGGATGCAAAGGTCCGTGGAGCGGCTCGGCGCCGAGCAAGTCGTCCTGGTGTCGGGAGACGCACCCGACTCCAGTTATTCCACGGTTCACTTGTACGAGCGCGGGGCCAAGGGCGAGTGGCGCAGAGCCTTCGAGCCATGGCCGGCCCGCAACGGCCAACGCGGCTGGACCACGCAGCACACTGCAGGCGACTTGAGTTCTCCCGTAGGGGTATTCGGGCTCAGCGACGCCGGGGGGCTTTTGCCCGACCCGGGTTCCAAATTGCCCTACGACCAGTCCCCCGTCTACGAGGAGGACGGCGTCGGCTCCCTGGGGCAATCCCTCAGAGGGGCCTTCGACCACGTGGTGGCCATCAACTACAACCGAAATCCTGGCACCCCGCCGAGAAACCTCGTTCGGCCCATGGGGTCCGAACGCGGTGGAGGCATCTTCATCCACATCGACCACGGTGGCCCGACTCAGGCATGCGTCGCACTCCCCCGCAAGAAGATGTCTGATCTCTTGAAATGGCTCGATCCCCGAATGCACCCCGTGATCGCCATGGGTGACATCGAATCGGTTTCACGTTGAATCCATGACCGCGGACTGCCCTCGTCATACGCTCAACGACCCGCCCCCGCGCCGGCCTTCGCCCGACCCGACGACCGGCGCGCCACCCGCACTACGGTGAGCGGCACGAGCCCGGGCACCACTCCCCTCTTCCGTCTCGATCCCCCGGGGCAGGACCACCACGCGGAGAGCGCGCGGCTGCGGGCCCAGGGCCCAGCAAAGGTGTAACCCGGACGGCCCTCCCGCGTTATGAGGCCGTGGGTATCTGGCTGCTCAACAACTTCAGCACTCTCGCGCTTGCCGGGCTGCTCGGCGGCGGCGCCGTACTGGCTGCCGCGGCCGGCATACTGCTGCTGCGGCGCAGATTCCCCCACCACGCGAACGGCACGCACAACGACATGATCGGCGTTGTGCTCGGCATGTATGCCGCGATCTACGGCATCATCCTGGCCTTCGTCGTCGTGGCCGAATGGGAGGGCCTCAATGCGGCGGAGACCAACGTCGCGCTCGAGGCCAGCCAGACCGCGGAGGTAGTGCGTGATGCCGCCGCGTTCCCACCCGCGCAGGAACACCGCGTGACCAGCGCCGTTGAGGAGTACGTCCATGTCGTCGTCGACAAGCAATGGCCGCTGATGCGCGACGGACGACCCGACCCCGGCGTCACCAACCACGAAGTGACCCAGCTGTACCAGGTGTTCCAGGACTACGAGCCGCAGACCGAGGCCGAGACGACCTACTACGAGCAGTCGGTCTCGACGCTGGGCGAGATCGCCGGCGCACGCCGTACTCGGCTCTCCGACGCCCAGCAGTCCCTCCCCTCGCTCCTCAACATCCTCGTCTACGGCGGCGCGCTCATCATGCTGCCCCTGACCTTCCTCTACGGCATCAAGAGCCTGCGCGCGAACTTGATGTTCGTCGTGTCGGTCGCCGCGCTGATCGGCGTGAGTCTGCTGCTGTGCCTGACGTTGGATCACCCCTTCGCCGGCGACCTCGCCGTTTCTCCGGCCCCCTTCAAGGAGGGCGTACTCGCGCAGTTCTGGCGATGATCTCCATGGCGTGGGTCGCGGCACGACGCCGCGCGCCCCACCCCCTGCGCCGCTGCCATCTGGTGCCCTCGGCGTGAGTGTGCTGAGGTGCACAAAGCCCTGGAACACACGTCCTGTGCCCCGGAGAGTGACCTTGCGCAGCCTGACCTTCGTCATCGGCACGGGCCGCAGCGGCTCCACCGCGCTGTCCCGCATCCTCAACACCCACCCGGACGTGCTCAGCCTCAACGAGTACCTGGCTTCGGTCGGTGACGCGGCCTTCCCCGAAGGCCTCATGTCAGGCCCGGGGTTCTGGGAGGCCCTCTTCCGGCCCACCCCGTACTTCGCGAACATGATCCGCAGCGGACTGCTGATGCCCGAGTTCCTCTACACACGCAGTCCCGGGCGCTACACGGCGGAGACCACCGGCGTCCCCGCACTGTCCCTCATGGTGTTGCCCCACCTCACCGACGACCCCGACGGTCTTCTCGACGAGATCCGCGCAGCGGTCGTCGACTGGCCCGACCGTCCCGCCGCCGCACACCACGAAGCGCTCTTCGAGTTCCTCGGCGCACGCTTGGGGCGCACCGCCGTCGTGGAACGCTCCGGTTATTCGACGGGCTGGGCACCCGGGCTGCGGGCTGCCTTCCCGTACGCGAAGTTCGTGCACCTCTATCGTGACGGGCCGGACTGTGCCCTGTCCATGAGCCGCCACACCGGCTACCGCACGATCACCCTGATCCGCGAGATCAAGGAGCGAACGGGCATCGGCAGCTTCAGCGACCTGACGGAGGAACAGGTGCGCTCCCTGCCACCGGACTTGGCGCCGTTGCTCGCCGAGCGTTTCGATCCCGCCCTCGTCCGGGATCGAGACTTTCCCCTGTCGCGGTTCGGCGCGTTGTGGTCCGAACTCGTCATCCAGGGAACAGAATTCCTCGACGGCCTGCCTGCCGATCAGCGCATGACACTCGGCTACGAGGACCTCCTCGACGCCCCTCGCGAGGAACTCACCTCCCTCGCGGCATTCGTCGGGGTCGAGCCATCCCCAAAGTGGCTGGACAGGGCCTGCGCCCACCTCGACGACAGCCGCCGCGGCTCCGCCGGAAAACAGCTGACGGCCGCCGAGTTCGACGAGCTGCGCAGGAGTTGCGCACCTGGGACCAGCGCGCTGGAGGGCGAGCCGGCCTGACGACGGAGTCCCACGGGTCGAATCAGGTCATCGGGGATCCTTGCGGGCGTCGTAGGCGGCGCGGGCATCGTCGATCCGGGCGAGGTGCGCGACGCTCCATTCGAGCAGGGGCGCGGTGGCCTCGCGCAGGGTGATGCCCATCTCGGTGAGCTCATAGCTGACATGAGGCGGCATCACCTCCTGGACGGTGCGGGTCAGGATTCCGTCGCGCTCCAGGCTGCGCAGCGTCACGGTGAGCATGCGCTGGCTGATTCCCTCGATGGCCCTCTTGAGCTCGGTGAAACGGCGCGGTCCGTCCCTGAGATTGCGCACGACCAGCAGCGACCACTTGTCTCCGACGATGTCGAGCACCACCCGGGTCCGGCACTCATCGCTGGGCCGCGCCGCCGACTGAGGAGCGCCCTGTGCCACGTCCATGGTTACCTCCAGAGAACCGGGGCACCGAAAAGTGCCTTATTGCCTGCGGCGCGTTCTGTGCACCAGCATGCTCTTGGTACTCAAACAGTACCGAGGCACGAAAGGTAACCGCTAGCCGCGAACCAGCGGCATGCGCGTGACCGTGCCCTTCCGCTCCCGCGAAGGAAGATCGATGTCCACACTTCTGCTGGTACACGGGGCTTGGCACAACGGACGGTGCTGGGAGCGGGTGGTACCGCTGCTGGAGGCCGCCGGGCACCGGGTGTTCGCGCCGTCCCTGACCGGCTATGGCGACAAGGCGCACCTGCTCGGGCCGGAGGTGGGTCTCGATACGCACGTCGACGACGTGGTCGGACTGATCACCGAGGAGAACCTCAGCGACGTCGTACTCGTCGGCCACAGCTACGCAGGGCTGGTGATCTCCTCCGCGGCCAACAGGATTCCGGAACGCATCGCGCACCTGGTCTACCTCGATGCGATGGTCCCGGAGGACGGCGAGTCCGCGGTTGACGTCCAACCCGTGACACGGCAACTGATCGAGCTCGCTGAAAAGTCCGAGAGCGGCTGGCGCGTGCCGCCGATGCCCGAGCAGCCAGCGCCCTTCGGCCTGTTCGGCGTCACCGACCCGGCCGACGTCGCCTGGCTGCGCGGGATGCTCTCGGACCAGCCGGTGCGCTGTCTGCAGCAGCCGGTGCGACTGAGCAACCCAGCCCTCGACGCGATCCCGCGCACGCACATTCACAATATCGGCGCCATGCCGGCGGGCATCACCCGCCGCCCCGTCCCCTCGACCCAACCCAACGGCACTGCCGCCCAGGTCTGGGAGCTGCCGACCGGACACGACTGCATGATCACCATGCCGGGCGAACTCAGCGAACTGCTTCTCAAACTCTCCTAACCAGGGGGCTGTCGCCCCTGTGGATGAGCGGCAACTCAGGGCCGTGGGAACTGCGGCTCATGGACGCGTCGACCAACAAGGCGACTCTGGAGGGGCTGAGGTTGGTGCGTTTGCTCAGATGGTGCGTCGTAGCACCGTCTCCACCGCGTCGATCAGTGGATCGCCTTCGGTGCGCGGGTGCCGTGCGAGGCCGAGCTCGACGTCCGGCAGGGCGGGCAGGGCGTCCGCGTCGTGGCAGACCATGGCGGGTTCGAGGTTGGTGGGCATGAGCGCCGCGACGCCGAGCCCGGCCCGTAGCGCGGCGAGCACGCCGACCAGGCTGTTGCTCCGTGGGCCACCGGCACCTCGTCGAGCACGAGCTGGATGCGCCCCGCGTCGTACGCCTCGCGCATCTCGGCGGTGGAACAGCTCAGCACCTCCAGCGTCGCACCGGGGTGCACCCGGGCCAGGTCGGCGAGAGCCTGCGGAAGCTGGGAGGCGGCGAGGTCTTCGAGCAACCCGACGCCACAGCGGCCGGTCAGCGCGCGCCCGGTGTCGGCGACAGAGTTGCCTGCGATGATCGGTGCTTATGGGGTCGGGCGTATGGGGCACGCATGTGGTCGAGGTAACTGCTGACCAAGTGGTCAAGCGGTTTCCGCGCGGGGACGAAGAGCGTGCGGCGCGTGAATGGCGCGCTCTGACCCTGCTGGCCGAGCACGCACCCGGACTGGCGCCCGATCCGAGGAGCCTGGACCTTGCAGCCGGGGCGCCGACGGTGGTGATGTCCCGTCTTGCCGGTGCTCCCCTGCGGGGCTGTTCCCTGGACGATGAGCAGGTCATGGCGCTGGCGGCAGCGGTGAATGAGCTGCATGCCGCTGTGCCCGCCGACGCGCTGCGGCACCTCCCCGTCCGGCCCGGGCAGCAAGGCGATCTCGTGGCCCAGCTCGAAAAGTGGGCTGTGGCCGTCCATCCCCGGGTCGGTGGACCGGTGGGTCGAGCCATGGGCCGTGGGCTGCGATGGCTTGCCAAGGCGGGCCTTGGCACTGAAGGTGCGTCGCAGGTCGGGCCGGTCTTCGGCCCGGGGGACGGCAATCTCGCCAACTACCTGTGGGACGGCTCCCGGGTCCGCGTGGTCGACTTCGAGGAGTCGGGCCGCAGCGATCGGGCCTTCGAACTCGCGGAGATCACGGAGCATGTGGGCAGTTGGGTGGAGCACCCGCTCGATGTCCCTGCGTTTCTGGGCCACTTCGAGCTCACAGCGGCCGAGGAGGCCCGGCTGTGGGAGTGCCGTCGGCTCCTCGCCCTGGTGTGGCTGTTCCTCCTGGCCTTCGATCACGAGCACGTCAGGAACCCGCCCGGCACCGTGGAGCGGCAGGCCGATCGGCTGATGGCGCTGCTCGCTGGGGGACCTGTTCAGCCCCGAGGTCGGCATTTGGGGGAATCAGCGTGTCCGGAGACCAGATAGGGCGTTGATCAGCCCAGGCGCCAACGAAGCGGGGTGCTCCGGCCTCGCGAGGTCTGTTGAGGCTGGCTTGGCGCCTTCCGGCTGAACGAACCCAAGGAGAAAGAAGTATGTCTGCCATGAAGAAGACGATGAGCGTGGTGCTGGCGACCGGTGGCCTCGTGATGGGCGCAGCTGGTCTCGCATCCGCCGACGCCGGCGCCCAGGGTGCTGCCGTGGGCTCGCCGGGCGTGCTCTCGGGCAACCAGGCCCAGGTCCCGGTCCACATCCCGGTGAACGTCTGCGGCAACACCGTCGACGTCATCGGCCTGCTCAACCCGGCCTTCGGCAACACCTGCGTCAACCGCTGATCAGCCGTATCACACCGTAGAAGAGCCTGTCGGCTCGAAACGGTCTGAGCGAGCGTGCCGCCGACCCTCCTTTTCGGTGGCACGCTCGCTCAGTTGTGTGCTCGTACAGGTGCCTTCAGCCGACGCTGATCGCGGTGACCTCGTACACGGCGGCGGAGCTCATCGACAGTCCTCGGCAGGTCAGCTGACTCGGCGGTGTGCGGTGGGACCGCACCACGACGTCGAGGGCCGTCGGATGGGGCGGGCGGCCGGTGATGCGGATGCGCCAGCAGTTGTCTTCGCGGTAGGTGTCGACGACCGCGTAATCGTGCCTGCCTGCCGGGCCGAAGCGTCTGAGCACGGCTGCGAGAGCGGTCTGCTGCGGTGGGAAGAGATCGGTGTATCCGCGCAGATGCTCCGCGTGAATCCGGTCGGCCAGGTGCTCTTCGACTGCTGTCACCGCCGACGTGGCGTCGAGATTGCCGTAGTAGACGCCGTCGGGTGCGATGACGACGTTGGCGGCGAACCGGTCACCGCCGACGTGCGTGCATTCCCACACCAGGTTCGGCCACCGCTCGCTGAGGGCACGCCCCACGGGCCGGCCGCGCACGGCGCAGCAGGTGTCGTGCTGGCCGTGGGCGCAGACCAGGACGACGGGTGGGCCGCCCAGCTCTCCGGGGGCGGAGTCATCAAGGGCGCCGGCGATCTCCGCCAGGTCCTGATCACGGTTCCATGTGCCCCATTGCTGGCGGTGGGCACCGGAGTTCTCGTGGCGCAGCACGGCCCAGCTGCTCGGACCTTCGGGGCTGCGGCGTCCGTGTCTCCTGATCAGCAGTACGCGGGCCCGCACCGCGTGGGCGGCGGCGAACACGAGTCCCTTGGTGTGTGGTTCAAGGTCGAGGCCGTCGAAGCCGTTGGGCGGCCAGCCTCCTCGGTGCTCGATGAGTACCCAGACGGAGCCGTACGGTGCCGTGCCCGCGAGCGAGTCGCCGCGTGTCCGCGCGGCGTCGGCGCAGAAGAAGCGTTCTGCCGCGGTCACCGTGGGCACGTCACTGTTCTGCGGGCACCAGTACGCCCGCGCGCAGCAGTCTCGCGGCGAGGTCGACGCCGAGTTCGCCTGCGGTGCGGACCGCGCCGTCGAGCACGCTGGTCACCGACGGCAGTTCGGTCTCGGGGAAGTCGAGCCAGCCCACGCGCGTGGACAGGCGCGCGCCCTCCAGGCGCGCTTCCAGCTGCCCGCGCAGGCGCACCCGTGAGTGGGGGCCGAGACCGTCGACGGTCTTGAGCTGGGCCAGCGGTCCCAGCGGCGCCGGGCGTGCCTGGCTTCGCCGGGCGCGGTGGAAGAGCGGCGCCGAATCGGCCTGGGTGAGGGCGGCGACGAGGCGTTCGCGCACGAGGTCGAGCTCGCCGTCCGGTCCGTCCACGCCCAGGGGCAAGGTGCCGCGCATCTGGGGGTCGTCGCGCAGCACGGCGAGTGCGGCCTGGGTGAGCTGTTCGGCCAGTGTGTAGCGCGTCCAGGTGTGGATTCCCAGCGTCAGGTGGATCGAGACCTCGCCCTGCGCCTGGGCGGCGTGCAGCCAGCCCCGCGGCAGGTAGAGGACGTCACCGGGCTCGAGAACGGTGTCGATGTACGCCTCGCCCTTCGCGGCCTCGGCGACGGCGCCGCGGCGGTCGGTCCAGGGCTGGTCGCGCAGGGGATCGGGATGGACGGGCTGGTGGACGAGCCAGCGCTTGGCGCCGTCGATCTGGAGCACGAAGACGTCGTGGACGTCGTAGTGGTCGTCGAATCCGCGGTTCTGCGGCGGAGTGACGTAGGCGTTGGCCTGCACCGGATGCCCCAGCTCTGTGCTCAGCCGGGCGGTGAAGTCCGCGACCGGCCCCCACGTGCGCTGCAAGGCTTGCAGGACCAGGGTGGCACCGTCGGCGAACGCACGCCACAGAGCGGTGTCGTCCAACTGGTCGCCGATGGTGGCACCGACACCGGCGGGCGAGGTGAAGGACGACTCGGGGAGGGTGGAGCCGTCCTTGGCCACGCGGAGGAAGGGCGTACGCAGCCCGCGACGCGAGGTCAGTTCGTCCACGGCGTCGGCGGAGAACAGGTCGGAGAAGTCGCTCGCGCGGCGCGTGAGCAGCGCGGTGCGCGCCCAGATGTCGCGGGCGAACTCGTCCCGGCTCAGGCCGGTCAGCCGTGTCTCCAGGACGCCGGCATCCGTGGCGCCCGCAGTGCCTTTCGCGCCTCGGGTGCCTTGGGCGGCGCCGACGTCCTGGAGCTCAGTCGCGGGGATGCTCAAGAGCCGCTGTCGGACGCGCCGGCTCCGCCGTCGGCACCTCCGTCATGCACGCCCGGCGTACCGGCCGCGCCACCGTCCGCGGGACCCTCGGCACCACCGTCCGCGCCACCGTCGTGAACGCCCGGCGTACCGGCCGCACCGCCGTCCGCGGGACCCTCGGCACCACCGTCCGCGCCACCGTCATGCACGCCCGGCGTACCGGCCGCACCGCCGTCCGCGGGACCCTCGGCACCACCGTCCGCGCCACCGTCATGCACGCCCGGCGTGCCCGCCGCACCGCCGTCCGCAGGGCCGTCGTGCTGGTTCGGATCCTGCTCGGGGTTGCTCATCGTTCCTCCTGAGAATCGAACGGCTGGGATGGGGCAGGGCGCGCTCTTCAGAGCCCTCTCCGCTGTCACCAAGCTCGCTCACGCGATTCCGGTCGGCAACCTGAAAAAATGACGGGGCGCCCGGTCGGGGGGCATGACGTGACCGATGACGTCCGCGGTCACCCGGCTGCGGGTCATTGCCGGTGATGATGGCTTCGTGGCGACAGATGACTCGCAGTACACCGAGGACGGCCATTTCATCGTCATCAAGGGCCGACGCTGGAGGGCCACCGACCCCCTCGTACCCGACGATGAGGCGAAGCGCCTGACGCATCACCTCATGGCGGCTCGCCGGGCCGTCGCCGCCGCGGGCGACGACGAGGACGCACGGAAAGCGGCCCGGGCGCGCGTGCAGCTCGCCAAGACGGGGCTCGGGGAACGCGGAACGGCCTGGTGGGACCAGACACCGGCCGAACGACGCGAGCGCTGGGAGGACTGCTTGCGGCAACTGGAGGCGGGCGGCCACTCCTGACCACACAGACGGGCGGACGCACGCCGACGGAAGTCGGTCGCGGTCCGCCCGTCGTCAGGTCGGGCGCCAGGTTTCAGGTGGGTGGCGTCACCAGTCGTAGACGATGTCCCCGTAGCTGTTGACCATCTTGAACGTGCCGTCCCCCTGGTCGATCACGCACCCGTACCCGCCGTCCCCTGTCTCTCCGCAAAAGGTGGAGGCGCTGGCCGGACCCGCCAGGGCGACCCCGCCGCCCACGAGGACACCGACGGTCGCGGCGG
This sequence comes from Streptomyces sp. NPDC032198, assembly GCF_040636975.1. Lineage (NCBI taxonomy): Bacteria > Bacillati > Actinomycetota > Actinomycetes > Kitasatosporales > Streptomycetaceae > Streptomyces > Streptomyces sp. NPDC032198. Next base: position 86,758 of record NZ_JBEZVL010000008.1, on the reverse strand, counting down.
CCATGGCGAGCCTCTTGACCCGCCTGCGGCGCGGCGTGGTGGTGGTGGTGTTGTTGTTGTTGTTCCGCTGCATGGCCAACTCCCTGCTGTCGATGGGCTGTCGATCAGAGGGAGTTCGGAGCTGCGACCGGGGCGGATTGCCTTTGGCAGCGGAAGAGAATGCGGTGGCACCTGTACTCACCCTGAGGGCTCGTCCGGAACCGGCTTCTCCGGGTGGCTTTCCATGGCCCGGGATTCACCGCGCCTTGCGGTGCCTCCCTCGTCCGTGGCGGGGACCTCGGCCGCCTTCTCGCTGTCGCCGCCGCTGTCGTCGTCAGCCTTGCCCACGTCCAGATCCCAGGCGTCCGGTTCGCCCGTCGCCTGCTGGTCGGGGAGATCCCTGGGAACGGGCGTGCTGCCGTCCTCGCCGGGTGAAGACGGTATCCATTCCTCGCCCACGATGTCTCCTCCTTGGTCCTTCGGTTCTTGGCCCGACCAGGTACCCGTGAACAGCGCGACGACACGTCACGACGGCGGCCACGTGCGTGTTGTCGTCACCGTTGCCGTGTCTAGCTCCCCCGCACCCGGGTAACCGGGAGCCACGCGAACACCCCCGCACTGTCACAGGCTGGGAGAGCCATGAGCGAGCGCGACGATGGTCTGACGAGATCGCATGTGGGGCCGGCGCCCGACTCGCCGAAAGCGGTCACTGGTGCCCCGGACGCCGTCGACAGCGACCGTGCTCCCGACCCCCCGGAGGACGGCTCGGGCCCACCCGCTCTGCACACACCGCGTACTGCCCGCGCCCTGGCCCGCCATCACAACCGCTCCCTGCGGTGGCTGGTGATCAGCGCCGTCGCGACCACGGTATTCGCCGTCGCGACCTGGACGGGATCGGTGAGAGGCATCGAGTGGATGGAAGGCGTGGGCGCTCGGCTGACCGCTGCCGGTGTCGTGTCCCTGGGACTTGGGGCGTGCGGCCTGTACGCGAATGCGCGGATGCGTCAGATCCTGAAGGCAGGTCCGTGGCTGACCCGGCGCGCCCATCAGTTCCCGCCCCACCGCCTCAAGGGCGTCGGCATCGTCCTGCGTGACCCGTCCGGCGCACTGTGCCCGCTGATCGTCCTGGCGACCCGGCAGCGCCAGCAGGGCGCCGTCGAAGGGCCTGAGGGCACGCTGTGGTGGTGTCCGGGGCCCAAAGGCCGGGGCGTCCTCGTACGTCCCGACGGGCACGAACTGCTGTACGCGCGGCCACCGTTCACGAGGTGGGGCCGTAGAACGCGGATCGAGGACGCCACGAAGGCCGGGCTCGAGACCTAGCAGCGCAGGCTGGCTCAACTCGCCTTGCCTGAGGGCCAATTGAAGGGGTACTGGGAGATGCATGATGCGAAATCTCTTCGATCCCGAGAATCTCATCCAACCCTCGTCGGCCCCCGGGCTCACGCAGGAACACGCCATGGCGGTGCGCTACACCGTCAAGGGCGAGGCACGGGCACGGCAGGGGACAATGGTCGCCTGGCGAGGCTCCCTGGAGTTCGAGCGGCAGGGTCAGGGCGTGGGCAACTTCCTGAAGCGGGCGGTGACCGGTGAGGGCCTGGCCCTGATGACGGTCAGCGGTGAGGGCGAGGCATGGTTCGCGTCGGACGCGGCGCACTGCTTCCTCGTCGACGTGGACGAGAACCGCGGCCTCACGGTCAACGGCAAGAACATCCTGTGCTTCGACGCCTTGCTGGACTACGACATCACCACCGTCAAGGGCGCGGGAATGGCGGGCGGCGGCCTCTTCAACTGCACGTTCACCGGCACCGGCCGGCTGGCGCTGACCAGCGCGGGCATCCCGCTGGTACTGCCGGTGACCCCGGACGCGCCCGTCCACGTGGACACCGACGCCGTCGTCGCCTGGACCCCGCAGCTGCGCACGTCGCTGCACCGTTCCCAGAGCGTCGGATCGATGGTGAAGGGCGGCTCCGGCGAGGCAGTGCAGCTGAAGCTCGAGGGAGAGGGCGTCGTGGTCGTCAACCCCGGCGAACCCAAGCCCGCCCCGGCATCCTGACGCCCTGAGCACGTGTCGTACGCCCCTCTGCCTCCACGGCCTTGTGCGCTGAGCCAGGACGATGCCCGGATCTTCGTGTCTTCCGCCCATACGGACGCCCGCCGGGCCTCGTAGAGACTGCCAGCCAAGAGCCGCGGCGTGCCCCGGCGACGGGGGCCCTGGCCAAGTGCAAGCCGAGGAGGACAGCACCATGAGCGCGCAGCAACAGTACGACGAGATCGGTGAGGCGTACGAGGGCTTCAAGGCGCTGCCGTTGGAGCAGTACGCGGTAGTGCCCAGCTTCCTGGCGATGGTCGGGGACGTGCGCGGCAAGTCTGTCCTTGACCTGGCATCCGGCACCGGCTTCTACAGCAGGGAGTTCAAGCGGCGGGGCGCCGCCGATGTCCTCGGCATCGACATCTCCGGTGAGATGGTGGCCGTGGCACAGCAGTTGGAGGGGAAAGATCCGCTGGGTGTGCGCTACGAGGTCGGTGACGTGGCCGAACTGCGGCCGCTCGGCGAGCGCTTCGACGTCGTACTGGCCGTCCAGTTGCTCAACTACGCACCCGACATCGCCACGACGGAGCGCATGTGTCGCAACATCCGCCGGCACATGAAGCCGGGCGGCGAACTGTTCATGCTGAATCAGTCGCCCGACTTCCGGTTCGACGGTCCCGGCCCGGACAAGTACGGCTTCCGCAGCGAGCTGACCGGCAAGGAAGGTGAGACGGGGCCGCAGGTGAGGACCACGGCATTTCTCGATCCGGCACCTGTGTCGTTCATCGCCAACTTGCCGCGCCGTGATGTCTACGAGAAGTGCCTCGGGGCGGCCGGGTTCAGTGATCTGGCCTGGGTGCCGCTGACGGTGTCGGAAGCCGGTGTGCGCGAGTTCGGTGCGGAGCACTGGGCCGACTTCAACGCCAACCTGCCGCTGGAGATGCTGCGCTGCCGCGCCTGATGGCTGACGGGACATTCCGGCGGCTTCACCCGTCCTGAGGGCCGTTACGCCCGGCTGGGACGGAGAAGGGTGGGCCCGGCCGTCCCAGGCCGGGCCCACCCTTCAGGCACGCTCGCCACCGCCGGTGGCGCCGTGCCGCTCTGTGCTGCTCCGTGCCGCTCTGTGCGGCTCTCAAGTACGCGCGGTGTGCATCACCATCGGTACCAGCGGCCCTTGCGACCGCCACTCGCCGCGGGTCGGACCACGAAGCCGAGCAGCCACACGACCAGCACGATGACGGCGATCCACCACAACGCCTTCAGGGCGAAACCCGCGCCGAAGAGGAGCAGAGCCAGAAGAAGCACCAGAATCAGGGGAACCATTGTTATCAACCTCCAGACCACCAAGTGCTCGCAGATCCGCCCCACAAACACACGAAGATCCGGCCGGGTGATCTCAGGTCTGCCGGCGCTCGGCCCTCTGCCGGATCAGCTCCTCGACCGCGGTGGGCAGGGTGGTCTCGAAGTCGATGAGTTTGGCCCAGGTCGGGGTGACGACGATCCGGACCATGCCGTCGTAGAGCGAGCGGACCTCGGCCTCCCACTCGACGCGCTGCTCGGGTGTCATCTGGTAGCTGCCGTTCATCTGGAGGTACTCGTGCGGGATGCCGTCGACGACGTCCAGCTCGGCCCGCCCGCGGATGAGCAGGATCTTCGGCGGGTGGACCTCGGTGTCGATGGTCAGGGCGACCATCGGGTTCTCACGCAGTGCGGGCAGTTTCGGGGCGTTCGTCGCGGTGCACAGGACGATCTCCGAGCCGTTCCAGGCGAACGCGATCGGGATGCTGCGGGGAGTGCCGTCCTTGGCGACGTAGGCCAGGCGGGTCAGGTCGCGGGCCAGCAGCTCCTGGCTGATCGGTCGGTTCAGGATCTCGGTGATCTCCGTCGGCTGCATGGTGATCGCTCCTTCGTCGGCGTCGTCGAGCGACCTGTCCGTAGCCGCTCATGCCCCTGGGACGGAGCCGCCCGGACGTTCTCGACATCCGCGGCGCGGAATTTCTCGGGAATCTTCTGGGGTCGATCTCCTGTGGTGATGATGTTTGCCGGGCGGCTGAGTGGCCAGGCGCACTGACAGCACATGACGTCGATGCCAAGGAGCGTGAGCGGACCATGACCGCCAACGAGAAGGCCAAGGCAAAGTTCGAGCAGGCGACCGGCGCCGCCGCGGCAGCTGCCGGACGCGCCGTGGGCAACGAGAGCCTGGCTGCCAAGGGCCGCGCCCAGCAGATGAAGGGCGACGCGCGCGAGACCAAGGAAAAGGCCAAGGACGTCGGCAAGCACTGAGAGCTCAGCACATCGCGCTGAGCACTGACGATCTCGATACACGCGTCAGTTGCCGGTGGGGCGGCCCCTCCCTGCAGGGGCCGCCCCATCGGCATGCGTCGTCCCGGGTGACGCGTGACATGGATGGGATCAGGTCAGCCGCCACCTATGGTCGGCCGTGCCGTTGTCCTCGAACCGCACGACCTGCGCGCTGTTGGCCGTCGACATGCCGTCCACTCCGAGGACCTTGCCGCTGTGCTGGTTCTGGATCCTGCGGTAGGGCGGTTCGGGTGTCCAGGGGCTGCCGTCGGGGGTCGCCGTGGGGACTGCGGTGACGCGCAGCCGGGCCGCGCCCATGGGAATGAGCGTCACCTTCTCCCGCGCTCCGGTGGCGCGGGCCGGGCCTCGCTGGAGGGGTGCCTCCACGTGCTCGTCGTCCGCGACCCACTCCTCCAGCCGCCGGGCGCGGGTGCTGATCCGCACCGGGACACCCTCGTGCGTGAACGGGTCGCCCTTCAGCGGTCCGGGATCGGCGGTGAAGGAGAGGTCGTCCGCCGGGTGGGGGGCGAGCGCGTAGTTCCACGGGGTGGTCGCGTGCACCGCCTTGTACGGGAAGGCGTCCGTGCCCGCATACCGCTCGTATGACTCGCCGATGCTAGGGCCAGAAGTCCGGTCCGCCGTTCAGCTAAGTGCGCAGCTTTCTCGGGCCGCTGAACCCGTCCGCTTCCTGGGTGGCGATCATCGCGTCGATCCATCGGCGGCTCTCCGCCAGGGCGGTGCCGGCTCCGGTGAGGGCGGCGAGGTCGACGTATCCGCGCAGCCAGCCGCGGGCGGTGACGCTGCCCACCGGAAGCTTCTGGAACGCGGTGGGGGCCAGGGGCGCGGCGTTCGGGCCGTACAGACCGCCGCGCGCCGGGGTCGCCGCCTGCGCGGCAGGGCCGGTGACGGCGACCGCCCCGCCGGCCGCGCCGAGGGTGATCGCGCCCGAGTACAGGAGGAGGTGGCGTCGGTCGAGCTGCGTCATGAGTACCGTCCCGTTCGTTGGCCGCCAATGGCTCACCAGTCGTGCACAGTCCCGTCCCGCAGTCGGTTGACCGGCAGACAGGCCGCTTCGTAGGGGTGGGCGGCGGCCAGCTCCTCGTCCAGTTCCACACCGATGCCCGGGACCTCACCCGGATGCAGGTGACCGTCCCTGAACGTGTAGGCGTGCCGGAAGACCTCATCGGTGAGACGGGTGTGGCCCGAGTACTCCTGGATCCCGAAGTTGTGCACGGCGAGGTCCAGGTGCAGGGCGGCCGCCATCCCCACCGGGGAGATGTCCTCGGGTCCGTGCACCGCGCTCTTGATCTGATACTGCGCGGCGAAGTCGAAGAGCTTGCGCAGCGGCGTGACGCCCCCGAAGTGGGTGACCGCGGACCGCACGTAGTCGATCAACTGCTCGGTGATCAAAGCCTGGTAGTCGTACACGGTGTTGAAGACCTCACCGATGGCCAGCGGTGTCGAGGTGCGTCGGCGCACCAGGCGCAGGGCCTCCTGGTTCTCGGCCGGCGTGCAGTCCTCCAGCCAGAACGGCCGATACGGTTCGAGGTCCTTGCCGAGCCTGGCCGCCTGGACCGGGGTGAGCCGGTGATGCGCGTCGTGGAGCAGCGGAAGCTCGGCGCCGAACTCCGCGCGGACCGCCTCGAAGACGGTGGGCGTGTGGCGCAAGTAGGCGTCGGTGTCCCAGTCCTCCACGAGGGGCCGGGCCTGCTGGTGCGGGATGGGGTCGCCGTCGTCGTCGGTGCTGTGCACTCCGTACACGGCCTTCAGACCGGGGATGCCCGACTGGATGCGCACCGCGGGGTAGCCCTCGGCGAGCCGGGCGCGTACCGAGTCGATGAGTTCGGGGATGTCACGGCCGTTCGCGTGCCCGTAGGTGCGGATGTGCTCCCGGCTCGCGCCGCCCAGGAGCTGGTAGAGCGGCAGCCCCGCGGCCTTCGCCTTGATGTCCCACAGGGCGACGTCGACGGCGGCGATCGCGGCCATGGTGACGGGACCGCGCCGCCAGTACGCCCCGCGGTACAGGTACTGCCACGTGTCCTCGATCCGGTGCGGGTCGCGTCCGGTCAGGAGGGGCAGGACGTGGGCGGTGAGATAGCTGACGACGGCGAGTTCCCTGCCGTTGAGGGTGGCGTCACCGAGTCCGGTGAGGCCGTCGTCGGTCGTCAGCTTCAGGGTGACGAAGTTGCGGCCCGGGCTGGTGACGACGACCTTCGCGTCGACGATCTTCATGCGTGTGCTCTTTCCGGTGCGGTGGGGCTTGCTCGGCGTGTGGTTGCGCCCGAGGCCGGAGTGGCCGTCAGGTTTCAGGCGTCGGGTGAACTCGCCCGTGGCTGCGGGCCCTTGATGAGGCGAACTCCTGCTGCGGCGTCATCCTGGTCACCGGATCAACCAACCATGAACTCCCGCCCCGGGGCAGCCTGTTCACACTTCATCCCCGCTGCTCTCGCCTACCGGGCCGTCGCCGCTCCCCTCCCCCGTGTGTCACTCCTGCGGGGGATAGCCGAGCGCCGAAGAGGGCAGTGAGCCTGGGGTGGCAACAGCCCGCGCACCGCTGTGGCGGTGCCCGCATCTCGCGGACAGGCGGGCCTGATGACGAAGGCGGATCCGTATGCGCAGGGCAAACACCATGAGGAAGAAGCTCGCCGTGCTGTTCGTGACGGTGGCCGCGGCGGCCGCCACCGGTCTCCCGGTCTCCACGGCGCACGCAGCCGACGGGTACGACCGGTGTCCCGTCGGCTCCTACTGCATGTTCTCGGGCCTCGACGGAACCGGCGACATGATCGCCCTCAAGGGAAGCACCCCGGATCTCGCGGCGCTGGGCATGAACGACCGAGGCAAATCGGACTGGAACCGGACGCCCTCTACGATCTATCTCTGGTCCGATGCGAACTACTCCGGCTGTACGGTCGTGACGTCTTCCGGGCCCACGGGCAAGGGGAACTTCTTCCCTGCCTATCGGGACTTCTTGAGTTCGGTGCAATTCGACGGGCCGGGCGGCCAGAGCTGCGGCACGCCACCCGGCGAGGGTGACTGAGCGTGGGGATCAGCGCGACTGAGCGCCTGCCGGGTCTCGACAGAGGCTGACGGCACGAGGTAGGCCGCCGCCCGGACGGTCGGCGGCCTACCTCGTGGATCGCGATGCGGCCTTCCATGCCGCGGACGGGGAACTGACACCCTCACGAAAGGGAAGCTTCCTGCCGCAGCCAGGTCTCCGGGCGCCAGAGGCCGGCACGTCGTAGTGACTGTGAGCAGTGCAGGTAGATCTCATCTATCTCGACGAGGACGGCCAGTCGGGGCCGCTGCCCCTTGACGGTCATCGCGTCGAAGAACGGCGCGTCCGTCAGGATACGGGCCCGACCGTTGATGCGCAGGATCTCGGAGCTGCCCGGCACCAAGTGGAGCAGACCTACGTGCGGGTTTCCGAGGATGTTGCGGAAGCTGTCGCCACGCCGGTTGCCCGGGCGGTCAGGAAGGGCGATGGTGCGTGCGTCGAGTATGTGGATGAAGCCTGGCGCGTCGCCTCGCGGGGAGGTGTCGCAGTTGCCTTCCGCGTCCGAGGTGGAGAGGAGGCAGAACGAGGAACGAGAGAGTATTCCCAGGTCGTCGGCGGTCAGTTCGTCGTGGACCTTGTCGATGACGATCGGGTGCGGCTCGCCGAGCAGCGCGGTCAGCTCGTCGTCCGAGTGGAGCTCCTGCCAGGTGTGCGGCGCCGTGGCGCTACCGCTCGACGGCGGAACGGTTACGGATGTCGCGGCGTCGGGCACAGTGTTCCTCGAAGGTCGGCAGGCAGGCGGCCATACGGGCGAGCAGGCAAGTTAGGCTCACCTTACTGGACCGAAAAGGCGCAGCCGCCTGTGCCCCCCTCTTGAACCGTGAGTCAGTGGATTCGCCCCGGGCCGACGTCTGATCCCGTCGAAGGGGGCAGGCATCTGCGCGAGTCTGCCTACTTTTGACGTATGGACAATGTGTCGCGTGATCTCGTCGTGCCGAACGGCACGAATCCGCTGTGTCAGCTCACGCTGGAGCAGCTGCGTCGGCGTACGAGCATGAAGTGGCGGACGTATCCGCACGACGTGCTGCCCTTGTGGGTGGCGGAGATGGACGTCCCGCTGGCCGAGCCGGTCGCCGAGGCGATCACCGATGCCGTGGCGCTCGGTGACACCGGCTATCCCGCCGGGACGGCCTACGCCGAGGCGCTGGCCGGGTTCGCCCACGAACGGTGGGACTGGGACGGCTTTGCCGTCGAGCGCACGGCGATCGTGCCCGATGTGATGCTCGGCATCGTGGAGATGCTCAAGCTGGTCTCCGCGCCCGGCGACCCCGTCATCGTCAACTCGCCCGTGTACCCGCCCTTCTACCAGTTCGTCGGGAATCTGGACCGCCCCGTCGTCGAGGCGCCGCTCGGAGCCGACCTGCGGATCGACTTCGCCGTACTGGAGGACGTGTTCCGCCGTGCGGCCCGGGACACGAGCAGGCCGGTGTATCTGCTGTGCAGCCCGCACAACCCGACCGGGACCGTGCACACCGCCGCCGAGTTGACGCAGGTCGCGCGCTTGGCGCGGGAGCACGGCGTACGCGTCGTGGTGGACGAGATCCACGCCCCCATCGTGGCGGCGGGCGTGACGTTCGTACCCTTCCTGAGCGTGCCAGGGGCGGAGAACGGGCTGTCGCTCATATCGGCGTCCAAGGCCTGGAACCTGGCAGGAATCAAAGCCGCCCTCGCCATCGCGGGACCCGACGCCGCCGCCGACCTCGCCCGCCTCCCCGAAGAGGTCAGCCACGGACCCAGCCATCTGGGCATCATCGCCCACACCGCCGCCCTGCGTGACGGCGGTGACTGGCTCGACGCGCTGCTCTCAGGCCTCGACGCCAACCGCCGGCTACTGGCCTCGCTGCTGGCCGAGCAGTTGCCCGCCGTCGGCTATACACCCGCGCAGGGAACATTCTTGGCCTGGCTCGACTGCCGGGAACTGGGACTGGGCGACGACCCGGCCGAGGTCTTCCTGCGGCGCGGTCGCGTCGCCCTGAACTCCGGGAGCACCTTTGGAACCGGCGGCGAGGGGTTCGTCCGCCTCAACCTGGCCGCCTCCCCGGAGGTAGTCGCCGAGGCGGTCCGACGCATGGCTTCGGCGGTCAACTGACGGCGGGCGCCACGACCGACTTCAGTAACTTCCCAACCCAACTCCCCCATGACACATGTCTTCCACTGCCCACCGCTGCCTTCAATAGCCGTCCGTTGCCTTTCGGCCCACCAACTCCGTCAATTTCGAACGGGAGATCGACTTAACATGGAAGTGGGGGTCACTTTTCATCTCATGCATTCGTCGACGGACGTCAGAACGTAGCCTTCATTGCCCACACATGAGTTACTGCTGTTGCAGGTTGGGCAGCCAACACTCAAGGGCACACCACCTGTGCCCGCAATCAGGAGTGCTCAGTCGTGAGCACGATCCGCCAACCGCACGACAGCGTGCGCTCACGAAAAGGTCACTGCCATGCCAGATGTACAGCCGGAAACTGCCGGAGTTCAGGCCGAATACGCTGCCCGCGTAGCCACGGACCTGGAGGCCAACAGCAAGGAACAGGAACGCCTCGGAGTGGAAATGACAGCGCTGCAGGAGCAGTTGCACGCGCTGCAGAGTGACCACGCGGTGCTGCTGAGCATGCAGCAGGCGCTGGGCTCCTCCGGGACGCCGGCAGCCACCGCCAAGAAGGCGTCGACCCGCGCGTCAACCGGCAAGAAGGCCGTACCCGCCCCCCGGGCAAGTACGAACAATTCCACTGCGGCCCGAACGAAGAAGCCCACAGCCACCAAGGCCAAGGCCAAGGACGCGGCCAAGGAGGGAGCCAAGAACAAGGCAGTCAAGGCTGCGCCCAAGACCGCGACGAAGAAGTCCGCCGAGCCGACGACGGGGCCGACGCTCGTCGAGCTGATCGACAGCCACCTCAGCAAGCAGAGCGAGCCGCGCTCCGCCGCCGAGATCACCACCGCGCTCGCGCAGGACCGACCGGACCGCACTATCAAGACCACCGTCGTGCGCACCACGGTGGAGGGCTTGGTCGCCAAGGGCCGGGCCCAGCGCACCAAGCAGGGTTCCTCGGTCTTCTACACGGCAGCAGCCGCCCCGGCGGACACTGCCGCCGAGCCGCAGTCGGAGAACGCCACCGGCTGAGTCGGCCGCACCAGAGGTGGATCCGGACGCTGTCCACCAACCACGGTGGACAGCCCACCTCCCAGCTCCCGTGCGCCGCAAGGGCTCTTGGGTGTAGCCAGCCTCTTGGGTGTGGCCGCTCAGCGGCGGTCCCGTGCGCGCCGTACGAGGTCGGTCGCCGCGTCCGGCCAGGTCCCGTGCTCGAAGACGAAGCCCTCTTCGAGCAGCCGTCCCGGGACGACTCGGCGGCTCTTGAGGAGCAGTTCGGTGTCGGTGCGGAGCACGAAGGCGCCGATCTCCGCCATCCACTTGGTGGCGGGGAGGCCCACTCGTACGCCTGCCGCAGCCCGCAGGTCGCGCACGAACGCGCGGTGCGGGAGGGGGGCGGGCGCGGCCAGGTTCACCGGGCCCGCGATGTCGTCGCGGGCTATGAGGAACTCCACCGCGCGCACGAAGTCCCGGTCGTGAATCCAGGACAGGTACTGGGCTCCGCCCGCGACCGGGCCGCCGAGGCCAAGGCGGACCATCCGCAGCAGGACGTCGAAGACACCGCCCCGGTCGGGGCTCATCACCATCGCGGCGCGCAGGGCGACCTTGCGGGTGTGCGGGGTGGCGGCCTCCTGCTGCGCGCGTTCCCAGTTCTTGGCGATCCGGACGCTGTACTCCCAGTAGTCAGGGACCCCGGTCTCCGTGCCGCCGATGACACCGGTCGCCTCGTCGTGGGGTGCGTCGAATCGGTGCGCGTAAATGGTGGCGGTGCTCATCTGGAGCCACAGCTCGGGCGGTTTCGCCGAGGCGGCGATGGCCTTACCGACGGCCTCGGCCGACTCGACCCGCGAGTCCATCATGTCCCGCAGATTCGCCTCGGTATAGCGGCAGCTCACGCTGCGCCCCGCCAGGTTGATCACGACATCGCTGCCGTCGATCTCCGCGGCCCAGGGGCCCACGGTCCGTCCGTCCCAAGCCACTTGGCGGGCGCGTACGGGGTTCCTGGTCAGGACGACGACATCGTGCCCGGCAGCGGTCAGCGCCCGCTCCAGCACGGCTCCGACCTGTCCGGTGCCTCCGGCCAGCACTACCTTCATCGGGCTTCCCCCTCGGTCGGTGAGCACTCCCCCAGCCGAGCCTAGACCTTCCCCCGTCGCGGGATTCGCCCGGCACCCTGGAGGGTTTGAGCATGGCTCGTCACCCCGCGATGAGTTCCTGCCGTGCCGTGAGTCTCCCCTGACAGACACTGGGGTTCGAGCAAAGGAACAGCCGTGAAGAATGACGTCTGGCCACTGGTCCATGCGGAGCGTGCGGCGCTGATCGAGGATCTCGCGCACCTCGATGACAAGCAGTGGGATCACCCGTCGCTGTGTGAGGGGTGGACCGTGCACGACGTGGTCGCCCATCTGATCAACACCGCTCGCACCACGCGCCTCGGATTCGTAAGCTCCATGATCCGGGCTCGTTTCGACTTCGACCGTCAGAACGCACGCGGGATGCGGCGCGAGCGCGGCGCCTCACCGCAGGAGACGTTGGAGCGTCTGCGTCAGGTGGCTTCGCGGACGTCGGCTCCTCCCGCGCCCCTCGACACCCGGCTCGTCGAGGAGGTCGTCCACGGCGAGGACATTCGCCGGCCCTTGGGGATCACCCACTCCTACCGCCCTGAGGCTGTCGTCAGATCGCTCCGCCTGCAGGCTCGTACTTCGGCGTCCTTCGGCGGAGCCAAGGAGAAGATCGCCGGAGTCCAACTGGCCCCGACGGACGCCGGCCTGTCGATCGGCGACGGACCGGAAGTGCGCGGAACCGCGCTCTCCCTGCTTCTGGCCATCTCTGGTCGACGCGACGCGTGGGGCGAGCTGGACGGGCCGGGAGTCGCCACGCTGCGGGCAGCCGCCTAATTGCTCGCGGGGCCCAAGGGCCCGGCGGCCGGTCTTGCCCTGCTGTCCATCCTGGACGGTGACGGGCGGATGGCCAGGCAGCACCGGCTGCTGTCCGTACGAGCGCATCTGCTGGCGAAGACCGGCGACACGGCCGGGGCGTACATGCACTACCGGCGTGCTGCCAAGGCGACTGCCGGCATTGCCGAGCGGCGCCATCTCGAGGCTCGGGCCCACCAGGTGAAGCCGCCTGGGTGACCTTGGCCGTTGCCCCCTCTACAGCACCGGCGGGCCCTGCTCGACGCGGCGCAGGACCGGTTCGAGCTGGTCGAGTCCTTCGCTGGTCTGGATCTGTCGCTCGTCCCACCAGGTGACTCCGGCGTCGGCCAGCGGGCCGATCAGGTCGCGCGCCTTGGCGGCGTCGTCGCCCGGCGACGCGCCTCCGAGGACGATGTCGAAGGGGGTACCGGACCGGCCCTCGCGCTGCTTTTCCACGTAGGCCACCAGGTCGTGGACCTGGCCGATCGGTGGCACATGCCCGTGCTTGGCGTCCGCGAAGAGCGGGACCGCGCCGTCCCAGCGGGCGGCCCGGCGCATGGGCGGGCGGTTCGGCCAGAAGCCCGCGACCCAGATCGGCGGCCGGGGCTGTTGCACCGTCGCCGGCCGCAGCGTCACGTCGCGTGCCTGGTAGTGCCGTCCGTCGTGGTTCACCGGCTCGCCCGACCAGTAGCGCTGCAACAGGTCAAGGCCCTCGTCCAGCCGCTCGGCCAGCACCTTGGGATCAGTGGTGTCGCCGAAGCTCCCGTACTCGTCCTCGATGGGCCCGCCGAGGCCCGCGCCGAAGGTGACCCGGCCGCCGCTCAGGACATCCAGGGTCGCCACCTGGCGCGCGAGCTGCTGCGGGCGCCGCCGGGCGACCGGGGTGACCAGCGTGCCCAGCCTGATCCGGGAGGTCGCGAGCGCGGCGGCGGTCAGCAGCATCCAGGGGTCGCCGAAGGGCCTGTCCGCATGCTTGCGGTGCAGCACGTGATCCCAGACGAACAGCCCGTCCCACCCTGCCTGTTCCGCCGCCACGGCAAGCTTCGCCACAGTCCTGGGATCTGCGAAGTCACCGAAGTTAGGGACGTTGACCGAGAAGCGCATCTTCGCATCCTGCTGCATGCCGCCCAGGCCGGCAACCGCAATTCCGCCTCGGCGCAGCACCGTGCGCACCGCGCGACGTCAGCGCTACAGAGCTTCAGAGCTTCAGCGGTGGATGTCCGCTCCCGGGCCCAGGGGCAGGCCCAGGCCGTAGAAGAGACCGAGTACGGCCAGCCAGGCGACCAGGAACGGGACCACGAAGACCGAGAGCCGGGCCAGGACCGTGCCGAGCTGCGCCCCGGGTTCGTAGCGGCGCAGGATCGTCAGCATCAGGAAGACGTACGGGTTGAGCGGCGTGATCATCTGGGTCGCGGAGTCACCGATCCGGAACGCCGCCTGGGTGACGGCGGGTTCCATGCCGATGAGCATGAACGCCGGGACGAAGACCGGCGCGACCAGGGACCACAGGGCCGAGCCCGAGGTGACGAACAGGTTCAGGACGCAGACCAGGAGCACGAACAGGACCAGTCCCGTGAAGCCGGTCAGGCCCGCGGACTCAAGGAGGTTCGCGCCGTTCACGGCGAGCAGGGTGCCGACGTTCGACCAGTCGAAGACGCCGATGACCTGTGAGATCACCAGGATGAGCACGATGTAGCCGGACATTCCGGTGATGGACTCGGCCATCATGCGGGGCGCGTCATCGGCGCGTTTGAGGGTGCCGACGGTGCGGCCGTAGACGACGCCCGCGAGGACGAACGCGACGAACAGCAGCGGCACGATGCCGTTGAGGACCGGCGAGGGGACCAGCGCACCGCCCTCGCCGCGCAGCGGGGAGCCCGGCAGCAGCCAGCAGGTGACCACGACGGCCGCGTACAGCAGGACGGCGAGGCCCGAGCGCAGCAGGCCGGTGCGCTCTCTGGCGGTGACGGTGACCGTGACGGCGGGAGGAGCGGTGGGCCCTTCCGATGCCTCCTCGGCCTCGGCGCCGCTCTCCGCGTCGGCGTCGGGGTCCGGCTGGGGCAGTCGGGGCTCCAGGACACGGGCGATGAGGAACCCGCCGATCAGGGCGAGCAGGCAACTGGCCGCTGCGGTGAAGAAGTAGTTGATGAGGATGTGTGTGGGGGCACTCTCGCCGCCCGGCACGACGGCGGCGGCCTGGTGGGTGATGCCGGTGTACAGGGCGTCGAGCGCGCCGATGGAGAATCCCGCAGCGTAGCCCGCGCAGACGCAGGCGAAGCCGCCGATGAGGCCCGCGATCGGGTTGCGGCCCGCGTTCTTGAAGGCGAGTGCGGCCAGCGGCGGGATCACCAGGATCGCCACGTCGCTCATCAGGTGCGCCTGGCAGGACACGAAGGCGACCAGGTAGGGCAGCAGCCTCTTGGGCGCCCGCGCGATGGAGGCGCGTACGGCGGTCTCGAGCAGGCCCGTCTTCTCGGCGACGCCGACCGCGGCCATCATCAGCAGGACGGTGCCGAGCGAGGGGAAGCCGGTGAAGTTCGGGATGAAGTTCTCGAGCAGCCAGCGCACGCCCTCGCCGCTGAACAGGCCCTTGACCGCGAGCGTCTTGTCCTCGCCCGGCACCGTGACGGTGGTGCCGGTGGCCGCCAGGACCGTCGAGACCGTGCCGATGATGAGGAACAGGCCGAGGAAGAGCAGCACCGGGTGCGGCAGTTTGTTGCCCGCGCGCTCGATGCCGTTCATGACCTTGTCGAGTGCGGACCGCCGTGGTGACCCGCCGGTCGGTGGCTTCGCGGGGGTGACCGAGGTGCTCATCCGGCGTCTCCCTGCGCTGGTGTGCCGCTCGCCGCGGGGGTGGTCCGGGCCAGGCCGAGCGTGTCCTTGCGTACGGCGCCGCGCTGGGCGACGAGCACGATGCCGGCCGGGTCGGACAGCACCGAGATGTCCGCGAGCGGATCGCCGTCGCACAGCACCAGGTCGCCGTGTTTGCCCGCTTCGAGCGTGCCGATCTCCGCGGAGAGGCCCAGGAGTTCGGCGGCGCTGCGGGTACCCGTCTCGATGGCCCGTTCCGGGGTCATGCCCAGGGAAACGAGGTGGGAGAGCTCGCGCAGGTTGCGGCCGTGCGGCACCATCGCCGCGTCGGTTCCCATCGCGATCCGTACGCCGTCGGAGATGGCCGCCGCGATGTTCTCCCGGGTGATGCCGGACCAGCGGACCTTCTTCTCGTAGTGGAAGGGCTCCATGGTCGAACGGTCGATTCCGTCGAACACCGTCGACAGGGTCGGCACCACGAACGTGCCGTGCTCGCCCGCCAGTTCGCGCGCCTGCGCGGTGAGGCCGTAGCCGTGCTCGACGCTGCTGACGCCGCCGCGGATCGCGTTCACGATGCCCGCGGTGCCCTGGGCGTGGGCCGCCACGGGCCGGCCGCCGTGCCGGGTCACCTCGTCGACGACCGTGCGGATCTCCTCGACGGTCAGGCCCTCGTCGTCGGGCTGGTCGTAGGGGCTGCTCATGCCGCCGGTCGCACAAACCTTGATCACGTCGGCGCCGGAGCGGAGCAGGCGGCGCACCGCGACCCGTACCTCGTCCGGGGTGTCGGCGATCTCACCCACCCCGGCGCTGGGGTCGAAGCCGCACTCCGAGCGGAAGTCGGCGTGGCCGCCGGTGTGGCTGAGGATGCGTACCGCCGTGTGCAGCCGGGGGCCGGAGGTGAGGCCCGCGGCGACGGCGTCCCGGTAGCCGGCCGGCAGGCCGCCCAGGTCACGGGCGGTGGTGATGCCCGCCTCCAGGGTGATGCGCAGCCGCTCGGCGGTGCGGAAGGTCTCCAGGGTCGGGTCGGTCTCGTGGCGCCGGACCATCTGCCGGGGCGATTCGATGGCGAGGTGGACATGGGTGTCGATGAAGCCCGGCAGGACCGTGCGTCCCGCCGCGTCCACGGTGCGGGCCCTGGCGGGTGCCTCCGGTGCCGTGGCGGCAGGTCCGGCGTGGACGATCGTGCCGTCCTCGTCGATGTCGATCACGGCGTCCGTGACGGGAGCCGTGCCGGTGCCGTCGACGAGGCGGGCTCGGATGATGCGCAAGGAGGAGAACTGTGCGTGGCTCATGGCCGACGATCCTCGGTATCAGGGATCACGGCTGTGTAAAATCGCCGGAATCCGTCACTACGAGGCCCTCGACGCAGGATTCGGCACACCCCATGGACACGCAGCGAGCGCACGCCCTGGACGAACTGGACCTGGCGATCGTGCATGCGCTCCAGATCCAGCCCCGGATCCCCTGGGTGCGAATGGGTGAGGTCCTGGAGGTCGACGCGGTGACGGTCGCCCGCCGCTGGGAGCGCATGGTGCGCGCGGGCATGGCCTGGGTCGACGGCTACCTCTCGCCGGGGCATGACGAGGGGGTCTACGCACAGGTCGAGA
Organism: Streptomyces sp. NPDC032198; assembly: GCF_040636975.1. Lineage (NCBI taxonomy): Bacteria > Bacillati > Actinomycetota > Actinomycetes > Kitasatosporales > Streptomycetaceae > Streptomyces > Streptomyces sp. NPDC032198. The sequence goes on along the minus strand of NZ_JBEZVL010000008.1, from coordinate 69,972 downwards.
TCGACATGGACGGACGGCTGAGCGAGGGCACCATCACGCAACTCGCCCGCGACCCACATGTGTTGAGCCTCAAGCAGACCTCGGGCGGGCGCGATCTGCTCGCCATCGTCGGCGCCGCCGACCTCGACGGCCTCGCCCGGCTCTCCGGCGACCGGTTGTCGCACCTGCCCGGTGTACGCGCCGTACGCAGCCATGTCATCACCGCGGCGCCCTTCGAGGGGGCATCCTGGCGGCTGCGCAGCCTCACCCGGCAGCAGCGGAACGCCCTGTCCGTGGAACGGCCCACGGTGCCCGACGAACCGCTGCGGCCCCTCGACCGCAGGATCGCCCTCGCGCTCGGCGCGGACGGCCGGATGCCCCTGACGGACCTTGCCGAAGCGGTCGGCGCCTCCGCCGCGACCGTCCGGCGCCGGCTGCGCGTCCTGACCGGCAGCGGGCGGCTCTCACTGCGCTGCGCGCTGGCCAGACCGCTGACCGGCTTCCCGGTCTCGGTCGTCTACTTCGGCTCGGTGCCCGCCCAGCATCTCGACGAGACGGTGAGCGCGCTGCGGACCCTGCCCGGCCTGCGCATGTGCAGCATCACCGCGGGCGCGCACAATCTGGTGCTCGACATCTGGCTGCCTGCCCTGTCCGAGGTCCACACCACCGAGGCACTCCTCAACAGCCGCCTCGCGCACCTGGATCTGCGCATCACGGAGCGCGCGGTGGTGCTGCGCACGGTCAAGCACGTGGGGCGGGTACTGGACCGCAGAGGACACAGCGTGGGCTCCGCACCGCTCAACTACTGGGACACCTGAGACGCGGCACGCAAACCTTGCCGGTGAGGCCGCGTCACCGGCTGTCGGGCGCCCTCAGCTGCCGGTGAGGCCAAGTCGGCTCGCGTTGACGCCTGCCTGGAAGCGTGAGTCGGCTTCGAGCACCGTCATCAACTCGGCGACCCGCCTGCGGTAGGTCCGCACCGACATGCCGACGCGGCGCGCACCCACGGCATCGGTGAGTCCGGCCGCCAGTGCGCGCAACACGGCGAGCGAGTCGGCATCCAGCCCCTCGGTCTCGCTCTGCAGGTAGTCCGCGAGAGGGGTGCCGGCATCCCAGGTGGCCCGCATCAGCGCGAGTACACCCCCGACGAGAGCCGGCGCGGAGGTGATCGTGAACTCACGGCCGCGGGCGCCGCTGCGACCGGCCAGGATCATCACCCTGTGGTCGATGATGATCGTCTCGTGCGGCAGCGCCGCAGCGCGCACCCGCACCTGCCCGCCCGCCGCCTCGATGGCGAACAGGTGCAGGCGCTGTTCCTCGTCGGCCAGTACGGCGGGGGTGTAGAGCTTGCGCACCACCGTGCCGTCGGCGATCCGCGGGCGCAGGCGGCGCGCGATCGCCGCCCTGGCCTCGGGCCGCGACCAGGTGTGCAGGTCGTTGGCGGCGCAGAAGAACTCCCGCGTCGTCTCGCCGAACAACTGGGCGGTCCGCGCGGCCAGCTCCTGCTCGCCGTACACCGTCAGCGTCATCTGGTCGGTCGTCATCACCCTCCCAGTCTTACTGATGAGCGTGGCAACAGGTTGCCATTCGGTCCGTCAACGGTCCTCGAGGCCTGAGGCTGGGGGCATGACCACACAGATTACGGCCGCTGCGAGCGGCCGGTTCACACTCGGCGGCGACCTCCACGTCAACCGGCTCGGCTTCGGCGCGATGCGGCTTCCGGCCGGCACGTTCACCGGGCCGGCACGCGATCCGCAGACCGGCATCGCGGTGCTGCGGCAGGCGGTCGAGGCGGGCGTGGACCACATCGACACGGCCGGCTTCTACGCTCGGGGTGACGTGTACGCCAACGACCTGATCCGCAAGGCGCTGGCGCCCTACCCGGCCGATCTGGTGATCGCCACCAAGGTGGGACCGCTGCCGGGAGCGGACGGCATGCCCACCGGCCAGGCAGGACCCGAGCAGCTGCGCGAATTGGTGACCGAGGACCTGCGCGCCCTGGGTCTCGACCGCTTCGACCTCGTCTACCTGCGGGTCGGCGGCATGCGCGAGCCCGGTGGCGAGAGCGTGGCCGACCGCTTCGCGGCGCTGGCGCAGCTGCGGGAGGAGGGGCTGATCCGGCACCTGGGGGTCAGCAATGTCGATGTGACGCAGCTCGACGAGGCACGGGGCATCGCGCCGGTTGTCGCGGTGCAGAACCAGTATCACGTGCACCGTCCCGATGACGCCGCCGTGCTCGCACGCTGCGTGGAGCAGGGCATGGCCTACGTACCCTTCTTTCCGCTCGGCGGCGGCTTCGACCCGATCGAGCACGGCCGCCTGGAGAACGTCGCCAAGCGGCACGAGGCGACGACCGCGCAGGTCGCCCTCGCCTGGCTGCTCGCGAGCTCGCCGAACATGCTGGCCATCCCCGGCACCGGCTCCCCCGCCCACCTCACCGAGAACATCGCCGCGGCCGGTCTGCACCTGGACGCCACCGACCTCGCCGAGCTGAGGGCCTGAGGGCGTCCGAGGGCCTGAGGGCGCACGCAGACCCTCAGGCCAGGAGCAGCTTCCCTTCGGTGATGCCCGCGTCAGCCCGTAGCCGCTTGGCGCTTGCTCAGTGCCTTGGCAAGAGCCGTGCGGACCGGGCTGGGCAACGGCTCGCCCTCGGTGGTCGCTATCAACTCGTCCGCCACAGCGCGCAGTTTGGTGTTGGAGTGCTGCGACACCTCGACCAGGATCTCCCACGCCTCATCCGCGGTACACGGCCCCAGTGTCATCAGCATGCCCCGGGCCTGGTCTATGGACGGATGGGACTCCATGGCGCGATGCAGGTCGTTGACCTCGGTGCGCAGCGCCTTGATCTCGGCGACCTCATCCGCGCAGTCATCGTTCGAGGCCTGCTGCTCGGGATCGCAACGGGGGGTCAGTGCCGATGTGTTGAGAGAGTCCGGTGAGGAAGCCACCCGCTGTGCCTCTCGTGTACTCGGAATGCCTCTGTCGGGCCAGCAGAACCGCTGATGAATCGAGCATCGCAGATTCCCCACATCAATGGCCATAGTTTGCGTTTCCGCGCATGCGGCAGCGCCGGTGGCTGTCTGTCCCAACCAACCGGCGCCTACGTCGCACAGCGCTGTGCTTCCGCAGCGATCGGGTAGCCACCTGCGTTGATCTCAAACGGACGCAATTCTGGCCTCGTCGGCCGATCGTGCGAGATCCGGGCAGACACGGGCATCACGAGGCGGTAATTTCCCGCCGGCTAACGCATGGGGCCAAGGGTGCCCGCGAGGCGGTGCTGGATGATGTGGGGACGGTCCCAGAGGGACAGGATTTCGTTGGCGACGGCCACGACGGGCAGCGGGTCCTCGTCGCCGCGCACCTTGATGACGGCGGCCGACAGGCTGCGGGGGACGGCTCCCGCGTCGAGGAGGACGCGCCATTCGACGGGACCGATCTCCAGGAACTCCAGCGCGGTGAGCTCGCCGATCTCCAGGGGGTCGGCGAGCGTGCCGGGGTGGGCGGCGAGCGTCCGCAGGCGGGACAGTGCGGCGACCGGGGCGAGGCTCAGCGGCTCGGCGTCCCAGAGGCCGATGGACAGGACCTCCAGGCCGGGGTGCGCGGCGGCCTCGACGCTCGGCAGGCTTCGGATGTTGACGTGCGCCACGGCCGGTGGCCGGCCTCCGTCCCCGTCGTGATGTTGCGTGCTGTCCTGGCCCCTCACGAGGTCGGTGAGCGAGTCGGCGACCAGGGACGCCCCGACGTACTCCTCGTGGCTGAGAAGGATGATCTGTCCTGCGTGTCCGCGTGGCCCTGGTGTCAGATCGACCGCCAGGCGGTCGCCACCCCCGTTGTCCCCGAAGGCGATCCAGCCCGGCGAACCGACCAAACCCTGCACAGCCGCGTCGGGCGGAGTGACGGCCGCTTCCTTCGCCGCGAACATCCAGGGGCATGGGCGGGACGGCGCATCGGCCACGTACAGGTCGTCCAAGGCGAAGAGTTCACAGCCGACCGCCTCGCATGCACGCTCCGAGGCCTCGTCATCGGCGGCCGGGCCCTCCGGCCATGGCCGTGCCACCCGGTAGAGCACCTTGAGCTCCTCCGGCAGGGGAACGCCGAGGCGCGCTTCGGCGGCGGCGTTCTCCGCCTCGGTCGCGCCGATGGCATCGGGCAACCGCTCACGGAGCGTCCGCTCCAGCAACGCCGCATCCGCCGAAGGGGCCGGTACCGCTGCGGGCATCGGGTCGGGAAGACGGCGCCAGGGCTGCGGAAGAGCGCCCTCGACCAGGAGGAGCGTTCCCGGCTGGCCGCTGCCGGGCTCCACTGCGGGGCTGGGACCGAGCAGGCGCAGCACGGCCTTCCCGTCCGGCGCTATCTTCCCCGTGAACGAGACGGTGTCGACACCGGCATCCGCCAGCGCGCGCTGCACCCGCTCCGCCGCCTCCGTCTCGTCCCGCGGCATGTCCTCCACTTGAGCGGCCCGGCCGGACTCCTGCAGGCGTCGCCGCAGGGGCAGACTCCAGCTCTCCCGGCTGATCCGCCCCGCCACCCGGATGGCAGGGGCAGCAGCCCGCTCCTGCGCCCCGCCGTCCCGAAAGAGCCTCAACAGGGGCTCCCAGGTCGCGAATTGGCACACCGCAGGCACGAGAAAGCTGTGATCAACCATGCGGCGACCGTACGCGGCACCTCTGACAACGGCAGGCAGCCGAGCCCCGGTGGGCTCAGCGCTGGCGGACGGGCCGTACGACGATCTCGTTGACGTCGACGTCGGAGGGCTGCGCGAGGGCGTAGGAGACAGCGCTCGCGACGGCGTCGGGCCCGATGGCGTGAGCCCGGTAGGCGCGCATGGCCTCGGCGGCACCGGCCTCGGTGATGGTGTCGGCGAGCTCGGAGTCGACCACGCCCGGCGAGATGGTCGTGACCCGGATCGAGGGATCCAGCTCCTGGCGCAGACCCTCAGTGATCGCCCACGCCGCGTACTTCGTGCCGCAATAGACGGCTCCGGTGGGAACGACCTCATGGGCGCCGATGCTCGCGACCGTGACGAAGTGCCCCGAGCCCTGTGCGGCGAACACGGGCAGGGCCGCGGCGATCCCGTACAGCAGGCCGCGCACGTTCACATCGATCATCCGGTCCCACTCGTCGACGAGCAGGGAGTCCAGCCTCGACAGCGGCATGACACCCGCATTGCCGACGAGGACGTCGACGCGGCCATGGCGGTCGTGGGCAGTCCGGACGAAGGCGGCTACATCCGCACGGTCCGTCACGTCCACCCGTACCGGATGCAGGCCGCCACCGGAGCGGGCTGCCGCATCGGCCGTGCTGTCCGCCAGTTCCCGCAGGCGGTCGGTGCGGCGTGCACCGGCCACCACCAGGTGTCCCTCGGTCACGAGCCGGGTGGCGACGGCCGCGCCGATACCGCTGCTGGCGCCGGTGATGAGGACGACCTTGCGGTCGCTCGGCGCGATGGTTTCGCTGTGCTGTGTGGTCATGTCCTTGAGGCTGGACCGGCCGGAGCGTCCGTGGGAGAGGCGGCGTTCTCCTGGGTGCGGCGCACCCAGGAAGCGTGGCGGACCGCGACCTAGCATGGGGGCATGGCACGCACAGAGCTCGGCGCCTACCTCACCGCACGGCGCGCCCTCGTCACCCCTGCCGAGGCGAACCTCACCGTCACGGGATACCGCCGGGTGCCGGGGCTGCGGCGCGAGGAGGTGGCCATCCTCGCGGGGGTCAGCGCCGACTACTACGTACGCCTGGAGCAGGGCCGGGAGCGGGCGCCCTCCGGGCAGGTGCTCGATGCCCTGGCCACCGCCCTGCGACTGGACGAGGACGGCCGGCTGCACCTGTTCCGCCTCGCCGGCATCGGTCCGCGCGTCAGGGCCGCCGCCGTGGCGGACCGGGTCGAGCCGAGCCTGCTTTCCCTCATGGACGCCTGGCCGCACAACCCGGCCGTCGTCTACAACCGCGCGTACGACGTCCTCGCCTCCAACACCATCGCCGACGCGCTCTTCCACGGCTGGGCGCACTCGCGCAACCTCATGCACGTCGTGTTCACCGACCCCGCCGCCCGCGCCTTCTACCGCGACTGGCACGGTGTCGCGCGCAACTCCGTGGCCGGTTTCCGGCTCGGCCACGGCGCGGCGCCGGATGATCCGCGGGTGCGTCAGGTGCTCGGCGAACTTCTGGAGCAGAGCCCGGAGTTCACTGAACTGTGGGCCCGCCACGACGCCCGGGGCAAGGCCTTGGAGCGCAAGGACTTCGAGCATCGCGACGTAGGGCCGCTGACGTTGACCATGCAGACCTTCGACGTGCGCGCGGTGCCGGGCCAGGAACTCGTCGTCTACCACGCGGAGGCCGGCTCCCCCAGCAGCGAGGCGCTCGCGCTCCTCGGCTCGCTGGCCGCGACGGCACGCCGGGAGTCCTGAGCCGCACCACCGAGCCCGGCCCGATCGCCCGTTCGACCGTTCCGTACCCCACGCCGCCTTGGGAGGGAGACCCTCCCAACAACGCCCCCTAGGGCCGGGATGCACGCTAGCGTCGCGGCAACGCACTGTTCGGCGGGAGGGGCAGGTATGCGGCGCTCGGCTGGACATTTCGCGCTGCTGCAACGGGTGGCTGACGTGCAGCGCACCACCGACGGGTGGGCCACTGCAGGGCCCGGACTCGATGAACGCACCACAGGCCCCCTGGTGAAATGGGGACTGGCTCGGGTGGCACCTCGCGAGGAACAGTCGGAGCTCTCCGCGAAGGCGGGCCGACCGGTCCCGTGGGCGGTGCAGCTGACGGCCGACGGGTGGGACACACTCCTCTACGCGCAGGTACGGGCCACTCCCCCGCCCGCAGAGGAACCGGCTCCGGGGCTGCAGCAAGTGGGCCTGCGGCGCTCGGAGTTGGACGCCGTGAGGCGGTTCCTCGATCTGAGCGGGCAACTGCGCCAGGGGCCCGCGTCCGGACTGCGGTCGGCGGTGGAGGCGGCGCGCTTCAACGCCGCCTCCAACAGGTGGGTCGTCTATGTGAGCGGCGAGCAGATGCAGTCGATGGCACGCGCGTTCTTCCTCGAGCGCCTCAGCGGATCAACGGGCCCCGCCAACCGTTTCGCCCGCGTCTACGGCGTGCGCCATACGCCCTCTCCCGGCCTCCGTGTCCCTGATCCGGAGCGGGGCGAGGTCGGCTGGGCGTGACGTTCGAGACCGTCACGTGGTGGTGGCTCGTGGCTCGTCGTCGACGAAGCCGAGTCGGCGGTTCATGCCGATGGCCGCCGCGTTGTCGGGGTGGTGGAAGGTCCGGAGCCAGTGCACGCCGTGCGAGCGTGCGAAGCCGATGGCCAGCAGTTTCATGGCCAGCGAGATCCCCTTGCCCCGGTGGCCGGCCAGCAGCCCGGTCATCTCGCTGAAGGCATGGCCTTCGGGCCGGATCGACGTGGTCGCCATGCCGATCCACGACCCGCCCTCCAGGGCCAGAACGACGCCGTGCGGGTCATAAATCGGAGTCTCGATGCGCTGGGCCACGTACTCGTCGAACGTGTAGAACACACCCCGCCCCGGGATGTCCGCGGAGCACGTCTTGTTCAAGTCGTACAGCGCACGCCGGTGTTCGGCCGTGTCGCCGACTGCCGCCATCGTCGTGAACTCGATGCCGCTCTGCCGGCAGCTTCGGAGGCACGGCTCGAACCGGGCATCGTCGAACGCATCGAGGTCGAGCTTGAGCCGAACCCACTCAACGGCCATGAAGGCACCTCCAGGATCACCGGCCTGCACACGTTCTCGAACCCTATCGATCAAGGGCACGTCGCAGCCCAGCGGGGCGAACCCGCGGCTGGTCGGCGCGTAGGCTGACCCCGGATTCAGCAGAGGAAGGAGGCGGCGTCGGATGGGTGACGATGTTCTGCGCTGGAGCGCATACCGCAGCATGCCGTGGAAGAACGGCGGCGGCATGACCCGGGAGGTCGCGTCGGGCACCGTACAAGCGCCTCCGGCCTCGGCGGGGCCCGCGGACGGCTACGACTGGCGGGTGAGCGTCGCGGATGTGGACGCGGGAGGATCCTTCTCCTCCTTTCCCGGGATCGACCGCGTGATCACCCTGGTCGAGGGCGACGGCATGGTGCTGACCGTGGACGGGACCCCGCAACGGGTGGAGCCGCTGAACCCCTTCGCCTTCTCCGGTGACGCGGTGACGGACTGCCGTCTTGAGTCCGGAGCGGTGCGCGACATGAATGTGATGACCCGCAGGGGCCGCGCGACCGGCCAGGTCCAGATGGTCACCGTCGCCGCCGCACAGGGTGCGGAGTTGACGTGCGCCGCGGGTGAGACCCTGCTCGTCATGGCCACCTCCGAGGGCGTCACCGTCGGCGGGCCGGGCGGGCGGGAGACCGTGCTCGGCCGTCTCGACTGCGTACGTCACGAAGGCCCGGCGGCCCTGTCCCTGCGGGGCGACGGCACGGTGGCCGAGATCAGGATCACTGCGGCTCGGTGAGAGGGAGCCGGCCCGCGCCGTCGGCCGGCTCGGGCATCACCCGCGATCGCCGTGTGCCTGTCCTTCGGTGAGGCGCAGCGTTTCGATGCCGTCCCAGCCGCGTGCGGCGAGCCTTTCGCGCAGCGCCAGTTCGGAGGCGGCGCGGATGTGCAGATACTGGGGAGGGCCGCGGCACTGTGTGGTCAGGGCCATGGCCAGCTCGCCCTCGTGCTCACCCAGGACCTCTCCGAAGAGACACACGCCCTCGTCGGCGGTGGTGGCCCGAGTGGTCGCCGAAACGCTGCTGCCGCGCTGACGGCGAGCAGTCGTTCCACGGACTATGCCGGCAGGTTACTCCCGTCAGGGGGGCGGCCGACAGGGCACAGCACGGGCTCCGCCCCAGGATCTATAGGCTGCACCCGTGGTCAGTACAGAGGGTTCAGCGTCAGGCGGCGGTTCGGCATCGGAGCAGGTGCCGACGGATCTGCAGTCGTTCGCGGTGCAGCTGCGGCGCATGAACGGTGAGCTCAACCGGCTCATCCATGGTTTCGCCGCCGGCCACGATCTGCACGCGACGGACGTCCAGGCCCTCGCGGCGATCCTGGACGCCAGTGAACCGCTCACTCCGGGGCGGCTGCGAGACCATCTGGGGCTGACGTCGGGCGCCGTCACCGCATGCCTGGACCGTCTTGAACGGGCCGGACACATCCGCCGGTCGCGGGACAGCGCGGACCGGCGGGTCGTCCATCTGCACTACGCCCCGGGGGCCAAGGCGGCTGCGCGCACCTTCTTCCGGCCGCTGGCCGAGGCGACGCAGAACGCTCGCGTGCGGTTCAGCGAGGACGAACTCGCCGTAGTGGTGCGCTTCTTGGGCGCGATGAACGAGGAACTCTCCGAGCTGCGCGGCCGTCAGCGCTGAGCGCTCCGCCGGACATGCCGCGCTGGGCTGTCGTGCGCCCGCGGCAGGGTGGTTCGGCTCCTGTGGTGTACCCGCCTGGCATCCCTGCCGGACGAGATGCTTCAATCATTGAGATTCTTTCTCGTTGAAGCATCACGTGCACAAGGAGACCCATGTCCACAGGTACGCGCCTGGCACGCTGGCTGGTGCCCGTCGTCCTGCTCGTCGCCTGGCTCGGCATCGGCGGGACGCTCGGGCCCTACGCCGGAAAGCTCGGGGAGGTCGCCACGAACGACCAGTCCGCGTTCCTGCCGCAGAACGCCGAGTCCACGCAAGTCATCGACGCCCAGCGGACGTTCCACCAGGAGGAGACCCTTCCCGCGATCGTCGTCTGGACCGCGGACGGAGCCGCTCGGGGCGATGGGATCGACAAGGCTCAGCAGGCCGGTGCCACCCGGGCGCTCGCCTCCCTGAAGGGCGCCTCAGGCCTCGCCGGGCCGGCGTCCCCGGCCGTCCTGTCCAAGGACGGCCAAGCGCTGCAAGGGGTCGTGCCCCTGCGGCCCGACCTCGGCGAGGACCTGGAAGCCACCCTGGAGCAGGTCAGGAAGGCGGCGGACCAGGTACCCGGGGCGGAGGTCCGGGTGGCCGGGCCCGCAGCCAGTCAGGCCGACCTGTCCGACGCCTTCGGGGGCATCGACGGCCTCCTGCTCGGGGTCGCCCTGATCACCGTCCTGGTGATCCTGCTGCTCGTCTACCGCAGCCTGCTGCTCCCGCTGGTGATCATCCTGGGGGCCGTCTTCGCCCTGGGACTCGCCTGCGGGATCGTCTACGTGCTCGCCGACCACGACGTCGTCCGGGTCGACGGGCAGGTCCAGGGCATCCTCTCCATCCTGGTCATCGGCGCCGCGACCGACTACGCGCTGCTGCTGACCGCGCGCTTCCGCGAGGAACTGGCCGTCAGCCGCGACAGAACCGCCGCCATGCGCTCGGCGCTGAGGCGGTCGCTCGGCCCCATCGTCGCGAGCGGGGCGACCGTCGCACTCGGCCTGCTCGCCCTGCTGTTGAGCGACCTCACCAACAACCGCGCGCTCGGGCCCGTCGGGGCCATCGGCATCGCCTGCGCCGTGCTCAGCACGCTGACCTTCCTGCCCGCGGCCCTGGTCCTGCTCGGACGTGTGGCCTACTGGCCCGCCAAGCCGAAGTCGGCCTCGGAGAAGTCCGCGGGCCAGGGCGTGTGGACGCGGATCGCCTCGCTCGTCGACCGGGCACCGCGCAAGGTGTGGGCCTGCACCCTCGTCGGTCTGCTCGTCTGCACCGCCTTCGCCCCCACGCTGCAGTCCAAGGGCGTGCCCCTGGACGAGATCTTCGTCAATGACGCGCCCTCGGTGGCCGCGCAGAAGACACTCGCCAAGCACTTCCCCGGCGGCTCGGGCAATCCGGCCGTCGTGATCGCGGATGCGGACAGGGTCGAACAGGTCACGGCGGCGGCCGAACGCACCGAAGGGGTGTCATCGGCCGCCGCCGTGACCGCGTCCGGTAGGCCGGGCACGGGACAGCAGGAAGCTGCGAAGCAGGGGGTCGACAAGCAGGACGCCGCCGCAGACGTACTCGTCGTCGACGGCCGCGTACGCATCGACGCGACCTTGGAGGACGCCGCCGACAGCGACGCGGCGAAGGACACGGTGGCGCGGCTGCGTGCTGCTGTCCACGCGGTGAACGGTGCCGACGGACTCGTCGGGGGTTACACCGCGCAGCAGTACGACACCCAGCAGACCGCCGAGGACGACCGGCTGCTCATCGTCCCGGTGGTCCTCGCGATCATCCTCGTCGTCCTGATCGGACTGCTGCGGTCGCTGCTCATGCCGGTCCTGCTGGTGGCGACGGTGGCACTCAACTTCCTTGCCACGCTGGGTGTTTCGGCCCTCGTCTTCCAGCACGTCCTGGGATTCAGCGGCACCGACTCCTCCGTACCGCTCTACGGATTCGTCTTCCTGGTGGCTCTCGGCGTGGACTACAACATCTTCCTGATGTCCCGGGTCCGCGAGGAATCACTGCGCCACGGGGCGCGCGAGGGGGTGCTGCGCGGTCTGACCGCGACCGGCGGCGTCATCACATCGGCCGGCGTCGTGCTCGCCGCCACCTTCGCGGCCCTCGGCATCATCCCGCTGGCCTTCCTCGTCCAGATCGCGTTCATCGTCGCCTTCGGCGTCCTGCTGGACACCCTGGTCGTACGGTCGCTCCTGGTGCCGGCCCTGGTCCGCGACATCGGGCCGACGGCGTGGTGGCCGGGAGCCCTCAGCCGCACGGGGCGCGACGGGGTGCGGTGACCCGGGCCGGCCCGGCGTGCGGCGAGGAGCTCGGGCGGGTCAGGTGCCCGCGGAGACCGGCGAGTCGGTCCGGTCGCCCACCGAGTCCTGCGTCGCGGACTTCGGGATGGGCCGGTCGTGCCGCAGGGCGCTCCACACCCGGTGCGAGGCCTTCTCCAGCGGCAGGACCCGTCCCGCGTCCTGGGCGTCGTAGGTGACCGGCATGGTGACCATGTTGGTGCGGTCGGGACTGATGCCCTTCAGCTCCTTGGCCAGGCCGAGGAGCTTGTCCGCGGACGCCAGCTCGGAGTCGGCGCTGATGGTCTTGGTCGCGGTGTCCGCCAGGTCGTAGGACTTGGCGGGGCTGCCCAGCGGATCGACCGTGTCGGCACGGTGGATCAGGGCCTTGATGAACGCCTGCTGGAGCTGGATGCGGCCCAGGTCACTTCCGTCACCCACGCCGTGCCGGGTGCGGACGAGCTGCAGTGCCTGCTTGCCCTTGAGCGTGTGCTTGCCCGCGCTCAGAGCGAGACCGCTGTTGGGGTCGTGGATCGCCTTGCGGGTGGTGATGTCCACACCGCCGAGCTCGTCGATGAGCTTCTGGAATCCCTTGAAGTCGACCTCGAGGTAGTGGTCCATGCGGACGCCCGACATCTTCTCGACCGTCTTCACCGTGCATGCCGGTCCGCCCACCTGGTAGGACGAGTTGAACATGGCCTGCTGCGCGCCGGCCGCCTCGCCGCCGTGCGGCTTCGCGCACTGGGGCCGCTCGACCATCGTGTCGCGCGGGATGCTGACGACCGAAGCCTTCTTGTGGGTCTTGTCGACGTGCAGGACCATCGCCGTGTCGGCGCGGGCTCCGCTGATGCCGCTGCCGTAGTGGCCGTGCGTTCCCGCCCGGGAGTCGGACCCGAGCAGGAGGATGTTCATCGAACCGTCCTTCTGCTCGCCGGGCCGGTCCTTTCCGAGGGCAGCGTTCATGTCCGTGCCCTGGATGTTGCCGTTGAGGTGCTGCCAGGCGTAGGCGGCACCTCCTCCGCCGATCAGGACTGCTCCCAGCGCGCCCCACGCGACGTACCGCAGGGCCTTCCTCTTCGGCTTGCGCCGGGAGCCCCGTACCCGCGGGGGCCCGTAGCCGGGCACTGCGGGGCCTTCGGCCGCGTGCGCCTGCTGCTCGTTGCTGCTCTCGTGCGGCATGCGCTGCCCTTCTCTTCGACCGGTGGCTGGTGGCTCAGTGGGTTGGACGACCGATGGCTCAGTAGGCGGAGTCGACGTTGTCGATCGAGCCGTACTTGTCGGCGGCGTAGTTGGCGGCCGCGGTGATGTTGGCGACCGGGTCGGTCAGGTTATTGGGGGTGCCCGCGACGTGGTACGCCTCGAAGGTGGGCTGGATGACCTGGAGCAGACCCTTGGACGGCGTGCCGTTCTGCGCGTTCACGTCCCAGCCGTTCTGGGCGTTCGGGTTACCGGCGGACTCACGCATGATGTTGCGGTGCAAGCCCTCGTAGGAGCCGGGGATGCCCTTGGACTTCATGATGTCCAGGGACTCGCGGATCCACCCGTCGAGGTTGTTGCCGTAGTCCTTGCCGGCCGCGGCGGCCTTGGTGACCTGCTTGCTCGCGGCGGCCGGCTCGGCGGCGTGGGCCTGCGAGGGGACCAGCGTGAGGGCGGCGGCAGCGGCACCTGCGGTGGCGATACCGGCGACGGAGATCTTGCGCAGTCGGATGGTGCGGCCGGGCTTGGTCTGCGTCTGAGTAATGGCCATGCGGGGGTAACTCTCCAATGCGAAGTGTGTTGAGGGGCTCGGTCGAAGCGGGCGGTTTCACCCGATGCGGTCCGGTTGCCCCGGAACTTCAGCAAGGGTTAGCGGTGGCCGGAGCTGGGCGCAATCATGTGACGTACTACCCCGCTACGCAGGACGCCCTGGTCAGGCGCCTCGCAAGTGACCCACGGCCCTCCGGCGGCGCCCCGAAGGGTCTACTACCGTCGTTAGCATGTGACGTGGCTCCTATGGGTGGGCTCACAGCCTGAGCGGTGTTTGGCCGGAACGTGGAGCGTGGAATCGGCATCCCCTGGGTAGTCGACCGGGCTCGGCACCGGTGCCCGCCGCTGCCGACGGCTTTCTCTACAAAGGCGCAGGTCAGGCGGCCTTGCCCAGGCGGCTCGGGGTGAAGCGGGACGAGGGCACGCCGAAGGCGCGGGTGAAGGCGGCGGTGAATGCCGTAGGAGAGGCGTAGCCGACGCGTCGGCTGACCTCGCTGACCGAGGCGGTGCGCAGGAGCGGGACGGCGGCGAGCAGGCGGGGCCGGCCCCGCCGGACCGCGGGGCTCCCACCGGTCTCGGAGCGGAACCACCGGGTGAAGGCACGCTCGCTCACGGCCAGGGCAGTCCCCGCGATGCGGCGGGCCGGGCACAGCATGCAGGTGACGACCGCCCTGGCCCACCCCCTCATGCTTGCCATCGCGCTCCCCGCCACCGCGGCGTCCCTGGCGGTGGCGGGGGTCCGATGGGGCTGATGGCCTGACCTGGCCGGGCGTGCGCCTGGAGGCGGCCACCGAGGCGGGGCACCGGTGGCCGCCCGATCCGCCTGTCGGCTGCCTATCGGTTGGCGGCGAACCAGTCCTCGTAGTGGGTGGGGGCCACGCGGGCGCCGGGACCCGCGATCAGCACGTCACCTTCGACGGCCGCGAACATGCCCGCTGTGTCGTCGGTGACGACGGTGCGGGGGTCCTTGCGGGCCGACAGCGTCAGGCGGCCCAGCTCGTCGAGCGGGAAGACATCGGGGCCGGCGACGTCGAGCGTGCCGTTGAGGGGCTCGGCGGTGGCGACGTCGGCGAGGGCCTTGACCACCTCGGCGCTCGCGATGGGCTGGATGGGCGTGGCGGGCAGCCGGACGGTCCGGTCGTCGGCGGTCCAGGTCATGACCGCGTCCATGAACTCGAAGAACTGCGTGGCGCGCACGATCGAGTACGGGGTGGGTCCCTGCCGCAGCAGGTCCTCCTGGAGGGCCTTCGCGCGGTAGTAGTCCAGCTGCGGCACCTGGTCGACTCCGACGATGGAGAGGGTGACCTGATGGCGGACGCCCGCGCGCTCCCCCGCTGCCAGCAGGTGCCCCACGGAGGTGCGGAAGAAGTCCAGGGAGGCTTCGTCGAACGTGGGTGAGTTCGTCACGTTGACGACCGTGTCCGCACCCTTGAGCGCCTCGTCGAGGCCCGCGCCGGTGAGCAGGTCGACTCCGGTGGACAGCGACGAGGCGACCACCTCGTGTCCTGCCTCGCGCAGCCTGGAGACGAGCTGCGAACCGATCAGTCCGGTACCGCCGATGACCGTGATGTTCATGATCGTGCCCTTCCGTGAGCCGAGCGCCCTGCCGGCACAAACTCGGATATCCGATGTCCGAGATATTACTCGGATACGCTGTGTCCGAGTCAACTGGGAGGGCACATGAAACTGTCCGGCGGCGTGGAATGGGCACTGCACTGCTGCGTGGTGCTGACCGCGGCAACCGAGCCGGTCCCGGCTGCGCGACTGGCGCAGCTGCACGACGTCTCGCCCAGCTATCTGGCCAAGCAGATGCAAGCCCTCTCACGGGCCGACCTGGTGAAATCCATTCAGGGCAAGACGGGTGGCTACGTCCTGACCAGGTCGGCCGGTGACATCACGGTCCTGGACGTGGTGCAGGCCGTCGACGGCGCGAGCCCGGCCTTCACCTGCACCGAGATCCGCCGGCGAGGCCCCTTCGGCACACCGCCCGAGGACTGCACCGAGCCGTGCCCCATCGCCCGCGCGATGAGCGCGGCCGATGCCGCCTGGCGAGCCTCCCTCCAGGCTGTCTCCATCGCCGATCTGGTCGGCTCCGTGGAAGAGAACAGCGGACCCGAGGCCCTGCCGACCATCGGGGTGTGGCTCAACGCGGCCAATGGCTCCGACGGCTGACAGATACAGCTGACAGACAGCTGACAGACACAGAGGTGCTCGCGCTCCTCGGCTTTCACCGAGGAGCGCGAGCACCTCGTGCACAACTCGCGTGCGTCTAGAGACGCGCGCTGGCGTTCCGGTTGGCCGCGGCCCTCAGGCCGGCGACCGTGAGCGCCACGACCAGCAGTGAGGCCAGCGTGGCGATCACCGCCGACAGGGTCGGGAGCGGCGCCGACACCCCGTCGGGCCGCAGCACATAGGCGAGCGTGGTGGAGTTGAACCGGTCGTCCACAAGGTGGGCGACGGTCAGCCCACCCGCGATCAAGGTGCTCGCCACGGCCACCACCGGTGACCCGCTCAGACAGAGCGCCACGCCCACCAGGGCGCAGAGGACGGAGACGCAGAGCGCGGCGGAGAGACCGAGGGCGGAAGCCTCCGACCAGTTCATCGGGAAATGAGCCGCCGCGCAGAGCAGCAGCAGTACGCCTGCCACGCGACGCAGCCACACCAGGGACGTCCTGCCCTGCGCCTCTGCGGCCTCCGCTTTCTGCGAGTCCTTCGTGGCCTCGGCAGTCGGAGCGGGCGGCGGGTGGGCCGCATCGGCTGCGGGTGCGAGCGGAGCGGCCGAGGCCGAAGCACCGGGGCCGACCTCGGAGTTGTCGGCGTCCCGGTGTTCCCTGAGGCTGCCGATCAGCTGCATCAGATCCTCGACGGACCTGGTCGTGCCCGCGGCGTGCACCGCCTCGGCACTGCTGTGCGGATCGTGCGGAGGACGGGACAGAAGGTGGACGAGACGGCTCACCTCCGGCACGGGCCGTTCCTCGGCGGCGTGCCGGATGGCCTCGTCCATGTGCTCGGCCGGGTGTTCCGGCGGGCCGAGCAGTTCCACCAGCCGGGTGACGTCGTCGACGGATCGGGCCACGGCGGCCAGACGGAGCACAGAGGCGGCAGTTGTCACGCCGTCAGGCGACTGCTCCAGGAGAGTGACGAGGTCGACGACGTCGTCCAGCGGCCTGGACACCACCGCGACGCGTATGAGCTCTTCCACGGCGTCCTCGTCGGGGCCGGGCGCTGCCTGCGCCGGGGGTCCGCCGTCGGTTTCGGGCGCCTCTTGCGGGGGGCCGTCGGCGGCGGCGTGCGCGGCCGGTTCCGGCTGCGCGTCCTCCGTGTCGTGGTCGACGGCCTGCGGCCACGGGGCGGGCTGGTGGGCAGGCGGGGCGCCGAGCTGCGCGGTGCCCCAGTGAACCGACGTCGACACCAAAGGGTCGCCGGTCCCGGACGTGTCCCCAGCGGCAGAGAATGACTCAGCGGCCATTTTCGCTTCTCCATTTCAGCGGGACGTCCTCGTCCCGCGCGTGATCGTGTCTCCCGTTCTATGCAGGCTTCATTCGCCCCGCCACTGGAAGAGTCGCCGAGAGAGTCGCCGACACCCGTTCCCCGGCAGATGATCGATCGATCCCGGCCCGGCCACGGGGAGCAGGCCGCGCCACCTCCCGCGTCACCCCGTACGCCGAGGAACGCCACCGGCGCACGCACCGACGCGTACGCCGAGGCGGGGGGGCAGACGTCCCCCAGCAGGCGCGAGGGGTATCTGCCGTTACGGCGCAATGTGCTGCGTGAGAGCGGATCACCCCCACCCACGGGCAAGCTCCAAATCCCAACAGATCGAGGAGAGTTGACCTGCTCGGGCGAACCGCGCCTGCCCGTGAGCAGCCGTGGGTAGGATGATCGAATGAGTAATCGGGGGAGCACAATCAAGATCACAGCCGTACTGACGCTGTCGGCACTCGCGCTGACCGGCTTCACGACGGGCCGAGGCCACGGCGGTGGCAGTCGCCACAGCAGCGGTGGCGGCGGAGGCGGCTGCAGCAGTTCGAGCCAGAACCACGACAGTTCGTCGTCCAGCAGCTCCGGTTCGTCCGGCTCGTCCGGATCTTCGGGATCTTCCGGGTCGACGACCTCAGGTTCTGGTTACGACGACGATGACGATGCGTACGGCAGCAGCGGAGACAGCAGCACCAGCGGCGGCTCCTACAACCGGCGGCCGACCCACCGCTCCACCCCCTCCAGCTCCCCCGGCGGCGAGCAGCTGGAGAGCGCACAGGCCGAGTTGGTGCGCTGCGCGACCAAGACGGCCCCGTACGCGACGGTCAAGGTCACGAACGGCAACCGGAAGGCAGCGCGCTTCTGGGTGTCGGTCACCTTCGAGGACGCGAACGGCATCACCGTCATCGAGGAGAGCGAGAAGGTGAAGGTGCCCGGGAAGGGCAAGGCGACCACACGGATCGAGATCAGTGGTGAGGGCCTGGCCGACTCGGTCGCTCACTGTGATGTCGACCCACAGGCCGTCCCCGTCTCCGGCTGAGCCCGCCCGCTTCGACGTGACCGACAGGTCACCAAACTGATCCCGTTCGGCGCCTTCGTCCGGGTCGGCGACGAGATCTGCGTGGTCGTCACGGAAGTCGACCGGGAACGACGCAGGCTGGCCCTGTCGCGGCGGCAGGCGTTGCTCCCGGGTACGGAACCGGCCTGCCCGTATCTGACAGGCCTCGTCGCGCAAGTCCCGTACGCGGAGAGTCAGTTCGGGAGATGGTTCTGGTCACCGCAGGGGCTTCTAGCGCAGCGCCGGTGCGGAGGGGGAGTTCTCGACGGTGTCGGCGAGCCGGGAGAGCATGCTGCGGTGACGTAGCTGGAGGAGCACGTCGAGTGCGGCGTTGTGCAGGGCGGCGCCGGGGCCGCGCAGGGGGTGCTCGTCGACGATGACCAGTGTCTCGCGGCCCCAGGGCCGTACCTCGATGGCGATGCGGGCGGTGCCCAGCCTTCCGCTGTCCGCCTCCAGCTCGATCCGGCGGGGCGGATCGATGTCGCGGACGGTTGTTCTGCCGGTACCGGTCCACGGCCCCAGACGGACGGTGTACTCGATCGAGGAACCCAGCTCCGGCCAGTCACTCCCGGCCTCACGCGACGAGTCCGGGCCCACCACCCAGTCGCCGTACCGGGCCCCGTCGGCCAGCACGGCCCATACCTCCGCGGGCGGCCTTCTGATCAGCCGGTGACGTACTGCCATGACGGCTCCCTGCGCTACGTGGGGTGGGACGTTCCTGAACCGGTGTGCCCACCCTAGGGCGGTCCATTCCTGGCCGCCTTCTCACCGGCGGGCGCACCTGGAAGGCTGTGGCCATGGATTCCTCGCCGGAGACCGGGCCCGGCCGCCATCACGACGCCGGGCGCTGGCTGGTCCAGTTCAGCGACCGCGTGCTGGTGGTCTGCCGGTCGTGCGGCGGCCGTGCGGTCGTGCTGCCCCGGCCCGGGATCGCCGCACCCCGGTACGTCAGCGAGCTGATGTTCCAGCCACGCCGTGTGGCCTGCGGCAGGTGCGGGGCCGTGGCCGACTGGGAGCCGGAGGTGCGGGGCGCCGGGCTGGTCGGTGTGGCGCCGGGCGGCAGCGAGGACCCGTTCTTCCGGCGGCCGCTCTGGCTGCAGACCCGCTGCGTGGGCCGGATCCTGTGGGCCTACAACGCAGAGCACGTCGACGAACTGGCCGCCTATGTCGGTGCCGGGTTGCGCGAGCGTGGCGGGTACCGGCCGACGATGGCCATGTTCGCGCGGCTTCCCGCCTGGATGAAGGGGTCGGACCATCGCGCCGGCGTCCTGGCCGGTCTGCGGACACTGCGGGCGCTGGCCGACCGGTCGGCGCCCGCCGACCGGTCCGATGCCGCGCATGAGCGGGGTGACCGTCCCCGAGCGCGCAGCAGCATGTACTTCAGAGGCGGCCCCTACGAGACTCGGTCACCGTGAGCCGGTCGCGCCGCTGACCCCCTCGGTACTCTCTCGGGATGTCCGAGAATCCCTTTGTCCCCCATGACTTCGTCGCTCCCACGCGCCTTGCGGCCGACGGCTTCCGCCTGGAGCCTCTCGGGCCGCAGCACAATGACGCCGACCACGCCGCCTGGACGTCGAGCATCGAGCACATCCGTGCCACCCCCGGCTTCCTGGAACGGAGTTGGCCGCCTCCCGCGGGAATGAGCCTGGCCGACAACCTGCGCGACCTGGAGAGCCATGCGCACGACTTCCAGGCGCGCACCGGCTTCACGTACACGGTTCTCGACGACGCCGGCCGGGTGATCGGCTGCGTCTACATTTATCCGTCGCACGCGGACGCGGGCGTGACGGAGGTGCGCTCGTGGGTGTGCGCGGACCGCGCCGAGCTGGACGGCCCGCTGCACCGGGCCGTGGCCGCCTGGCTGGCGTCCGACTGGCCGTTCGAGAAGCTTCGCTACCGGTCGCGCGTAGCCGGTCGAGGAGTGCGGCGGCGGTCCCACGCAGTCTGGACAGAAGGGATCGAGTGCTATGCACTGAGTGGGACGCGGGAGGGGGCATCCAGGGTGTTGACGGAATCGTTGACTGTGCTGGCTGCGGCCGGTGGTTCAGCAGTTGCGACAGCGGCGGGGACCGACGCTTGGGCGGGACTGCGCAGACGGGTCGCCGCACTCTTCGGTCGAGGCGATCAGCGCGCCACGGAGACGGCCATGGAACGGCTGGACCGTGCCGCGACCGAACTGGAGAACGCGCCGGAATCTCAGGGGGCAGAGGTTCGCACCCGGATGGACACCGTGTGGCGTACGCGGTTCGAGGACTTGCTGGAGAGCATGGACGAACCCGAGCGCGCCGAAGGCGCCGAGCAACTGCGTGAGCTCGTGCAGATGGTGCAGAGGGTTGCCGGGCAGGACAGCGACGCCCGGAAGACTGTGATCACCGGTGCCGGTGCCATGGTCGGCGAGCACGTCGACATCCATGCCGACCAGGGCTCCTTCGCCGCCGGTGCGGCCAACATCAGTGGGTCGGTGACCTTGGGCGCCACCCCTCCACGGCCGGGTACGTAATGCTCCTGAACGTACCCGGCACTACACGGGCCCGACCGAGGCCGCGCGGGAAGATGCGGCCGCCACCCGGTCATTGACCGTACGGTCCAGCCACGGTGGCGTAGCCATCGGCACGCTGTTGCAGGGCAGAGAGCCCGAGTCGGCCGTGCTCACCTTGGCGCCGCCGCTGGGTCTGCTGGATCCGGCTCTGCCGCTGCGGGGCCGTGACGCTGCCCTGCGGGAGCTGACGGGGCTCCTCGACACGGAGTCGGACGGTTCTCTGCACGTCGTACACGGAATGGGCGGTTGCGGAAAGACCTCGCTGGCGCTGGAACTGGCCCGCTCCGCGGTGGAAAGAGCGGTGCGGGTCTGGTGGGTGGACGCCCGGCAGACGGCTTCGCTGGAGGCCGGGCTGCGCGCGGTCGCACGGCAGGCGGGCGCCACCGAGGTCGACCTGCGTTCGGGCATAGCGGCCGACGCACTGTGGCACTGCCTGCCGACTCTGGACCAGCCGTGGCTCCTTGTGGTGGACAACGCCGACGACCCCGTCGAACTGAATGGCGCCGGGCACCTGTCCGCAGGAACCGGCTGGATCCGGCGGCACACCGCGCCGCACGGCCATGTCGTGGTCACCACTCGCGACGGCACGCGTGCCACGTGGGGGCCCACCGCTGTTCTCCACCCCTTGGACACCTTGAGCGACGCGGACGGCGCACACGTACTGCTCGATCACACCGGGGGCCGGGCGGGCGGCGCCGCGGAGGCGGAGAATCTGGCGCACCGTCTCGGTGGCCTTCCGCTGGCCCTGACCATGGCCGGCTCGTACCTCTCCCGCACCACGGAGATCCCGGCGGCCTTTCGCGACGCGCAGACGTTCACCACGTTCACGGCGTACCGAGACGCCCTGGAGGGCGGGTTGGGTCTCGTCAACGCCGAGCAGGCCATCGCTCAGACCTGGCGCTTCTCCCTGGACCTGCTGAGAAGGCAGGGGCAGCCGCTGGCCCAGCCCCTGCTGGACCTGCTGGCCACGTTCGCCGACGCGCCCCTGCCCTATACGTTGCTCCTGCATCCCCCGTCCCTGGCCGCGACGGAAGCGTTTCCCGGCCTTGACGGTCCCGGCTTGTGGGAGCTGCTGCAGGCGCTGTCGGGCGTCGGGCTCATCCGACTGCTCACGGCGCCGGAGCCCGGTTCCGGTCCTCCACTGGCCCGGCTCCATCCGTTGATCCGCGACACGAGCCGTGCACGCGTCGATCTCCCCACGGCCGTCGCGCTGATGCACCGCGTGGCGCTCGACGACGCCACCGGAGTGCCCGAGGACGTCGCACACTGGCCCACGTGGCAGGTCCTGCTCCCGCATGCGCTGCACCTGTCACACCGCATCGCCGCCACGCACCTGCCGACCGGCGTGGTCGAGGACGCGTTGCGGTGTGCGCAGCTCGCGGTCCGCTATCTCAGCGCCCGCACGTTGTACGAGCCGGCCCACGAGGAGAGCATCCATATCCTCGCCGTTTTTCGGAACGCACTGGGCGACAGGCACCCCGACTCACTGCACACCCGGCATCACCTCGCCCACTTGCTGCACGGCCAGGGCAGACTGGATGAGGCGCGTGCGGAGTTCGAAGCGGTCCTGGCCGACAAGCGTGCCTTGATGGGCGAGGGCGATCCCTCCACGCTGGCCACACGGCACGAGTTGGGGCGGCTGCTGCACGACTGCGGTGAGCTGGACATCGCACGCACGGAGCTCCAGGAGGTGCTGGCCGCCGAGGAGCGGGTCCTCGGCCCCGACAACCGGTACACCTTGAACACCCGTCATGTGCTCGCCCGCGTGCTGTACGACCTGGGCGACGCGCTCGTGGCCAGACGCGAGTTCGAGGCCATTCTCGATGTCCGGCGGCAGACGCTGGGGGACGACCACCGCTCCACGCTGACCACTCGCTACAACCTCGCTCACATCATGTACGACCTGGGCGAACTGGGCGCGGCGCGGGCCGAACTGGAGGACGTGTACGCCGCTCAGCGGCGCCTTCTGGGCGACGAGCACCGAGCCACCTTGAACACCCGGTACGCCCTGGCCTGCGTACGGCGTGAGCAAGGAGAACCGGCATGGGCGCGCCGGGAGTACGAGGAGATCATCGGCGTGCAGCAACGCGTGCTGGGGAAGAAGCATCCCGACACCCTGGCCACTGCCCACAGTCTCGGCCGACGGACCGAAGGGGCGGGTACGGTGCCCATGACGGGCTGGCGACGCGGCACGCGCTGGGCTTGACCCGGCCACTGTGTTGAACCCGGTTTACGCCGTCGGCATCCTCGGCAGGCGCAAGCCGACCGACGTCCGCAGACAGGACAGGAAGGGAGTCCGGGCAGCCATGACAGAGCCGATGACCGCCATAAAGTCCGACGTGGTCGACCTCGAAGGGGTGTCTCTGGAGGCGTTGTTGTCCCTCGACGGCGACACGCTGGCCGAGCCGATGGCCCGCCTGCTGCGGCAGATCGACGACCCCCGGCACTACTTCGCCGACTACAACCCGAGCACGTCGACGGGCGAAGCTCCCGGGTGACGGCAGCGTGCGCCCCGCGCGGGCGAGCTCCCCTCTCACCCAGCGGGACGCACTCCCTCGACGGGCACCCAGGGGTGCGGGAGCCCCTGTTCAGGACGGCGCCCGGAGGGCATTCGGTGCCCTCTCGTGCGGCGTTCCCAGCCTTGCCGGACTGAACCACGCCGAGTGGCCCAGATGTGGCCGTTCTACGGCGTGGCGTTCCTCCGGTCCGGGCGAGGCCGGGATGCGGGGCCTCGTGGTAACTTCCGTATACACGGTGTATGCGATCTCTGGGGGTAGTAGTGGCATCGGGTCGGGAGAAGGCGTACGCGTACCTCAAGGAGACGGTCCTGACGGACCCTGCGATGCAGGGCGAGTTCCTCTCCGAGCAGGACATCGCCGATCGCATCGGCGTCTCGCGCACTCCGATCCGCGAAGCCCTCCTCCTGCTGGCCGCCGAGGATCTGGTCGATCTCGTGCCCAAGCGCGGTGCGCGGGTGGCGCCGCTGTCGGGGCGTCAGATCACCGAGCTGATGCAGCTGCGCGGGATCGTCGAGCGGTACGCGGCGCAGCACGTCATCGGCTCGGGCCGGGCTCCGGTACGGGAGTTGGGCGCGTGCCTGGAGCGGCAGCGCGCGCTGAGCGGCCCCGACCAGGCCAAGGAGTTCATCGACGTGGACCACCTCTTCCACTCCTCGCTCGTGTCGGCCGTGGGCAACACGCTCCTGGACCGGCATTACGAGGGGCTGCGCAGCCGCCAGGTGCGGGCCGGTGTCGTGGCCCTCTACAACCAGCAGGGCCGCCAGGAAGCCGTGCTCGACGAGCACCGGGCGATCGTGGACGCGATCACGGCCGGTGACACGGAGGCTGCCTGCGCCGCGATCGACAGCCACCTGGAGTCGACGCTGAAGGTACTGCTGGCCGGATAGGCGGGGCCTGGCGCTCAGCGCTTCTCCCCCAGCCTGCGGTTGGCCAGTACCGGGATGTTCTTGCGGACCGCCGCGACCTCGTCGGCGTCCACCTCGACCACCGTCAGTTCGGGCTCGGCCCCCAGACGGCGGCGTACGGTCCCGTCGGGGCCGACGAGCATGCTGTGCCCCACACCGGTGGGCGCCGTGCCACCGGCCGCCACTCCCCCGGCGGCCGGGTCGGCCTGGTCGACGGCCGCGATCCACAGCGTGGCGTCCAGGGCGCGGGCCCGCACGAGCAGCTCCCACTGGTCGACCTTGCCGGGGCCCGCGCCCCAGGAGGCCGACAGGAGGGTCGCGGTGGCACCCGCGTCGGCGTGGGCCCGGAACAGCTCCGGGAAGCGCACGTCGTAGCACGTGGCCAGGCCCAGTCGTACGCCGTCCACGTCGATGGTGACGACCCGCGATCCGGCGGCCACGGTGTCGGACTCGGCGTAGCCGAACGCGTCGTAGAGGTGGATCTTGTCGTACGTCGCTTCGACGCCGCGCCCCGTGGCCAGCAGGGTGTTGGTCACCCGGCCGCCGGGAGCCGGGGTGAACATGCCCGCCACGACCGTGATGCCCGCAGCCTCGGCGATGGCGCGCACCGCGGTGGCCCAGGGGCCGTCCAGGGGTTCGGCGAGAGACGCCAGAGGGGTGCCGAAGCAGGCCATCGACGCCTCGGGGAACACGACGATGTCCGCGCCGGCGTCCGCCGCGCGTGCGGTCCAGTCCTCGATGAGGGCGAGGTTCTCGGCCGGATCGGGTCCGGTGGTGAGCTGGCTCAGTGCGATGCGCACGGTGGGCTGCCTTTCGGTTTCGGGAGGACGTCAGGGGCTGACTTGGTGGGTCACGGTACGCGGGCGGCGGGGGCGGCCTCCGGTGTGGTGGCGCCCGCGAGCAGTTCGTCCTCCTTCTCGGCGTGGGCGCAGTCCCTGCCCAGGCCGAGACCAACGAGGGTCACGGCTGCCGCGACGGCGAGGTAGAGGGCGTCCCCATGGCCGAGGGCGTGGACCAGTTCGCCGAGGGCTGGCGCGTGGAGCTGGGCGACCCCGCCACCGGCAACACGATCCAGCTCCCCTACCGGGTGGTTCCCCTGCCTGCGCCCATCGGCTGATCACGCGCGGCCGCGTACCGGACCTCTCATCGCCGAAGCTGGGGAGGCAGTTCCACCCAGCGGCGCGGCATGCGGCGGTCCACCGCCTCCTCGGCGTCCCTGATACGCAGACCGGCCGCCGCGGCGGCGTAGGCGAAGGTGTTGGCGTCGTGCGGGAAGGGGTGCTCTCGCTGCCAGAAGCGGAAGTGCCAGTAGGCGGACGGATCCGACTCGTCCGGCCGCAGGCCGATTTCCTCGCGCGCAGTGACCTCGCCGTCTTCGGCCAGAGTCCCGAAGGTGCCGCCCTTGGGATTGAAGTAGATGCCGTACGCGGCAGTGCCTGCCGATATCGCCCGCAGCACGGTGTCGTCGCTCGGCATGTATCCCTCCTGTGTGATCATGCAGCCGCCTGGTGCGCCGGGCACGCTGCCCACCCCCACGTAGTGGAGGGATTCGTCGTAGTCCGTCAGGTCGAAGGGAGCGTGCTCAAGGTCTACCGTCGGGCACTGTGCGGGGTCAGCGCCCAGGCGGCGTATCACCTCTTCCTCGCTCAGCCCCCGCACGAAGCAGAGGCCGAGCCCCTCGGTCCACAACTCTCGCTCGCCGCAGGCCGCGATGAGGGTGTCCGCCTCCCGGAAGGCGGCGGCTTCTTCGGCGGGGAGCTCCACCGCGCCGGGAAGGTCCGCGACGAGGGACGCGAGCGATGTGGTCAGCAGCAGCCGGCCCGGCGACCAGGGTCCCGTCTGGGGTGTCCATACGTCGGCCCCTGCGGCGATCAGGGCCCGGACGGTGTCCTCGTCAACGGTGCAGGCGGCGTACCAGAGCGGGGTGTGTTCGTCGTCGTCGGGTGAGTCGACCTCCGCGCCATGGGACAGGAGCGCGGCGACTGCTTCCGCTGCTCCGCGCTCCGCTGCCTGGTGCAGCGGGGTCGACCCCAGCCATCCGACACGGGCGTCGGGCGGTGCACCGCCTTGGAGCCGGGCCCGGATCACATCCGCGTCCCCCCAGTCCCCGTAGGCCACCTGTTCCCAGTCGGCCCGCGGCAGATAGCGCCGCTGCTCCTCCTCTTGACGACGAAGCATCGTGCGCTGGTGCCCTGTCAGAGGCCGAGCCAGCAACCCGGGCGTTCCACCCACTTCGAAGGTCGCGAAAGAACCCGGCTGCTGGCTCGGCTCCGGCGGTTCGAGGCCCGGCCAGACCTCGAGCACGCGCGCCGACGCGGCATGCAGCGCAGCGGTGTCGATCGAGGTGCGTGTCTCGCCGATGCCCTCGTCCGGCCACTCGACGACCAACTGCGCCTCGCCCAGCGGGGGAAGTTCCGCCAGGTACAGGTCGACGTCGGTCTTGAAGAGGGAGCGGCGGGGCTGGTGCAGGTCGACGTCCAGTGGGATCAGGCCGACGGCCTGCTCCGTGACTGCCGTGGCCTGCTGCCCGTCTGGCCTCGTCCACTCCACGGCTCGGTGCACCGGGGCGTCCAGGGAAGTCACTCGGCGGCCGTCGCAGAACGACAGGCCGACCCTGAGCCCGGACTGCCGCCTTGCGTCCGCGGTCGACCAGCGGGCCTTGCGGAAGACCGACAGATGCAGGGTCGCCGCCTGCGGCCACAGGGACCATCCCGTCACCACCACCCGGGCGTTGGCCGCTGCTCCGACCACCTCCAACTGCGAGTGCAACACCGGTGCGAACCAGTCGACGGGCGGCGCGTGACGCCCGGCATCATCCCCCGGCGGACACAGCCAGACCAACGCGTCCCGCTCCGCGACCGGTTCCTCCGCCACCACCAGATCGTCAAAGAATCCCATGCGCCGATCGTGGCAGAGGGGTCTGACATCGATGCTGGGACTCAGGTTCGGGCGGTCGTGGCCGCTGTGGGCGGCAACGCGAACTCGGCCACGTTCCGCCACGAGCCTGGCGCCTCAGTACCGGCGATCAGACGGACACGGTCGATGCGGGCATCGATCGGGAGCTTCGCCCTCAAGTCACCGGCTGCCCGCTGCATACCGGCAAGATCCGCCAGGCGTGTGCTTCCGACAGTCAGGTGCGGCGTCGGCTCGGGATGTGTACCTCGGTAGGGCGGAAACTCGGGGAACTGACGCCACACGATGTCGGTGAGCCGACGGAAGGGCGTATCCGGTTCGGGAGCCAGCCACATGACGTCCTGCCCGAACCACGCGACCTTCGAGAACGTGCAGGTGAAGGCGGGGACTTCCGCCAGACATGTCCGCACGTCCTCGAGCATGCCGTCGGTGATTCTCGCCGGAGCGGCGAAGGGGTGGAGAACGGTGACGTGCGCCGGAACCGGCCAGGACGCCGTGTGGTCCAGCACGCGCCGGTAAAGCCCTACCACTGCCTCGACTTCGGCTACTGGAACGACGATCGCCGTCTTCGTCGCGTCCGCCAGCTTGCCCAGGTTCGCCTCGACCATCTCGGCATGCTCGCACACACGACTCGATCGACACCGCCCCACTGGAGGCGGAGCGGGGAGCACCCTAACCGCGTGCGTCCGGTAGGCGGTGGGTCGTGAAAGGTTCGCGGGTGATGAACTCGTGGAACTTCAGGGCCGCTTCGGACAGGTAGCTGTCTTGGCTCCACACCAGGGTGAGTATCCGCTCGCAGTCGGGTGCGTCCACGTGGGTCCAGGCGACCGGGACGCGTATCTCCGTGCCTGATTGGTGGGAGATCTCCGGGATGAGGCCGATGCCGAGCCCTGCACTGATCATGTCCTGGGTGGCGCCCGGCTCATCGCCCTCGCAGGACAGCAGCGGCGTGAGCCCTTCGGCCGCGAACAGCCGGTCCAGGAGGGTGCGTTGCCAGTGACCCGGGCGCGTGGTGACGAAGGGCTCGTCGGCGATCTCGGGGATCGTCACGCTCTGTCGGCCGTCGAGCCAGTGCCCGATCGGCACCGCGAGCAGCACCTCCTCGCGCGCGAGCTCGACCGACTCGAGGTTCGTGCCGGTCAGCGGCTGTGAGGCCACGCAGAAGTCGACCTCGCCGGTGCGCAATCGGCGGTCCATCTCCTGCGCGGTCGACTGGAAGAGCCGTACGTCGGCCCGCGGATGATCGGTCCGGAAGCTGCCCAGGAGGTGAGTGATCGTCAGAAGCGTTTCGGAGGCGACGCTGACGCGTCCGAGCCCGGTGTCACGGGCGTCACGCACGGCCCTGCAGCCGTCGTCGAGCTCGCTCAGGGCACGCTCCACGTGCCGCAGGAACATCGCACCGTACGGATTGAGTCTGATGCGGCGCCCCTGCCGGTCGAAGAGGGGCGAGCCCAGCTCGGACTCCAGACGTGCGATGGTGCGGCTCAACGAGGGCTGAGCGACGCGCAGTTCCTGTGCGGCGCGGCTGATGTGCTCGAAGCGGGCGACGGCCTGGAAGTAGCGCAACTGCAGAAGGTCCATGGTCCACACCCTCGCCCATGCCCAGGGCCCCCACCAGCTCTTCTTCCCGTTCCTTGGTGAGCCAGGTGCGGATCACGCTGGGGTACCAGCTCCCGGCCGGGCGCGGGCCGCCGTACCGCGTCGCGATCAATGCCTGTGCGGCACGACCGCCACCGGGCACTCCGCCGTGTGCAGCGCCTCGCCACTGACCGATCCGAGCATCAGCCGTCGCAGTCCGGTACGGCCGTGAGAACCCACGACCAGCAGGGCCGCGCGCCGTGACGCCTCGGAGAGGATCGTCGCGGGCCGCACCTGCTCGACCCGCAGGTCGACCGCCACCTCCGGGAACCGGCTGAGGCGCTTGGCGGCCTCCGCCCGCAGCGCCTGGCGCGCCCGTTCGTCGAGCTCCTCGAAGTTGGGCGCCACCATGCCCGGTCCCGCGGGCATCTGGCCGAGGTGAAACGCGCCGTACACCAGCTCCAGCCTGGCTCCGCGGACATGAGCCTCGGCGTAGGCGAGATCCAGTGCCTCGTGCGGAACGTCATGGACGTCGACGCCGACCACGACCCGGTTCTCCCGGGCAGTGTTCTCCCCAGGCCGGACCACGACGACGGGACAGGAAGCATGAGTGGCCACCTGCCAGCTCACCGACCCCAGCGGCAGGCGGGGAAATCCGCCACCGCCGCGGTGGCCGACCACCAGCCACGCCGCTTCGGCGGAGCGTTCCACCAACACCGCCGCGGGCCGACCGGCCACGGCCTCTGCCGTCACCGCCACATCGGGGAACTCCGTCTCGACCAGCTCCACCAACGGCTTCACGAGCGTCGCCACCGCCTGCGTCACCGGGCTCCGCTCTTCCCCGTCCGCGTGCCCTTCCCCGGGACCGGCCGGCGAAGACCCCTCCGCCGCGACGTGCAGGAGGTTCAGCGGGAGGCCGTGCAACGACGCGTGCCGCGCCGCGTAACGCACCACGGCGGGCTGGTCGCCGCCTTGCTCGACTCCGACCAGGACAGGCCGTCCCGCCCCCTTCTCGTGCTCTGACATGACTTCTCCTTGCTGATTGGTCATTTGGTCGATGGGTCGATGGGTCGATTCTTTGTCGGTTGGCTTCAGCGGGCCAACGATCACTCGCCCTGCCGGTACCCCTCGCGCCCTGGATGAATCACCGCAAAGCCCCATCCGCCGCTCCGCTAGGCGAACCGGTCGGGGTCGGCGGCCGACCAGTCATCGGCCCAGTGCGGCGGGGTGTTGTCGAGGAGCTCCCCGGGCGCCAGGCGTTCGTGGAGCTCATGGCCGGCGAGGATGGTGGCGGGGCCGGTGCGCCGGCGCAGCATGTGCGGGCGGAGCTCGCCGGGCTCGGACACCCCCATGGCCGCCATGATCTTCATCGCGCCGGCAACCGTGGCGGTCTGGAAGCGTTGGACGCGCAGCGACTTGTCGGGCACGTCGAGGGCGCGGGCACGGCGTGGGTCCTGGGTGGTGACGCCGACGGGACAGGTGTTGGTGTGGCAGCGCTGGGCCTGGATGCAGCCGACGGCGAACATCATGGCGCGGGCCGCGTTGGTGTAGTCCGCGCCCTGGATGAGGAGCTTGACGATGTCGGCGCCGGTGGCGACCTTGCCGCTGGCGCCGATGCGGATCCGGTCGCGCAGACCCGTGCCCGTCAGGGCGTTGTGGACGATGAGCAGTCCGTCGGTGAGCGGCTGACCGAGGTGATCGGCGAATTCGAGGGGCGCGGCTCCGGTGCCGCCCTCCGAACCGTCGACGATGATGAAGTCCGGGGTGCTGCCTTCTGCCAGCATGGCCTTGCAGAGGGCCAGGAACTCGCGGCGGGATCCGACACAGAGCTTGAATCCCACGGGTTTCCCGTCGGCGAGTTCCCGCATCCGCGCCAGGAACCGGATCAGTTCACGCGGCGTGCTGAAGACGCGGTGGTAGGAGGGCGAGACGACGGTCTCACCTTCGGGAACGCCGCGGGCCCGGGCGATCTCCGCGTTGACCTTGCTGCCGGGCAGCAGGCCGCCGCTGCCGGGCTTGGCGCCCTGGGACAGCTTCAGCGACACGCATTTGACCTCGTCGCGCGCCGCTTGCTCGGCGAACTGCCGCGGGTCGAAATCGCCGTCCTTCGTGCGGCAGCCGAAGTATCCGGTGCCGACCTCCCAGACGAGGTCACCGCCGTACCGCAGGTGGTACTCGGAGATACCGCCCTCTCCCGTGTCGTGGGCGAAGCCGCCGAGCGCGGCGCCGTGGTTGAGCGCGAGCACGGCGTTGGCGGACAGCGACCCGAAGCTCATCGCCGAGACGTTCAGGAGCGCCATGTCGTACGGCCGGGTGCAGTCCGGACCGCCGATGCGGACGACGGGCGGAGTCTCGCGTACCGGTACGGGCGCGATGGAGTGCACCAGGAAGTCGTAGCCCTCGGCGTAGACATCGCGTTCGGTCCCGAAGGCCTCTTCCGCCGCAGTGCCTTTCGCCCGCTCGTAGACGATGCTGCGGACGTCCCGGTCGAAGGGACGCCCGTCGTAGTTGCGCTCGACGAAGTACTGCTGGAGTTCCGGGCGCAGGCTCTCCAGCAGGTAGCGGAGGTGGCCCAGGAGCGGATAGTTGCGCAGCACGGAATGCTTGCGCTGCACCAGGTCGTACAGGCCTACGGCGGTCAGGGCCAGCGCGATCGCGGCAGGGGGCCACCACCACGGCGAGACCGTGAGGGACAGCGCCGTGAACCCGAAGCCCATGAGCGCGAGCACGAACAACAGTACAAACCGCATCACACCGGACAGTATCCCCGCCGGCCTGGCGTCTCGCCGTATCTCCGACGCGCCGTCGTGGAGATCCGGCACGCCGTCGCGGACGGGAGCGCGCTTCGGGGCTCAGCAGCGGAGCCCGACGATGCCCCAGCCGCGGCGGTCCGCCTCGGCGACCACCTCGCCCCATCCTTTGAGGAACTCGGCGAACGAGGCGAAGTCGCCGATCCAGCCGTTCGGCACCGCCGCGTGTCGCGCGAACGGCTCCCGCAAGGTGTCCAGGTCAGGGGCTGCCTGGGTCCAGAAGGCCTTGATGGCGGCGATGTCGTGCGGTGGCCGCCACAGGAGCAGGTCCGCGTCCCACGGGCACTCCCGCTCGGGCAGACCCCCGGCGGTCTCCCCGGCCACGTCCTCCAGGCCCTGCCAGAACAGTGCGGCCGTGAAGCGGTCAAGGGCCGCGCGCAGGCCGGGGGCGGCGAAGTCCCTGACGTTCTCCCATCGCTCGCCCGCCCAGAAGTGCGGCTTGTACGAGCCCAAGGTGTGCCGGAAGGCGTACCGGCCGTACCAGTCGGTGCCCGCTGCCGACGGCCAGATCCACCCCGCTTCGTCGAGGTCGCCCTCGACTCCGAATGCGGCCTCCTCCAGCAGTTCACGCCGTTCGCCCGCCGGTGCCGCCTCGACCCGGTCACAGTCGACGACAAGAACCTCGATGCCCACTCCCATGCCGCAAGGCTAGGCTTTCTGATCGAGCGCCGGACGGCGGGGGTGAACCGCTCCTCGTCACGTTGACAGGCTCCTGTCGACATGTTGCTATAAGGCGCTGCTCAGCCGGACTTGCGCACCTCGCATGCCGTTCGGGCACCGGATCGCAGGCCACTTGACCGGGGGTGGCGCCCCCGAACCCAGAGCGAGGAACCATGCCGCAGCGCGCCGCGACCATCGTCGGCGGCGGGATCGGCGGCCTCGCGGCGGCCATCGCCCTGCACCGCCGGGGCTGGCGCGTCGAAGTCCTGGAGCGGGCCCCGGAGTTCACCGAGATCGGCGCCGGCATCTCCCTGTGGCCCAACGCGCTGCGAGCCCTCGACGCGCTCGGCCTGGCCGACACCGTCCGGGCACTGGGCGCCGTCGAGGCCGCTGGTGGCGTACGCGACCGCAAGGGCCGCTGGCTGACCCGTACGGACAACGCGGAGCTGACCCGCCGCTTCGGCCACCCCCTGCTGGTCCTCCACCGCGCGGACCTGCTGCGGGCGCTCGCCGAGGCGCTGCCCGCCGACAGCCTGCGGCCGGACAGCGAGGTCTCCCAGGTCCGCGACGACGACCACGGCCCGGTCGTCGAGCACCCCGGCGGCGCGTCCCGGCCCGACCTCGTCATCGGCGCCGACGGGCTGCGCAGCGCGGTCCGCGGCGCGCT
Source organism: Streptomyces sp. NPDC032198 (assembly GCF_040636975.1). NCBI lineage: Bacteria > Bacillati > Actinomycetota > Actinomycetes > Kitasatosporales > Streptomycetaceae > Streptomyces > Streptomyces sp. NPDC032198. The sequence continues at coordinate 37,467 of NZ_JBEZVL010000008.1, read as the reverse complement.
GTGGCCCCGCGCGGCCGACCCCCGGTACGCCGGATATACCGCCTGGCGCATGGTCACCGAGCCCCTCGCCGACCCGCCCGCCGAGGGCGCGGCGACCTGGGGCCGCGGGGAGAGGTTCGGTTACACGGCGCTGCCGGGCGGGCGGATGTACTGCTTCGCGACCGCTTCGCTGCCGGCGGGAACGATCAGCGACTCCTCCGAACACGACGAACTGCTGCGCCGGTTCGGGTCCTGGCCGGACCCCATCCCCCGTCTGCTGGCCGTGGTCCCCCCGGACGCGGTGCTCCGGCACGATCTGTACGACCTGCCGCCGCTGCCCTCCTTCGTACGCGGCCGGGTCGCGCTGCTCGGGGACGCGGCCCATGCCATGACCCCGAACCTCGGCCAGGGTGCGTGCCAGGCGCTCGAGGACGCGGTCACCCTGGCCCACTGCCTGGACTCCGCCCCTGACGACCTGGCCGCCGCGCTCCACTCGTACGACCTGCTGCGCCGCCCGCGGACCCAGGCCATCACGCGCCGCTCCGCCCGGCTCGGCGACATGGGCCAGCTCGCGTGGCCACCCGCCGTACTGCTGCGTGACACGGCAGCCCGGCTGATGCCCGCGTGGGCGACGCTGCGGTCCATGACGCCGGTCCTCGGCTGGACCGCACCCGGTGAGCAGTCGACCACGACGGAGAACGAGACCCCCTGATGCCGGACTGGACCTACCAACCCCTGCGCGGCGCCGCCGCTGCCGTACTCGGACTGCGCCGTTCGCAGCGGACCGCCCTGCGGATGCTGGCCACGATCGGCTCCCGCCCCGCGGGAGCGCGGTTGATCGCCCGCGGGTTCGGCCACCGGCATCCGCCGGAGCGGCTGGCCGGCGAGGTGGCCGGTGTGCCCGTGGCCGTCCGCCTCGGCATCACCGTCCCGCCCTCGCTGGCCCGCGACACGGTCCGCGCCATGTCACCGCTGGGGGCCGGTGTCGTCGAGGTGGCGCCCGTCTCGGCGGCTGACATACAGACCGTGCGCGAGGCCGCCGACGGCCGCGCGATACCGGTGGTCGCGCGCACCTGCGACCCGGAGGTCGAGGCCGCCCTCAAGCCTCACGTGGACGGATTCACCGGCGACGACGACCCGCGCGTCGTCCACGTGTCCGATCCGTCGGTCACCGCCGCCGCGACCGTGCTCGACGAGCCGGGCACCGTCGTGCTCATCCGGCCGGGGGTGCTCGTGGCGGCGGGACCCGGCTGGTTCGCGCGGGTCGTCGAGGCGGCCACGCCCACCGCCCCCGCTCCGGTGCTGCGCGACGTCGGCCGTGATCCACGGCGCTGGCCCGCCTGGTGGTGGGCACTGCTCGTCGGGCTCGGCATGACGGGCGCCGGACTCGGCGCGGCGGCGATCACGCTCGGGCCGGTGCTGCTCTGGTACGACCGCGACTACCTCGGCATGACGCTGCACGAACTGCACGCCGCCAACCACCACCTGGTGCACTTCCTCCAGCACGACCGGATCACCATGGCCGGCACGATGGTGGCCATCGGCGCGCTCTACACCGGCCTCGCCGTGGGTGGGATCCGCCGCGGCTGGCCATGGGCCCGCGAGGTGTATCTGCTCTCAGGAGCGATCGGCTTCCCCACCCTGTTCTACTTCCTGGCCACCGGTTTCGTGGAGCCCCTGCACACGGCCACCGCGCTCGTGCTGTTCCCGATGTTCGTGGCAGGCGTCCGCCGCGCCCCGCAGGGGCCGCGGTGGCGCCTGGTGGCCGAGGGGCCGGAGCCGGAGCGCAGGCGGGCACTGGTCGGCCAGCTCCTGATGATTCTCACGGGCGCGGGCCTCTTCGTCGGCGGGGCGGTGATCTCGGTGGTCGGTCTGACCGATGTCTTCGTGCCGACGGACCTGACCTTCCTCGGCACCGACGCGCACACACTGGAAGCCGTGAATCCGCGGCTCGTGCCGTTCCTCGCCCACGACCGCGCGGGGTTCGGCGGCGCCCTGATGTCCGCCGCGGTGGCGATCGTGCTCCTCAGCGCGTGGGGCTGGCGGCGGGGCGAGGCGTGGGTGTTCTGGACTCTGGCGGCGGCGGGCGCGGCAGGTTTCCTGCCGGCTGTCGTGGTGCACGGCACGATCCACTACACCGACCTCATCCACCTGGCGCCGGTCTACTTCGGCATCATCCTGACCGGCACCGCCCTGTTCCTCGCGCGCCCTTACCTCTGTGCCAAGGCGAGCGCGACGGCGGCGAGTTCACCGAGCTGAACGACGGGCTGGACGAAGAGCTGGACGAAATCGCCCGTCCCGTCCACCCCAGTCGGTCCCGTCCGCCCGGTCGGTCCCGTCCCCCCAGCCAGTGCCGTCCGCCCGGTCGGTCCCGGTCAGTCCGACGGGCCGCCGCCGATTCCGATCTCGTTGCCGTCCGGATCGCGGAAGGTGGCCTTGCGGACGCCGTTGGCGTAGGTCTCGCGCGTGTCCGGTTTCAGACCCCGCTCGGCGATCCGGGCGACGCGGGTGTCGAAGTCCTCGACGAAGAGGGTGTGCAGGGCGTGCCCGGCGTGCTCGGGCCGCACCTCGATGAACACGTACCGGTGTTCGGCGAGCTCCCAGACCGCCTCGGTGTCATTGGGCAGGAAGGAGGGCGGCCCGCCGAGCAGTCGCTCGTACCAGGCCACCGCCGTGGTGTAGTCGCGGACAGGGATACCCGCGAACAGATCTACGGTCATGAGGCCATGCTAAGCACGGCGGCGCCCGCGAGCCCCTTGCGTACCTGGCACCAGGACGGCACGGCGTCCCACCTGGTCTTTTCCGTATACGAATACGTGCGCGAGCACTACAGGCCAAGGTCGCACCGGCGGGCCGGAAAACGACACAGAACTGCCCAAATCGTGCTTGCTTCGAAGATCGTTCCATTGGAGGCTACGAGCATGCAAAAGCAGCCGACGTTCGTATTCGTTCATGGCGCCTTCTCGAACTCGTTCTCGTTCGCGCCGCTGCAGGCGGAGCTCGGCCTCCTCGGGCACCGCTCGGTCGCGCTGAACCTTCCGGGCCACGGGTTCGGGGCGACCTACCCCGCCGCCTACCAGGCGCCGCAGGATCTCGACGCGCTCGCCGGGGAACCGGGCAGCCTCAAGGGGGTCACTCTCGCCGACAACGCCGCCCACGTGATCGAGGTCCTCGAACGGGCGAAGCAGAACGGCCCGACCATCCTCGTCGGCCACAGCAGGGGCGGCGCCACGATCACCGCGGTCGGCAACGCCCGGCCCGAGCTGGTCGACCGGATCGCTTACGTCGCCGCCTGGTGCCCCGTCGACCTGGACGTCAACGGCTACTACGCCGAGCCCGAGATGGCGGAGGTCGACGGGGGCTCCTACGCTTCGGCGCTCGTCGGGAACCCGGCCGAGCTCGGCCTGCTCCGGGTCAACTTCCGCACTGCCGCCCCGGAGACGCTCGCCGCGGTCAAGCAGGCCTTCGCAGACGACCTCACCGACGACGAGTTCCGTACGTTCCTGAACACCTTCCAGCCCGACGAGAACCTCGACATCGGCACGCCCGCCGACCGTGCGCAGGCCGCGACGTGGGGCCGCATCCCGAAGAGCTATGTGCGACTGGCCGACGACGCCAGCGTCCCGCTCGCCATGCAGGACCGCATGATCCGCGAGGCCGACGCGCTCACCCCCGACAACCCCTTCCACGTCGGCACCCTCGAGGGGAGCCACCTGCGCTGGCTCGTCCACCCGAAGCCCGCCGCCCAGCTGCTCGCGGACCTCGCGACACGCTGACGGCCCGCGCCTCCCCACCGGTCGCGGCCGGGCGACCGGCCCTTAGGGGTGCAGGCCCTTAGGGGTGCAGGCCCTTAGGGGTGCAGGCCAGGTCCCTGACCAGTTTCGGCGAGTCTGCTGGGTGACAGGTCCGTCGGGTCCTCGCCCGCTTCCAACAGCGTGTCGGCCGGGCCGATGATGAGCGGGTCCGCCTCCCCCACCGCGTCCTTGTCCATCGACTCGTAGTCGACACGCAGCAGCAGGTGCCGGATGGCTTCGAGGCGACCACGGCGCTTGTCGTTGAACTTGATCACCGACCACGGTGCGTGGGCGGTGTCCGTGGCGCGGAACATCTGCACCTTGGCGCGGGTGTAGGCGTCCCAGAGATCCAGCGAGGCCAGATCCGTGGGCGAGAGCTTCCACTGACGTACGGGATCCACCTGGCGGATGGCGAAGCGCGTACGTTGCTCCGCCCTGGAGACGGAGAACCAGAACTTGACCAGCACGATGCCGTCATCGGTGATCATCTTCTCGAACATCGGCACCTGCCGCAGGAACTCCTCGTGCTGGCGCGGAGTACAGAAACCCATGACGGGCTCGACACCGGCTCGGTTGTACCAGGAGCGGTCGAAGAAGACGATCTCCCCGGCGGACGGCAACTCCGCGACGTAGCGCTGCAGGTACCACTGGCCCGATTCGCGTTCCGTGGGCTTGTCCAGCGCCACGACACGGGCACCTCGGGGGTTGAGGCGCTCGGTGAAGCGCTTGATGGTGCCGCCCTTGCCTGCCGCGTCCCGCCCCTCGCAGACGACCACGACACGCTGGCCCTGATCGCGCACCGACTTCTGCAGCTTCAGCAGCTCGATCTGCAGGATCCGCTTCTGGCGCTCGTACTCCTTGCGCTTCAGCTTCTCCGAGTAGGGATAGTTCTCCTGCCAGGTCCGCAGCGGCTCACCCTGCGCGTCGAGCAGCACCGGGCGCTCCGGTCGGGCCTCATCGACCGAAAGGCCGTCCAGCAGGCGCTCCGCGTCCTCGTCGTCCGACGCCACTACGTCTCCTCTCATCGCCGCGTCCCTCCTTTCTACCCGGATCGAGCGCTACTCCACAGAAATCGCCATATGGCCAGGACCACGCCCTCCCCCTTCACAGCAGGCCCTTGAGCCGCTGCAGGCTCCGCTCCCCCTCCCGTCGTACACCCAGCGGCACCAATGCGGCACGTCCCGGCACCCGCACCCCGCCGGTGAACGCCACCCTGGTGCCCTCGCCGTCCGGTGCCGCGGCGGCGCCGATGAGCAGGAAGCGGCTCTGCAGCCAGCACCAGCCGGGCCGCTGCTCCCCGTACAGTCGGGCCCGCATCCCGTACTTGCTGCGGGCCAGCGCCTCCACGCGCACGCCATCCCTCCGTACGACCCTGAGCCCCCGCATGTCGGGGGTGATCCGCCCGAAGGCTCCCTCCAGATCGCCCAGCAGGGCTTGGACACGATCGCAGGGGGCCGCGACGAAGCCCTCGGTGACCTGTGCGCCGGGGATGGCGGCGGCGAGCACACGCAGTCGCCGCACGGGGTCCAGGTCGGCGGCGGGCCACCCGCCGGTGGTTTCAGTCATGAGGTCCATGCCTTCCGGAAGGTGTCGCGGGCCCGGTGCAGCCGGGACTTGACGGTGCCCACGCGGATGTCGAGCAGCTCGGCCGCGGCCCGCTCGTCCAGGCCCTCCACGTCACGCAGCACGAGTACGGCCCGGTGCTCCGGGGACAGCCGTTCCAGTACGTCCCTGATGTCGGCGCCCAGTTGGGGGTCGCCGCGTGAGGGCAGGGCGCTCAGGTCGGCGGGCACCGCACGGGCGGCGCGCCGGGCCAGCCGGACGGCCTCGCGCACCGCGATGGCACGGACCCAGCCGTGCAGCGCCGCCGGCTCCTTGAGGGTGCGCAGCGAACGGAACACCGCCACCAGTGCCTCCTGCGCGGCGTCCTGACCCTGATCCAGGGCGATGGGGCCGCAGATACGGCTCACGTAGGGGGCGAGTTCGTCCAGCAGCTCGGCCATGGCCAGCGTGTCGCCGCGCTGCGCCGCGCGCACCCGGCCCGCCGTTTCCTCATCGGACACGTACGGCATCCTCCCAACGGGCCTTGCCCTTGCGGAGAGTGGGTGTCGCCGCGCCACGGAGGACTCTGATCGCGGCCATCCCCAGCAGGGCGCACAGCGGGGTGTAGAGCCCGAGATTGAGCCAGTAGAAGGCTGAACCGGTGTCCTGCGCGAAGAGCCAGTAGAGGCCCGCCACCGTGCGCAGGCCCAGTCCGCCCGCCACCGCGAGGGTTCCGAGCCGGAACAGTCTGCGGGGGCGCCGGGATTGAGCGACGACGATGCCGCTCGCCGCCAGCAGGAGGACGGCGAGCGGCAGGACGACGGGCGGGGTGAACGGCGCTTCGGTGCCCAGGACCGCGTACGACAGACTCTCCGCGTCGTCGGCGGGCCAGGTGGAGCCGGTCGCCCAGTAGAGGTGGAACAGTGCGTCCACGGTGAGCACCGAGGCGAGAACTACGGCTGCTCGCTGTGCCGTTCGGTCGGACATGAGACCTCCTGCGTCGGGAATCGATGCCCGACAGAGGAGCCGACTCGGGCAAAGGTTCCCGCGGAGGTGCAGGAAAGGTGCCGGGCCCCTTCCGACAGGCGACCGACAAGCCACCGATACAGGGTGACGACGCGCTCCGCTCCTCATGCCTCCGCGGCCATGACCCCATAGCGAAATTGATCTTAGACGTCATGACGCACGCGCAATAGCGTCGAGTTGTTCGCACGGGAAACAGGAATTCCAAGTGGGGAGAATCCACCATGGTCACCAGCAAGAGATTGTTCGCGATATCTCTGGCCACCGCTGCGATTGGCTTCTGCGCTGCGGGAGGAGCGACCGCCGATACCCCGGCACAGGGCGGGAAGCGTCAGGTCGAGGTCCTCGAGATCAAGATTCAGAACGACCAGCACGAGGCCACTGATCTCGGCCCGGCGGGGCCGAGCCTGGGTGACATGGACGTCTACTCCGGCATCGCGCTACAGGACGGACGCCGAGTCGGGCATGGGGGCGGATCGTGTCAGGTCGTTCGCATCGAGGGCGAGAAACTCACGACACAGTGTCTGATCACGGTGGAACTCGAGCGTGGTTCGCTGACGATGCAGTCGCTCTGGACCAGCGGAACGCGTTCCCTCGACATGGCCATCACCGGTGGCACCGGCGCTTTCAGTGACGCGCGGGGCACTGTTCGCTACTGGGACATCGCCACACCGGAAGAGAGGCTGCGGGCGGAAATCCTGCATTGACGCGGGGAGAATTGATGCGGAAAAGCGAGCGGCACAGCAAGACCGTGGAGTGTGGAGTCACGGCGATCAGGGTTCGGCTCGCCCGCTCTCGCTGAGGTACGCCTCCAGTTCGGCGGCGCCCGTCAGCATCGCACGGCCGCGGGCGGACAGCCGATCGTGCCAGTCGCTCAGCGTGGCCTCCAAGGGCTCCAGGCCGCCGGCCGCTCGCACCTGGGCGATCAGCGGGGCGATCTGCTCCAACAGGTAGCCGCCCCGCCTGAGTTGGTGCACCAGCCGGGCATCCCGTACGTCGGCTTCGTCGTAGACGCGGTACCCGGTCCGCGGGTCCCTGCGCGGGTGCACGAGACCGGCCGTCTCCCATTTACGCAACGTCGCGGGCCGGATCCCGAGCCTTCCGGCCAGCGGCCCGATGAACCGGTCGTCGGCCCCGGCCTGCGCCCCGGACGCCGGCGTGGGCCCCAGGTCGCCGAGTGCCCTCTCCACGGCCTGGAGGGTCCGCCGGTCGTCGAGGAGCTGCACATGGCTCTCGTCGATGAGACGGAACGCCTCCTCGGCTTCGCCCTGGTTCACGGCCCGCATGATCGCCGTCGCGGTCCGGTGGCCGTGGCCGGGCACCAGGGCGAGAAACGCGCGCAGGGCCCGCGCGTGCAGCGCGGTGTAGGTGCGGTAGCCGCTGGGTGTGCGCTCAGCGGCCGGGAGGATCCCGTCCTCCTCGTAGTTCCTGATCGCCTGCGTCGACAGACCGTGCCCGCGCGCCAGGTCGACCGGCCTGAGCCGCACCCCGTTTTGAAGGTTTTCCCCCATGCGCCCACCCATGTGGCAGAAAAGTTTCAACCGATGGTTCAACGATAGCGTTTAAGGCATGGCTCTTCACATCAAGGACACCGCCCATGCCTTCGAAGCGACCGCTGTCATGAAGCTCCTCCCGTCCCGGCCACAGGTACTCGCCCTGGGTGAGCCCACCCACCGCGAGGACACTCTGCTCGACCTGCGCAACGAGCTCTTCCGGCAGCTCGTCGAGGAAGCGGGCTACCGGACGATCGCGATCGAGAGCGACTGCATGAAGGGGCTGGTCGTGGACGACTACGTCACCTCGGGCACCGGCTCTCTCGACGAGGTCATGGAGCAGGGATTCAGCCACCCCGACCTGGGGTTGGGCACCTCCGCGGCCAACCGTGAACTCGTACGCTGGACACGGGCGTTCAACGAGGGCCGGCCCGCGTCCGAGCAGGTCCGCTTCGCCGGTTTCGACGGCCCCCTGGAGATCACCCACGCCGCGAGCCCCCGCCGGGCACTCACCTTGCTCCACAGCTATCTCTCGGCCCGCATGGTGGATGCGGACCTGCTCCCCTGCACCGCGGAGACCCTCGACCGCCTGCTCGGCGCCGACGAGAAGTGGACCAACCCCGACGCGATGATGGACCCGGCACAGTCCGTGGGGCAGTCGGCGGAGGCGAAGGAGCTGCGGCTGCTCGCCGACGACCTCGTGGCCCTGCTCGACGCGCAGACCCCGCACCTGATCACGGTGACCTCGCGGGACGACCTGGACCGAGCGCGCCTGTACGGGCGCACCGCCACGGGCTTGCTGCGCTACCACCACTGGATGGCCGACACCTCCCCGAGGCGGATGGCCCGGCTGGTGGGTCTGCGCGACCAGATGATGGCGGACAACCTCCTCGCCCTCGCCGACCGGGGCCGGACCTTCGTCCACGCCCACAACAGTCATCTCCAGCGGGACAAGAGCACGATGCGCATGTGGGACCAGCCGCTGGTCGAGTGGTGGAGCGCCGGCGCGCTCGTGAGCGCACGGCTTGGCGAGGAGTACGCCTTCCTGGCCACGGCCCTCGGCACGCTTCAGCACCAGGGCGTGGACACCCCGCCGCCGGACACGGTCGAAGGGCTCCTCTACGCGCTCCCCCAGCACCGCTGCCTCATCGACGCCCCGCGGCTGGCGACCGCCCTCGGCGGCACTCCGATCGCACCCCGCGTCTCCCCCTGGTTCGGCTACGCCCCGGTCGACCCGGCCCACCTGACCGGGCTCGACGGGCTCGTGTTCGTCAAGGACGTCCCGCACAAAGGGGCCTGACGGTTCGGCGGGGTGTCTCGCGCGGGTGTCAGTGCCCCATGCCGCCACCACCGTCCACGGGGATGACGGCACCCGTGATGTAGCCGGCGGCGGGGGACGCGAGAAAGGCGATGGTCGCGGCGATCTCCTCGGGGCGGGCCAGGCGGCCCAGGGGTATCTGCCGTACGAGGCTCTCGCGCTGCTCGTCGGTGAGGCTCTCGATCATCTGCGTTTCCGTGAGGCCGGGGGCGACAACGTTGAAGGTGACGTTGCGGGAGCCGAGTTCGCGCGCCATGGAGCGCGCGAAGCCGACGAGTCCGGCCTTGGAGGCGGCGTAGTTGGCCTGGCCGCTCTCCCCGCGCAGGGCCACCGCCGAGGACACCAGGACGACGCGCCCGAACCTGGCGCGCAGCATCGCCTTGCTGGCCTGCTTGACCACGCGGAACGTGCCCGTGAGGTTGGTGTCGATGACGGACGTGAAGTCCTCTTCGCTCATGCGCATGAGGAGTTGGTCCTTGGTGATGCCCGCGCAGCACACCAGTACCTCCACCGGGCCGTGCTCGTTCTCCGCCTCCTTGAAGGCGGCCTGCACCTGCTCGGTGTCGGTGATGTCGCACCGGATGGCGAAGAGTCCCTCGGGGGGTTCACCGGTGCGGTAGGTGACGGCGACGCGGTCGCCCGCCGCTTGCAGGGCGCGGGCGGTGGCCAGGCCGATGCCGCGGTTGCCGCCGGTGATCAGGACGGAGCGGGTCACAAAAAGCCTTTCGCAAAACACTGTCGAGCAGTTGATGGATCCGATGGATGGGTCGGAACCGATCAGGTTAGGTCACGTCGGATCAGGTCACAGAGCGGGGGCGGAGACGCGCCGGCCCGGGTCAGTTGACGGCTGATCATGGCTGCGGCGTCCAGTACGGCCCAGTCGACGCGGGAATGACGTTCCGGGGCGGCCGGCCACATTCCGGACCGTCAGGCGACCGGCAGTTGAGGCTCGGTGCGCTGGTCGAAGGCCCACTGGGCTGCACTGTGTGCCAGCTCGATGACGGTGTTGTCGGGGCTGGTGCCCCGGAGGTGGCTGTACTCCAGCGCTATGACGATCATGAGGCGCTCCGGGAGGCCGAGCTGAGGGTAGAGGCCACGTCGGACGATGTCGTCCATGGCCTCACGGGCCGACAGACCCTTCTCGAAACGCAGCCGGATCTCGCCCTGCATGGTGCGCAGGTAGTCGATGTGCTCGCTCAGGTCACCGGGCCCCTTGAGCCCGCCGTGCCCGGGAACGATGACGCGGGGCGAGAGTCCCAGGATGGTCTCGTTGGCGTCGATGATGTTCTGCAACGGGCCCGACCAGTGCGGAGGATGGTCCTCGGGGAAGAAGACGTCGCCCGCGCAGACCACGTCACCCACCTTGACGATGAGGTCTCCCGCGTGGTGCGCGGGACCGACCTCGATGAGCTCGACCTCCGTTGCACCGACCGTGAAGGTGTGGTGCCCGCTGAAGGTGGAGGTGGGTGGGGTCACCCGGGCCGAGAGGAAGTCGAAGACACCGAAGTGACGGCGGATGTACCAGCCCAGTGCCCCGTCGGAGGGCGTCTCGTTCAGCAGGCGGTGCATCTCCTGGGGCGTCGGCTCGTGCGCCAGGTGCTCGGAGCCGGTGCGGGTGGTGATGATGTTCGCGCCGGGGAACAGGTGGTTGCCCCAGCTGTGGTCGCCGTTGGCGTGGGTGTTGACCACGGTGGTCACGCGTCGCGTCCCGAGAACCGGGCGGGCCGCCCGGATCATCGCGTCGGTCAGCGGCCCGTCGTACGGGGTGTCGATGATGGCGGCTTCGTCGCCGGAAATGATCCACAGGCAGTTGGCGTAGCCCCAACTGCCGCCGCCGGGAGGCATCCACACGTGCAGCCCGGCGGCGTTCGGGATCGGGGTGAGCTGGCGGGGGAGGTCCATCGGCGCATTCTCGCCGAAGATGTCTCCTCACGTCGTGTGGCGTGGGGCACATGACGCGCCGTCCGGTCCTCGCGTCCACCATGCGGACGTCGGGTGAGGCCCCGCCCGCCCCGTGGGAGTTGGGCTCGTGACAGGGGCCAAGGGCCGACGGCGCCTTGGCTAATCTGCACATGTGACCACCGAACTGACCCTGCTGCCGCGTGTCGCCCATCGCGGGCAGGAGGTCACCGCGCCCCGGCTGCGCGGCCTCCTGGCGCTGCTCGCGGGCGACCTGCGCTCGGGCTGCGGAATCGAGCGGCTGGTGGCAGGGCTGTGGCCGGACGCGTTGCCGGAGCGGCCGGGCAAGGCGTTGCAGGTCCTGGTGTCCAGGGCGCGGGCGCAGTGGGGTGCCGACGTCATCGCGAGCACACCGACGGGATACCGGCTCACCCTGGCCGAGGATCAGGTCGACAGTTCCGCCCTGCTGCTGCATGCCGCCGCGAGCGCGGAGCGTGCCAGGGCCGGGGATCACGCGGGAGCGCTGGCCGAGGCCGAGGCCGGGCTCGCGCTGTGGCAGGGAACCCCTGGCGTGGCGGCCGGCACCGACGGCCCCGACGCCACCGGCGATCCTGTCGCCGCGTTGCGCGCCGACCGCGCTCCCGTCCGAGGCACGCTCATGCGCGCGCAGGCGCTCGCGCTCGCCCGCCTGGGTCGGCATGCGGAGGCCGCTGCTCCGCTGGCCGTGGCCGCCGCGCAGCACCCGCGTGACGAGGAAGTGCTCGCCCAGTTGCTGCGCGCCGAGGCGGCGACGGCGGGCCCGTCCGCCGCGCTCACGCGCTATGAGGCCTACCGCCGTGAGCTGCGCGAGACACTCGGCACGGATCCCGGTACCGGGCTCAGGGCCGTACAGCGGGAGTTGCTGGGCGGTGAGGCGCGGGTGATCCGGCACGGTGTGCCGCACGAGCCGAATCCGCTCCTCGGCCGGCAGGAGGACATCGCGGCGGTGGAGGACCTGTTGGGCACCTTCCGTGCCGTCAGCGTCGTCGGGCCCGGCGGCCTCGGCAAGACCCGCCTCGCGCACGCCGTCAGCCGCCGGGCCGAGCAGCGCGTGGTGTATTTCGTGCCGCTCGCCGCCGTCACCGCGGACGCGGACGTCGCCACGCAGGTGGCCTCCGCGCTGGGTGCGGGCGAGGGGCGGCACGGCGTCGTGAGCGGCCATGGCGCGGCCGACCCGGTCTCCGGCATCCTCGGCGTGCTCGGCTCCGGGCCCGCGCTGCTGGTGCTCGACAACTGCGAGCAGGTCATCCGGGGCGCCGCCGACCTCGTACAGGCTCTGGTCGCCTCGTCGAAGGAGCTGCGGGTGCTGGCCACCGGCCGGGCTCCGCTGGACCTCTCGTCGGAGGCGGTGTACGCGCTGCCGGAGCTCGGACTCGACACCGCGGTGGAGCTGTTCACGCAGCGGGCGCGGGCCGCGAGGAGCGGCGTGGAGCTGTCGCCGGACGCGGTGGCCGAGGTCTGCCGTCACCTCGACGGGCTGCCGCTCGCCGTGGAGCTGGCGGCGGCGCGCGTGCGGGCGCTGTCGGTGCCGGAGATCGCCCGCAGGCTCGGCGACCGGTTCGCGCTGCTGCGCGGCGGGGCGCGGGACGTACCGGAGCGCCACCGCACGCTGCACGCGGTCGTGGAGTGGAGCTGGAACCTGCTCGCCCAGGAAGCCAGGGCAGCGTTGCGTCTGCTGTCGGTCTTCCCCGGCGGCTTCTCCGGTGCGGCGGCGGAGCAGGTGCTCGGCGACGACGCCCTGTGGCTCCTCGAGCAGCTGGCCGGCCAGTCGCTGCTCACCGTGGCCGACACCCCGGCCGGTGTGCGCTTTCGGATGCTGGAGGCCGTACGGGAGTTCAGCGCGGCCCGCCGTGCGGAGGCGGGCGAGGAGGACGAGGCCGTGGGCCGCTTCCTGGCGTGGGCGCGGGGCTTCGGGGTGGCCCACCACGACGTGCTCTTCGGCCCGGCCGCTTCCCCGGGCTCCCGGCTCGCCTCGGACGGGGGCGGCCCCGTCGCCGCCCGGGAGCGGATCAGGGCCGAGCAGGACAACCTCGTGGCCGCCCTGCGGTATGCCCTGGCCCGCACCGACGGCCCCACGATCGCCGCCCTCACCGCCGTCCTCGCCGCGCTGTGGTCCACCGACTCCAACTATCCCCGCCTGGCCACGCTCGCCGCCGACACCGGCCCGCCGCTGTCGCACTACTACCCCGGGCCCGAGTACGTCGAAGTCGCCCGCGCCGCGGCGGTGTTGTGCGCGGCGGGTCTGTTCATGAACTACGGGCCGCACGGCGTACGCCAGCTCGCCACCCTCCGTCGGCTGCCCGCTGCCCCGCCGGACACGCTGCCGCGCGCCACCGCGGCAGTCCTGAGCGCACTTCCCGGGATGCGCCCTCCCGACTACGCCGTGCTGCACGCGCTCTGCGCCAGCGAGCAGCCCCTGGTCGCCGGGATCGCCGAGTGTGTGGCCAGCTATGTGTGGGAGTACGAGCACGACATCGACGGCGCGCTCGCCTCGGCCCACCGGATGATCACCGCGCTCGCTCCCGTCGATCATCCGTCCCTGCAGCTCATGGGCCATTCCCGGCTCAGTGAACTGTCCTTGCGGATGGGGCGGGGCGACACCGCCTACGAGCATCTCAAGGCGGCGCTGAAGGCTCTGCCGCGGCTCGGTGACGAGCTCGACTACATCGGCATCCGCTCGGCCCTCGTCCTGGCCTGCCTGCAGCGCGGCGACCCCGACGAGGCCGAGTACTGGCTGCGGCAGACCGAGGTGGACGGCACCCCGTACGAGAACGCCTTCTACAGCCCCGACCTCGGCAGCCGCGCGGAGATCGCCCTCACCCGCGGGCTGACGGAGGCCGGGCTAAGCCTGTGGCGCAGCGCCGTGGAGCGGATGCCCGCGGCGGGATCGTTGCACGGCGGCGACCCGTGGCTCGACCCCTGGGCCCTGCAGATCCAGTCGGCGGCGGTGACGGCGCACGCGCACGCCGGCCGCCTCGAACTGGTCACGGAGCCGGTCGACCGGCTGGGGCAGCGGCTGCGGACGCTGCTCGACGGCCCGCCCCGCTCGGCCGTGGAGCTGCCGGTGTTCGGCACGATGCTGCACGCCCTCGGCATGGCCGGTCTCGCGTCCGGCGACGCCTCCGCCGTACGGCTGATCGCGCTTGCCGAACGGCTGCGGGTGCTGCGGGAGTTCCAGCCCACGATGGCGGCGGCCCGCGCACGGGAGGCGGCCGAGAACGCCGACCCGGCGGCGTACGCCGACGCGGAGTCGCGGTACGCCGCCCTGGATCGGGGCCAGTTGTGGGAGGCGGCCCGCGCGCTTACCTCGGGTCGCGGTGGAACAGCGACGTCGACCAGCGGTAGCCGAGCGCGGCAAGACCCAGGCACCAGGCGACCGTGATCCACCCGCTGTCGCCGATCTCGCTGCCGAGCAGCAGCCCGCGCAGGGTCTCGATGGCGGGGGTGAACGGCTGGTACTCGGCGACCGGCTGGAACCAGCCCGGCATCGCGTCGACCGGCACGAAGGCGCTGGAGATGAGCGGCAGGATCATCAGCGGCAGCGCGTTGTTGCTGGCCGCCTCGGGGTTCGGGCTCGCCATCCCCATCCCGACGGCGATCCAGGTGAACGCCAGCGCGACGAGCGTGAGCAGCCCGAACGCCGCACACCACTCCAGGACGGTGGCGTCGGTGGACCTGAAGCCGATGGCCACGGCCACGGCGCCCACGACCAGCACACTGAGGATGGCCTGCAGCACGCTGCCGACGACGTGCCCGACGAGCACCGATCCGCGGTGGATCGCCATCGTGCGGAAGCGGGCGATGATGCCCTCGGTCATGTCCATGGAGACGGACACCGCGGTCCCTGCCGGAGTGGCGCCGATGGTCATCAGCAGGATGCCCGGGACGAGATAGGCGATGTAGTCGGAGCGGTCGGCGCCGCCGCCGCTGATGCCCGCGCTCATCGTGTCGCCGAAGACGTAGACGAAGAGCAGCAGCAGGACGATCGGCGTCAGCAGGATGTTCAGGGTGAGGGAGGGGTAGCGCCGGGCGTGCAGGAGGTTGCGGCGCAGCATCGTGGAGGAGTCGCGCACGGCGAGGGAGAGGGAGCTCATCGGGCGGACTCCTTGGGCTGGCTGCGGGTGTTGGCCGGGCCGGTGAGGGCGAAGAAGACGTCGTCGAGGTCGGGGGTGTGCACGGTGAGCTCGTCGGCCTCGATGCCGGCGGAGTCCAGCCAGTCGAGGAGGGAGCGCAGTTCGCGCTGAGTGCCGTCGCTGGGGATCCGCAAGGACAGCGCCTGGTCGTCGCGCGTCACCTCGCGCAGGGCCAGGGCGGCGGACCGGTACACGGCCGGGTCGGTGAACCTCAGCCGCACATGGCCGCCGGGGATGAGCCGCTTGAGCTCCTCGGAGCTGCCCTCGGCGGCGATCCTCCCGTCGCTCAACACGGCGATGCGGTCGGCGAGTTCGTCGGCCTCCTCCAGATACTGCGTGGTGAGAAAGACGGTCACCCCGCCGGAGACCAGCTCGCGGATGATGGCCCACATGTTGTGCCGGGAGCGCGGGTCGAGGCCGGTGGTGGGCTCGTCGAGGAAGATGATCCGCGGGTTGCCGACCAGCGTCATGGCGATGTCCAGGCGGCGCCTCATCCCGCCGGAGTACGTCGAGGCGGGCTTCTTGGCGGCGTCGGTGAGGTCGAAGCGCTCCAGGAGTTCGGCGGCGACTCGGCGGCCTTCGCTGCGGGAGAGATGGTGCAGGTCGGCCATGAGGAGCATGTTCTCCTCACCGGTGATCAGACCGTCCACGGCGGAGAACTGTCCGGTGACACCGATCGCGGCCCGCACGGCTTGCGCGTCGGCGGCCGGGTCGTGGCCGCCGACGCGCAGGGTGCCGGCGTCGGCGCTGATGAGCGTGGACAGGATCTTGACCGCGGTGGTCTTCCCGGCGCCGTTCGGCCCGAGCAGGGCGAAGACGGTGCCGGCGGGCACCGACAGGTCGATGCCGTCGAGGACCGTCTTGTCCCCATAGGCCTTGCGCAGCCCCGTGGCCGCTATGGCCGATGAGGGCCGCGTGATCGGTGTCGATGTCGTCGGTGTCGTCATGCCGCAGAGGTTGCGGCACGGCGCATTCAACGCGGTTTCACGAGGGTTTCAGCGTGGGGCCTCAGGCCGGCATCTCCTCGATCCGCTCGCGGTTGAGCAGGTACGTGGGCAGGTACGGCTGCGGCAGGGCGACGGGGAAGCCGTAGTCGTACGCCAGGCTCGCCATCGCCAGTGTCCCCAGCGCCACCCGGGCACGCGGCGCCGCCGATTCCCCCCAGTAGGTGCCGTGGTGCGCGACGGCTTCGGTCAGCGCCTCGGCGAACGCGTCGTGGTCGCGGGTGAGCAGGCGGTGGAAGAGGGCGACGGGCTGGTAGTCGACCAGGTCCGCGAAGTCCTTGGGAGTGTGGGTCAAGGACTGGGGCTGCGACGTCTCCATGGTGGCGAGGAGCTTTGCCACGACGTCGTCCATCGGGCGCTCTGCCCAGTAGGTCTGCAGCGTGTCTATCCAGTGCAGTACGTACGCGTCGACGGAGTCGTCCTGCCGCAGCACGTCGAGTGGTACCTGGCACAGCCGGTCGGCCCTGGCCTGCTGACGGCACGCGACCGCGACGTAGAAGGCGTCGAGCCAGGCGCGGGCGTCCGCGGGAGGCGCGGCGGGAGTCGCCGGCAGCTGCCTCACGATGTCCTCGCCCAGATGGCACTCCTGGGCCTGCGCACCGGTGAAGAGCGCCGAGCCGAGCTGTACGGCGGCGGCCCAGGCATCCCAGGTCTCGATGTTCCCCGCCTGGGGGTCGGCCGTGCAGCGGGCGTGGGCGAGCGTGAGTGCCGAGGCGAAGGCATCGCCCAGTCCGGCCGGGTTGGCGGCGAGACCGCCTATCGCCTCGGCCGTGTCGTGGGTGAGGGCGGCCACGTCGGGTGCCTTGGCGACGGCTGCGGTGTCAAGGCGCCCGGCACCATCGAGGCGGACCAGGCCCTTCATGCGGTCGAGCAGTTCCGGCGGCGGCTGCAGGGAGAAGGAGCGGGTGTCGTGGTCGATGACCGTGAGCGACGTCAGGCTTCCCCGGTGCCACCAGTAGACCCGGGGGGACAGCCCGCCCGGCCCGTCCTCGTGGGCGCCGAGGGCATACGAAGCAAGGCCGTTGACGGCGTCGACAACGGACCCGTCGGCGATCGGGTGGTACGCCAGAAGGTTCCGATTGGGCACGACGACAAGGGCTCCGGCGTCCGGGAGTGACTCTCCGGTGACCTGCCGGGCCGCTTCGGACAGGAACAGCGCCTTGCTCGCGACGAACGGCGAATCGCCGTACAGGGAGTGCAGCAACGCCCCTCCCCCGATGTGCACTTCGTCGTGCTCGACCGGAACACTCATCAAGTTCGCGTACGCCGCCTGCCCCAACTCCTCGATCCCGGCGCGCTCCACGTCGGAGTCGGTGAGCATCCGCACGCTCGTGGGCATGTCGAGGGCGTAAGCAAATACAAGTCCCTCGGCCACCACGCGTGCGTAACGCATGGCACCGGCTATCTCGGGCGTGAGCGAATCCGTGGGCAGCAGCCGCGCGTGCACACCGCGAAGAAGCTCCGCGGCGCTCTCGCCGCCCTGACTGCCCTCCGCCAGAGCGGCGAAATGCGCCTCGACCAGCTCGGGCCAACGCTCCTCCGGTGCCTGTCGGCACTTCTGCGCCAGGTTGTACAGGGAGTAGGTGCGCCCTTCCTGCGCGTACGGGGCGGCGAGTGCCCGCAGGCGGGTGGCCTGAGCAGTGGTCAGCATCGGCAGATCACGGTCGGGAGCGAAGGCAGCGTCAGGCGTGCCAAAGGTGTTGTTTTCGTTCACCGTTGCGACTCTACGATCTGTGCGTGGGCGGTCTGGCCTCGGGTATACGAACCCCTCGCCATGGAGTCATGAGGGCGCGGAGTCACGGCGTATCACCGGACCAGTCCCAGCGGCACCGCCGGTCGCCGGGGCGTGGGTCGTACATCGCCCGCCCGCCCGCGCCGAACTGCCCGAGCTCCGTGGGCAGGGCGACTCCGCTCGCTCTCTCGGTCCTGGTCCAGCCGGTGATGTCGAGCAACAGCCCGTCCAGCGGGCCACCGACCAGCTGCCCGTAATCCCTCCCCGGCCGCGGGCCCCGCCGGGGATCGTCATGGTCCTGGCCGTACACCCGGCCGCGCAGCAACTCCTCATCCCTGTCCATACGTCCCACACTCCCAGCCACCACTGACAATCGGGCTCCTGCCCGATCTCACCGGGGCGGTCCCCCGTCCCCACCCGGCAGCGGTAGAGGCAGTTCCGGATGGTGGCGCAGTGCCTCCAGCACGGCGCGCACCGCCGCGCGAGGCGGTGAGCCGTGGCGGATCGCTGCCGTGATGGTGCGCGTCATGGGGGTGGCGAGTTCCCTGGTCGTGACGTCGTAGCGGCGGTCGACCGCCAGGCCGGGCAGCAGCGCGATCGACAGTCCCGCCTCGACGTGCTGCAAGGTCATCATGTAGTTGCTGAACCGGCACACGACGCGCGGCTCGAAGCCCGACTGACGGCACAGGCGCAGCGCGAGATTGGCCATGTACGACTGCGGGATGTCGAACGCCCACGCCTCGTCCGCGTACGCCGCGAGGTCCACGGCACCGCGGCCGGCCGCCAGATGCCCGGGCGGGACCACCAACAGGATCGGGTCCATGGCCAGCGGCACGATGTCCAGGTCAGGGCCCAGCGGAAGCTCGTCGAAGTCCGTGGTCGTGACGATGATGTCCGCGTCGCCGCCCCGCAGCGCGGGCATGCTCGCGTGCGGCTCCAGCTCGAGCAGCTCGACGTCGAGGTGCGGATGCTCGCGCGCCAGCCGGCTCACCGCCGGCACGGCCATGGTGTGGATCGCGCTCTGGAACGCGCCGAGCCGCACAAGGCCTGCCGGTTCCTCGCCGAAGCCGCGCAGCTCCGCCTCCACGCTGTTCATGTGGTCGAGGATCGCCCGCGCCCGGCGCGCGAGGATCAGCCCGGCCGGGGTCAGCCGCACCCGGCGCCCCGTCCTTTCCAGCAGCTGTGTACGCGTCTCGGTCTCGAGCACGCCGAGCTGCTGGGACACGCTCGACGGGCTCAGGTTGGCGGCCTGGGCGACCGCTCTGACGGTGCCCAGCGTGTCGAGCTGGCTCAGCAGCCGCAGCCTCCAGGGATTCATCACCACCCCATTGTTGTGCGGTTCTACCGAACAGGAAAGCCGGAATCGTGAGATGGACGTGTCGCTCGGCTGCCGCCTACCGTCGGCTGCATGACCGCTTCAACCACCGCCCTGGCGTCCACCGAAACCTTCTGGGCCGATACCGAGAGGCATCTCGTGCGCTACGGCGCCGAGTTCACCCACGAGATCATCGAACGTGCCGCCGGAAGCTTCGTGTTCACCGCGGACGGCCGGAAGATCCTCGACTTCACCTCCGGCCAGATGAGCGCGGTCCTCGGCCACTCGCACCCGGAGATCGTCGCCACCGTCCAGCGGCAGGTCGCGAGCCTCGACCACCTCTTCAGCGGCATGCTCAGCCGCCCGGTGGTCGACCTCGCCCGGCGCCTCGCCGACACGCTGCCCGCCCCGCTGGAGAAGGCGCTGCTCCTGACGACCGGCGCCGAGTCCAACGAGGCCGCCATCCGGATGGCCAAGCTCGTCACCGGCAAGCACGAGATCGTCTCGTTCGCGCGGTCCTGGCACGGCATGACACAGGCCGCCGCGTCCGCCACGTACAGCGCGGGACGCAAGGGCTACGGCCCGGGCGCGCCCGGCAACTTCGCCATCCCCGTGCCGAACGCGTACCGGCCCGACTTCACCACGGACGACGGCTCCTTGGACTGGCGGCGCCAGCTGGACTTCGCCTTCGACCTGATCGACGCCCAGTCGACCGGCAGCCTGGCCGCGTGCCTCGTCGAACCGATCCTCAGCTCCGGCGGCATCATCGAGCCGCCGCCCGGGTACTTCGCGGCCCTGCGGGCCAAGTGCCGGGAACGCGGGATGCTGCTGATCCTCGACGAGGCCCAGACCGGCCTGTGCCGCACCGGCACCTGGTACGCGTTCGAGCGTGACGGCGTCGTGCCCGACATCCTCACGCTGTCCAAGACGCTGGGTGCGGGGCTGCCCCTGGCGGCCGTGGTGACCAGCGCCGAGATCGAGCAGGAGGCGTACGAGCGCGGGTTCCTGTTCTTCACCACACATGTCGCCGACCCGCTGGTCGCCGCGGTCGGCAACACCGTCCTCGATGTCCTGATCGCCGACAAGCTCGACGAGCGCGCGCAGTCTCTTGGGGCGTTCCTCCACCAAGGCCTCACCGACATCGCCGCGCGGCACCCGGTCGTGGGCGACATCCGCGGCCGGGGCCTGCTGGCCGGGGTCGAACTCGTCGTCGACCGCGAGACCAAGCAGCACTCGAGCGAACTGGGCGCGCTGGTCACCCGGCGCTGTCTCGAACTGGGCCTGCACATGAACATCGTCCAGCTCGCCAACATGGGCGGGGTCCTGCGGATGGCGCCACCGCTGACCGCCACCGAGGAGGAGCTGTCCCTCGGCTTGTCGATGCTGGACCAGGCGATCGGCGACGCCGGCGCCTCCCTCTGACCCGCTCCCCCACCGCGGCCCCAGGCCTCAGCGCCCCAAGTTCTGGGCCTTGGCGGCACGTTGGGCGAAGACGTCCTCACGGCGGTCTTCCATCTGCCGCAAGGCGTCCTTCCGGTCCCGCTTGGAGAGCCGGGAGAGATAGGTGTGGCCTTCGAGGTGATCGGCCTCGTGCTGCAGGCACCGTGCGAAGTAACCCGTGCCCTCGATGACGAGAGGGTTGCCGTCCTTGTCCCGGCCGCGCACGACGGCACGGTCGGTGCGAGGAACCGCCATGGTGGCACCCGGCACGGACAGGCAGCCCTCGGGTGCGTCGACGAGCCGGCGGCTGCCCGGTCCGGACAGCTCCAGGACGGGGTTGATGATGTGGCCGACATGCCGGATTCCGTCGTCGTCCGGGCAGTCGTAGACGAACAGCCGCAGGTCTACGTCCACTTGGTTGGCGGCGAGCCCGGCACCGTCGGCCACGTGCATCGTCAGGAACATGTCGTCGATGAGCGCCGACAGTTCCGCGGTCCCGAACTCGGTCACCTCCTGGCACCGACGGCCCAGGATCTCCTCGCCCACCACCGTGACCCTGCGCACCGAGCCCCGCTCCGCCTCCGGCGGCAGGTCGTGACGAACAGACATCGCTGTCTCCCCCTTTGATTCCACGCTTGCCAAGACCTTTGCAAAGTAGCAGACTTTGCAAAGTGACTGAAGATGACCTCAACCCTTCCCCCGACAGGGCTGACCAGACGTGGGCCACCCACGGCGACGCCCTGCGCGAGCACGAGGTCCGTACGGCCCTGATGGCCCTGCTGGCCGAGGTCGGCACCGTGACAGCGACCGAGGCCGCCGCCCGGCTGGGCCACAGCTCGGGACTCTGCTCGTTCCACCTCCGGCAGCTCGCGCGTCACGGACTCATCGAGGAAGCCCCTCACCACGGCGGCCGCGCACGCCCCTGGCGCCTGAGGCAGGACGATGCCACCGCCGGCGAACCCGCGGTGGAGGAGTTCGGGGACTTGGCGCGAGGACTGGAGGACGAGAGCTGGCAGCGCTGGCTCGGCCAGCGCGATCAGGCTCCGGACGAATGGCGCCGTGACGAAGCCTTCAGTGCCATCGCCTATCTGACACCCGAGGAGATGAGCCGGGTCTCGGACGCCGTGCGACGCGCACTCGCCCCCTACCAGGACCGCGAGCAGCGCCCTCTGGCCCGGCCCGACGGCGCCCGCCCAGTGGCACTCATCGCCCGGCTGTTCCCCTTGCTGCCGCAGCCCGACTCCGGTGCGGACGGGGGAGACACTCCGCCTTCAGCTACCTAGTTGGCACCTTGGAGATAACGCCGTCCCGCCCTCCGCACGTCATGAGGGGTCCGCGGCCGCCTGATGGTTCTGTACGTCAGCCCCGCCCTGCGGGCCGTAGAGCCCCCAGGCGCGGGCGAGGTCGACAGGTCCGTCCTGGGGCAGACGCAGGAAGAAGTCCACCTGCCAGGCCTGCGCCCTGGCGGCCTGGCGGTTCGTGGTGATCACCCAGGGCGGGTAGACGCGGAACGCACGCTTCCCGGCGGAGCCGCCCCCGGATACGACTCCCTGCTCACGCAGGGCGTCCATGGGAAAGACGAACTGGCCGAAGCGGTCGTGGTCGCGGGTGCTGATGACGAAGAGGTCGATGGGGTCCGTGGTGTCGAAGGGCTGGATGGGGCCGGCCTGGGACCTCTTCCACACGGTGACGAACTGGCCGGCCTTGGTGGGGGTCGTCCTGGCCGCACGGAACCGGATGGAGCGTCCCTCAAGGGTGAACTCGTGGGCGGCGTATTCGGCGCTCTCGGCTTCGGGCACCGGTTGCGAGCAGGCGAACCCGCAGGGGTCGTACACGAGCGCCTTGGCCGCGGTGAGATCTCCGTGAGCGGAGGCCGTGTCGAGCCACGGTGCGGGAGCGGACGCGTGCGCGCGGGTCGGTGCCATGCGTGCAACCTGTCATGACGGCCACGCTATTCGATCACCAGTACGAGCTTTCCGCGCACCTGGCCGTCCTCACCGGCGCGATGCGCCTCCGCGATGGCGGCGAGCGGGAAGGTCTTGGCGACCGGGAGCGAGAAGCGGCCGGACTCGATCAGCCCGCCGATCTCGGCGAGCGCGTGGACCGCGCGGCCGGCGTCCCCGCGGCTGAAGGTCACCCCGTGCTCCCGCGCACCGGCGAAGTCGGCGAGCGTCACGACGTGCTCCGGTGCGCCCGCGAGGTCGATGAGCTCGGGCAGCACGCCGCTCCCTGCGACGTCCAGAGCGAGGTCGACGCCGTCGGGCGTCAGCGTGCGAACCCGCTCGACGAGGCCCTCTCCGTAGGTCACGGGCTCGGCCTGCAAGGAGCGCAGGTACGCGTGGTTCGCCGGACTTGCCGTGCCGATCACGCGGGCGCCGCGCGCCACGGCGAGCTGGACCGCGGCACTGCCGACGCTCCCCGAGGCGCCGCTGACGAGCAGCGTGCTGCCGCTCCCGACGCCGAGTCGGTCGAGCGCGCGCGTGGCCGTCTCGACGGCGGCCGGCAGCGCGGCCGCGCCGGGAAAGTCGAGCGACGGCGGGATCGGCGCGTAGAAGGACAGCACCGCCAGCTCGGCCTGGGTCGCCCCGTCGGCACAGAGGCCGAACACGCGATCGCCGACGGCCACGTCCGTGACGCCTGCACCGAGCTCGTCGACGACGCCCGCCGCCTCGTGGCCCATGGTCTGCGGGAGCTCCTGATCCATCAGACCCTGGCGCTTGTTCCAGTCACTCGGGTTGATGCCGGCCGCGCGCACCGCGATCCGGACTTCGCCGGGGCCCGGGCGCGGGGCGGGCAGATCCACGATCTCGAGGACCTCCGGACAGCCTCCGACGGGTCAGCCCCGGCTCTCCCGACCGGCGAACGCGCTGCTCCCGAGCGAGGACAGGAGGTGGGCGGTGTCGTCGTACACCTCTGCCGCTCCGGCCCCGGAGAGTTCGGCGCGGGGGATGCCGCCGCTGAGCACGGCCAGGGGCGTGACGCCCGCACGCCGCGCCGCCTTCATGTCCCAGACCGAGTCGCCGACGAACACACTGTCCTGCGCCTTCGCACCGGCCAGGTCGAGCGCGTGGGTCACTGGCTCCGCGGCCGGTTTGCCCTCGTCGACGTCGTCGGCGCTGGCCGTCGCGGTGATGACGTCGTCCGCGTCGACGGCGGCGCGCAGCGCGTCGAGTTCGGCGCCGCCCGCGGAGGTCGCGAGCACGATGGTCCACCCCTCCCCCGCGAGAGAACGCAGCAGTTGTCCCGCGTCCTCGAACGCTTCGAGCCGGTCGAAGTGGGTGCCGTAGAGCGTCTTGTGCGCCGCGCTGATGGCGTCGTCCTGGTCCGGATCGCGGTCGTCGCCGAGGACGTGTTCGATCAGGTCGGTGCCGCCCAGACCGATCGCGTGGTGCACGGCGCGCATCGGCACCCGGTGACCGGCCTGCCGGAACGCCTCCCACCAGGCCGTGACATGCAGGTAGTTGGTGTCGACGAGCGTTCCGTCGACGTCGAACAGGGCGGCACGCGTCACGAGGACTCCATTCGCGATCTTTCGTGGGCTTTCACCGTAATAGCTGTATCTGCGACCCGCATGACCGAGCCGTACCGACGGCACGCCTCCGCGCCCCGGCGCACTCTGGCCCAAATGTGGCGGTCAGCCATTCCGCTTCGCGGGTACTCGACTCCTCGTTCCCGCTCGACCTGCCCCTATGCCCGCCCCGGCGCCGAGGAGACCCGGATGACGTTCCATCCTCGTGAGCACCAACGTACGCAGCACCATGAGCGGCAACGCGAGCGCCATGGACCGGTGAAGCGGCGCTCCCTCCTCTCCGGGGCGCTGGTCGGCGTCGGTATCGCGGCGTTCGTCGACGAGATGGTGTTCCACCAACTGCTGCACTGGCACCACTTCTACGACAAGGCGTCCAGCGAGGCCGGTCTCGTCTCCGACGGGATCTTCCATGCCTTCGGCTGGCTGGCGATGGTGGCGGGCCTCTTCCTGTACGCGGATCTGTGGCGCCGCGGCGCCCGGCACCTCACCGCCTGGTGGTCCGGCCTGTGTCTGGGGCTCGGCGGCTTCCAGCTCTACGACGGCACGTTCCAGCACAAGGCGCTGGAGCTGCACCAGATCCGCTACGGCGTGGAGCTGGCACCGTACGACTGGACGTGGAACGTGATCGCCGTGCTGTTCCTGGCGACCGGCGCGCTGCTCCTGCTCCGGGCCCGCCGGTGACGGCTGTCGTACTGGCCGTGGCCATGAGCTGTCTCGGCTATGTGGCGGCGGCCCGGCAACTGCGTCGGCGCGGCGACCGCTGGCCGCACCGGCGTGACGCGGCGGTCTGTACGGGCGGCGCGGTACTGATCACCTCGCTGGCCGCTCCGTGGGCCACGTGGCCGCCGTTCACCGGGCACATGACCACCCATCTGGGCATCGGGATGATCGCGCCCCCGCTGTTCGTGCTCGGCCGTCCCGTGACGCTGGCGCTGCGCGCCCTGCCGGTGGGGCCGCGGCGGCTGTTTCTCTCCTGCGTACGTTCCCGGCCCGCAGCCCTGCTCGTGTGGCCGCCGGTGGCCGCGCTCGTGCACATCGCCGGACTCTGGGCGGTGTACCGCACGCCGCTCATGGCCGCCGCGCACCACCGTCCGTGGCTGCACACACTGGTCAGCGCGCATCTCGTGGCGTCCGGCCTGCTGTTCACCTTCGCCGTCCTGGCCCTGGATCCGCTGCGTCACCGCGCCGGATTCACGCCGCGCGGCGGAGCCATGCTGGCGGCGTCGGCCGCGCACGGAATCCTCGCCAAGTCGCTCTACGCCACGGGCCCGCCCGGCACTTCCTTCGCTGCGGCCGATCTGCGTATGGCGTCGTACGTCATGTACTACGGCGGGGATGTGGTCGGCATCGCGCTGGCCGTGCTGCTGGGACACCAGTGGTACGCGGCCGAGGGCCGGGCCCTGGTCCGGGCCCGGCGTGCGCCCCGGGCGCACACCTGTCCCGTACCGCTCCCGCGTAGCGACAGTCTCGCGGGGTACCCGGCGAACTTCGTCCCCGGAATCCGGAGGTCCCATGTTGTGCGAGACAGTCACCGTGCCCAACGGCGAGGGGGCACTCATCGGTGAACTGACCGTGCCGGACACGGTGTTCGGCGTCACGGTGCTCGCCCACGGCAGCGGTAGTTCCCTGCACAGCCCCCGCAGCCGGGCCCTGGCCGGCACGCTTCACGATGCCGCTGTCGGAACGCTGCTCATCGACCTGCTCACGCCCGACGAAGCGGCCCGGGGCAGGCCGATCGGCCGACGGCACAGCGAGGTCGATCTGCTGACCCGCCGACTGATCGCCTCCGTCGACTGGCTCTCCGCCCGCGTCTCCGATCTGCCGGTCGGCCTGTTCTGCGCGAGCACGGGAGCGGCGGCCGCGCTCGGTGCCGCTGCCGCCAGGCCCGGCCTGGTGGACACGGTGGTCTGCCCCGACGGCCGCCCCGACCTGGCCGGGGACGAGGTCCTCGGCCATCTGCACGCCCCGGTCCTGCTTCTCGTCGGAGGGCGCGACACCGAAATACTGCGACTCAACCGGGAAGCGGCCAACCGGATGCGTGTCCTGAGCCGACTGCGCGTGATCCCCGACGCCACGCATCTCTTCGAGGAGCCCGGAGCGTTGGACGAGGTCGCCGCCGTGGCGGCCCGGTGGTTCGCCGGCATGGGCCAGGCAGAGATCTGAGGATCTGAGCGCCCCGGTCCACGCACCCCCGAGCACCCCGAGCGCCCCCTAACTGTGACCGGCATCACAGTGCGCCACGCCACATCCTCAGGTCATCATATGACCCGATCGCCGCACGGATTCCGAGCCGTGCCGCGCTCCTGACGGCATGGCACAGCGAGACGAGGATGGGCATGAACGACCAGGACAGGCCGGCACGGCCGCGCGTAGGCGTGGTGGGGCTCGGGGCCATGGGGCTCGGCATGGCGCGCAGCCTGCGGAACGCGGGCTTCGACGTAGGTGTCCATGATCTGCGCCCCGACGTGGCTGCCGCCTTCGCCGCGGACGGCGGCACCGCCTTCGCCTCCGCCGGTGAACTCGCGGGCTCCGTCGATGTCCTGGTCGGCGTCGTGGTCAACGCGGCGCAGGTCGAGTCGGTGCTGTTCGGTGACGGCGGCGCGGCCGAGCGGCTGCACCCGGGTTCCGTCTACGTCATGTGCTCCACGGCCGACCCCGCCTGGTCCGCCGAGCTGGAGCGGCGGCTGGCCGAGCGCGGCGTGCTCTACCTGGACGCGCCCATCTCCGGTGGCGCCGCACGGGCGGCGAAGGGCGAGCTCACCATGATGACCTCGGGCGCCCCGACCGCGTACGCGATCGCCGATCCGGTGCTCGATGCCATGAGCAGCACGGTCTACCGGCTGGGCGACGAGGCCGGGATCGGCTCCAAGGTCAAGGTCGTCAATCAGCTGCTCGCGGGGGTGCACATCGCCGCGGCGGCCGAGGCGATGGCGCTGGGCATCAAGGCGGGCGTACCCGCCGATGCGCTCTATGAAGTGATCACGCACAGCGCGGGCAACTCGTGGATGTTCGAGAACCGCATGGCGCACGTGCTCGCCGGGGACTACACGCCGCTGTCCGCGGTCGACATCTTCGTCAAGGACCTGGGTCTTGTGCTCGACGCGGCCCGGCCGGAGAAGTTCCCCCTACCGCTGGCGGCCACCGCCCATCAGATGTTCCTGCAGGCGTCGGCCTCCGGTCTGGGCGGCGAGGACGACAGCGCGGTGATCAAGATCTTCCCGGGGATCGAGCTGCCCGCACCCGCACAGGAAAAGGCCTGAGATGGCCATCCGACTCGGCTGCATCGCCGACGACTTCACCGGCGCCACGGACCTGGCCAACAACCTGGTGCGCGCGGGCATGCGCGTCGTCCAGCTGATCGACGTACCGCCCGCCGGCGCCGAGGGGCCGGCCGACGCCGACGCCGTCGTCATCGCGCTCAAGTCGCGGACCACCCCGGCGCCGGAGGCCGTCACGGCCTCGCTGCGGGCGCTGGAGTGGCTGCGCTCGGCGGGCGCCGAGCAGATCTACTTCAAGTACTGCTCGACGTTCGACTCGACGCGGGCCGGCAACATCGGCCCCGTCACCGAGGCCCTCATGGACGCCCTCGGCACCGATTTCACGGTCGCCACCCCCGCGTTCCCCGACAACGGGCGCACCGTCTTCAAAGGACATCTCTTCGTCGGCGACGTACTGCTCGGCGAGAGCGGCATGCGGCACCACCCGCTGACGCCGATGACGGATTCCAACCTGGTGTCCGTGCTCGGTGCGCAGACCGCGCGTCCGGTGGGTCTCATCGACCACACCGTGGTCGCCGCCGGCGCCGGGGCGATCCGGGAGCGCGTCGACACGCTGCGCAAGGAGGGGGTCGGCGCCGCGATCGTGGACGCCGTCTCGAACGACGATCTCCTGCGGCTCGGTGCGGCGGTCAAGGAGCTGCCGCTGGTGACCGCCGGATCCGGTCTGGCGATCGGCCTTCCCGCGAACTGGGGGTTCGAGCCGTCCCCCGCCGCTGCCCGACTGCCCTCCCCCCACGGCCATCAGGCCATCGTCTCCGGGTCGGTCTCCACCGCTACCAACGGGCAGGTCCGGGAGTTCCTGCGCGGTGGCCTGCCCGCGTTCAGCGTGGATCCGCTGCGGATCGCGGCCGGTGACGACGTGGCCGGGCAGGCCCTGGCCTTCGCCGCCGCGCATCTGGCCGAGGGGCCTGTCCTCGTCTACTCCACCGAAGCGCCCGACGCGGTCAAGGATGTGCAGGGCCGCCTCGGTGCCGCCGAGGCCGGT
Organism: Streptomyces sp. NPDC032198; assembly: GCF_040636975.1. Classification (NCBI taxonomy): domain Bacteria; kingdom Bacillati; phylum Actinomycetota; class Actinomycetes; order Kitasatosporales; family Streptomycetaceae; genus Streptomyces; species Streptomyces sp. NPDC032198. Next base: position 8,964 of record NZ_JBEZVL010000008.1, on the reverse strand, counting down.
GAGCTCGTCGAGCGGACCCTGGCCCGCGTCGCCCAGGGGCTCGTGGAGCTGGGGGTGCGTCAGTTGGCCGTCGCCGGTGGCGAGACCTCGGGCGCCGTCGTCCAGGCTCTCGGTCTGACGGGCCTGCGCATCGGACCGCAGATCGACCCCGGTGTGCCCTGGTGCGCGGCGACCCTGCCCGGCGGGGACACGCTCCACATCACGCTGAAGTCCGGCAACTTCGGCGGCCCCGACTTCTTCACCGCGTCCTTCGCCCACCTCGACCGGGGGACGGAATGACCGAGCCGCCCCACGCTGCCGTGGACGCGGCGCGCAAGGAGATCATCCGGGTGGGCACCAGCCTGTTCGCCCGGGGCTACGTCCACGCCAGCGCCGGGAACATCAGCGCGCGGGTCGGCGACTCCCACCTGATCACGCCCACCGACGCCGCCCTGGGCTTCCTGGAGCCCGAGCGCCTCGCCCTGGTCGATCCGAACGGTGAGCAGATCGCGGGCGACCGCGCCAGCAAGACCCTCACCCTGCACCGCCGCATCTGTGCCGCCGACCCCACGGCACGGTTCGTCGTCCACACCCACTCCACGCATCTCGTCGCGCTCACCCTGGCCGGAGTGTGGAGCCAGGACGATGTGCTTCCGCCCCTCACGCCGTACTACGTCATGAAGGTCGGGCACGTCCCGCTCATCCCCTACCACCGGCCCGGCGATCCCCACGTGGCCGACCTGGTGACCGGCCATATCGCTGATCGTGCGGCGGGCCGCACGCCAATCAGGGCCGTGCTGCTCGACCGTCTGGGCCCGGTGGTCTGGGGCCCGGACGCCGCATCCGCTCTCGCCGTCCTCGAAGAACTCGAGGAAACGGCGCGCCTCTGGCTCCTGACCGACCGTCGCCCCGAGCCGCTCCCCTCCCCCGCTCTCGACGAACTGAGGTCCGTGTTCGGCGCCTCTTGGTGACCGCACACCGCACCGCACCGCGCGCCCCTCCGTCGGAGAATCCCCTGAGCCGCAGTAAGGATTCCGCATGCCCACGCCCACCGCGACGGCCGAGACCCCCGATCTCGCCCGTGAGAACGCCGTGTTCCGCAAGGTCGTTCTCCGTATCGTCCCCTTCCTGATCCTCTGTTACGTCTTCTCCTACCTGGACCGCGTCAACGTCGGCTTCGCGAAGCTGCAGATGTCCGACGACCTGGGCCTGAGCGAAGCGGCGTACGGCCTCGGCGCCGGTCTGTTCTTCATCGGCTACTTCATCTTCGAGGTGCCCTCGAACCTGATGCTCCAGCGCGTGGGCGCGCGCACCTGGATCGCCCGGATCATGATCACGTGGGGTCTGGTCTCGGGCGCGTTCTCCTTCGTCACGAACGAGACGACGTTCTACGCGCTCCGCTTCCTCCTGGGCGCGGCGGAGGCCGGCTTCTACCCGGGGGTGATCCTCTACTGCACCTACTGGTTCCCCTCCCACCGCCGGGCCCGCGTCATCGCGATGTTCATGTCGGCGATCCCCGTCGCGGGCATCTTCGGCAACCCGCTCTCCGGCTGGATCATGGACAGCTTCGACGGGGTCAGCGGGTGGCATGGCTGGCAGTGGATGTTCATGCTGGAGGCGATTCCGGCGCTCCTCATCGGTGTCGCGACGCTGTTCTACCTCGACAATGGGGTGCGCAGCGCCACGTGGCTCTCCGAAGAGGAGAAGGACATCGTCGAGGCGGCGATCGCCAAGGACACCGCGCACCAGAAGCACGGCCGCGTGTGGGACGGCTTCCGCGACCCCAAGGTGTGGCTGATGTGCCTCATCTACTTCTGCTTCGTGATGGGTCAGTACGCCCTGACCTTCTGGATGCCCACCTTCGTCAAGTCCACCGGCATCGACGACAACTTGACGATCGGGGTGCTCAGCGCCGTGCCGTTCGTGGCCGCGCTGATCGCGATGAACCTGTTCGGACGCTCCGCGGACAAGCGCCGCGAGCGCCGTTGGCACCTGGTCGTCCCCAGCCTCATGGGCGCCCTCGGCTTCTCCCTGGCCGCCGGCTGGAGCGGATCGACGGTGCTGTCCCTGATCGCCCTGTCCTTCGCGGCGGCCGGTGTGCTCACCTGCGCCCCGCTGTTCTGGTCGCTGCCCACCGCGTTCCTCGGTGGCACCGCGGCGGCGGCCGGGCTCGCCCTGATCAACTCGGTGGGCAACCTGGCCGGGTTCGTCAGCCCGTACATGATCGGCGGGCTCAAGGACGCCACCGGGTCGACCTCCATACCGATGTACGTCCTTGCCCTGAGCCTGGTGATCGGCGCGGTCGCCGTGCTGACCACCAAGAAGGATGTCGTCAACCGCTGACCTGGTCCGGTCACGGTCCCGGCCCCACCACAGGAGCAAGCATGCCGAGGTTCGCCGCGAACCTGTCCATGATGTACACCGAGCACGACTTCCCCGACCGCTTCGCCGCGGCGTCGGCGGACGGCTTCGAGGCCGTCGAGTACCTGTTCCCCTACGCGCATGAGGCCGCAGAGCTGCGCCGCCGGCTCGATGACCACGGCCTGCGCCAGGTGCTGTTCAACGCGCCGCCCGGCGACTGGGAGTCCGGGGAGCGGGGCATCGCCTCGCTCCCCGGCCGCGAGGGCGAACTCCGCTCCGGGATCGGACAGGCGCTGGAGTACGCCGCGGTGCTCGGCTGCGGCCAGGTGCACGTGATGGCCGGTCTCCTGTCGCCTCAGTGCACGCCCGATCTGCGGGCCGCGCACCGCGCCACCTACCTGGCCAACCTCGCCTGGGCCGCCGAGCGGGCCGCCGCCGTCGGCGTCGACCTGCTGATCGAACCGATCAACGGACGTGACATGCCGGGGTACTTCCTGCACCGGCAGGCCGAGGCGCACGCTGTCGTCCAGGAGGTGGGCGCCCCGAACCTCAAGGTCCAACTCGACCTGTACCACTGTCAGATCGTGGAGGGCGACCTCACCACCACACTGCGCCGCGACCTGCCCACCGGCCGCGTCGCCCATCTGCAGATCGCCGGCGTGCCCGACCGCCACGAGCCCGACCGGGGCGAACTCGACGTCCGCCACCTGTTCGACGTCCTCGACGAGCTGGGCTTCGACGGGTGGATCGGCTGCGAGTACCACCCCCGGGCCGGTACGAGCGAGGGGCTCGGCTGGCTGAAGAACTACCGAGGAGAACACGCATGAGGATCGTCATCACCGGTGGCTTCGGCTTCCTGGGACGGCAGGTCGCCGACGCCCTGCTGGAGCGGCGCACCCTGTGCGGGGCGCCCATCGACCGCCTGGTGCTCGCCGACCGGTCCGTGCCCGCCGAGGCGACGGTGGCCTCCGATCCCCTGGTGGACGTCGTCCAGGGCGACCTGAGCGAGCGCCTCGACGAGATCTTCACGCAGCCCGTGGACGTCCTGATCCACCTGGCGTCGGCCGTCTCGTCCGAGTGCGAGGCCGACTTCGACCTCGGCATGAGCGCCAACCTGGACACCACCCGCGCGCTGCTGGACGCCGCCCGCGCACAGTCGGCCGCCGACGGCCCGACGCCCCGGGTGGTGTTCTCCAGCAGCGTCGCGGTCTACGGCTCCGACCCCGCGCTGCCGCTGCCGCCCGTGGTGAGCGAGTCGACGCTGCCCACGCCGCAGTCCAGCTACGGCACGCAGAAGCGCGTCTGCGAGCAGCTGGTCGCCGAGTACACCCGGCGGGGCTTCGTCGACGGACGCGTGGCGCGCCTGATGACCGTGTCGGTGCGGCCGGGCAAGCCCAACGCCGCCGCATCCGGCTTCCTGTCCGGCATCATCCGCGAGCCGCTCGCGGGGCTGCCCGCCATCTGCCCGGTCAGCCCCGATCTGCGGGTCGCCCTGGCCTCGCCGCGGCGCACCGTCGAAGGCATCCTGTGCATCGCCGAGGCCGGGCGCGGCAGTGGCCCCGGTGAGCTGGAGGGCGGACTTCCGGTCAATCTTCCGGCGCTGACGGTCACGGTCGCCGAGATGCTGGACACGCTGCGCCGGGTGGCCGGTGACGCCGTGGCCGACCGCGTGACGCTCTCGCCCGACCCCGCCGTCGAGGCCATGGTCGGCTCCTGGCCCGCCGCCTTCGACAACGCGCGCGCCACGGCGCTCGGCCTGCGGCCCGACGCGAGCTTCGAGTCGGTCGTGCGGGCCTACGTCGAGGACCACCCCGAAGCCGTGAGGTCCGCGGACCTGCCCGCGGCCGGGGCGATCGGGGCCCGACGGATAGACTGACGAGCATGTTCTCCAAGGTGAGTGGCCCCATTCGGCTCGCGGACCGGGTCGCCGCGATCCTCTCGGAGGAGATCGAGTCCGGGCGTCTTGCCGAGGGCGACAAGCTGCCGACCGAGGTCGAGTTGGTCAAGCAGCTCGGCGTCAGCCGCACCGTGATCCGCGAGGCCGTCTCCCGGCTGCGCAACGCCGGGCTCGTCGAACCGCGCCAGGGCCGGGGCGTGTTCGTCATGCCCCGGCGCACCCGGCCGCTGGACCTGGAGGCCGAGGCCTCCGGCACCAAGTCCAAGGTGCTGCAGATCGTGGAGGTCCGCCGCGCCATGGAGGGCGAGGCGGCTTCGCTGGCGGCCGTCCGGGCCACACCGGACGACGTCGCCCGGATGCGGCAGTCGCTGGCCGCGATCGACAAGGCGGTGGCGGACGGCGGTGACGGAGTCGACGAGGACCTGGCCTTCCATCAGTCGATCGCCGAGTCGACCGGGAACGCGGTGATGGTCTCGACCGTGCGGTACCTGGGCGAGGTCATGCGCGGCGGCATCCGCGTCACGCGGGCGAACGAGGCGCGGCGCGACGACTTCATCGAGGCCGTGCGGGTGGAGCACCACGCGATCCTGGCGGCCGTCGAGTCGGGCGACGCGGAGGCGGCCCGCAGCGCCGTACGCCGTCACATGAAGCACGCCGCGTCCCGGCTGCAGGACGCCGACGAGGGCTTCTGGACGGAGACGGACGAGCTCAAGGTGGACCTGGACCAGCAATGACCCGCCCTGTCACTGGTCCGAAAGCCGGTCCGAGGGCTGCTCCGAGGGCCGGGAGAGGATGACCAGGGACCGCGGGCCCACGCTGAGAGTCGTGTCGGCCTTGTGTTCCGTCTCGTCCGGCGGGCCGCCGGTTTCGTACGTGTCGAGCAGGGTCGTCCAGCACGCTCCGTACGGGGTGTCGGGGAGCCGGAACTCCATCGGCTCCCAGTAGCAGTTGAACAGCACGAGGAAGGAATCGTCGACGACGGCCCGGCCGACGCGGTCGGGTTCCGCGATGGCATCGCCGTTGAGGAAGACGGCCACCGCGTGCGCGTCGGGCCGGTCCCAGTCCGCCGTCGTCATCTCGGCGGCGTCCGGGCGCAGCCAGACCAGGTCGGGCAGCGGCTGCCCCTGACGGGTGACGGTGTCGCCCCGGAAGAAACGGCGGCGGCGCAGGATCGGGTGTGCGGTGCGCAGCGCCACCACCCGGCGGGTGAAGTCCAGCAGTTCCTCGCGTTCCTCGTCGAGGTCCCAGTCGATCCACGTGGTCTCGTTGTCCTGGCAGTAGGCGTTGTTGTTGCCGCGCTGGGTGCGGCCCAGTTCGTCCCCGTGGCCGAGCATCGGGATGCCCTGGGACAGCATCAGCGTCGCGAGGAAGTTGCGCTGTTGCCGTGCGCGCAGGGCGCGCACCTCGGGGTTGCGGGTGGGGCCTTCCGTGCCGCAGTTCCAGGAGCGGTTGGTGCTCTCGCCGTCCCGGTTTCCCTCACCGTTGGCCTCGTTGTGCTTGACGTCGTACGAGACCAGGTCGCGCAGGGTGAATCCGTCGTGGGCGGTGATGAAGTTGACGCTGGCGCGCGGACGGCGCCGGTCGCGCTGGTAGAGGTCGGCGGATCCCGTGAGGCGTGAGGCGAACTCCGCGAGGGTCCGGTCGCCCCCGCGCCAGAAGTCCCTGACACAGTCGCGGTACTTGCCGTTCCACTCGGACCACAGCGGCGGGAAGTTGCCCACCTGGTAGCCGCCGTCGCCGAGGTCCCACGGCTCGGCGATGAGCTTGACACGGCTGATCACGGGGTCCTGCTGGATGAGGTCGAAGAAGGCCGAGAGCCGGTCCACCTCGTGGAACTGCCGGGCGAGGGTGGCGGCCAAATCGAAGCGGAATCCGTCGACGTGGCATTCGGTGACCCAGTAGCGCAGCGAATCCATGAGCAGCTGAAGGACGTTGGGGTGGCGCATCAGCAGGCTGTTGCCCGTCCCCGTGGTGTCGTAATAGCGGCTGAAGTCGTCGTCGGACAGCCGGTAGTACGACGCGTTGTCGATGCCCCGGAAGGAGAGGGTCGGGCCGTTCTCGTTGCCCTCCGCCGTGTGGTTGTAGACCACGTCGAGGATCACTTCGAGGCCGGCCGCGTGCAGGGCCTTCACCATGGACTTGAACTCGGTGACCTGCTGCCCGAGCGTCCCGTGGGCCGCATACGCGTGGTGCGGCGCGAAGAATCCGATCGTGTTGTAGCCCCAGTAGTTGGACAGGCCCTTGTCGAGCAGGAAGCCGTCCTGGACGTACTGGTGCACCGGCATCAGCTCGACCGCGGTGACCCCCAGGGAGGTCAGGTGGTCGAGGACGGCCGGTGCGGCCAGGCCCGCGTAGGTGCCGCGGAGTTCTTCGGGGACGCCCGGATGGGTGCGGCTCAGTCCGCGTACGTGCGTCTCGTAGATCACGGAGTCGGCGTAGGCGTGCGAGGGCGGGCTGTCCCCCGTCCAGTCGAACTCCGGATCGACGACGACACCGCACAGGGCGTCCGGCCCGGCGTCGTCTCGAAGGTCGTGGACGGCCCTGGCGTAGGGATCGAGGAGGAACTTCTCCGGGTCGCAGCGGTGGCCGGCGGCGGGCATCCAGGGGCCGTGCACGCGATATCCGTAGCGTTGGCCCGGGCCGATGTCCGGCAGATAGCCGTGCCACACCGAGCCGTCGGCCTCCGCCAGCGTCACGGCCCGCTCGGCGCCGTCCGCGTCGAGCAGGATGAGGTCGACCTGCTCGGCCACCTCGCTGAACAGGGCGAAGTTCGTCCCGTCACCGTCGTAGGTGGCGCCGAGCGGGAAGGGTCGGCCGGTCCACACGCGCACAAGGTCTCCCGTCGTCGTCCCCCGGTACGACCTTCGGGCATGCGGCGGGTGCGCGCCTTTCCGGCGCGCACCCGGCAGACACGGTCCGGTCAGGCGGGGCTTGCGGCCTCGAGGGGCGTCGTCCGCTCCGGGGCGCCCACGGCGACCGGCTGCGGAGCGGTGCGGGGCAGGGGCCGCGCCTCGATCGTGCTGGGCGCCGGGCCCTTGGGAACCAGGGGTTCGCGAAGCTGCCTGCGGCTGCGCAGCGAGAACCAGACGATGTGCTGGTCGGCGGCGGTGCAGCTGCCCCACCCGTCACTGAGCGCCGCGATCTCGGCCAGGGAATGGGACTCGACGTGGTGCGCGGTCGCGACGGCCGGATCGTCGTGCGAGACCGCGGTGATCAGATGGTGTCCGGTCCACCAGGTCTCGATCGCGGTCCGCCCCGCGCAGGTGTTCCGCGCCGCCGGTTCCAGCAGGAGACCGATCCCCCGCGACACGTCCGGCACATGCTGCTCCAGCCCCCAGTACCTCAGATGGGCGGCCAGGATGCGCCGGACCTGACCGACGCGCTCCGGCACCAGATCCACGTCGAGGTGGTAGTAGCGGGGCGCTGCGTGGTGCTTCATCGTTCTTGCTCCTCACCGCGGAGCTCGCGCTCGGACGCGTCGACGGAGTCGCTGTACGCACAGAGCGTGAGCAGTGATCGCTTGAGAGTCAGCACTCAGCTTCACCCCTCTACTCCATTCGTGCAACACGAGAGTGATCGGCCGAGCGCTCTGCGTTCAACAGGACGGAGCGCGTTTCACCTCGCACCATGAAGGAGTGAGCAAACCCACTGTGACGGTTCGCTCCCCCTCCGTGAACGGCCCGAGAGCCCGCCAGGGCTCACCGTCGTGGAGGTCCAGGAGGTCGAGTGCGATGCGGGCGGAGCGCGCCACAGATGACGTCGGTCGGCAACTGGAGAGGTATCGCGCGTGGCAGCGCCGCTTCCTCGCCTCCCCCGGCGACCCCGCGGTGCGCGCGGGGTTCCAGGACGCCGTGGTCGCCCTGTGCGCGGTGACGAGCCGGCGCTGCGGGCGTGAGGCGGCGGAGGCCGCGGAACACGGCCGGCTCCACGCGTCGATCCGCCCCGGGTCCACCCGCCGCGCGGCCCCGCCCGGGAGCGACTGACGCGGGAAGCGAAGCCGCAAGGAAAGAAGCCGAGACGAACAACGCGCACCGGACGACCCCGGAGGTGGACAGCATGTCGGTGGACCCCAGTCACGTCCGCATCCCCATCGAGGATGTGCGGCCCTGTGTCCACGGTGGCCTGCGCCCGGCGAAGGCCGTCGTCGGCGAGGCCGTCGAGGTCACGGCCCTCGTCTTCGTCGAAGGCTCCGGCGTGGTCGGCGCCGAGGCGGTCCTGTACGCGCCCGACGGGCGCACCACCCGGCGCGGGACCATGCGGGAACGGGCACCGGGAACGGACCGGTGGGCCGCCGAGGTGACCCCGGACGCGATCGGCCGCTGGACGTTCACCGTCGAGGCGTGGACCGATCCGATGGCCGCCTGGCAGCGCGACGCGGTGATCAAGGTGCACGCCGACGTGGACACCGGGGTCACCCTGGAGGACGGGATCCTGCTCTTCGAGCGGGCCGTCGACCAGACGCCCGATGGCGCGGCGCGCACCACCCTGCGCACGGCGCTCGGCCTGCTGCGCGACGACACCCGCACCCCGCTGGACCGTCTCGCGGCGGCCACGGCACCGGACGTACGCGCGCTCCTGTCGGCCCATCCGCTGCGTGAACGCCGCACCGAGAGCGCTCCGTTGCCGTTGCTGGTGGAGCGGGAGCGGGCGTTGTTCGGGTCGTGGTACGAGTTCTTCCCGCGTTCGGAGGGTGCCGTCGTCCGGGAGGGCGAGCCCCCGCGCTCGGG